>CALUYS010000037.1 GCA_944325065.1 Candidatus Gastranaerophilales bacterium | reverse complement strand
AGCTTTTGAATTAAATCTTCAACTTTATATTTAATTACATTGTAGCAATTTATTAAATCTTTATTTATATCAAAAGCATAAGCTTGTTTTACATCATATTTTTGTAAAATGTCTATTAAAACAGCTCCACCTCCAACAAAAGGCTCTATATATTTTTCTATTTTTCCATTTCTTAATTCAAATGGGAAATATTTAGTTATTTGTGGAATTAAGCTAGTTTTTCCTCCTGCCCATTTTACAAATGGCTTTACAATTTCCATCTCTACCTCCAGAAATTCTTTTAAAACATATCATATTTTTGTATACTAAAGAAATATATGACCTATGTTTTTAATTCTTTATTTGACATTATTCAAAAGTTTATTAATGAGTTGAATTATCTATACTATTGATTAAAAATATTTAACCAAATAATATTTGTTAAGTTTAGGATTTTCTTTGCTTTTTCTAATAAACTCAACTTTAAATCCACATTTCTTGTAAAATTCAAGTGCTTGAAATCCATAAGTAGTTAAATTTATATTTTCATATCCTTTATTTTTATAGTAGTTCTCAACTGTTTCCATTAATTTGCTTCCAATATGTTTATTTCGATATTGTTCTAATACAATTAAATCACTTATATGAACTTCTTTATAATATGAATTTCCTGTTATTATTCCAATAATTTTAGATTCTTCTTTAGCCACAAAAGCAAATGATTTATAATTGCAAATAATTCCATTTTTGGTGGCAAATTTATTAAATTCTTCGTCTATTATTTCGTAAATTCCTTCATCTAAATTTTCTTTATATTCTACTTCTATCATATCTTACTCCAAACTATAAAATTATCAAAATTATTTTAACATTTTTTTTAAAATTTATAAATAGCTTTTTATAAATTATTCAACAAAAATTTTTCTACTCAGGGTTTGGGAGCTTATCCCATTGAATAGAATCCGTGTGAACGGATTCATTGCTTGCTAGGACAAGGAATTCATTTTTGTATAAAATTTAGCTTCTGAATAAAATGTAAGATAATTTACTTTAAAATGATTTTTCGTACTAAATAGTTTTCATTTAATTCTTAATTAAGAAAATATTTTGTTCCTATACATATTCCTTATAAATTATTTTATTAGATTATAAAAGTACAAATGTATTCCATATCAAATGTCCCTAAAATCAGTTATTATTTAAAATATATTCTTTTTATATTTTTAGAGCTATTAAATAAAGAAGCATGTATAAAAAAGTTCAAAAAAGTTTTAAAAATTTTTAAATACTTGTCCCGGTTTGTAAGATTAAAAGTGCTGTTAATTTATAGAAAAGTAAAAAAATTTTAAAAATTATCGTAACCTTTTGGATATTTAAGTGCTGTTATACATAGAAGGGAATTTTAAAATAGTCCTTGACAAAATTAAAAATGTTATGTTAAATATTGACTCATAAGGGTGCATAAATCACACAATATTTAACTTAAACATTTATGAAAAATACTTACAAAGGGAACAAGTTAAAGGAGGTGTGATTATGGAAAAACTTGATAATATAGTTATGTATTCACCAGAAGATGTTAGAAAACTTCTTCATTTAGGTAATGCAAAATGTTTAGAGTTGTTTAATTCAAAAGATTTTCCTAGCATAAGAATTGGTAGAGCCTTTTGGGTAAAAGCTGATTGTTTAGAAAAATTTTTAAGTGAAAAACATACTTTGAATAATCAGAATGAAGAAATGTTTTAATTAAACAAAGAATTTTAATAACTAACTATTTACAAGAACGCCCTTACATAACACGATAAAATAAAGTCTTATTAAGTACAATGAGTTATTGCAAGGGAGTTTCTTCTAAAGTAAGGAGGATACATACAATGCAACACTCAAAAGGAATTACAGTTGGAACTTATACCGTCAAAACAAAGAAAAAAATTAATTCTTTACCTATCTGTCCAACTTGTAAAAAATGCAAGGATAGGTCTATTTGTAGCAATAGAAAAAAACTCACAAAATGTTCTATATGTAAAAATTGTAGTGACAAAGACAATTGTGATATTTATTATATTTCATCTTGCTGTAAAGCCATTTTAAATTTAGGAAGAAGTCCACAAACTGGAAAAGAAATCAAGAAAACATTTACTGGTCAAACTGAAGATGAGGCTTTATATAAACTTTATCAATTTAAAGATGAAGTAAAAAGAAATGGGCTTCCACAAAATATTATTCAAAAAACAACTGTTACAATTTACAATATAGGAATGCAAATGGAAGATATTAAAAAATCTAAAGGTAAGATTGGAACAAATGCATATAGAACAAATATGAGTACTTTAAAAAGATTAAAACCATATAAGTTTTCTAATATTCCTATTGAAAAAGTTAAAAAAGAGCAAATTGAAGAATTCTTAGAAGATGAAAGAAATAAGTCAAATTCTATAATAAAAAAAGATTATGGAATGCTTGCGAGAATTTATGATTATGCTGAAGAAAATAATTATATTACTAAAAACTTTTTTAGAGGTTTTTATAAAATTGAAAAAACTCAAAGTAAGATTGCTACAAAACAAATAAATCCAATGACATTTGATGAAGAAAGAAGATTTAAAAAATATTTATCACAAGATACTCATCCTTTTAAAAATCTAGTCTTAATTGAATTGTACACTGGAATGAGATTAGGAGAAGTCTTGGCTTTAAATACATCTGATGTCGATATTAACAGTAACACCATTCGTGTTAGTAAAATATTAACACATGATGAAAATCATAAGCCATACATCCATGAATCTAGCTTATCTCAAACAAAAGACGGTGCTAGACTTGTACAGATTAATGATGTTTTTAAAAATAATGTTATTGAAGCAATTAAATTTGCACAAAGTAATGAAAATAATAAAGAACAATTATTATTCTGCCAAGAAAATGGCTCACTTATTTTAGAAAGTAGTGTAAATAGTTATTTAAAAAGAGTTGCAAAAGAAATTGGTCTAAGTTATTGGAAACAGTTTAGTTCTCATAGATTAAGGCATACTTTTGCTACAAGATGTATTGAAGCAGGTATTTCTCTTCCTGTCCTTCAAACATTAATGGGACATCATGATATTCAAACAACCATTAATGAATATGGTAAAGTATTCAATTTTTATCAAAGAAAAGAGAAAGAAAAATATATAAAATATGTAACAGATGGAATAAGTGAGATGTAAACTATAAGGAAGTTATTTGAAAATTAAATAGATAAAAAATTTCAAGGTCATATTTCAAAAATAGATTTTGATAAAACAAACTCAGTAATTGCAATAGATATATGCTTATATAGAGGTAGTCACCTCGACCAGTATTGAAAAGCCATACAAGTATTGAATTATCAATATTCTGTATGGCTCATTTATTTTTATGGATAATATGGATTAGGCTTTAGAATAAGAATTATCAAATCAAATATAACTCCTATTCCAAATAGTCCTCCAGTTAATAAGTATATAATTCCAAATAAAATTCTTCCTTCATAAAATTTATGTGCCCCAAATATTCCAAGAAATAAACATAGAAAAATCAATTGCAGAAATTAAATTGATATTAGCAAATGGACAAACA
>CALUYS010000036.1 GCA_944325065.1 Candidatus Gastranaerophilales bacterium | reverse complement strand
GAATCACATAAACGAGAAAATCCATATCTATTATTACGTTGGGTACAAGATTTTATTAAAAATAACTTAAAATATGGTTATTTTACCCAAAAAATAAATTATGGTATTTATTACTAGTATGCCCAAATGGAAGACAAACAAGAATACTGGGATTTTTATATTGTTGAACAGGAAAGAATTAAAATAAATGAATAAAAAAAATTAGTTCGTTTTGAAGCATATAAAATATAATTAAAAAGAATAAAAGGCAAATAATCAAGCTGTTTAACATTTATGGTTAAATATGAAAAAAACTTACTTTATATTCCATCTGAACAAGTGTTCAAAATTCATATTGTTGCGGTTGATTCTTGGAGTTGTCATAATTTAATTGTTAATAAATGTAAAAATTTTATAATAATGTTATTTATTATTGGAAATCATAAAAAGGAGATGTCAGTATATTATTGATGTCTCTTTTACTAATTTTTCTTCTTCCTTTTGTGTATAATAAACACATAAGGAAGTTTTTTTATATTAAAATTTTTATGTTAAAATTATAATATTGATAAAAAAATTATCTTTGGATTAAAATTGAAAAAAATTATTATTATAATACTTTTAATAAATATATTTACTAACATTTCATATGCGATAGTTTCAGGTACAATTGAAAAACACAAAATGCTTGATTTAACGGATTGTATAAATTTAGCATTAAAAAATAGTCCTTTAATAAAGAAATCAAAATTAGAATATGAAACAAACAAAAATAGAACAAAAATTTCAAAAGCCCAATTTTTTCCAAGATTAGGTATTTCTACAGGTTATAATATAAATTCAACATCAAGTAATAAAAATTCTTATTCAAATAATAATTATAGTTTAGAAGCAACATTAAATCAACTTATTTGGGATTTTGGAAAAACTAATGCTGATATAAATATGCAAAAATTTTATACAATAAGTGCTTTATATAACTTTAATAATGTCGTATTAAGTACAATATATGATGTTAAGTTAAATTATTATAATGTTTTGGCTGCTAAATTTGCTATGGATATAAGTGAAGCAAATGTACAAATAAATGAACGTAATTATCAAAAAATAAAAGCTTTTTTTGAAGAAGGAATGAGATCTAAAATAGATTTAGTTAATGCAGAAGTTAACTTAAGTGATTCAAAAATTTCTCTTGTTCAAGCACGAAATAAGTTTAAAAATGCATTAATTAAGCTAAATAATTCCATGTATGATGTAAATTTATTAAATTATAAATTGGAAAATGTTGAAATTTTTGAGGATGAACAAAATAAATTTGCACCTGTTGATTTAACTCATAGCACTATTAATAATTATCAAACAGTTGATTTAACTTTATTGCCCCCTGAGATAGATGATGCTTTTTTAACAAGTCAAGTTAAAAGAATTGATACGATTGAAAATTATAAACTAGAAAGATTTAATCAAACTTTCGAACAATCAATTGCATATGCATACGAAAATAGACCTGATTTAAAAGCTTATGATTCTACATTAAAAGCAATGGAGGAATCTTTAAAATATGTAAGACGTGAATATTATCCACAAATAGGTGTTCAGGCTGGTTATGGTTTTCGTGATGAAAATAATGCTAATTCTTTTAATGTTGCGGTTAATCTATCTAGTAATGTAAATATTCTTGCAAAAAAATACGAAATTGATAATGCCAAAATACAAACTGCTATTGCAAAAACAGATATTGAATTAGCTCGTGAAAATATATTTTTCGAAGTTCAAAATTATTATATCAATATGATAGAATTAGAAAAACAAGTGCCATTACTGGCTGTTAAAGTAAAACAAACTTTTGAAAATTATAAACTTGCAGATGGAAGATATTCAGTTGGTCTTGGTGATTTTATTGAACTCCAGGATGCAATTAACAATTATAATAATGCACAACTATCATATATAGAAGCTATTTATAATTATAATGTTGCAAAAGCTAATTTAGAGAAATCAATTGCAAAGCCATATGAAGGAATAAGTCTTACGATTGATGATGTAAAGGTTGAAAAAAAAGAAAAATAGAAAATAAAGGAAAATTTATCAATTATGCTAAAGAAAATAATATCAATATTAGTTTTAATATTAATTATAATTATTTTTGTATTATTTTTATCAAGAGATAAAAAGATTTTTTATAAGACAAATAAATTAACAAAATGTACAATAAGCCAAACAGTTGAAGCGTCAGGTACTATAAATCCGGTTAATACTGTAAGTGTGGGGTCAACAGTATCAGGTTTAATAAAAGAAATTTATGTAGATTTTAATAGTGTAGTCAAAAAAGGACAAATATTGGCACAAATTGATCCAGCTATTTTTGAAGCTACAGTTAAACAGCAACATGCTGCAATTATAAATGCAAAAGCTAACTTATCAAAACTTCAAGCAAGTGCAGAATATAGTCGTAAAACATATAATCGCTATCAAAATTTATATAAGCGAAATTTTATATCGAAAAATGATTTAGATCAAGCAAAAAGTACATATCAAGCTGATATGGCACAAATAGAAGCTGCAAAAGCTCAAATAGTTCAAGCACAAGCCCAATATAAAACAGCTTTAACAAATTTAGGATATACAAAAATAACAGCGCCTGTTGATGGGATGATAATATCTCGTGAAATTGATGTAGGACAGCCAGTTGCAGCAAGTTTTCAGGCTCCTGAGTTGTTTACGATAGCTCAGGATTTAAAGAAAATGCAAATTGAAGTGAATGTTTCAGAAGCTGATATTGGTAAAGTTGAAAATGGTCAAAGTGTAATATATACACTTGACGGGTATCCAGATAGTCAATTTTATGGTAAAGTCACCCAAGTGAGAATTTCACCAACAACTGTTTCAAATGTCGTTACATATAGTGTTATTGTTGAGGTTGAAAATGAAGATTTAAAACTTAAACCTGGTATGACGGCAAATGTTCAAATTATTACAAAAAAAGTTGAAGATGTTCTTTGTGTTGCAAATGGTGCTTTAAAAGTTAATATTAATCCAAAAAATGAAATAATAAAGTATGAAAATCCTGGGATTTGGGTTCTTAATAACAAAATACCAAAACGTATAGAAGTTAAACTTGGAATAAGTGATGATGAAAAAACACAAATTATAACGAATAAATTAAAAATGGGAGATAATATAATTGTTGGAATAATGGATGAAAAATCAAAAAAAGAAACAGTGAAAAAACGTAAAATGCCAATGAGGATGTTTTAATATTGATAAAAAAGAAGATTATCGAAGTAAAGAACGCAATAAAAACATATAAAAGTGGTGATGAAAAATTTAATGCTCTAAATAATGTCTCTTTAACAGTTTATGAAGGTGAATTCGTAGCTATAATGGGGGCATCAGGAAGTGGTAAATCAACTTTTATGAATATGCTAGGTTGTCTTGATAAACCTAATAGTGGTAGTTATTATTTAGATGGAGTTGATGTTTTAAACAAAACTCAAAATGAACTTGCCAAAATAAGAAGTCAAAAGATGGGTTTTGTTTTTCAAGGTTTTAATCTAATATCTCGGACATCAGCTATTGATAATGTATGTCTGCCAATGATATATTTAGGGATTGAAGAAACAACAAGGATAAAAAAAGCTAAGGATGCATTAAAAATAGTAGGTTTAAGTGGTCGAGAAAATCACTTACCAAATCAAATATCAGGTGGACAGCAGCAACGTGTAGCAATAGCACGTGCAATAGTAAATGATCCGCCGTTGATTTTAGCAGATGAACCGACGGGTAATTTAGATACTAAAACAAGTGTAGAGGTTATGGAATTTTTTGTTTCGTTAAATGAAAAAATGAATAAAACCATAGTTTTGGTGACCCATGAACCTGATATTGCAGAATTTTGCAAAAGAGTAGTCACGTTTAAAGATGGCAATATAATTTCAGATATTGTTAAAGAAAAGGTTGTTTAAAAATGGACTTAAAATCAACATTTAAAATGGCATTAGTATCGTTAAAAGTAAATAAAATGCGTTCTATTTTAACAAGTTTAGGAGTAATAATAGGAGTAAGTTCTGTAATAATAATGTTGGCTGTTGGTGAAGGTGCAAGCCAAAAGATAGCAAAAGATATGGAATCAATGGGAAGTAATTTGCTAATGATAAATAGTGCAGCTGCAACTTCAGGTGGTGTGAGGATGGGGCGTGGTACAAAACCTACATTAACTTTAAAAGATGCAGAAGCAATAAAAAAAGAGTGTCAAGGATTATCTGGTGTAGCTCCTACATCAAAGGAAACTCAACAATTGACATATGGAAATCAAAACTGGTCAACAAGTGTAACCGGTACGAATAATGAATATATTTATATAAGAGATTGGGAGATTTTATATGGTAGAAATTTTTATAAAGAAGAATTAAAAAATAGTTCTAAAGTTGCAATTATTGGAAATACAGTAGCAAGTGAGCTTTTTGGTGATGTAAATCCTGTAAATAAAACAATCAGAATAGGAAATGTTCCATTTAAAATTATAGGCTTATTAAAACCAAAAGGTCAAAATGGGATGGGACAGGATGAGGATGATATTGTTTTTATACCAATTTTGACCGCTCAAAAAAAAGTTTTTGGATCTTCATTTCCAGGTACTGTAAACATGATAACAGTAAAAGCAGCTAATGACAATATACTCAATGACGTTGAACAACAGATAAATGAGATAATAAGGAGACGTCATCGTATAGGTGTAAACGGGCTTGATGATTTTGAAGTGAGAAATTTAGCTCAAATGCAAGAAACAATAAAATCATCAGCAAGAACAATGTCAATATTATTAGGTGCTATAGCATCTGTATCTTTAATGGTGGGTGGTATTGGGATAATGAATATAATGCTTGTTTCAGTAACAGAAAGAACAAAAGAAATAGGCATTCGTATGGCTATTGGGGCAACCACTTTTGATATACGACTTCAGTTTCTCATTGAATCATTATTATTATCTTTATTTGGTGGATTAATTGGTGTGATAATAGGGATTTTAGGTTCGCTTTTAATACAGATGCTAACAGGCACAAGTATTTTTATAACTGGTTTCTCTATAATAATATCGATTGGATTTTCAGCATTTATTGGCATAACATTTGGTTTTTATCCTGCCTGGAGAGCTTCATTACTAAATCCTATTGAAGCTTTAAGATATGAATAAATCATAAATTCTTTGATTATATTATTATTTAACTTTTTATATTCTTGTTTTAGTTCTCTATAAAAAGATATTGATTGATTAAATTTTCAGCTTTATTATCAAAATATATTAATAAAAATTGCATAAATTCAATAAACAATCGAAACACTATCATTTAAGGTGAAGTAGAATAGCAAGAAAAATGGAATAGTAGAGATTAAACAATTTTTGAGCATTTAAGTTCTAGCGAATAAGATAATATAACAATATTTTAAGACAAAGGATTGTTAATAAAAGAAATATCAAAACAGCTAAGAAGAAGACCAAGTAAAACATCAAGAGAATTAAATCAACTAAAAGCCTTTTATTACAGAGGTAAATACATAGGCTCTCAAACAGACATCAGAGTCAAAAATAAATGGAAAGAATCACATAAACGAGAAAATCCATATCTATCATTACGTTGGGTACAAGATTTTATTAAAAATAACTTAAAGTACGGATACTC
>CALUYS010000035.1 GCA_944325065.1 Candidatus Gastranaerophilales bacterium | reverse complement strand
GCTTTTGATATAAATAAAGATTTAATAAATTGCTACAATGTAATTAAATATAAAGTTGAAGATTTAATTCAAAAGCTAGACAAAAAAGAAAAAGAATTTTTGCCATTAAGGATAGATGAGAGACAAAAATATTTTTATGATATAAGAACAAAATATAACTCTTACTTTCTAAATGATGAATTAGATGTGGAACGTGCTTCTGAATTTATATTTTTGAATAAGACATGTTTTAATGGACTATATAGAGTAAATAAGTCAGGAAAATTCAATGTCCCTTTTGGTAAATATAAGAATCCAACTATATGTGATTCAAGAAATTTAAGAAATTTATCAATATTATTTGAAAATACAATATTTAAGTGTGGAGATTATAAAGAAAGCGAAAGTTTAATAGATGAGAACACATTTGTTTATTTTGATCCTCCATATAGACCACTTTCGGTAACATCTGGATTTACATCTTATACAAAAGAAGATTTTAATGATGAAAACCAAAAAGAATTGGCGAAGTATTACAATAAACTAAATGTTAAAAATGCAAAGCTAATGTTAAGTAATTCTAATCCTAAGAATACTGATGAAAATGATGACTTTTTTGAAAATATTTATAAGGGATTTAACATAAATGAAGTCTCTGCTAAAAGGATGATAAATTCAAATTCAAAAGGACGTGGAGAAATTTCAGAATTATTAATAACAAACTATAAGGAGCAATTAGAATGGAATTCTCAAACAAACTTTATTATACAAATGAAACAGGAAGCTTTAGCTTAATAAATGGAGATACATTTAAAGAACTAAAGAAATTTACAAATAAAAGATTTGATATGATATTTGCAGATCCTCCATACTTTCTGTCAAATGATGGTACAACTTGTAGTGGCGGTAAAATGGTTAGTGTTAATAAAGGAGATTGGGATAGAACTTTAACACAAGAAGATAAACATAAATTTAATAAAAAATGGATTAGAGAGTGCTATAGAATATTAAAAGATACTGGAACGATATGGATTAGTGGAACATTGCATAATATCTATTCAATTGGAATGGCACTTGAAGAAGAAGGATTCAAAATTTTAAATAATATAACTTGGCAAAAGACCAACCCTCCACCTAATCTAGCTTGTAAAACATTTACGCACTCAACAGAAACAATTTTATGGGCAAGGAGAGATTTAAAAAATGTAAAATATACATTTAATTATGAGGTAATGAAACAAATGAATGGGAATAAACAGATGAAAGATGTTTGGACAACTTCTCTTACAAAACCATCTGAAAAAAAGCAAGGAAAACATCCGACACAAAAACCTTTAGAAATATTAGATAAAATTATTTTAGCTTCAACGAAAGAAAATGATTTAATTTTAGATCCATTTTGTGGAAGTAGTACAACAGGTATTTCAGCAGTAAAATTAAATAGAAAATACATAGGAATAGATAATAAAAAAGAATATCTAGATTTATCAATAAGAAGATATGAAGAATTGGAGGGAAAATAACTATGAAAAGAGATTTTGCAGAATGGTTACTAACTTTCACAGATAGTATAGCAGATTATAAGTATTACATAGATTTTGAAACAATTTATAAAAAAGCTGAAAAATATAAAATAGAACTAAATATAATGAATTCATTAATAGGAAGCCAAAATATTGAAAAAGATTTTGAAGAATTAATTATTAAATATCCTGAAATAATAAAATGCATACCTACATTATTAGCTGTTAGACAGTATGAAATATTAGTCTTAGACCATGACGGAAACAAGTTTGATTATAATTTTAAAAAAATGAATTATAGTGTAGAACAATATAAAATATTTATGAGAGAAACAGGATTATTTGATTTGATTCAAAATCATATAGTAAACAATTTATATGATTATGTTTTAGGAGTTGAATCTGGTCTAAATTCAAATGCCAGAAAAAATCGTGGTGGACATTTAATGGAAGACATAGTGGAAAGATTTATTCAAAAAGCCGGATTTAAGAAAAATGAAACATATTTTAAAGAAATGTATTTACAAGAAATAGAAGAAAAATGGAAATTAGATATGTCATTTATTAGCAATAAAAATCAAGCAACTAAAAGATTTGATTTTGTGGTTAAGACTGATAATTGTATATATGGTATAGAAACAAACTTTTATGCTTCAGGTGGATCAAAATTAAATGAAACAGCTAGGAGTTACAAAATGATAGCAGAAGAATCAGAAAAAGTTATGGGCTTCGATTTTGTTTGGTTTACTGATGGAATTGGCTGGATTTCTGCAAGAAATAACTTAAAGGAAACATTTGATAGTATGAGCAATATTTACAATATTGCAGATATGAAAAATGGAATTATGAAGAAAATATTTATTTAAAATTTAATCAATTATTACTAAAGATAAAAGTAGAATTTTTATAAATTCTACTTTTATAATTATCTATATAAGGAGAAATAAAAATGGCAGTTTTTTCATATAGAAACGGGTATAATATTAATAATATGAAACTAGAAAGTGCAAGCGACACATTAAAGAGAAGAATATATGCTTCTTTTTATAAAGAAGAGTTTTATATATATGATTTATTTAACCAAGAAACAACAGGAATAGAAGATATGATGATTGAAATGGGTATTACATATAAATACCCGGATAATAAAATTTTAAAAAATCAAAATGCAGAAAAACTCGAGAGAACTATTTTAAATTCAAAGGAATGGTATATAATATATGATTTTATAGAAAAGTATCTATCAATATGTGATAAAGAAAAAGCTAGTAGAATGCAAAATACTTTTAATCGTATTTTAGAAGAAGAAGTTTCTGCCTATCGAATAATTGATGGAAAAGTTGTTCCAATTACTAATAAAGCAGAGCTCTCAACAATAGAAGAAGCAATTAATAGTGATTTTGGTTCGGTTAGTATTCATCTCAACAAGGCTCTTGAATTGTTTGCTGACCGTAAAAAACCAGATTATGAAAATTCTATTAAAGAGTCAATTAGTGCAGTAGAAGCTATGTGTTGTATTATAACAGGTTTAGATGGTAAGAATGCTACTTTAGGTACAACTTTAAAGAAATTGAAAGAAAAAGGTGTTCATATTCATCCAGCAATGGAAAAGGCTTTTTCCTCCTTATATGGCTATACCTCTGATGAAGATGGAATAAGACATGGTGGTATAGATTTTACAAACGCTCCATCAGAAGATGCAAGATATATGCTAATTTCATGTTCTGCATTTATAAACTATTTAGCTGAAAAATGGAGAAAAATTAAATAATACAAAAGAATATCGCTTAAAGCGAAAAAATATCTTGACATTTTATAGTTTATGTGTTATAAATATAGTGATTTAACAATTTGTCTATTCACCCACTAAAATTAGAGTAGAAATACTTGGGAGTGTGAACACTCAAATTAAACCGGCATATGCTGATATTCATAAGTATCACAGAACAAAATAATATCAGCATAAGCCAGCGAAGGCGCTTGGTGACTTGCGCACCTTCGCTAGAAAAAGATTAGTGAACTAATTAATTACAAACTTTCTTCTACGGGTGACATCTCAAAAAGAACAATCGAGATGAGAAGGAGGTATAAGAACTATGATTAACAAGTTCTTAAAAAAAGTTAAATTATTAACTAGTTCAGGTAAAAACATACTAAAGAAGATTTACAAATACAATAAAAAAAGTATATGTAAGTTTCTTGGAAAAACATTTATCACAATAATTAAAATCATAGTTGAAAAATTATTGGATAAATGGATGTAATTACCAACTAATCTAATTTTCTTTTTTTAGGTGATTGTTATGGGAGAAACTTTAAAGTTATTAAGAATATTTTATGGATATAAATCTGTGGATATGGCTAAAAAGCTAAATATTTCACAGAGTTTTTTGTCTGAAATTGAAAATAGTAAGAAAAATCCAACGTTGGAACTTTTAAAGCGATATAGTAAAATTCTTAATATAAAAGTTTCAACTATAGTTTTATTATCAGAATCATTAGAAGAAGATAAAAATACTAAAAAGGATATAAAACATAATTTAGCTGGAGTTGGAATGAAAGTATTAAAGATATTAAAGAAAAATGGTGAATTAGATGAATAAAGAATACAGTATTGAAAAAAGCCCATTATATAGATTAAGGAACAAAAAAAAATTAGCAATATTATTAGGATTACCTAATAATTACTTTAAAAAGGTTCATCAATATAAGTACTCTGAATTTTACGAAGATAAACCTAATGGTGGAATGCGAAGAATAAATAATCCAGAGGAAAAATTAAAAAAAATTATTTAAATTATTAAATAGAATTGAAAAACCGATATGGGTTATATCAGGAGTAAAAGGAAAATCCTATGTTGATAATGCCAAATTACATCAATTAAATGCTAACATATGTACTATAGATATAGAACAATTTTACGATTCTACAAAAGAGATATATGTATATAACTTTTTCAATAATGTTATGAAAATGTCTACAAATATTTCAGTTATATTAACTAAAATAGTTACATATGAAGGTAGAGTTCCAACAGGAACACCTACAAGTCAATTAATTGCATTTTTATCGTATAAAGATCTATTTACCATAATTTATGAAAGGTGTAAAGCCAAAGGAATTTTATTTTCATTATATGTAGATGATATAACATTATCTTCAAATAAAATTATACCAAAAAATATAAAAAATAAAATTAATTATTTATTAAACGTAAGAGGACTAAATATAAAAAAGAGTAAAACAAAATTTTATGCTAAAAAATCAATTAAATCAGTAACTGGAATAATTATTGATTATAAAAAACAACTAAAATTAGAAAATAAAAAGAGAAAAGAAATAATAGATTTATATAAAGAATGCATTGATAATAAAACTTTTTCTATTGAAAAATTAGTTAAATTAAATGGAAAAATGAATGATGCAAGGCAAGTAGAACAAAACATATTTCCAACAATATCAGCGTATTTAACTAAACATAAAAACGAAATAAAAGAATATAATAAAGAACAAGTAAAGAAAAAGAAAATTATAAAGAAAATAATTGAAAGAAAAAAGTTAAATAACAAAAAGCCCAATGAATTATAATAAGAGAATATATATATAGTTCATATAGGGGCTTTTCTATAAAATTTTATTTATCTAAACAACCACAAATCAATTGAATTCCATCAACAAAACCATTTCTATAATACTTTTCATTCCAGTAGCATAGATAATCCATAAAATTATTATTAAGTTTATCTAATTGCTTCTTAACATACTTTTGATTTTGTTTAGGCACACTTTTTAAAATATTTTCAGACAATTCATCAAAATAAATATAATGCTTTTTATCTTCAGGTGTTAAAGTACAAAATACCTCTTGTTCTCTAATATTTAGCCATTCTCTTAATATATCATCATTTACTTCTCTAAAATTACGCATTTTAAAATTCCTCCTAATATTTAATTATAAATTAATTCTTTTAAAACAATTTCTTCAGCACTATTTTTAAAATTATTCATTAATCTTACCCATTCAAGTGGGGTACTCTGTTTTAACATTTCATCAACATTATTAGCTTTAGCCAAGTTTTTAACTATATTGTTTACTTGTAAATTTGCTTCTTTATCAATGGCTACAATGTGTTCTGTTAATGTTCCTTCTAACATTAACTCTGCATAATAACCTCTTTTATACTTTTTTAGATACTCAAGTCTTAAATATCCATATTTTCCAATTTGATAATTATCTAAATTATTATTTTTTATAGCCACATTAGGTATTAGATAATCATTTTCTCTATGATATTCTAATTTTCGTCTTGAATTTTCCATATAAAATCTCCTATAAAATTAATCATTTTCAAAATTATAATTCGCATATAATTTATTCCAATCCATATCAGAATAATCCCTTCCTTGATAATTTAAATAATTATTCTTTTTAATAAATATATTATTTTTATTAGTATCTGTTTTTAATACTTCCGGACAGCTTGAAATCGAAACTCCTGATGTCTGCTTTTCAACCTTCCAATTTACAAATTCGTTATTTATTTCTGATATAGTTTTTCCTACATAAATTTTGTTAGGCTTATTTTTACCTTGTCTTATTTCTTTAATCAAATTAGCTTTTACAAGCTCTTTAAATGCAGAACATAAAGATTGTTTACCAATATGTAATTTCTTCTCTAAATCGATTCTCGTAAATATTACAAATACGTTTTCATCTTTATCATAATAATGGAATTTGCTTTTTGAAATATTACTTTTATTTTCATTGGCATAAGACATAGATAATCTGTCACATAAAAGTGCGTATAATAAAATTGATGTAGGTTTTAAATCTTTGTATAATTCGTTTTCACAAAGATCTTTATTAACACGATAAAATTCAACTATATTGTAGTCTTCACTTATTTTATGTGGTACAAAAGTTATCAATGTAGATTCCTCCTAATCCAGTATGGATAAGGGATAGCTATTCTTGAAATTTTTTGGAAATTTTTTTAAGATAAAAAATAATTCTTGAAATTTATTTTTGAAATTTTTTCAGCATTTTCAAGGATTTCATAGAATTTGATAAAATTAAAAGCAGGTGTTGCATTGCTACAGACATCTGCTTTTTCTCATTTTAAACTTTTATGAAATTTTTTAGAATTTCTTAAAAAATCCTTTAAAGTGGTCGAGGTGGTAGCTTTTTCAAACTACCACAAAACCTTTATTTTTCAATGTTTTATGATACTATTTATATTTTAAAACATTTTTTTAAAACTCTGATTTTAGTATTAATCTA
>CALUYS010000034.1 GCA_944325065.1 Candidatus Gastranaerophilales bacterium | reverse complement strand
TTGCTCTACATTATTGCAAAACTAAAACCTCAAGGTAGAGTTGGAATAGTTCTTCCTGACGGAGCATTATTTGGTGAAGGTGTAAAAACAAGAATAAAAGAAAAACTTATGCAAGAATGCAATTTGCATACAATCATCAGACTTCCAAAGAGTGTTTTTGCTCCATATACATCAATTAATACAAACCTTTTATTCTTCACAAAAGGCGAGCCAACTAAAGAAACTTGGTTTTATAGACTAGATATGCCAGAAGGGTATAAGAACTTTTCTAAAACAAAACCAATGAAAAAAGAACATTTCAAAGAAGTTGTTGAATGGTGGAATAACAAAAAAGAAATCACTATTGACGGTTTTGACAAAGCTAAAAAATATTCCATTCAAGAAATCCAAGAAAGAAATTACAACCTTGATTTGTGTGGATACCCTTATGAGGAAGAAGAAATCCTGCCACCAATGGAACTTCTGCAAAAATACCAAGAAAAACGAGCTGAATTAGATAAAAATATTGATGGTATATTGAACCAAATCAAAGCTATGATTGGAGGCATCAATGCCGATTAATATATCTGATGTTGTTGTGAATATTGGACAAAAAACAAATTCTGTAGATTGGTTTGATTTTTATAAAACAATTCTTTCAGTTTTACTTGGTGGTTTAATTACATATTTTGCAAGTAAAAAAATGAAAACAGAAGATTCAAAAAAAGAACTAGTACAAAAAGTAGCTCTTGTCAATTACATTGCTTCTTTTGCTTTTAATGATATCCTAATTTATAAAAGAGAAGTTATTGATCCCATAAGAAAAAATTTAGAAAAAGAAAATATACAATCTTTCATTTCAGGTGTTTATATTCCAAAAAATGAGTTTGATCTTGATTATAAAGAATATATCATTCTTGACAGTTTTAACTGCTATTTATCCGGTTTATTGAACAAAACAAATGCATTATATCAATTATTAAAACAAGTAATTAACACATATAATGACTTTATTAAAAATGATATACACTCGAAAATTCTATACAAAGAAAGTTATGTATTTGATGATAAAACATACATTTCAAGTTTTGAAAATTTAGAAAATGTTACTAATGAATTATTATTGAGATTATATTTTATACTTAAAAATTTAAATGTACTTCAATCTAAATATTTAAATTTTGGTTGTATAGAGAATATAGAAGAAATTTTTAAAAGTTTAAAATTAGAAGAAAATGATGAATTAAAAGATTTACTTAAATCTGATAAGTATAAAGAAATAATGCTATACCAACAAAATTTAGAAAGATGTTGGGCAGGACAAAGTAGGTTTGGTTGTACAATTTGCTATATCATTAGAAGAATTAGACATTGGTTTAAATGGTTAAAAATTTTTTCCCAACTACCAGAGAATTGCAAATTTGTAAACAAGAAAAATAAAGAGGAGAAGCCAACAAATGAAAGCTGATACTCTTAAAAAATCAATATTACAATATGCAATGCAAGGGAAATTGGTGCCTCAAGACCCAAATGATGAACCTGCATCAGAACTTCTAAAGCGTATAAAAGCTGAAAAAGAACAACTAATAAAAGACGGTAAAATCAAAAAAGAAAAACATCTCCCACCAATCACCCAAGACGAAATCCCATACGACATCCCACAAGGTTGGCAATGGGTAAGACTTGGCGATATAGGTGATTGGGGTGCTGGTTCAACACCCAATAGAGCAAGAACAGACTATTATTTTAATGGAACAATTCCTTGGCTAAAAACAGGAGATTTAAATGACAGTTTTATTACAGAGATACCTGAAAAAATAACTGAATTAGCACTAGAACAAACATCTGTAAAGATAAAACCAATAGGTTCACTGCTTATTGCTATGTATGGGGCAACTATTGGAAAACTTGGGATTTTAACAATTCCAGCTACAACAAACCAAGCTTGCTGTGCCTGTGTTGCTTTCCAAGAAATAGAAACTAAATTTTTATTTTATTATTTGCTTTCTGAAAGGGATAACCTAAGAAAAAGAGGTGACGGTGGTGCTCAACCAAATATTTCAAGAGAAAAAATTATAGCATATTTACTTCCTCTTCCTCCACTAGCAGAACAAAAGCGAATTGTAGAAAAGTTGGAAGAGATTTTACCCTTGGTTGATGAATATGGCAAGAATGAAGAAATTTTATCAGAAATGAATCAAAAATTGCCAAAACAAATCCGCCAATCAATTTTGCAATACGCAGTGCAAGGAAAACTTGTCGTGCAAAATCCTCAAGATGAACCTGCATCAGAACTTCTAAAACGCATAAAAGCTGAAAAAGAACAACTAATAAAAGACGGCAAAATCAAAAAAGAAAAACCGCTCACACCAATCACACAAGACGAAATTCCATACGACCTCCCACAAGGTTGGCAATGGGTAAGACTTGGCGAATACACTGATATTGGAACAGGAACAACACCTTCAACAACAAATACAAATTATTATCAAGGTAATATCCCTTGGATTACAAGTTCTTCTACGGGGAAAAAGTTTATTGATTCCGCAGATAAATTGATAACTCAAGAAGCGGTTGATGATTATAATTTAAGAATTTATCCAGTCAATACATTAATAATTGCGTTATATGGTCAAGGTAAAACAAGAGGTCAAATATCTGAGTTACTAATTCCTTCAGCTATAAACCAAGCTTGTGCAGCTATAAATTCAATAAATCAAAATTATTTGTTAAATTCTTATATAAAACTTGTTTTTCAAAAACAATATGAAGAAATTCGGACTCTTGCTGCAGGTTGTGCACAACCGAATTTAAATGTAGGGAAAATAAAAAATACATTGATACCAATTCCTCCGCTAGCAGAACAAAAGCGAATTGTCGCCAAAATCGAAGAACTTCTAAATCTCGTGAATAAATTGGAAGAGAAGGAGGTATAATGTTTGATATTATTATTCATCCTCCTATTTCAGGATTTGACGGTACAAATATTTTGTTAGCTTGTTTAGCCGGGCATTTAACCATTTTTGCTTTTGGTTATCCATATATTTATAGAGCAATAAGTAATTTATCAAATATTTCTACAATACTTACACAAAGAGTGAAAAATAATAAATGGAGAAAATATTATTCCAAATTTATTATAGTTATTTTTATATTAAACTTAGTTGCTTTATTATTTTCTAATATCGAAATAATTAGTACACTTTCTTGTGTTTTCTTACTTTTTCATATTTTGTACGTTACGATTTTATATCAAATTATTGAAAATGTTACAATCGAGCCATTTAAAACAGTTATAAATAAAAATACACATAATGTAGATTTCACAATTCAAGTTCCTTCTGAATTAGAAAATGATATAACATTAATTATTGATTTAATTTGCTATTTTGAAAAAAGTACATATAGCCAAACCGATGAATCAAATTATTTTATTTGGTTAATAAATGCCACTATTTTTAAATTAAAAAACTTTGATACTTCTAAATACGATCCCTTCATAGGGCTTAAACCAGATAACTACAAAACCTTGTTTTCTGGACTTTATAAAGTTCAGTGGTTAAATCAATGGGCTGTTGATCAAAAAAAGACCTCATTGTTATATTATATAGAAGAATTTTATTTGATGTTATTAGAATATGGAGTACCCCATAGTAAAAATATTGATTACTCGAAATTTCCAATTTTAAATACAATTGACACTATTGACAAATTAAATACTCAATATTCAAAAACTAATAATATTGATACAAAAACCTTAATACAAAATAAATACGATTTTATAAAGTATGTTCAAAAGAAAGTACTCGAATATTTTGAACAAGTTTACAGATATAGAATTATTAATCACTGCACAATGCCCTATGATATGGGAAATTTTATTGAATTATTGTATTTTATACTACAACGCAAAATCAATAAAGACTTAAAATGCAAATATGAACCCTATTTCAAAATTATTACCCAAATGATTGATTATGATTATTCTGATGAATATTATCAAGAAATGATAGATTTAATCAAAAAGCATTCTCATTATTTTTGGGGTAAAACAAATGTCTATAGAGATATTTGCGAATTGCATATAAGTGTAATGGCGTATTTGATTTTTAAAAATAAATATCAAACATTGAAAACATACATGCATTATGAAGAACCCAAAGAAAGAATAAGCCAACACGCAAGGCCGCAAATTCCCAATTCTATAGATAATATTTTATTGAACTTCATTGGACACGATTCTGTATTTCAAACTAACCAAACATTTTCAGCAAATACGTCATCTTATAAATATAAATTCTATATTTTATTCTTGTTATTAATTTATAGTAAGCAATTTGCTGATGATTGTAAAGAAATTTTATCTAAATTAAACAAAGATGATTGGAGATACGAAACGATAGAAAGAGATATTAATTATCATAGCAAGTGTAGCATTGATTTTAAAAATATGAATTTTGATATTGTAATGTTATATCATAGTATTGAAAATTATAAAGAGTTTTTTGAAAAATTTAAACAAGAAACAGAATTATTAAATTTATTTGAATTTGACAGTGAAGATGAACAATTTATAAGCTGTATTTTGCATAATACAATTAAACAAATTAAACGAGCTCAAAATAATTTATTAAAATGTAAATTTAAAAATATTGCATTGAAAAATTTTTCGATCATAAAACAGGAAGAATTAGGGTGTAAAACTCTAGATGAATTTATTAATTCAAAAATACATAAGTTTTTAGAAACTGTTGAGAGTATCCCATTTAAAGGAAAAGACAATAATTTATTAAAAAAGGTTTCTTGGAGTTTATATGAAAATACTTTTTCAAAAAGAAAAATTTTATCCGGAGGCTATTCTTATTTATTTGCAGGAGAACCAAATAAAGATTTTTACAGTAAGTTGTTTTCTCTAATTGTAGAAAATTGTCAAGAAATTGATAATATAAAAAATATTTCTTCTGATATTGAGGATTACAAAATATTATCTAATTTTGAATATAAAAGAAACTTTGAAAACTTTGGTTTTAATAAAACTGATATTAAAGTAAGAAAAACATTCGTAAATGGCGTTGAAAATGATGACTTTGAACATGCCGATGTCTCTTCAATAAAAATTAATGACAAAGAAATAAAAATTTCACAATATAATAACAATTTTCACTTTTTAAATATTAATGAAACGGATTCTCATTTACTAATATTATTTAATCCTGAAAAAATTACTATTCAAATCGGAGATTTACAACCTATTAGATATGAGGATTTAAAAAATGGTCAGGTAAAAATAATAGATGATACGTTAATAACAATATCTATTCCAGAAGATAAGAGCCTAGGTTATTATATTTTAAAGGGAAAGTCTTAAAATGCAAGAATTGTTATAATTGATATAAGTTAAATTAAAAACTTTATACTTTCTATATCTTGAATAAATACCATAATACTTTTCCCAAACACATATAAATATGTTGATTTAATTCCTGTTTTAAGTGATGAATACGACACCTAAAAAAGGAGGTCGTATGAGTAAAAATAAGAAATACAAGATTAAACAAAAAGATTTTAAGAAGTTAGAAAAACTAGCTGAGCGTATTTATAACACAGCCACTGTAATTGATTATTTTTGCAGGACACAACAAGAGATTGAGGAGCTATATAATCTTACTCCAATAGTTGAGAATTTAAGACGAGATTCTGATACTGTAAACGCTTACTTCATAAATTATTTGGACTAAACAATGTAAAAATTATTTTCATCTAATTGTTTTGATTTCTCATATCATAAATCGGTAATTTTACTTTATTATCGCTATTCAAAAACAATATTTCTCAAAACATAGTGTGTTGAACGTCCTTTTCCGATTTTCTTCAATATTTTTTTGTCAATTAAGTCATTAATATCTAAGTTAGCTGTATCTTGTGAACAGTTACACATTTTTGCCCATTTTGTTGTTGTAAGATTACCCTCAAAATTATCCATAAAACGATTTAACACTTTAATCTGTCTTTCGTTAAATATAACATTACAATTTCTCTGCCAAAATTCTGCTTTTTTCAAAACTTTATCAGTAATTTGACTACTGGATTGAATTGCAATAAGTAAATTTTCTAAGAACCAAATCAACCAATTTGTTATATCCATAGAACCTTTTTGAGTTTTTTCTAAAATCTCATAATAACTCTTTCTTTTCTTCTGAATTTGAGAAGACATAGAATAAAATCTAAACTTGCTATCATCACTTTTTGCAAGAAGCATATCAGTCAACGCTCTTGCAATTCTGCCATTTCCATCATCAAATGGGTGCAGAATTACAAACCACAAATGTACAATTCCTGCCTGAATCAGATAATCTATTTCTTTTTCACTATTAATATAATCTATGAGTTCGCTCATTTCTTTTTCTAACAATTCTGCTTTTGGTGCTTCATAATGAATTTTTTCTTTTCCGGTATAACCTGATACAACCTGCATAGGCCCTAATTCATCAGTTCTATAATTCCCAATATTAATTTTGTACATTCCACTATATCCTGTGGGAAATAACGCAGCGTGCCAACCAATTATTCTATCCTTAGTCATTTTTTCAGAATAATTTTGGGTAGCATCGAGCATCATCTCTACGACACCCTCAACATCTCTGGAAATTAAATCTTCCCAACCGATATCTATTCCCAGTCGTCTTGCTATAGAAGAACGAACTATATGTTTATCTAAAATTTGCCCTTCAATTTCAGAAGACTTTATAATGTTCTCTGTCAAAACCTGCAATAATGCATTGTTTCTAACATCAAATCCAAGCGAATCCATTTTCCCAAGTAAAAAGCCTTGAGCTTTTTTTGTTTCCAAGAGAAGTTTTTGGATTTTATCTCCGTCCCATTTAAAGCAATGCCAATCAGTATTTTGGTATATATACATTATTTTATCTCCGAATATTATACGGATATTATAAACTTTTTCTCCGAAAACTTCAAGTAAAAATCACAGATTGTTAAATTAATTGAATCATTCTAAAAAACAATGAATATTTATTTTATAAATTATCCGAAAGGTAATATTCAAAAAAGATTTTAATACCGTTCAAAAAGTGTTCAAAAAGCACTGTATTGAATTTTATACTAATAAGATATAGGAAATTATACTTTACTTAAAAACTTTGTTTAAAAAGCCTGTTATTCGCTTTTTATATAATTGCCTGTTCTAACAATATTTTTCGTATCTGAATGATATGTTGCTTTGTTATGTAGCAGTATCCAGCCCCAAAATTTCTCCTTGACTTTGTTTTATTGTCTTTGATGATATATTGGCATTTTTAACAGCATTAGTTGTCTTAGCCTTAGCGACTGAATCTTCATATTCTTTTACTAATTTAATTAACGGCAACAGTTTTGATATAGCAAAAAGTCTTCCTTTATCAATTTTTATACCTTTCTCGATATCTTTTCTTATTGATAAAATCAGCTTTTTGGCAAATAAATATAACTCTTGATGAAAAGATATGCTGTTTTGCCTAAAATCATCTCTTAATTGTTTCCATCCTCCGGCTTGTTTCCATCTGCGGATTGTTCTTTCGCTAATATTTAACTTTCTTGCAAGCTCTTCTTGTGTCATATGACCTTTAATAAAAAGTATTTTTGCTTGTTCTTTTAATTTATCGTTCATCATAAAAACTCCTTTCTTCAATAAAATTCTCTCGCTACTACACATTAACGCGTTTTTATGGCTTTTCAAGTACCTGCAAGAAAAATTTATGTCTAAATGATTCGTTTTGTGTGTCTTTGCTTGATATTTTACTCATTAGGAGTGATGAATGTCATTGCTGATAAGAGGTAGCAATGATTGAAACAGGTAAAAAATACAAACTTAAAAAGATTAAAGGTTTTAAGAACTCTGATAAAGAGTATTACAAAGTAATCGGCTTCTATAACTTTGACACTGTAATTTGCGAAAACGCTTGCGGAGAAAGATTTGTATTTATGAAAGAGTTTTTAATTGATCTACAAAAGCCTGATGATATTTATTCAGATTTGATACTTGAAAGGAATAAATAATGACAGAAAAAGATTATCACTTATACGGAACAAAGGTTTTAAACTTAAAAACTCAAGAAATCGGCTTATTGATTTGTATTTGGAAAAACAAATTTGCCGATGCAGAGATAGATTATGCGACTTGTGTTGATAAGAAAGGCAAAAGATACAATATAGAACTTGATAGTATAAGAGGGTTTGAAGATGATTTTTGCAAAGCGAACAGTTGAACCTGTGGTGAAACTTGTGAGCCTGTATCTGAAATGGAGCGTAGCGAAATGAAAGTGAAAAATAAACTAACAAGAGAAACCT
>CALUYS010000033.1 GCA_944325065.1 Candidatus Gastranaerophilales bacterium | reverse complement strand
GCGTCACCGTCAACGCCTGTATCTTTTCGCATTATGTCTTGTATTGATTTTATTACACTTGATATATTTGGCATTTAGTTATCCTCTAGCTATATATTTTTGTTAATTCATTCTGACATATTTCTTGAGTCTTTTTTAAATTACTCTTTAATTTTTCATTATAGTCTTTATTATGATAGTATCTTGTAATAAATGTTTCAAAAAAATAAATATTATTTCCAGCATTGTCAGTTTGTTTTACAAGAAAATATTCTTTGATATTTTCTTGTAGGTATTTAAGATGCAAAATTAAATCTTTATGTTTTATGATTTGAGCCTCTGTTATAAGTATATTTATTTTTTCATTTGTTTCATTTAAATAAATATTTATAGGTTTATTTGCAAATATTTTTTCATGATTTAATGGAGGCAAGCCTATTAAAAATGTGTTTAGAACACTTTCAAATGTATAAAAAATATTATATATATTTGTTAGTACCGATACTTTTTTTTGCACCTTCAATTCTTTTTTCCAAGAATTAAGAGCGATACCTGCAAATACAGCCATGGCAATGGTTGCAATAGCCATTACTAAAGTTGATATTGCGGTTATCCCTTCTACCCAATTTATCCCTTGGGGTGTTGATGTAATTGTAAAATTAATTAAAGAACTAACCATCAAGCTACCTCGTTATCATTAAAGAGTTCTTTCTCAAGTTCTTTTATTGCTTCTTCATACTTGGTTTTGCCACCAAATTCTTTGATTATTTCCATTGGTGTTCCGATTTCATCAAAAGGTTGAAAATTTAAAATTTCTCTTTTTTCAATCTCTTCAATACCTTCATCGGAGAATTTATCAATCAGGGCGTTAAGAACTTCTCTTGCTTTTTTTGAATATTTAGCGAAGTAATTTCTTTTCTTAACTTTTTCAGCTCTTTCTTTTCTTGATAATGGTGGCATATCGAAAGTTACATGGCAAATCAAATCAAAAACACTTAAGTCTTTACCTGTCTTTTGTTTAACTTCTTCTCTCAATTCATCAAGCATTACACCTTGTTCAATTAGTTCATCAATAATTGCAGATTTTTTATCAGCTTCTGACCATTTTTTGATGAAATCATCCATTGTCGCAAACTGTGCTTTTAGATTCTTTTTAGTATAATCTACAAGGCTTTCTGTTATTAATTTACCGTCTTTGCCATAATATTGTACTCTTTCACCTACTTGTACAACTTCAATTCCATTCACATAGAATTTTTTAGTAGGGTTTTCAACATCAGTAATATCAATATTTGGTGGAATTTCTACAACGGTTTCATCTTCAGGAAGTTCATCAATCAAAGTTTCAACTTCTTCTTTTGTCTGCTCATCTTTTGGCATTTCTTCGGTTTCTTTTACATCTTTTATCTGAACAGGTTCGCCGTCAAAATCTTTATCTTCAAAAAGTCTTGTAACACCTCTAAAATCAAGAATAGTAAAATACCATTTGCCATAATCAGGTCTTAAACGGGTTCCACGACCGATAATTTGTTTAAATTCTGTCATTGAATTGATGTTGCTATCTATTGCTATAAGTTTGCAAGTTTTAGCGTCAACTCCTGTTGTCATTAGCTTTGAAGTTGTTGCAATTACAGGATAAGTAACTTCAGGATCAATAAAGTTATCAAGTTCTTTTTTACCTTCATCGTTATCACCTGTAATTTGCATTACATACTTTGAGTTCTCTGCTACCATATCAGGATTTTCGTTAACTAAAGCTTGACGTATTCTTGCTGCGTGGTCAATATCAGTACAGAAAACAATTGTTTTGTCATATCTGTTATTATTCTTTAGGTATTGTGTTATTCTTTTTGCGACAAGTTCTGTTCGTTCATCAACAACAATTTTCTTATCAAAATCTTTTACATTAAATTCCTCATTAGGAACTTCATTTCCATATTTATCAATTGTACCTTGTGGAAGTTTTAAGCCATCCATATCAATATTAATTATCGGCCTAATAACTTTGTATGGAGCAAGAAAACCATCTTCAATACCTTGTTTTAGAGAATATGTATAAATAGGTTCGCCAAAATATTCGATATTGGAAACTTCTTTTGTTTCTTTTGGTGTGGCTGTTAGACCTAATTGGGTAGCTGATGAAAAATAATCTAAAATTTCTCGCCAAGACGAATCATCTTTAGCACTTCCCCTATGGCATTCATCAATTACAATTAAATCAAAGAAATCTTTTGAAAATTCTTTGTAAGCATCTTTGTCTTCATCGTTCCCAGTAATACCTTGATACAAGGCTAAATATATTTCATAAGATTTATCAATATGACGTTTTGTAATCTTTGTCATTTTATCGCCAAATGGTGCAAAATCTTGGCTTTTTGTTTGATCAACTAAAATGTTTCTATCAGCTAAGAATAAAATACGTTTTTTCTTCTTAGCTTTCCATAATCTCCAAATAATCTGAAATGCAGTATAAGTCTTACCAGTTCCTGTTGCCATAACTAAAAGGACTCTATCTTGACCTTTTGCTATTGCTTCTACTGCTCTATTAATTGCAATTCTCTGATAATATCTTGGCTCCTTATTACTTGAAACATCTTTATGATAGTTTTGGGTGTAAACTTTTTCTATTTCTGCATCTTCGATTTGTTTGAATTTTTTAAATTTTTCCCATAATTCTTGTGGAGTTGGGAATTCATCTAAAGGTAATTCTATTTCTTTTTTACCTAAATCAACCGTTCTATCGTGGAATAAAAAAGCATCTCCATTTGAAGAAAATACAAAAGGAATATCAAGAGTTTCTGCATATTCTATTGCTTGCTGAATACCAGATCCTACACTATGCTTATTGTCTTTTGCCTCAATAACCGCTATAGGAATATTGTTTTTATAATATAGGATATAATCAGCTCGTTTACCTTTGCCACGTGAAACGAGTTTACCTCTAACGATAACTTTTCCTGCAGTAAAAGAAACTTCTTCTCTAATTTGCGAGTCTTTATCCCAACCTGATTTTATTATTGCAGGTGTTATAAATTTTGTACAAATATCACGTTCTGATAAATCTTTTTTATTCATGAAGACCTCGCAGCTTATGTGATAATTGTATCATGAAAATATTGTTTTTACTTTTTTAAACGCAAGTTTTAATAAAATTAATGTTTGTTTTTGCTGATTGCTTGTGTTTATGTTAAACTGTCTAAGAGGTATTTTGTGATAAAAAAACTGACGGATATAAAAGTTTATCATATTTTACACATTGATCGTTTGGAATCTGTTTTATCAGATGGTTATTTATATTGTGATGCTCTAATTACAAATAGACAAATTAATGGAACAACAATAGGAATGTCACAAATTAAAGAAAGACGTTTAAATAAACTTTTATCATCATTCGAAAATTTAACAGTTGGGCAATGTGTTCCATTCTATTTTTGTCCACGTTCTGTTATGCTATATGTAATTAATTGTAGAAATAACCCGGATTTGCCGTATTCACTGGGACAGGATAACATTCTACATTTGGAATTTGAATTAAGCAAAATTTTAGAATGGGCAGAAAAAAATAGTTTAAAGGCTTGCTATACAACTTCTAATGCAGGAAGTTCTTATTTTGGTGACTATTCTAATTTTGATAAGATTATCGAATTATTGGATTGGGATGCAATTAATTCTATTCACTGGGCTGGGCCTGGTGTTGATAGGCAAGTAAAAGAAAATAAGCAAGCAGAGTTTTTAATAGAAAGTAAAGTCCCTGTAGATTTAATAACTACTATTGGAGTGTATAATTTAAAAAATCAAACTGAAGTCAGTAAAATACTAACTAAATACAATATTTCGTCTAATATAATGCTAAAGAAAGACTGGTATTATTAATTTATAAAGAGGTTAATATGTTTGAATATAAAACAGGAAATATATTACAAGAACAAACAGACGCTATTATCAATACCGTAAACTGTGTTGGTATTATGGGGCGTGGTATAGCATTACAGTTTAAACAAATGTATCCTGAAAATTTTAAAGCATATAAACAAGCTTGTGATAAAGGAGAAGTTGAGCCTGGCAAGATGTTTATTTATAATTCTGGACTTTTGTTTAATCCTAAGTATATAATTAATTTCCCTACCAAAAGACATTGGAAAGGGAAAAGTAGGGTACAAGATATAAAGTCAGGTTTAGTTGCATTAAAAGATGACATAATAAATTATAAAATAAAATCCATTGCAATTCCTCCTTTGGGATGTGGGCTTGGAGGACTTAATTGGGATGAAATAAAACCTATTATAGAACAAGTATTAGGAGATTTACAAGATGTAAAAATTGTTATTTATGAACCTGCTAATAATATAGAACAAGTAAAAAATAAAGAAGTACCAAAATTAACATTAAGTAGAGCGGCTTTAATTGAACTTATAAATCGTTATTTACAAAGTATGCTTGACCCTTTTATTACTTTACTTGAAATACATAAGCTTATGTACTTTTTACAAGAATCAGGGCAGAATTTAAGGTTAAATTATAAAAAAGCTTTATATGGTCCATATGCTCAAAATTTAAGACATGTTTTAAATTTATTAGAAAAACATTATATTGAA
Source organism: Candidatus Gastranaerophilales bacterium (assembly GCA_944325065.1). Taxonomy (GTDB): domain Bacteria; phylum Cyanobacteriota; class Vampirovibrionia; order Gastranaerophilales; family Gastranaerophilaceae; genus UMGS1477. The sequence goes on along the minus strand of CALUYS010000033.1, from coordinate 3,836 downwards.
GGCTATGATGGTGAAGATACACCCGATAAACATATTACACTATTACCAGGTGCTATAAAAGACGCCCATTTATTGTTAGAAAAAGATTTAGATTTGCTTAAGAAAATAAATAAAGTTTCTGAACTTGTAGGCGGATTTGAAACTCCATTTGGATTAGAATTATTGGCGACTGTGCATTGGCTAATGTCAAAAGAAAATAAAACAGAATTAAATGATTTAATATCAGCGGTATACTCTTGGAACGTTAAAAAACAAAAATTTTCAAAAAAACAAATTGAAATTGCATATAATGTTTTAATTCAACAAGCATGGGTATAAATATTTTATACAAACGCTTCAATTTCCTAAAAATATGTTATTTTCTAGTTATTTATAATATAGTTACAAAATATATTATTAAAATCATGACATATATATTAGATAGTCTAGCTTTAATCTTTTACTACTATTGGAAAAATTTAGCGTATGTATAAACTAAATATGTAAATATTTTGAGTTTTATTAAATAATCAAATTATATGTTACAAATAATCATTTAAGGTGTTTCTTTACATTTAAATAGCAATGTTAAAATTATTGCAAATATTGTGAAATTTGCTTGATAGACATAAGTGTATTAGTGAGCAAGTTTAAACATTTTTTGTTTAAATTATATATTACTTTATTTTTATATTTTGATATTTAGTTTTATTTCGTATTTCACAAGTTTCTTTCAATTGACAAATTATAATATCTCTTGACTAACAAGAAAAATAAGACAATGAATTATTTATATAAATTTTTCAAAATTTTCAAGTGGCTTTTTCTGAATATTGGTGTCAATTTAAATTTTAATTTTTAAAATTTTGAGTTAACTTTAACATTTTTTAAACTAGTTATAGTAGTTTTTCAAACCTAATATTATTTTACACTAAATATAAAGCAATACCTACTTAAATGATAACAATTAAAATTATATTTTGTATATTAAACTTTAATGTGATTGAATTTTATTAGGTAAAAAATAAAGTACTAATACTATATTTTTCACTACTTTTTTTATATTAACAAATATTTAATATATTAAAATCATTGGTGTCAAAAAGTTTGAGTTATATTATAATATTGTTTATCTCAAAATCAACGTATAGATTGTTTAACTAAATCACATACAATATAATTTGATTTTGCGAATAAATTATAAGACATTATGGGACAAGCTATTTATTATTCATTAGCTACAGAATTAAAATTAGATATGTTGTATTAATAGTAGGAATAAAAATAAGAAAAAGTCTTTAAGAATTTTAAAAATTATTTCAAAATATCAAGGAATTGATTTTGGATTATTAAACTTGAATATGTTAAATAATTTATAAAGCTACTTTAAGTTATAACTTAATTTATTCTTGTTTTTATTTTTACGAATATCATTTTTTAATTCGTTTTTAAATTCATCGCGATATAAAAATCCAAGATGACCTCCATTACTAAATAATACAAGTTTATTACCTGAATATTTTTTTAATGCAATAAGTTGATCTTGATTGACCAAATAATCATCTAGAGTATGATATATTTTATAATTTTCATTATTTGTCAAAAAATGTGAAATATGATGTAAGCTTGTATCATATTTTAAATCTTCAAATGATTTATATTTATTTTTAAGCAAGTATTTTATAGCATAATCACGAAAACTTAATGTATTTATTTTATCATATATATCAGTTCTATTTAATTTTGAAGCGTTTTCGATTGTAAAAATTACATCAGATAATTTTTGTCTCATAATAAATCCCGTAATTAATTTAGCTTCATGTGTCGTAAACGGTAGTGTTTCAATTTTATAATTGTTTTCATTTTTTGCTTGTGCAGTTTGAATAATTTTTGCAGCAGTTATACCAACTCTATGTTTTAAATCATCTGAATTTTTATTCCAATCAGAATTATTTTTATCAAGTTCATTTAATGCATAAACTATTTCGATTGGAGGATTTATTGACAAATATTTGGTTATATTTAAAGTATTATTTTTACTTTCTTCATTAGCAACAAACAATGTTGCCATTGCACCAAATGAAGTTCCAATTAAAACATTATTTTTAAAAGAACAATCATATTTTTTTTCTAAAGACTTAACTATATTATAAGTTAAGTTTTTTAAATAAATAACATCATTTGTAGGGATTCCAGGACGATAATTTTCATCCATACTTTTTATAAATTCCCAGTGAAAGTGACTTCCTTGAATTAATACAGAATAGCCCTCATCATAGAAAATTTTTGCAAGAATAATTGAATGATGTGACATGATACCTTCACCAATTGAAGGATAAATTATAGCTAAGGGAGCATTTTTATCTTTTTGAAGTATATAACGATATTTATAATCTTCTCGATGAGGATATATGTTAATTTTAGAAGTTTTTATCTTCCTTATAAAACTTCTATTCCATAATGAAATTTCAGCCCATATTGATTTATCTATATTAGGAACTTCAAATAAAGCTGTTCTCATTGAATCAATTATAGGAGTTTGTGGATTATAATTTTCCAAAATAATATCAGGTTTTAGAATAAAATTATCATTTTTTAAATCTTTTAAAGAAATATTATCTTTTTTTATACTTCCTTCAATTACTTCATTTACATAAGCTTCATTATTTTTTAATTCAAAATTTTTTATATTACTTTTAACATTTAATTTTTTTTTGATATTATTTTTTTCTTTATTAATTATTGAATTATCAACTAAATAATCATTTGGATATAGGTTTTTATTATTAAAATCAATATTTAAATTTTCTTTTCTATCTAAATTATTATTTTTTATATAATTTTCAAGTCCATATAATTTTTTAGCTATATCATAAGGATCGGCATAAGTAGACTCAATTAATTGAATTAAAGGTTGCATATAAGATGTTCTATTTATATTAAGTCCCATTTTAACAAGAGCAACAACGGGCATTCCTAAATAAATTGTAGGATCTAGTGAATAATCAAGAAGTCTGCCTGTAATACCTCGAGTATTTGTAGAATTTATTATGGGTAGAACAAGATAATTACCGCTTTTCATTTTGCATTTGCATAAAGCTTGTTCCATGTCTTCATTAGCCATTTCAATATTAAATAATTTTTTTGCAGGATCATATAAACCAGCTAAGCCAATTGTTGAATTTGTTATGAATCTTATTGTTTCACGTCCTGATGTTTTAAAATCTCTTTGTATTATAGAGCTTACAAGTCTTTTGGGATATTCAATATTATAGTATGCACATTGTAACCTATCCATAGCGTATTTGGGCATTATTGAAGCCCATAAAATATGTATAGGTCTAATAACATATTTGTTTAATTTTAAATTGAAATTAAACATTTTACGATTAAAATTTTCATATTTATCTTCACCAACAAATTCTTTTGAATAGTTTGGATATATTTGTTTTGCTTCTTTTGTATTAATTTCGTTTAATGCAAATGCTAAATTAAAATTTAAACTTATTACTAATAATGAAGCGATAATTTTTTTCTTTATTGAAACCATAAAAAATCCTAACTTTCTAATTTGTCATCTTTTTTATTGTATTTTTTTATATAAAAAATTAAATTGCTCAAAAGAGTTGTTTAGGAGATTAGAAAAATCAATAGTGAAATACATAAATTCAATAAACAATCGAAACACTATCATTTAAGATGAAGTAGAATAGCAAGAAAAAGGGAATAGTAGAGATTAAACAATTTTTGAGCATTTAACTTCTAGCGAAAGAGATAAATTAACAATACTTCAAGGAGAAGGATTATCAATACGAAAAATAGCAAAAGAATTAGGCAGAAGCCCAAGTACGATATCA
>CALUYS010000032.1 GCA_944325065.1 Candidatus Gastranaerophilales bacterium | reverse complement strand
GTGAAGTGTACCCATAAAAATAGACAAAAACATTTGCATTATATCTTCTATTAAAATAGAAATGGTACAACTTATGAAATTTACAGAAGAACAAAGCAATTGAAGAATATGCACAAGGTAAAACTGCAAACTAAATATTCCAAGAAACAGGCTTTAATCTCCAAATGTTATCAAAACATTGAGTTTACACTTCCAAAATACTTTCAAAATGGAAACAAACAAAGAATAATATACATTACCCCAAGAAAAAAATAAAAGAAAAATAATCTGCTTATCAAAAATTATTAGCAAAAAATGAATATTTGGAGGCTAAAAATAAATCCCTAAAAAGTTGCAAGCTCTAATACACCAACATAAATAAAACTTGTATTAATTTTTCAAATAATTGCAACATATTAACAGTAACAGAGGGATTAATTAACTTACCTAAAGAAATAGTAAATAGAGCAATAATACATTCCGATAGAGGCTCTCCATTTACATCTATTGATTACAAGAATTTGTTAGAATATTTTGGAGTAACTCAATCAATGTTATTATCTGCTAATCCAAAAGATAATGCTGTGATTGAGAGTTTTTTCGGATATATGAAATATGAAATTTACAATACAAATAGAAAACAGTGGGGGAAAAATATAATAACACCTATTGAATACAGAAATTATCTGTTAGCGAGTTTTTTGTCCTTTTTGGGGGGATATTTAACTACCGAATTATCAATACCATATAGTTGGAGAACAGAAGGTAATAATATTTCTCTAGGGGAATATTTAGTAAGTATCAGGGAAAAACTTATTGGCAATTTAGAAAATAATGCAAAAAATAAAATAGACTTAACAGATAACCCTAATAATTCTTTTTATTTTATAAAAACTTCAGGAAGTGTTTATTCCTATTAGGGTATAAATAAAGAAACAAATATACTCAATAAAGAAACAAAGAAAAATTATCCATACAAAGAATTAATAAAGTATATTTTAAATAACCCAAAGGATTTACCCAGCTATGAAAGTTTATTGATAATATCAAAACCTCCAATCAGAAGGGGCAAAGTCCTGTTGAATTTAGAACCAAGTTAAAATCAGTCTTGTATTATCCTGCATTATATTTGTTAGAAGCAATTGATGAAAGAAGTTTTTATAATCTGTCAAATTTGGCTGATGAAATAATAAGTAAAGGACTAAATGATAATTTAAAGAAATTATATGATTTTTTAATTAATTTATTTAATAAAACAGATATAGACAATTGGATAAGTTCGACAACATATAAATCAAAACGAAAAACTAAAGAAAATGATAAAATAATAAGTATTGAAATTGAAAAGCTAATAAATGAGTTTAATAATTCCAAGCAACCTATTTTGTTTTATAAAGTTATTGTATATTTTTATTATAATCTTAACCTTAAATGCAATAGGACTGAATTTATTAATTGTGTGTTAAATGCTATAAAAATGACAGAAGAAGGGGATAGTATTTACAAAACTATGATTAATCAGAGAAATAAATTTCGTAGAGTAGGTAGGAAAATTGATAGAAAATGTTTATGCACAGTTGAATTAACAAAAGGATTAGAATTTGATACTGTTATAATATTAGATGCGGAAACTTTTAAAAATCCAAAAGAATTATATGTGGCAATGACAAGAGCTTGATTTGTTTGTATTTTCAAATTCTGAAAATTTAAAACCTTTTAATAAATTAACAGTGAATGAACAGAGGTTGATTGCAAAACAAGGCGGGAAAAAATCAGGAATAGTCAGATTAGAAAAACGCAAAATGCGTGAGATATTAGAAATCTTATTATCACAGGATTTAAAACAATCAGGAGTGTTAAAAAGCACAAAAGAAGCTATTATGGTTCAAGTTGTTAAAAAAGCTCTTTCAGGCGATTTAAAGGCGGTTGAATTCATACAAAATACAATAGGTGAAAAACCCATTTAAAAATCAATGAGCTTATCACCAACACCTGAAAGTAAAACAGAGGCAAAAGCCATAATAGATGAAATATTAAGGGAGATTAGCAGCAAATCTATTTGCTAAGTATGCCTCTTAAAATACCCACTCCAACAGCACCAGCAGTATTTAATAATGTTTTACTGGTTCCATTTTTACCTCACTTTAACTACTTGTATCTAAAATATATTATTTTAGAAATATCTTTTTATTCTATGCATATTTATTGCATAAAGATACAAGAAAATCAACTTTTATTGTAGTTGCGACTAATTAATTTATTCACATATTTACTTGAAAATAAGTAAAGAGGTGAAAATACTATGTCAGAACTAAAAAAACTTTTGGGTAAACGAATTAGAGAAATTAGAATAGCTCGCAATTTGACACAAGAAGAGCTATCTGAACTAACTGAAATCGGAGCTTCAAGTATAAGCAAAATCGAAAGCGGATATTTTCATCCAACAGATGAAAACCTTGAAAAGATTGCAAAGGCTTTAAATGTTGAGCCATATAAGCTATATATGTTTAATTCTCAAAAAGAGCCTAAGGAATTATTAGAAGATATACAAGTTATGCTAAAGAACGCAAATGAAGATGAAATCAGGCTTGCATACAAGATTTTAAGTGGGATTTTTTATTAAAAGGGGATATATGAGTAAACGTAAAGAATATACGAATGAATTGCTAAATTTGCTATATAACTCAAAGCAGAATAACAAAACATTACTAGAGGTAAATCAAGGAGTTAAGGAACTTATAAGAAAAGATATAAGCGGTATGATTGAGGTTATAGATGAATTAAATGCACTAGGTTATACGCATATTGTAGCTAAAAGAGGTATAGGGCAGAACTTTTTTACAACAATACCAGAAAATTATTTGACCTTAAGGGGGGAAGAATTTATTTGTAATTCTTACTGTATTGGCTAATAAACCTTATTTCTGCTCTAAATTTTTTAATAAAATTACTAATAATTTTTTTAATGTTATCTTTTTTTGTAATCAGTAATTCATTAATCGCTTTGATACTTGTCTTACTGTTTGTATAAAAATCATAAATAAAATCAACAAATTTGTTATCATCATTTAAGACTTCAGGATTATTTACTATAGCTTCTTCTATTGCTAATAATAAAATTTTATTAATTGCTTGCAATAAAAATGGGTGCAAGTAATATTCATATGTTATCACTTTACATATCTCTTGATGTATTCTTTCTTGCTCATATTTGGTTAATTGTTTTAAAGTATTATTACTTTGGATATGATTGTTACAAATTTCCGCTAGTTTATCGTAAAAAACAGATTTATCACTGATAATATTTTTCTTTTGTAATAATTTTATCTCTTCTTCAACATTTTTTTCAAAAAGTTCTAGGTCTTTTTTTATCTCTTTGTCACTACCATATTTAAAAAAACTCATAAATACTTCCTGTGTATTTTTTATTTCATCAAAAAATTGCCTAGATTTTAGTATATTTTCAACCATATCCCTCTTGATAGTTGGATTTTTATCAAAAATAACTTCTTTTTGATTTCTTAAATCGTAAGAATATTTGCATAAAAAATCATCTCCACTATAGTTTCTATTTAAAAAAACAATACAATTAAGAACGCCATAAAGCGATATTATGCAATATAATAGACCATTTGATTTGTCGCCTTTTAAAATTAATGTATGGTAAATGCTATCAGTTAAAAATACTTTATCATAGTAATAATTTGCATTTTTATTTATAAAAATTATATCTTGTTCCTTGAACTTGTTTAAAAATTCTTCAACATATTCTGTTGACAACTTATTGTAAAAATAATAATCAAGTGCAATTTTTGAAAGTCCTAAAAATAGTTTACCAGATGAATTAAATTGAAATTGAAACCAGAGTATGGGATTAAAATCCGTCCTAATACTTTTTTCAAATAGTTCATCAACCTTTTTTAGCTCTTTTTCTATATTTTCATCGGAAAAACCCTGCTTTTGGCAAACTCCTTTTGTTATAGATTTTAATTGATTCAATGCAAAATCTTTATGTTTTGAGTTTGTTGAATAATAGGTTGAATATTGAATATTAATTTTACCATCTTCTAATTTATTTACATTTATATTAGGTTTTTCTGCAAAATACTGACCATCTGGTTCTAGTATTACTTTTTCACCAGTTGGTAGCTTACACCTGGTAGATGGATTTTTCCCATTATCTCTACTTGGATTTAATCTATTGGTGTGTGTTTCCAAATCTTTGCAAATAACTTGGTCTAGTTCAAATAATTCATTATTATGCTTATCACATAAAATTTCTCTAGATTTTAATTTTCCACCAATACCATTAGGAATAATGTGTTCAGGTTTAGTTTTTCTACTATCTAACTCGCAACCACAGATATAACATTGAGCCATAAATTACATTAACTATAGTCTATATACAAAAATGAACCCGCCTGCAAAACAGAATGGGTTCGTTTTAGTTTTAAATGGTGGAGGATAGGAGATTCGAACTCCTGACCCCCTGCGTGCAAGGCAGGTGCTCTACCAGCTGAGCTAATCCCCCATAGGATTATTTTTTATATTCCTATTATAACATCAGGAAAAAATTATGCAACACTTTTTTCTTTATATTAAAGATATATTTTCTTTTTCTTTTTTATATCTTAACTTTGTTGTAAAATTAGTTATTGCACAAACAAAAAATCCCATTATACCAATGCTAAAAATAAAAGGTATGAGGGTTATTAAAGATTTTTGCTTGATAAGTTTTTTATATTCAATTTTTATATCTGTATTATTTTGTTTTGAAAGATTTTTTGCTAGGTTATCAAGTTGATCAAATTTTACAACATCTAAATTGTTTTTTATTGTTTCTTTGCATTTTCCGCTTTTTTTTAATATTCTTTTAAACCCGTTTTCAAAAAGTTCACTTCCCGAAATAACATATAATCCTACAATCGGGTAACGAGAAAGTGTCTCCACAAAATTTTCTTTACCTCGATCATAAGAAGCACCAAAATAACCTAACCCACCTATTAATACACAAGATGTCAGCTGACCTTTGCTTAAGTTAAGTTTCCCATTTTCACTTGTATAATCAATACAAAAATATTTATTAATAAAATCTTTTATTTTTTTATTATTTTTTGAAATTTTATCACCAGGTGAAAGTATAAATTCAGAAAATTTCATTAATTTTTTTGACTTACTTCCTTTTTTAGCAAGCAAAATAGCACCCAAAACACTTAAAGCCGATGCAATAAAAGCACGAATCAAATTTTTATATGCACTATTTTTTACTTTGTTAATTTTATTTTTATCTTCTTCTTTTTTATCAAGTGATGCAATATTTACAAAATCACTTTGCTTAAATGCTTTAATGGTAAGCAAATTCTTGAAATAGTTTAAAGTAAAAACAAGAATGGGTATTATTAATGATGTAAGAGCTATTGCTGCTTTTATTGGTATAATTTTATTTTTGTTTGGATTGTTTTTTATAATTTCATAACTTTTTCCAACAAGTGATTTTTGTTTTGAGTTTAACTTTTTTGAAAATAATTTGCGAAATATTTTTTCTCCTAATATTTGTGGCAAAAAATATACAACTGCACTCTCTGCTGTTTCCAAAAATGTATTTTCAAATAGATCAGCCTTGCTTCGTGAAAATGTTGCTTTTGGAACAAGCTGAGTTGTTGTGTCCTGAATAAATCTTGATGTCGATAAACCCGATGCACTTTCATTGTGTGCTATAAATTTTCCAGCAAGTTTTAATGGTAATGGTAATGTATTTAATAAATTATTTGTCATATTATTTCCTTTTGTTAAAACTAAAAAACCTACACATAAAAGTGCAGGTTTAATTTATATTAAAATATAACAAATGTTTTTATACCCTGCACAATTATTATGTCAAGCTACGCCAACTTTTATTTATCTTATACATTTCATTATTCATACTTTTATTATAATAGCAAAAAAATATTATGCAATATTTATTTTATATTTACATTAGTTCAATAAGTAATAATACCACTATAACCTAAGAATAATTAAAATAGTAAAAAAAGAGAATAGTAGAGATGAAACAATTTTTGGACATTTAAGCTCTAACGAACTAGATAAAATAATAATACTTCAAGATGAAGGATTGTCAATAAAAAATAATAAAAGAGCTAGGAAACAGTTCAAGTGCTATACAAGAGAATTAAACCGTCAAAAACTCTAAATTACTAAGATAAATATATATCAAAAACAAATGAAAAGAATTGCATAAAAATGAAAGAATCCATATCTGTCATTATTTTAGGTATAAAATTTTATCAAAAATAACTTAAAATATGGTTATTTTTCCTCAAAAATAAATTATGGTATTTATTACTAATACGCCTAAATGGAAGACAAACAAGAAATGTAGGAAGATTTTCTTATTGTGTAACAGATAAAAATATCCCCAATAGAGTAGATATAGATGTAAAAATAGAAGAAGCAAATAAATGAATAGAAATAGGTCATTTTAGACGGTAAATAATCAAGCTGTTTAACATTTATAGTTGATAGATTTAGCCCGTAAAATTATTATTAAAAAACGACTTAAAAAAAACTAACATCACGTTTAATTCGATAATTAGTGTAAAGAAGCCGTATCGAAATACAGTTAAAAGTGTAACATATGATAATGGATGTGAGTTCTGTAAATATGAAAAAAATAATAAAAGAAAAAATCGCATATGTTAAAAATTGGATTAATAATAGACCGATAAAAATTTTTTAATTATATTCCACCTGAACAAGTGTTAAAACTTGATATTGTTGTGATTAGTTTTTGAGTTCATCTTATTTGTTTTGTAAAGTTTTATTAATTGAATATTATATTTATAGCAAATTTTAAAATCACGGTTTTTATACAAACATAACAAATTAATTTAAGAGAAAAAAGGAGAGAAAGGAAGATTATTGACATGAATTATCAATTAATAGGAGGAATGCTTGTACCAGGAGATATTGCAAGAAAACAGAGATTATTGTGCAACGAAATAAAACAAAATTATCGTATTTCAAGTTCATTAAAAACAAATCGTTTCATTTTGCAGAATTTTGCAAATGGATCTGGTGATGCACAAGATTTTTTAGACCGATGTGAACAAGCTCTTGTTCAAAAAAAACCTAGTATGATGCCTGCAGCTTTGAAAGCATATTTTATACCACAATGGGAGGCAGATATAAGACACCCATTAAATCCAGAAAAAAAAGAGCAACTAGAGGAAAAAATGTTTGAATTAAAAAGGGCAGCATCATTGTCGGATGAGGACTTTAGATTAATTAGATTAAAGAATTGGGGGAGTTTTAATCAATCTATTAGAGATATAGAGGCGATACAAGACTATAGCGACAAGCATAAAGAGGATTGGGACAAATATATCAAAGATATAAAAACAATATATGGTATTAAAGTAAAAAAAGATTATGATATTAAAACATATTTTAATAGCGATAATTTTAAAAAGACTGAAACTGATGAAACAGAACCAGAGTTCATGATAGGGGATTCTAAAAAAATAATAAAAGAACAAAAGGAAGTATTTAATAGTCTTAACTTATCTGGTGAATTAATAAATTCACAAGAAGAATTAAGAACGACTTTTGAAACTCTTTTTGAAAAGGGAAGAAAGTCTAAAGACTATTCTTTTTATTCAGTACCATTAAATCAAACTATTTTTAATACAACTATTCAAAATATAAAAGACAAAATGGGAAAAATTGGTTTAAATTCTGCATATAAAAAGGCTGTTATGGAATATCAACAAAGTCAATTTAAAAATTGGGGGATTGACAAAGAAATGGTTACAGATGAACAAGGTAATGAAATAGGTTCTTTAATTACTATTCCTCAAACAAAAGAAGATGAAACTAATTTTGAAAATAGATATCAAGTTATACAAACTCATAGTTGTGAATCGTGGTGTACTCATCAAGCTAATGCACTAACTTATATAGTGGAAGGCAAAATGATTATTTATATGCCTAAAAATAGCAAAGAAAATGTAGGATTTAGTTATAAAAATAATCAAATTGTTGAAATAGAAAATGTAAAAAATAATCGTGTAATAGATAAAGATAGTATTAAAGAAATTACTGATATATTAAGGACTGAAACTGGTAAAACTTTAATTAAGGATTTATCAATTTCAAAATTAGACGAGTTAAATAAGGTTGCAGCAGAAGAAAATATTGATTTAAGTGATATTAACAATACTTATTTAGATCAAATTGTAAATGATAATGAGAAGATGTCAAATTTAAAGTTAAGTTATTTAAAAAATATAAATAAAATATTTGCAGAAAGTCCACATGATGAAGATAAGCTTAAAATACTAAACAACAAGTATTTAGAGCAATTGATAAATTATGATAATGATAAGATGTCAGATTTAGAGTTAAAGGATTTAAAAGATATAAATGAGATGTTGGTAAAAAGTCCACATGATAAAGAAAAGCTTAAAGTAATAAACAATGCTTATTTAGATCAATTTATAGATGGTAACGAGAAGATCTCAAAATTATCGCCATTTGATTTAAAAAATATAAATGAGATGTTGGTAGAAAGTTCACATGATGAAGATAAGCTTAAAAAATTAAACGATGCTTATATAAATAAACTTACAGGGGATGAGAAGAATATATCAAGATTAAGTCCAACTCAATTAAAAATTATCAATGATCTGTTTAAAAACATGAAAGATTATAAAGAAAATGTTAAAACAATAAACAACAAGTATTTAGATCAATTTATAAATGATGAGAAGTCATCAAAATTTTTATTGGATGTAAAATTTATAAATAATATGTTTACAGGCAAGCAAGAGTATGCAGGAAAACTTAAAGTAATAAACAACAAGTATTTAGATCAATTTTTAAATGATGAGATATTATCAGAATTATCGTCATTTGAGTTAAAAGGTATAAATAATATATTTGTAGAAAGTCCA
>CALUYS010000031.1 GCA_944325065.1 Candidatus Gastranaerophilales bacterium | reverse complement strand
GGTGCAATTTCTATTGTAGATGGAGTGACAAGTGTTTGTGCAATGCCTTTAAAAATGGACGAATGGGGTATTGATGTACTTGTTTCTGGCTCTCAAAAAGGATTTATGATACCACCAGGACTTGCATTTTTATCAGCTAATGAAAGAGCGTTTGAAGTACATAAAAATTGTAAAAGAAGCGGATTTTATTTTAACTGGGATGCCTATAAAAAAAGTGTTGGTGCAAATTCAACTCCTTATACTCCTGCTGTTAATCTTTTTATTGCACTTGACACAGCTTTAAATATCATATTAAAAGAAGGACTTGAAAAGATTCATAAACGTCATAAAAAACATAGCCTTGCACTTCGTGCTGCAATTAGAGCAATAAATTTAAAGCTTTTTGTTGAAGATGAAAATATTGCAAGTTGTGCAATAACTTCTATATTACCACCATATGGTATAAGTGTTCCTCAGATACGCTCAACATTAAAAAATGATTTTGATATTGTAGTAGCTAATGGTCAAAATGATTTAAAAGACAAAATATTTAGAATGGGAACTTTAGGTTTTGTTTGTGATCGTGATATTTTGGGTGCAATTAGTTCACTCGAAGCTACTTTATTTAAATTAGGTCACAAATTTGAATTAGGAAGTGGCATTAAAGCAGCAATTGAAATATTAACAAAATAATGAAGGGATTTAATTAATATGAAAGTTTTAATAACAGATAAAATTAATGAAAATGCAAAGGATATAATTGATGATGCGGCACAATGTGATTTTTTACCTACAATGAGCGAAGATGAGCTTGTTTCAAAAATAGGAGAATATGATGCTTTAATGGTTAGAAGCCAGACTAAAGTAACAAAAAAAATTATTGAAGCTGGTAAGAATTTAAAAATTATAGGACGTGCTGGTGTTGGTGTTGATAATATTGATATTGAAGCAGCGACAAAGCATGGAATTATTGTCGTAAATTCACCTGATGGCAACACTCATGCAGCTGCTGAACATACTGTTGCTATGATGTTAAGTCTGTCAAGAAATATACCACAAGCTTATGAAACTATAAAACAAGGACTTTGGGAACGCTCAAAATTTACAGGTGTTGAAGTATTTGGTAAAACTCTTGGTATTATAGGATTTGGTAAAATAGGGCAACACGTTGCCAAAGTCGCTCAGGCTTTAGGAATGAATGTTATTGTTTATGACCCATATACAACCAAAGAACTTGTTGAAAATTTATGTGCAACATATTGCTCTACTTTAGATAAGTTTTGGAGTCAATGTGATTACATCTCAGTACATACTCCAAAAACAAAAGAAACTATTTCTTTAATCAATAAAAACACCATAAATCGCATGAAAAAAGGTGTTAAAATTGTTAACTGTGCTCGTGGTGGTATAATCGATGAAGCAGCATTGTGTGAAGCTATTAAAGAAGGACAAGTGTCCGGTGCTGCTATTGATGTGTTTGAATCTGAACCTGATATTAAATCTTCTCCTATATTTAAATGTGTTGATAAATGTGTTTTAACTCCACATTTAGGTGCTTCAACAAGTGAAGCACAGATAAATGTTGCAGTTGATGTTGCTAAACAAATACGAGAAGTTTTATTAGGAGGTGAAGCTAAAAGTGCAGTTAATCTTCCACAAATGAAACCTGAAAAACTTGAACCTGTAAAAGATTATATGAAGCTTGCTCAAAATATTTCACAAATGGCTTCTCAAATTGCAAGTGGAAATATTCAGTGTGTTGAAATTACTGTTATGGGCGAACTTGCTCAAGTCGATGTTACTCCTATTGAAATAGCTGTGTTAAAAGGTGTATTTGATTATCGTGTTGGATGTGTAAATTATGTTAATGCTCCTTTAATCGCTAAAGAACGAGGAATTAAAGTTACAACTATTAAATCAAACCAAAAAGTGCCTTCCATTGGTGTTATTGCAGTCAAAATTATTACAAGCGAAAATGAAACAATAGTTCGTGGTGCAATGCTTGCAAAAGATATTTATCGCATTACAAAAATTAATAACTTCTCAACAAGCATTATGCCAGATAGCAACATGCTTTTAATACCACACGAAAATAAACCGTCAATGGTTGCAAAAGTCGCTCAAATTATTGGAGATAATGGCATTAATATTAATAGTATGCAAGTCAATAACGATACAAAATCACAAAATAATGAGTCTATTATGATTTTAAACGTCCCTTGTGAAGTTAAAGATGACGTAATTCAAAAACTAAACCAAATTGATGGTGTCAAATCCTCAAAATATATTAAATTAAGTGTTTAAGGATTTTTAATATTTTGGATATAAGTCAAAATTATAAAAATAATTTATCATTTAATATACAAAAAAACTTAAAAATAATCTCGGATAATGCTAATAAATTTGGCTTCAATGTTTATCTTATAGGTGGTGTTGTTCGAGATTTAATTTTAAATAAAAAAATAATGGATGTTGATATTCTTTGTGATTTTGATGCAACAATCCTTGCTAAAAAACTAGAAGAAGAAGGTATTTGTAAAATTCAAGAACTCAAAGAGGAATTTAAAACTGTAAAAATTGTAATTAATGATATGTGCTTTGATGTCGCATCAACAAGATGTGAAGTTTATCCAAAATCAGGTTGCTTACCACAAATTGTAAAATTTGGAGTAAGTTTGTTTGAAGATTCAAAACGTCGGGATTTTACCATAAACACTCTTATTTTGAGTCTTAACAAAGATAACTTTCTTCAAATCATTGACCCAACAAACCAAGGACTTTACGATCTAAAAAATAAAACATTACGAATATTACACCATAAAAGTTTTATTGATGACCCCACAAGAATTTTAAGAATGCTTAAGTTTATGTTTAGATTTAATTTTAAACCTGATATTTGTACTTTTAATCTTATGAATGATTATTTGAAAAAAAACAATTATGACATTTGTTATTCCCGAATAAAATCTGAATTTATACAAACATTTAATCTCAATAAAAGCGAAATTCTTGATTATTTTATTAAAAATAATATTTATAAACTTTTTATTAAAAATATAAATAAAAATATTAGCTCAATAAATACCCAAAATATAATTCAAAAATACGAATCACAAATAAAACAAATATATTTAGTATATTTGGGTATAATGGTTGAAAATAAGGATTATCAAAACTTATCATTTAATTTTACAACATATGAGAAAAAAACATTTAATGATATAATAAAAATATCTGAAAATAGTACTGATATAGATGATGATTATCAAATTTACCAATTATTTAAAAATAAAAATATTGAATCACTTATTGTTTATTATCTTAAAACAACAGATAATAATGTAATAAAATATTTAGATAAATTAAAAGATATAAAACTAAATATAACAGGTAAAGACCTAATAAGACTAGGGATTAAAGAAGGAAAGGTTTTTAAAACTATTTTAGATAAAGTATTAAAAATAAAACTATTAACACCAAATATGAAAAAAGAAGATGAGTTACAAATCGTTACAAATTTGCTAGCAAAAAAAAAATTTTGAGTTTTTATACCACTAAAAGAACAAAATCGGGAGGAAAATTATGAAAATAAAATCATTAAATATTAGTTTTAAATCAAATAATATTGAAAATAATAAAACAAAACCCAGATACCAAACATATTATGAAAACCCGATTGATAGAAAAACAGAAAGGAATCTTGCGATTTTAAATTCAAGCCTAACAAGCTTAGCGATTGGTGGTCTTACAGCTGGAGCAACATTAATGGCTCAAGAGAAAAAAAATTGGAAGTTGCCAGCTGCTTTAGGTGCCGCAGCTTCAGCTTTAACGATGGCAATAATATTACCTTCTGCTTTATATAATATAAAGGTAAAAGCATTTACCCGTGAAAAAGAGATGGATGTTTTCTCACGTTCTCAAGAAGCAAAATCGTCGATTCTTGAAGGTGTGAATGATCAAATCCATGATGAATCGGTTCCTTTTGACGATAAAGTTAAAAATTATGCAACCGTTCAAATGGCAAATAATGGTCGTGGCGTTATGATTATGAATGGTAAAGTTTAAAAAAGGTATTATATATTATTCCATGATTCTAAGTATAGTAAAAAAAACAGGAATATGTCCTAGTTTTGGTAATAATTCTGTCATAAAAAACAATAAAACCAACAACAATAACAATATCAACCATAAAGAAGATAATCCTATTTCAAAAAAAGGCGAAAAAGTTGTTTTATTCTCTGGTGCCATAATTTCATCAATGGGTGCTATTATAAAAATAATATACAATCTAACTAAAGATGATTCCGAAGGTTATTGGAGTGAAAAATTTAATAAGTTTGTTGATAAAATTATTGATAAAAAAAATCCAAATATAAAAGGTAAAAAGCGACAAATTATGCATATTGGTACATCAATTCTTGTTCTTGGTTTGATTGTTGTTGGCGGAGCAATTTTAAGTGTCATAACCAAAGCACCAAAACTTAACTACGAAGGAGACATTAATACCTTTAAAAAAACAAAAGAAATGGACGCATATATTAAAGGTAATAAAGCTGAAGTTGAACTTTATAACCAGATGAATGAAAGAGCAAAAAGTACCTTTGACCCAATAGAACGTCAAAAATTATATTCTTCATATATGATGCTTCAAAACGCAAAAAACATCCCGCCAAGTTGGACTTCATAGTCTGATTATAATTATTTTTTATCTATGAAAAAAATGTTATAATAAATTTATGGAAAACGAGAAAAAAAAGTTTTTAGGAATATATTTTGAATGCTGTAATGTTTATGGTCGCATATATGAAAATAAAGACAAAACAGCTTATGTTGGTCGTTGCCCGAAATGTTTACGCTCTATAAAAGTCAAAATTGGTGAAGGCGGAACAAACTCAAGGTTCTTCAAAGCGTGTTAAATAAAAGGATTGAAAAAATAAGCTAAAGAAACATCAAGTGCTTTACATATAGCATATATTGTTGATAGTTTTATATCATGATTGCCTTTTCAGCATAGCTTACACAACTTTTTGAAAGATTTGCGGTCCAAGCAAGTTTTTCGGCAGTTAGATTTCTTTCTTTCCTAAGTTCATAAATTCTTTTAGCTATTTGTTTATTTATATTATCCATTATCATTTATATTAAAATCATTAAATTCTTTTATGAAATTATATATAAATTTTAAGTTTTTTAAATCATTTTCATAAAGCATATTTGAAATTTTGTTAATAATTTCATTATGATTTTCGTTATCCAAGAATAGAATATCCGAAAAAAGTGTCCTAGGTGAAATATTAAATACCTCACATATTTTATTTAATGTTTTAGATTTAACAAATGATTTTCCTGACTCAATAGCACTAACAGCTTGAGGTTGTATGCCAATTTTTTCTGAAAACTCATTTTTATTCCAACCAAATTTTGTTCTATATAATTTTATATTCCGTCCAAGAATAGTTTGTACATCAATACTCATAATATGTAGGATATAATAATTTTTGAGGCTTTACTAGCAATTAATATTTTCAAAATGAAAATATTAATTGATTTTTTTAAGGATTTTATGTTATATTAAGAAAGTTATAATATATATAAAAAGTGAATTTCGATGACAAAAAAATCCAACCACACGAATTTTATAAAGCCGTTATCCTTCTAAGTCTTGAAGGAGTGCTTAACCATAATATTGAAGATATTTATGACCCACAATATATTTCCCCGCCACGTGAGGGTGCTATTGATTTTATTAAAACCCTAAGTCAAAACTTTAAACTTATTATTATAACTACACATAAAGTCAAAGAAGCAAAAAAATGGCTCAAAGATTATAACTTCCTTTCATATATTTCACAAGTTACAAAAACAAAAGTCCCCTCGTGGATATTTATTGACAATAGCTGCATAAATTATGATGGAAGTTATCAAAGAATTTTAAATATAATAAATAACTATTCACTCACTTTAAAATAAAGTTTTTAATCAATCTTTTTTACTTTTATAAACCCCAAATTTTGGCAAGCCTAAATTATACTTTGCAGCTAATAGTCTTACAGAAATAGTTGTAAGAATTGAAATAAAAATACATAAAAAATAATTTGAATGAATCTGATAAAGAAGATAATAAAGTGATGAGCCAATAATAGCCGATGAAGCATATAAGTCTTTATACATAATAAATGGTGTCGTGTTTGCTATTATATCTCGTATTAAACCACCACCAACTCCTGTTATAACTCCTACAAAAATAGCCAGAAAAGCATTATCAGCAAATCCGTTAACAATAGCTGTATTGGTACCAACAACAGCAAAAACACCCAAACCAACAGCATCAAAAAAAGTTATAAGATTATAATAATGAACACGCTTACGCTTTATATTTTTTATAGCTAAAATTCCTACATAAAATGCAACAATAGCTGTTATAAAAGCAATAAGAACATAAATCCCATTTTTAAACATAGATGGTGGCAAAATCCCAAGCAAAATATCTCTTAATGCTCCACCACCAACTGCTGTGATAGTTCCAAGTGTAATCACCCCAAGAAGGTCAAAACGTCTTTTAAATGCAACAATTACTCCTGATATTGTAAAAGCAACAATTCCTATAATTTCAATTACAAATATTTCAATACCAAATTCCATATAAATGATTATATATCAAAAATAAAAAACAATGATTTGTAAAAAAATGTAAAATGATTTGGAAGTGCCAAGATTGGACTTTTGGAATTCAATTGTGCTGGTTTTATATAAAACAAAAAACTAACTATTTCAAAAGAATGAGGGTCTATAGGATTGTAATAAAATAAAAAAAACCTGAGTTTTCTTTTTCTCAGGCATTACTAGATTTGGTATGGGGAAAATTTTTATTGAGGAACTACACGATAATTCATTAACGCTTTATTTGTTCCTGCTATTATATCCATTGATTTCCAAAAATCATCAGGATTTAATGTTGATTTTGCATCTAAATTTACTGTTAGTTTTTCACTATAAATCTCTGCTAATTTTTTATTCATATCTTCTGCTGTTGATTGAACTGCCATTTGTTTATTTCCTATGTCTTACATATATATAAAGTATATAAACATTATCTAATTTCAATTTTAATATTTTTTGTTACAAAACTTAATATTGATTTATATCAATTTGTCTATTTTATATAAAACACTTTTCATCATGTATGACACAGGTTACTCAATAGTTCTTTTGTGACAACAAAATTATTACTAACAACAAAGTGTTTTAAGCTTTATATTAATACTAAATTATTTTTTGAGATGATAAATTTTTAAAATTGTTAAATATATATATGCTAAACCAAAAAAGCTAAGAATATATAAACCTAAAATTTTTAAAGGTAAAATAATGAATTCGCTTAGAAGTATAAATAATATAGCCCATATAGTTTTAGCGACACTTCGATATACTTGAGTATTTTTATCATAATTTTTATTGACATCAAAAAGTTCGCTTATTGAGTTAAAAGCATTAGAAGCTAAAAGTGCTAAAATAAATGAACATATAGTTGTTTCAAATTTTATTTCAGGTAATTCAACTTTATTTAACAAAATATATGGTATTATCACACAAAATATAATTATAGTAAGAATTATATTAAAATATAAGACAAATTTATTAGCTTTATTCATAATAAAATTAACTAAAGAATAAAAAAAGGAGGAGGTGGGATTCGAACCCACGGTACGCTCGTCACGTACGACGGTTTTCAAGACCGCTCCGATAAACCGCTCTGGCACTCCTCCTTACAAAGTTGTACATTAATATACTAACAAAAAAAATATAAATTGTAAAGCTTTTTTATTTTTATGTACCAATCATACATTCGTTTTCTTTAGGTTTTTTAATTCATACAATAATTTATAATACAAAAAAATACATTATTTAATTATTATAATGCTTAGTTTTATAATTTTGAATAATAATCTATTATTATTCAATTTGTAGCTTGTTTTTACATCATCGGTTATATTTTTTACAATATTAATATTCAGAATTTGATATATCAAACATATTTAGATTTAAGAATTTATATATTTACAATATGGATTATAACCCAAAGCACAGGAACTATAAAAAGTGCTGGAAGCATATTAACGGTTTTCATTTCTTTAATTTTTAAAATACTTATACCTGAACTTAAGATTAACATTCCACCAACTATAGAAAGTTCATTAAAAAAGCTTTGTGAAATATATTTATCAGAAAATAAACTTATAGCATATATTGACCCTTGCCATAAAAATAGAACAATAGCAGAATATAAAATTCCAATTCCATAGGCACAAGATAATATAATTGAAGTTACGAAATCCAAAGCAGCATTTGTGTATAAAAAAGTATTATTGTTATATAAAGCACTTTGAACAGGACCTAAAATTGAAAGAGAACCTATACAAAATAGCATAATAGCTGTAGATAGACCTTTTGAGAAATCTGTTCCTCCAATTTTTGAAGTTGCTTTATTAAATTTCCCATCTAAGTCTAAAAAAGTTCCTATAATTGTACCTAATGACAGTGAGACAATAAACAAAATTGGATATTTACTATTTGAAAGAGAAGTTGAGAAAGTTGAAATACCTAAGCAAAAAGCACAAAGCCCTATTGCATTAAAAAGAGCTTCTTGATATCTTTCCTTAATTCCTCTTTTTGTTATTGAGCCAATAACGCAACCTGTAATAATTGAAATAGTATTTACAATAGTTCCTATCATAAAAAAATTTTATCATAAAAATTATAAAATATCTGTTAGTTTGAATATTTTATATAGATATTTTGACATAGGAAGGCTGGGATACAAACCCTTTCATTCTTAATGATAACCAAGTTTATTTCATAAATTGTCTGAAACAGGATAAGAAAATTTTTTAATTTCACATGTTTTATATAGTTTTTCTAATATATTTATAGGGCACTTTATTAACAATGTACACCATTAGCTTGATTTACATTTCTTAATATTTTGAGAAAATTATTTTGGTTAGTTATAATCAAAATCAAGAGAGAGTAAGATGAGTGATATTATAAAATCAGGAATTATAGCTTTAGGATTTAAGCCTAAAGATGGGTGTTGCAATGTTTATTTCAAGAAATTTGGAGCTTATGAAATAAATATCGATTATAATGAAAATAATCCTGAAAAATCTAATATTGATTATGGCAAAGATATAAAATGTGGAAGAAAAACAACAAGCAATTTTTCTCAAAATGAATCTTTTGTTGTTTTAGAATGTGTGAATAGATTATTAGAAAAAGGGTACAATCCAAACAGCATAGTATTGGAACAACCATATAAAGCTGGGCATAAGGATTGTTATCTTGACATATTAGTGAAAGATCTTGATAATAAATCATTTTTGATGATTGAATGCAAAACTTGGGGAAAGGAATACGAAAAAGAAAAAAATCAAATTTTTAAAGATGGGGGCAATTATTAAGTTATTTCAACCAAGATAAGAATAGTAAAGCTTTGTGTTTATATGCATCTCATATTGAAAATAATGAAATTTCATACAGAAATGACATTATAGATACAAAAGAACTAAGCGGAAATAATGTACAAGAATTGTTTGATAGTTGGGATAATACTTTTTATCAAAAAGGTATTTTCGAAAAGCAAATAAACGCTTATGATTACAAGAATATTGGCTTAACTTATGAAGATTTACAAGATTTAAAAGATACGGATGGCGGAACAATATTTAATCATTTTGCAGAAATTTTAAGAAAACACATTGTTTCTGATAAAACAAATGCTTTTAATAAAATGTTTAATCTTTTTATTTGCAAAATCCAAGATGAAGATGATAATTATGATAAAGACGCTGATTTAAAATTTCAATTTAAAAGCAATGATACGTATGAAAGTTTTTTTGATAGATTGAATAACTTATACAAAAGAGGCAATAAAAATTACATTGATATCGATTTACCAGATATAAGCCAAGATGATTTTGATGAATTATTAAAGCTTGCTGATGGAAAAGATGAGCATTTAAGAAAAACTTTTAATGAATTGAGATATTATAGAAGTTCTCAAGAGTTTTCTTTTAAGGAGGTTTATAATAAAGAAACATTTGAAGAAAATGCTGAAATTGTAAAAGAAATAGTTAAACTTTTGCAAGGCTATAAAATTAAATATTCTCAAAAACATCAATATTTAGGCGATTTTTTTGAATTATTGTTAAATACAGGTATCAAACAAGAAGCAGGACAATTTTTCACTCCAATACCGCTTACAAGATTTATTTGTAAGTCAATTCCGATAAAAGAAATTATAGAGGACAAAAATAATAAAAAAAATGACAATTTCTTACCTTATGTTATTGATTATGCCTGTGGTAGCGGACATTTCTTAACTGAAATTATGGATGAAATCGACACATACGTTAAAAATTTCAAAATAGAAGATATTAAAGGTTCAAGAATTGCAAAAGAAAATTTTGAATCACTAAGAAATAATTTAAAATGGTCAAAAGAATATGTTTATGGAATTGAAAAAGATTATAGACTGGTAAAAACATCTAAAGTGAGTTCATTTTTAAATGGTGATGGTGAAGCAAATGTAATGGCAGCTGATGGATTAGCACCATTTAATGATAAAAAATATAAAGGTGAACTAAAAATGAATGAATTCCAAAAATATAATTCTAATTTTGATATTTTAGTTGCTAATCCACCATATTCAATAATTGGTTTTAGAACGACATTAAAAGAAGGTAAAAAATGCTTTGATTTGTATGAAAGATTAACAGACAACAGTTCTGAAATTGAATGTTTATTTGTGGAACGCGCTATTCAATTATTAAAAGAAAATGGCGTTGCCGGTATCATACTTCCTGTATCGATTTTAACAAATGGCGGAATTTATGAAAAAACAAGAGAATTAATTCTAAAAAACTTTGATATTGTTGCTAT
>CALUYS010000030.1 GCA_944325065.1 Candidatus Gastranaerophilales bacterium | reverse complement strand
GCGTAAGCCGTGCGAAGCTTTAAACGAGGAAGCGATTCAGCTTCCGAGTTATAAAGCGAAGTAGTTAATGACCGCCGTAGGAAAGACGACCGATTGAAAAGCGGTCGGATGCCACAGGCGGTAAAAATAGTAATTAAAGGATTGTGAAGATGCGTATAAAAAACAAAAAAGCTATTAAGTGGATAAGTGGTGGACATTTTTTAATTGATATGTACTCAGGTTTTTTAAACCCTATATTACCTTTTATCGCAGCTCATTTAGGGATTTCACTTACTGTAGCTTCGTGCATTATATCAATATCACAAATTACATCCTCAATAACTCAACCACTTTTTGGGTTTTTTGCTGATAGATTTAAAAAACGTTTTTTCCTATTTTGGGGAATAATTTTAGCAGCTATATTCTTATCAATAACGACAATAGCTCCAAATGCATACATTCTTTCATTATGCATAATTTTGGGTAGTATGGGAGTTAGCTTCTTTCATCCACAGGCAAGTGGTATGACAAATTATTTTTGTATTGATTCAAACGTTACAAAAAAAATGAGTATATATTTAACTTCTGGTACTTTGGGGTTTGCTATTGGACCTATTATTTCAAGTTTTATTGTTGATTTTATATCTTTTAAAACACTTCCTTTTATGGCATTATTTGGTATTTTTTACGCTTTAAGTTTGTTTGTTTTTGTTCCTAAAATTAAAAATAAACAATCAGATGAAAATTCGCTTAAGTTTTATAATGTATTATTTGAAATATTTTCCTGCAAGACTACAAAACTTTTAGTGATACTTTCAATAATAAAAGCATTTATTCAAGTGACTTTTCTTGTTTTAATGCCTTTTTTATGGAAAAATCTTAATTACTCACCTTCAAAAATAGGTATTATCGTATTTTTATTTTTAACCATAGGGTCAATTGGGACAATGTTATCAAGTAATGTTGAAAAGTTTTTAGGCACTAAAAAAACAATGATTTTATCATTAACAATGCCATTGCCATTTACTTTATTATTTATTCTAACATATCTAAAATTACCTATTGTTTCAATTATTTCATTTTTAATATTAGGATTTTTTATAATGTTATCAACACCAATAAATATGACACTTGCACAAAAAGCAATGCCAAAATATAAAAGTACTATTGCTGGATTTGTTGGCGGGTTTAGTTTTGGAGTTATCGGATTATTTTTACCTTTTGTTGGTTATTTATCAGAAATTATTACAATACCGTATATGTTAATAATCTTAAGTATAATTCCTGCTTTTTTAAGTTTTATTGTTAATTATTTGCCTAATCAAATTTTATATAATAAATTAAAGCATAACAATTTATGAGAGTATTCTCTAACTTAGATTGATTTTACGATTTGTAATATTCAAGGCTAATTATTATTTTTATACAATTAAAAATTTAAGTTTTGCAAAATGGGCTAATGTACTAGAATTAATAAAAATACTTCTTTATGAAGGTTGGTTTTATTTTTATTTATTCTGCATGTGAGAAAACTGTCTTTATATTTTTGAAGTTGCCTTAACCACGGAGGGAAGAAAATTTTTATTTATGCATAGAAAAACCATTCAGCTTTCCACTTAAACTCCAAATATATTTCATATATAGTTTTTCTGGGTTGCTAGGAGTGTAAAGTACCATAGCTTAAAAATAAATTGGTGAAATAAATCATTATGAAAAGAAAATATAAAAACATGCTAATTTTTGTATAAACAAACCTGAGGATTTCACATGACAGGCTAATGTATCACAACTGATAAGGATTTGCCCAAAATTAATGTTTAAAATGCCTTATACCTGTTGTAATCATTGCAATATTATATTTGTCAGCTATTTGAATAACATCTTTATCTTTAATACTCCCACCAGGTTGAATAATAGCCTTAATTCGCCCTTGAGCTGCATATTGAATGTTGTCAATAGCAGGGAAAAAACCATCAGAAGCCAAAACAGCATCTTTTGAACCGTCACAAGCTTTATTTAAAGATATTTCACAACTTTCAACACGGCTTGTATTGCCACCTGATATCCCAAGAGTTTTAAAATCTTTTGCTATAACTATTGCGTTTGACTTAACATGTTTTGCTATTTTCCAAGCAAAAATTAAATCTTCAATAACATCCGAATCGGGTTTTGTTTTTGTGACAACTTTAAATGTATCTTTATCAAGATCTTTTGTGTCTATATTTTGTACCAATGTGCCAAAAGGTGTAATTTTTATTTCTTTCGATATTATACGTTTATAAACCTCAAATTTTGTATTTAGTTTTATAAGTCTTAAATTTTTTTTTGTTTGCAAAAGTTCAACTGCATCATCATCAAAATTTGGAGCAACGATAACTTCTAAAAAAAGTTCCTTTAAATGTTTTGCAACATTAATGTCAACACCTTTAGAAAAAGCAACAATTCCACCGAATGCACTAATTGGGTCACAATCAAGTGCTTTTTGATATGCATCCAATGAACTAGCTCCAAGTGCAACTCCGCAAGGGATGTTATGTTTTACTATTGTACAACAATGAACATCATAAAACTCACTTGCTATATTTAAAGCATAAGTCATATCAAGATAATTATTATATGATAATTCTTTACCGTTTAATATTTGGTAGTCAACGATTTGATTTTCAAAAATAGGTAATTCATATAAAGCTGCCTTTTGATGAGGATTTTCGCCATATCTTAATTTTTTAATTTTTTTTATATTCAAATTTATATATTCATCATCATCAAAAATATTTGCTAATTTATTGTTAATAATTGAGTCATATTTTGCCGTGTTATAAAAGGCTTTAAGTGCAAGTTTTTCATTTAATTTGTATGAATTTTGTCCGTTGTTGTTTTTTAAATCTTCTAATACATTGTCATAGTCGTTTATATCACAAATGCAAGTTACGTTTTTGAAATTCTTAGCAGCAGCACGAATAATTGCAACTCCGCCAATATCAATATTTTGGACAAGTTCATCAATATCATCGGTTTGTTTTGAAATTGCTTCAAATGGATAAAGATTAACTACCGCCATTTGAAAAGGTTCTATGTTTAATTCATTAAGTTGAGTTAAATCCTCAATTTGCTTGGGGTCTGCAAGCAAACTTGCGTGGATTTTAGGATGTAGTGTTTTGACTTTGCCATTTAGTATTTCTTTAAATTCTGTTATATCTTCAACTTTTATACATTCAATATGATTTTCACATAAATATTTTGCTGTTGAAGATGTTGAAACTATTTTAAAATTATATTTTGCAACAAGTTCTTTTGCGAATTCAACAAGCCCTTCTTTATTCCAAACACTTATTAATGCATAATTTGTCATTTAGTTATGTCTCCATTTATTATCTTTTATTATATTGTTTTTTATTATAAAGTAAATAGCTAATGTACTTATAAATATTAACGTTAAGCTTACTAAAATAGCTATAGGGATATTAAAAACGTATAAAACCGAATCAATGCGTAATTTTTCAATAAGTATTCGACCTATAGAATATAAAATTAGATATAAAAAGAATGTCAATCCTTCATATTTTTGAATAAAACGCTTTAAGCCATAAAATAGAAGAAGTAAACAAGCTATATTCCATAATGATTCATATAAAAATGTAGGATGAAAATATTCATAATTTAAAAATTTTAAATCACGATAAAAAATTGGAACATAAAGTTTCCAAGGTAAATTAGTAGGGGTGCCATAAGCTTCAATGTTAAAATAATTACCCCATCTACCCAATGCCTGACCAAGCAAAAGCCCGTATGCAAAAATATCAGAATAGATAAGAATTTTTTGTTTTTTTAGCTTTAAATAAATAAACCCAGCTACAAATCCACCTAAAATTGCACCATGTATCGAAAGCCCACCAAGCCATATTGCAAAAATTTCTCCTAAATGGTTAATATAATAACGAAAATCAAGCAATACATAATATAATCTACCGCCAAGTATTCCAAATATTGTTATAATTGGGAATAAATTACTTAAAATACTTAAATTAACTGTGTCTTTATAGTATTTTTTTGCAATATGTTTAGTAAAAAGATACCCTATTCCAATAGCAAAAGCCATTATTGCCCCATAATAGTGGATTTTAATAATACCTAAATTTAAAAATATTTGGTTTGCAGGGCTTTGCATTTTTTATTGTATTTCATTTAGTTGTGATAATTTATCTTCAAGTTCTTTAATTTTTTGATTAACATCGTTATAATCAGAAGGTTCTTTTTCGTTTTCAAGATATAACTTATAATTTTCAATACTTTTTGTAAGCAAGTCATTTGGGGACAGTTTTATATTGCTGTTATTAGTTTCTGTTTCTTTTTTGTCTTCTTCAGAATCAAAATCATCATCATTTTCATCAGTAATTTCATAAAACATTTCTTCATAAGTTACACCTTTTGAAAAATAAACACTTGGGAATTTGGGTTTTAATTCAAGAGTTTTGTCAAAATGTTTTATTGCTTCATCATAATCTTTAGCGTTTAAATAAGCAATACCTAAATTATAATAAGTTTCATAAATTGTATTATCTAAATCCAAGCTTGATTTTAAACGACAAATAGCTGTTTGAGTATCACCTTTATCAAGATATTCTTTTGCTTTATTGTTCAATTCTTGTACCGCAAAATTATTTATACAAGCTGTTGTAATTACTGAAATAAAAAGTAAAAGTAATATTGAAAGTAATTTTTGCATAATAGTATGTCTATCCCAATAATATTTAATATTAACTCACAATCATTAATTTTAATTTTATCTGAAACTGTAATATTTTGCAACCTTTTTTACGTATTGTTAAATTTTTTATTAAAAATATTGCTATATTATAATATTAATGTTAATATAAAAATATGATAGAAAGGAACGGTCGAATTTTTCTCCGTTTCTTTTTTATTGTTTGGTATAAATTATTGGGTATAAAGACTAAAAATGCAAGATAAAAAGGAAATAATAAGTAAAATTACACCATTAATTGAAAATACGCTTATGCGTTATGGTTTTATGCCCGTAGAAATAGATTTTGCACGTGAAAATGATAAAGATATTTTAAAAATATTTATATATTCAAAGACTAAGCCAGTAACTTTGGATGATTGCGAAAAAATATCACGGAGTATAGATGAGTTTTTAGATGAACTTATTGATTTTAAATATTCATTAGAGGTATCATCACCTGGATTAACTCGAAAATTAAAGTCAGAAAAAGAATATCTGATATTTGTTGGGAAAATAGTTTTAATTACGACAAAAACAAATGATATTTTTTCAAATTACAAAGTTGAAGGCAAAATTTTAGATTATAATGACGAAAAAGGTGTTTTAATTGAAGAAGTTCAAACAAAAAATAAATATTATATTAATATGAAAAATATAAAAACCAGCCAATTAGTATTTAAGTAAAATAATCGAAAGAGGGATAAAATGATAAGAATAGGAATGGCACTATTTGAAGCTAGTGAAGAACTTGAAAGAGAACGTGGGATATCAAAAGATATAATAATAAACTCATTATGTGATGCAATGGTTGCAGCTTATAAAAAACAAATAAGAGATAAAGATGCTTCTAATATCGAAGCTATTTTAGATGAACAATCAGGTGAAATAGGTGTTTTCCGTACAAAGGTTGTTGTTGAAAATGTTGAAGATGAGAATACTCAAATATCTTTAGAAGCTGCAAAAGAAATTGATGAAGATGTTGAAATTGAGGATGAAGTTAAAATAGAAGTTACGCCTGAAGATTTTGGGCGTATCGCTGCACAAAGTGCTAAACAAGTTATAACTCAAAGGATTCGTGAAGCTGAAAGAAGAAATGTTTTAGATGAATTTATGAGTAAAAAAGGTACCCTTGTTACTGGTATTATTCAACGTGTTGAAAATAGAACAGTCTATGTAAATATTGGTAAAACAGATGCTATTTTGCCACAAAAAGAGCAAATCCCTGGAGAGTTTTATAAACCTGGCAATCGTATTCGTGTATTTGTTTTAAATGTAAAAGATAATAATCGCTTACCTCAAGTTATTGTTTCTCATTCACACCCTGAAATTGTTAGAGAGTTATTTGAACTTGAAGTGCCTGAAATTGAAGATGGTATTGTTGAAATAAAATCTATTTTTCGTGAAGCTGGTTTTAGGACTAAAATTGCTGTTCATTCAAATGATCCAGATGTTGATTCTGTGGGTGCGTGTATTGGACCTCGTGGTAGTCGGATACAAACTATTGTTAACGAATTAAAAAATGAAAAAATTGATATTGTTCGTTATTCGGATAATCCTGTTGAATTTATAGTTAATGCTTTATCACCTGCTCGTATTTTGACTGTTGATATTTTAGCTGATGATGAAAATGCTAAAGAAGCTTTAGTTGTTGTTCCCGATGACCAACTGAGTCTTGCAATTGGTCGTGATGGTCAAAATGTTCGCTTAGCACATAAATTGACAAATTGGAAAATTGATATTAAAAGTGAAACTCAAGCTAAATTGTTGGAAAAAAATAGTGAACCACAGGAAATTGTGGAGGAAGATTTTGATGATACTATTCAGGATAATCAAGAAGATTTTCAAACGGAAAGCATTGAAGATGAAATCCAAGAAGAATTATCACAAAGAGCTTTTGATGAAGATGACTTAAACGAAACATCTCAAATCGTTGAAGGTGAAGAATAGTTCAAAATAAATTAAGTGTCGAAGTGGCGGAATCGGTATACGCGCACGTTTGAGGGGCGTGTGGAGAAATCCTTGAGGGTTCAAGTCCCTTCTTCGACACCATGTAAAAAGCTAGGTTTATGCTAATTTTTTATATATTAGTCTTTTATTTTTAAAAATACTTAAAAAGAATAAGACAAATGAACAAAGTTAAAATAAATTATTAAGAATAGTTTTTAATGAAAATCTCACTAAAGAATATAGTGTTGTAAATAATTCAAAATTTTACTTTGATAATGAAACAAAGTTATTTAAGTGATTATGCATAATTTGTAAACATTTGTAATGAAAGTTTTGCAAGTCATATATTAATATGTTTTTATTTTATTACACAAGTAAATGCATTAAACTATTTTTAATGATTTAATTAATATGTTAAGCTTCGTCATGTGGATGGTTTATATATTATTTTACCTGAATTTACATATTGTTTTAATCCAATTTCGCCTATTTTAGGCTCGATATTTCCATAAACAATTATACCTCTTTTTTTAAATTCATTAATCCAAAATGGTTTAAATCCTTCATCAAACCCAGTAATTTTTTCAACTATTTTAGAAGGTATACTATAATATACGTTTTTTATACCAGACCACATAATTGCTCCAATACACATAATACATGGTTCTGCAGTTATATAAATACTTAAATTATAAGTAGATAAATCATAAGTACCTAATTTTTCTTGAGCTTTTTTAATTGCATTTATCTCTGCATGATTATTACTGCAATTTTCGTTAACTACAGAATTAGCATTTTTAGCAATTAAATGACCATTTGTATCGTATATTGCAGCAATAAAAGGACCAAAACCCAAGGATGTGAAATTTGGAATTTGAGAATGTAACTCATTTATTATTTTACTTGCTTGTTTTATTTTCTCTATATTCAAAGGTTCATTTGAAATAATATTTAATGAGTTAGAATTTTTTAATGTAAATTTTGAATGGAGTATATTAAATAACTTTTTCATATATTTAATTAAAATATCTTATTTTTCAAGTGTATAAATTTTATATTCACTAGGTTGAAGCAAGTTAAATGTTATATCGTATAACGGTGTTTCAAATTTATTGGTAACAAAATCACGTTTATTTTTATCATATTCAACTTGCCCTGTTATTTTATAATCAGTTGGAAGAGAAACAGGTTTGTTATAAACACAAGTTCCAACTTTTTCGACGAATTGGTTTTCTCCATTTTCGTTTGTTTCATTAATTATTTGTGTTGGTGGATTATAATTTGCAACAATAAGAAGAGCGTTTTTTGAAGCTTCTTTATTTATAAACCAAGCACAGAATCCTTCTTTATCTTCAACTATAATTTGAGATTCACCAGAATTTGTAAGTTCATTTTCCTTTGCAAATCTAATTATAGCATCAAATTCAAAGAAAAAATCATTATTATTTTCTCTTGGCATTGAAACTTCAGCACCTATGACACTTTCGATACCTTTTTTAGTGAACGATTCATCACCGTCAATAAATAGCATAGGTCTATTTGCATTTTTACCACCGGGTAAAAATTTATATTTTAATAATTTAAACAAAGCACCACGTTCACCCAGTTGTCCAGGATATTGGTTTATAGCACGGAATTCACCATCTTGATTATTATATGTTTTTAAGATTGATAAAGGATTCTGTGGATTTTTAATAGTTAAATTA
Source organism: Candidatus Gastranaerophilales bacterium (assembly GCA_944325065.1). GTDB lineage: Bacteria > Cyanobacteriota > Vampirovibrionia > Gastranaerophilales > Gastranaerophilaceae > UMGS1477. Next base: position 4,469 of record CALUYS010000030.1, on the reverse strand, counting down.
TAATCTTCAAGTTTATGATTATCATTTATTATTGTATTTGGAGTTTTGGTAAACTGATTAACAATATCATTCCCCCATAAAACGTCAAATCCCATATCATCGTGATATTCCTTATAAAAGTCATCCCATAACATATATTCAGCTAGTGTAGCAAAATGAGGAATTTTTTCTTTCATTGTTTTATTAAGTAAGCTTAAAACCTTTCTTGGAGCACGATAACTAATAGGTATTTCATCTTTTTCTGATACTTTATCAACAATATGATCAATATGGTCAACACGAAAACCATCGAAATTGTATTCTGCTTGTATATGTTCCATGAGTTTAATAAATTCATCAATAACTTGTTTATTAAAAGAGCCATCTTCTAAGTGTACAAAATAGTATGGTGATTGGCAGTCAAGATTAGCAAAGCAACTTACATCATTACATTCAACGTCAAAATGTCTAAAGATAGGATAAGAGCCACATTCTGACATTTTATCAAAAATAGGATGTCCACAACTGCACCAAGCACCGCCAGGAGAAGGCCAAAGACCATTTTCTATTAAAGCTTGTATTGCTTTGCCTTGTTCTTTTATATCGCTCTCTTTATTTATTTTTCCTACTTTCATATCATGTACACAAGCTATAATCTCACGAGCTTTTTGAGCTATAATTTTTTGATTTTCTTTTTTTAACATATCGTTTGACAAATTTTTCTTTATTTCCAAAAGTTCATTGTCAATGCGTTCATAAATTTGTCGATATGTTTGACTGATATCGTTTGAACCTGATTTTAATGTTCGTTTATATATTTCAGATGCAGTTATGACATCATCACGGTCGAATTCGTTTGAAAGTTTATCAATAATTTCATCATTAATATTTTCAGAGATTTTTTTTACAAGTTCATTTACATTAAACCAACGCACAAGATTTGGGTTTGACAAAACAATTTTAGAAAATCTTCCAGTTTGAGGCAAAACATCAAATATAACAGGATGATTGGCAAGTTGTGAAAGTTTTATAAAAAGTTGAACCTGTTCTTTTGCGTTTAATTTTAATTCTTTTTTTATCTCTTTATCTTCTAAATTTTTACTAACTTGAGAGCTTAAAGGTAAATAAGCACATCCAAACTCTCGTGGATGAAATGGAATTAAGTAAATTGTAGTTGGGAATATTCCATTTTTTATGTTGCCTGAAGGTAAAATAGCAAGTTGGCGAAGCCAATCAATAAATCTACCAGGTTGAGCATGTTTATTCCCATCACCAAGTCCTGCTAAATTAATAAGTTTTATATTATGTTGTTCTTTTTTTAGCCAGTTTGAATTATCAATATTATGTCGAATAAGAGGTGAAATTTCATTATTGTTAAAATTAAACTTATAATTATTATCTAAAACATTGCTTAAACGAAGTTTTAATTCAACAGCATACAAAGCTTGAGCATCAGTTAATTTATTTAACGCTTCGATATGAGAAATTGGTAAATAGCCATATTTGTTAACTTTTTCTTCAATCTCTTTTTTTTCATTGTCTTGAAGTTCATTAACTTTATATAAAGCCTTTAAACTATTCCAAATAAAATCAAGTTTTTTTGCTTCACTTTTTTTGGATTTAAATAAATTACCAAACATAGAAATCTCCCCATATTTAACAACAATAACTTATTACATTTTACTAAATACCAAGGATATTTACAAGACTTAATTTTAAAAGATTAAATATCAATTACACTAAATAATAAAACTTATACTTATATTTTCAGATTTATTTTAATGAACTTTTAATTTTCTTTATTTGAAACACTTAAGCTGACACGACGATCGTCGGGGTTAAATTTAATAACGGTTGTTATAATTTTATCACCGACGGATAGAATACAAGATTTTTCGTTTTGATAATCATTAATTTCGGAAGTAGGCAAAAGAGCTTCAACGCCATTAGCAACTTCAACAAAAGCACCAAAATGTTTAATTCTGGTAATAACTCCTTCAATTTTTTCGCCTTCTTTAATAGTATCTCTTGCAAGCTCCCAAGGGTCTGGTTCAAGATTTTTTAGACTTAAACTTATACGATGTTTTTCATAATCAATACCAATAACTTCAACTTTAATTGTACTATTAAGTTTTAAAATATCTCCAGGGTGATCAACCCATTTCCAAGACATTTGAGATAGGGGGATTAAACCATCTATACCACCAATGTCAACAAAAGCTCCAAAATCGGTAATACGAACAACCTCACCTTCAACGATGTTACCAACTTCGAGTTTTTCAAATAAATCATTTTTTTCATTATCATTTTGGTCAGCGTATACTTTTTTATTAGATAGAATAAAATTATTTTGCCCAGCATCCATTGTTAATATTTTAAATTCTAAAGTTTCACCAATGACGCTTTGAATATCGCGGGATTTCAAATGACTTGATGGCACAAAACCACGAACGCCCAAAACTTCGACAAGCACACCACCTTTTACACTTGATAAAACTTTACCTTGAACTGTTTCATTATTTTCTTTTAATGTTTCAAGTTCTTTCCAATTATACGCAAGAGCAACTTTTTTATATGAAAGTATAAATTCACCATCTTCATCTTCATCACGAACAATTAAAAATTCATATTCATTACCTTTTTTTAATGTTTCTTTCACATCATCACCAGCTTCAACAACAGCTTCTCGATTTGGAACTAATGCATTTGTTTTTGCACCTATATCAACAATAACATTATCAGAGTCATATCCGATAACTATTCCTTTTACTAAATCACCTTTTTGAAATTTATAATCATATTCATTTAATAACTGTTCAAAATCATTGTCACTAATAGCTTGTTTGATAGACATTTAAAATACTCCATTAAAATATTATATAAAATTATAACAAATTTAATTAAAATTTTTTACATAATTTTTAAAAAGTTTACAAAAATTAATAATTTATTCTTTTCAATAATACGACACAATTTGTCTCAATTGCTTTACATTCGCCAACAGAGTCCATATTTTCATTTGTTTTTGCTTTTACTGAAATTTGATTTTTATTAAGATTTGTTAATAAAGCAAGATTATCAATAATGTTGGGGATATATGGAGCGAGTTTTGGTTTTTGTGCTATTATATTAGTATCAATGTTTACTATTTCATAATTTTGAGCATTAATTATTCTTAAAACTTTTTTAAGAAGAATAGAGCTATCAATATTTTTATACATTTCATCATTATCAGGAAAATGTGAGCCTATATCGCCCAGTGCAAGTGCTCCTAAAAGAGCATCAATTATTGAGTGGATTAATGCATCACCGTCACTATGTGCAACAAAACCTTTTTCATAGGGTATTAATACTCCGCCTAAAATTAATTTACGTCCTTCTTTAAGTCTGTGTATATCATATCCGTTGCCAATTCTAAAATCCATGATATGTAAATTTTATTATAATAATATTCAAAGGTCAAACCCCTGAGATGTATTATATAGGGGAAGATGGGAATATAGCTGTGGACGCAAATGGTAATTTGTTGACAAAGAAAATGGATTTAACAGTAAGTAATGTAGCGATGCATTTGAATATATTGACAGAACTATATAAAAGTAGCAAGTATGATGAGAACGGTAATTATATAGCAGGTGATCAAGAACGAATAGCAGATGGGAATGCATTGAGCAGTATAGAAAAATTATTGTCAGGTTTGACTGAAGGAGAGAATGTAGAAGCGACAAGTAATATGGGTACTGAAACTGTGACTGCTGTTTCAACTGCTGCAGGAGCTGCGACTTGTGTTGGTGGAGCAATGATTGCCTCACATTATGCAACGGGAGCGGCTTGGCAGGGACTATCTGAACTAACTGGGAAAGCAGCTTTAAAAAATGCATTTAATATTATACCATTTCAGACTCCAAATACGGCAGCGTCAGTTGGTGCAACGTTAGGTGTAGTAGGTGTAATTGCAGGGGGTGTTGCAGGTGGGTTTGCAGGTGCAGCAATAGCTGATGGCATAATACAAGGTTCCCCTAATGATTTTACTGATGAAAATGGTAACTTTATGAAAGATAAGGCAAATACTTTTAAAGGTTTTTCCGTTACAAGTGGAGCTGGAGTTGGTGCAGGTGCAGCAGCATTATTAACATTTGGGTTATCTAATCCAGTGGGTTGGGCATGCCTTGGAATCGGTGCAGTAGCTGGGCTTGTTGCTTGGGGTATAAAATCCTGGTGGAAGTAAAATGTATAGATTGCAATTTATTGTACCAAAATTACTTTACACAGCTTGTATTGTTAGGGGCATTTTTTGCACCTAAAAATAAAAATAGGATGTAATTAATTAAAAATATTTTTTAATATCCTCCAGACGGTTCAGCTGTCTTGGATTTACTTCACGCTCAAAACACTTCGTCTGTCGCCTTTCGGGTGAAGTGTACCCATAAAAATAGACAAAAACATTTGCATTATATCTTCTATTAAAATAGAAATGGTACAACTTATGA
>CALUYS010000029.1 GCA_944325065.1 Candidatus Gastranaerophilales bacterium | reverse complement strand
TTAATGAATATGATATCAAAACACAAGTTAAAAAGAAAAAAATATAAAGAAATTATAGAAAAACACAGAAACATACGACTTGTCCAAATATCTTGAATAGGCAATTTCAACATACAAAATCTTGAAAGTTATGTACTGAAATTGCATATTTGTATTATAAAGATATAAAAGAGCTTATTTATCAACTGTTAAAGATATATCAACAGGAGAGCTTATTGCTCATAATATATCAAGACATCTTACAATGCTAATAATATTAAATAACATTAAAAAATTAAAAACAAAAATAATATTATCCAATAAATTTTTAGTAAAGAGAAATATACATTATTACACCAACGGAATGTTTCACTAGAACAAATTAAAAAAGGTTCCTGTATTAACAGGAACCTTTTGTTATAAGTTTCTTGAACAAACTTTTTTTATTTTATCTAGTTTGTAGGGTTTCAGTTTATAGTATATTTTCTTCTTACATTAAAAAATATGTAAATGTTTATTATTTATCATTTAACGCATCAACACCAGGAAGTATTTTGCCTTCAATAAATTCAAGGCTTGCACCACCACCTGTTGAAATATGAGTGAAGCTATCACTCATACCATATTTTTTAGCAGCTGCAACAGTATCACCACCACCAAGAACGCTTTTTGCACCATTTTTAGTAGCTTCAGCAACAGCCTTTGCGACTTCTTTTGTACCTTTTGTAAATTTATCCATTTCAAATGCACCAACAGGTCCATTCCATAGGATAGTTTTTGAATTTTTAATAACATCTTCGTATGATTTAACAGTTTTAGGTCCAACATCCAAACCTAACCAGCCGTCTTCAATGTTATTAGCATCAACTATTTTAGTGTTTGCATCGTTACTAAAGCTATCCCCAGCCACAACGTCATAAGCAAGTAATAAATTAACACCATTCTTTTTAGCCTTTTCTTCAATAGCTTTAGCTGTTTCGATTTGGTCATCTTCGCATAAAGAGTTACCTATTTTACCACCATTTGCTTTAATAAATGTGAAGACCATTCCGCCACCAATAATTAGGTTGTCAACTTTATCAAGAAGATTTTCTAAAACTCCGATTTTAGAAGAAACTTTTGCTCCACCAACAATAGCTGTAAATGGACGTTCAGGATTGGTCAACAAATTACCCAATGCATTTAATTCTGCTTCCATTAAAAATCCACTAACAGCAGGTTTAACTAAGTGTGCAACACCTGCTGTTGAACTATGAGCACGGTGAGCTGCACCAAACGCATCATTTACATATACATCAGCCAATTTTGCAAGTGCATTTGATACTTTTTCATCATTTTTTTCTTCGCCTTTATAAAAACGGATATTTTCTAACATTGCAACCTGTCCGTCTTTTAAAGCATTAACTTTATTTAATACTTTATCATCATCAAATAAATCATCTTCAATAAAAATAACGTCATCATTCAATAGCTCGCTTAAACGTTTAACTGCTGGAGATAGAGAAAATTCAGGTTTCTTTTCGCCTTTTGGACGACCTAAGTGTGCTGTCAAAACAACTTTTGCACCTTTATCTTTTAAATAATTAACAGTTGGTAATATTGCACGAATACGTGTATCATCTGTCACGTTTTGATTTTCATCCAATGGAACATTAACATCTACTCGAACCAAGACTCTTTTGCCTTTTAAATCTGTTAAATCTTTTATTGATTTTTTCATAATAGAATACTCCTTTTTTATTTTTTCTATCACAGGTTTATTTTATATCAAAAACAAAATTAAATAAACAAGCTAAATTATTGAAGCGAAAGGACACGAAAATCAGGTTTTTGTCTTAATTTTTCTTCAATTTCTCCATAATTTAACAATCCGCAGGTTGCTCCAAAATATTCAATTACACTTGAAGCGTTAACAGCTGCATATTTTAACGCTTTTTTTATATCATTCCATTTTGAATAAGTAGCAACAAATGTTGAAGCAAAAGCATCTCCTGCACCAAGTGTTGAAACTATATTTGATTCAAAATTTTCACACTTATAAAAAGTTTCTCCATTATAGCAATAGGCTCCATTTTTACCGTCTGTTATTATAATAATCTGTCCATTACATTTATGTAATGTTTTAAATATTTTTTGTATATCAGGGTGGATTAATTGATTTGAATATGTTTCATTTAAATTGTCTGGTTTTACATCTATTTTAGTAAGCATTATGGCTTCTTCTAAATTCATAACAAGAATTTTTGCAATTTGAAGTGTTTTATTCAAATGTTTAGCACATTTTTTTATACTTGTTGTTCCTAAATTAACTGCTACATTAACATTATTTTTACAAGCATATACACTTAAATCATCTAAGATAGCTGCGGATTGACCACTTAATGGTGCAATATATAACCATTTTGAATTTTTTATTGCATCAAAATCAATTTCAGATTTTTTTATTGTTGCGTTTGTTCCACGGTGAGTTAAAACAGTTCTATCACCTTGAAAACTTGTTAAAATAATTGAAAAACCTGAAATCTCATTGTCTGTTTTTATTATATTTTTTGTTTCTATATTTTTACTTTCTATATGTTTGAATATGGTTTTACTTTGAAAATCGTGACCAAGTTTGACTATTGTGCTTGTTTTATATCCAAGATTTGCAAAATTAGCCGCTGTGTTAACAGCTCCCCCTCCAATATCAAATGAAAATTCGTTTATATCAAGTTTGCTTCCATAGGGAAATGACATAAAATCAAGCTTACGGTTAATATTTGTAACTGAAACTATATTTGCTTCATCTGTTCCCACAAACACATCTAATGTTGCACTACCTATTGTTATAAAATCATATCCCATACTTACTAAACCTTTTTTTAATGTTTCCCCGTCTATTTTTATATTATATAAAATATAAAGATAAGTAAAGGTTTTATCATTTTGCTATTATTTTTTTAAGCTTATGTTTTCTTTACATTTATACATATTTTCATTATAATTAAGGGAAGATAACTTTGCACGTTTAAAATTGAATAGATTATAGATAAAAAATGCAAGGTATTAGCTTTTGTGGGCGTAAATCCCCCTCTTCTTACATCTTATTTGTTAAATAAAAAATGAAGAAAGGAGGATTATGCTTATGGTTAATGAATTTTTGTTTTTAATCGTTGTTATTTATTTAGACGTAAAAATACAAAAGAGCTAATATTGATTATGTTATTCATATTAACTCTTAAATTTATCTAACCTCACAGAAGCCAAATGTTAAAATAGCTAGCAACCATTTTAACGCCCTGCATTGTTATTATACAATATTTTATTTTATTTTTCAACTTTTTGCTTATCTATTTCTTTTCCTTCTTTTTATTTTTTTACAAATATTATCTTTAATTTCTAAATATATTTGAAACAAGTAACATTTTGTATCTTTTTTATCTTCACAACAATAATCACATATTACATGACTTAAATTTTCTATTCCATTAACTGTATATTTAAATTCGCATAAGTTTTCTTTGTTTAATTTTATTTGTTTCATTCTTTTATCTCCATTAGTATATGTCGAACTCATTGTCTGTTATGTTCTATTTATTTTATCAGTAAGATAAAAGTATGACAATAAGTTCGATAAGAAAAATTCAGTTAAATATTAAGAAATTTCGTGAAGAAAAAAATATTACTCAGGAAATATTAGGTGAGTTTGTTAATGTTACTACTGATTATATTTCTCTAATTGAACGAGGTAAAAGAATTCCAAGTTTGAAAGTTTTAATCAAAATTGCCGAAGGGCTTGAAATCTCTTTAAGTGATTTAGTCAAAATGGATTAAATTATTTAATTGTATTTGTTGCAATGTCGCATAAAACATTATCAATAATGCTAATTGCTTCATCAATATGTATTTTATTAACGATTAATGGCGGTAAAAACCTTAATACATTATTACCTGCATTTAATACAAGCAAACCATTATCTTTTAAATTGCTAATTATTGAACTGACCTCAAAATCAAACTCAATACCAATCATAAATCCTAAACCACGAACATCTTTTATAAAATCATATTTTGATTTTAGTTTATTTAGTTGAGCAAATAAGTATTCACCGTTTATTTTAACATTATTTAAAATACCATTATTTATTATTTCATCAACTACAACATTTGCACCTGCTGTTGATATAGGGTTACCGCCAAATGTTGAAGCATGGTCTCCATAGGTTAAGACTTGAGAATATTTCTTATTAACCATAAAAGCACCAATTGGTAAACCATTTGCAAGACCTTTTGCCATTGTTACAACATCTGGGATGACGTCATAATTTTCAAATGCAAAAAATTTGCCTGTTCTTCCAACACCACATTGCACTTCATCAAAAATCAATATGATATCATTTTCGTCACATATTTTTCTCAAACCGTCCAAAAATTCTTTTTTAGCCGGTTTTAATCCACCTTCTCCTTGAATAGGCTCAACTATAATTGCACAAACTCCTTCACTAATTAGTTTCTTAACACTTTCTATATTATTAAATTCCCCTTCTAAAATATTAGACAATAAAGGTGTAAAACTATTTTGGTATTTATTTTGAGCGGTAACAGATAAACTTCCTAATGTTCTTCCGTGAAACGAGTTTTTCATTGTTATTATTTTGGTGCTTTTTTTTGTATTACCATATTTCTTTGCAAGTTTTAAAGCACCTTCATTTGCTTCAGCTCCGCTATTTGCAAAAAAAACTTTGTCAAAAGGGCTTATGCTTATCAATTTTTGAGCCAGTTTAGATTGTGTTTCCCAATAATATAAATTTGAGCAATGGTTAAACTTATTGAGCTGGTTTACTATTGCCTCATTATATTTTTTGTTTTGGTAACCTAAGCTATTCACTCCAATGCCTGAAACAAAATCAAGATATTTTTTACCGTTTATGTCATACAAATAGACATTATTTCCCTTGTCAATTACCAAATCCTGTCTTTTATATGTATTCAAAATATAATTATCAGTATTATTTATAATATTATTTTCCATATTTTTAATTCCTTTCGATTATTGTTCCAATGCCTTGATTTGTATAAATTTCAAGAAGAAGTGCGTGTTTTATGTTGCCGTTAATTATGTGTACGGATTTTACGCCATTTTCAACCGCTTTTTTACAGCTGTTTATTTTGGGAAGCATTCCGCCTTTAATTTTGTCTTCTTCAATCATTTTCTCTATTGTTTTTACATTTATTTTTGAGATTAGTGTTTTTTTATCATTTTCATCTTCAAGTAATCCGTCAATATCTGTCATAAATACAAGTTTATTAGCTCTTAAAGCTATAGCAAGTTCATTTGCGACATAATCTGCATTAATATTATAAGTATTACCATTTTCGTCTGTGCCAATTGGAGAAACGACCGGAACAAAATCATTATCAATAAGTGTATTAATGATTTTTGGGTTTATTTTTTCTATTTCACCAACAAAACCTATATTTTCATCACTTTTTTTAGCTACAATCAGTTTACAGTCTTTACCCGAAATACCACAAGCTTGCATTCCTTGTTTTTGAAAATCCGAAACAATGGATTTATTTACTTCTCCAGAAAGGGTCGTTTCAACTATTTTAACTGTATTTTCATCTGTTACTCGTAAGCCGTTTTTAAATTGTGGATTTATATTTAATTTTTTTAATGCTTTGTTTATAAAAGGCCCACCTCCATGCACAACAATAGGTTTTATCCCAACCATTTTCATAAATGAAATATCACCAATAACAGATTGTTTTATTTTTTCATCAATCATTGCTGAACCGCCATATTTTATAACAACAACTGAACCGTTAAATTTTTGAATATACGGTAAAGCTTCGATTAAGATATCAGCTTTTTCTATATATTGTTGCATAGTTTTGCTTTCCTTTCTTTTTTTTATTTTTTGTTGGGTTAAGATGAAACTTAGTATATAAAATGACACCATAGCTAGATGTTTCTACATAAATGAAGACAACATGCTTTAGACAACTATTATTTAATTTCCAAGTTTTATTCACCCGCCGATCTAGATTAGTTTTTATTATTTATTTCTTTGCTTTTGTTTTTCTTTTTTTGTAACAAAACTAAGTTCTATAATCTGCATTAATTTTTACATACTCATAACTTAAATCACATCCCCAGCCTTGCACTGCCTTTTCATTGCCCTGATTTAAATTTACATCTATTATTATTTCTTTTTCTTTTAATATTTTTAGTGCAAGTTTTTCATCAAAATTTAATGGTTCGCCGTTTTGAAATAAAACAATATCGCCAGATTTGTTGTTAAAGCTTATGGAAATTTTGTTTTGGTCAAATTTAACGCCTGTTGAGCCCATTGCGGACAATATCCGACCCCAATTTGCATCGCAACCAAAAAAGGCAGTTTTAACAAGATTTGAATTAATTATTGATTTACACAAAACCTTTGCTTCATTTTTGTTTTTTGCATTTTTAATATTAACTTCTAAAAATTTTGTAGCTCCCTCGCCATCTTTAACAATCATTTTGGCTAAAGATGAACAAACAAACATCAAAGCTGTTTTAAACAATTTATAATTTTCATCTTCTTTTTCAATTTTATTGTTTGAAGCTTCGCCATTAGCCATTATAACAGCCATATCATTTGTGGAAGTTTCTCCGTCAACCGATATCATATTAAAACTTGAATCGATACATTCTTTGAAAGCTTTTTCAAGAAGCTTTTTTGAAATATTGCAATCGGTTGTTATAAACCCTAGCATTGTTGCCATATTCGGGTGTATCATGCCTGAACCTTTTGATATACCACCAATTTTAATAATGGCATCATCTTTTAGTTTTATTTTAACAGCTATTTCTTTAATAAAAGTGTCAGTAGTCATAATTGCTTCTGCACAATCTTTTGCATTTTTTGTGTCTTCACTTATTTCCTTAACGATATTTTCAATCCCGTCAAGAATATTTTCTATAGGTAAATATGCTCCTATAACACCAGTTGAACTTACAAGCGTTTTACTTACTTCAATATTTAAGCATTTTGCCAATGTTTTTGTCATAAGTTTTGCATCTTGATATCCTCTATCACCAGTACAAGCGTTTGCATTGCCACTATTTATAATAATAGCTTTTATTTGGTTATTTGAAGATTTTAAATTTTCTTCACAAATTTTTAAAGGTGCTGCTTTCATAGTATTCTGAGTGAAACAAGCATAACATAATGATTCTTTCTCACTTGTGATAATCGCTAAATCTTTCTTTCTTTTCTTTATTCCACAATGTATTCCTGCTGCTTTAAAACCTTTTGGTGTTGTAATTCCACCATCTTTGATTACTTCCATATTTTTATTTTAACCCTTCACTTTCATCTAAATTAAACATTATATTCATATTCTGGACAGCTTGACCTGATGCCCCTTTTATCAAATTGTCTATAGCACTTGTGACAATAATGTTATTTGTTCTTTTATCATACGAAATTCCAATGTCGACAAAATTTGAATTTGTAACAAATTTAGTTTCAACATCGTTTGCACTATTCTTTATTCTTATAAAAAATTCGTTTTTGTAAAAAGTTTTGTATAAATTTATTAATTCTTCATACTTAACTTGATTTTTCGCTTTAGAATAGCAAGTTGCAAGTATTCCACGGTTCATTGGTGTCAAATGTGGAGTGAACGTCAAATTAATTTTGTTGTTATGATTTAATATTGAAAGTTCTTGTTCTATTTCAACCGTATGACGATGAGAACCGACTTTGTATGCTTTAATTGTTTCATTTGCTTCACAATATAAATTTTGAATATTCAAACTTCTACCTGCACCACTTATACCTGATTTTGCATCAATAATAATACTACTTGTTTCAATAAGTTGATGTTCAACCAAAGGACTTAAAGCTAAGATACTAGCTGTTGTATAACAACCTGGATTTGCAATTAATTTTGCTTCTTTAATCTTTTCCCGATTTAATTCACATAATCCGTAAACAGAATCATTAAGCAATTCTGGTGTTTTATGCTCAACTTGATACCAAGTTTCATAAGTATTTTTATCTTTTAGTCTGAAATCAGCTCCAAGGTCTATAACTTTTGTTCGTTTTAAAATATCATTATTTATCTTCCCACTTGCTATCCCATGAGGCAATGCCATAAATATTACATCGACATTTTTTGATATTTCATTTATATTTTCTTCAATGCAAACAAGATCTGTAATGTTTTCAAACTTAGGATATATTTGCGAAAACTTTTCCCCTGCATAACTTTTCGAGGTGATATATTTTATTTCAACATCTTTATGTTTTAACAAAATATCCATTAATGTTATTCCAGTATAACCTGTTGCGCCTATAATTGCTGCTTTAATCATTGTTATTTTTTTCCTTTTTTTCTAACCATTTTTCGTTTATTTTTATAACTTCAAGAACAGAGTTTTCACTTGGACTTCCCACAATTGTTTTGTTATTGACCTGTGCTTCAGGTGTTATTTTTTGATAAATGTCTTCTTCAAATAGTGATGATTCTTTTTTGTATTCGTTTAATGTTAGCGTTGTTAAGTTTTTATTGTTATTCATGCAATATACAACGAGCTTTCCTGAAATTCCGTGTGCATCACGAAACGGAACACCTTTCTTTACCAAATAATCAGCAACTTCTGTTGCATTTAAAAACCCTTCATTTACAGATAAAAGCATTTTATCTGTATTAATTTTCATTGTTGTTAAAACTTGAGGCAAAATTGCTAAACAATCTTTGACTGTTTTAATTGAGTCAAAAATTCCCTCTTTATCTTCCTGCATATCTTTATTATAAGCTAAAGGCAGTGATTTCATAATGGTTAAAATCGAAAACAAATTGCCATAAACCCGACCTGTTTTTCCACGGATGAGTTCAAGGATATCAGGGTTTTTCTTTTGTGGCATCAAACTTGAGCCTGTTGTAAATCCATCGTCAAATTCAACAAATTTAAATTCTGAGGTTGTATACAAAACAAGTTCTTCAGCAAAGCGACTTAAATGCATCATAATAATTGATAAACATGCTCCCATCTCAATTACAAAATCTCTATCAGAAACAGCATCAAGGGAATTTATCATTACATTTTGAAATTTCAAAAGTTGAGCTGTCATTTTATTGTCAATATTATAAGTAGAACAAGCCAAAGCACCAGCTCCCAAAGGCATTGTATCAATGCGTTCAAAAGCATTTTCAAGTCTTTCAACATCACGTTTAAACATTTCAACATATGCACCTAAATAATGAGCAAATGTAATAACCTGTGCTCTTTGAAGATGAGTATAGCCGCTTAAATATGTTTTTGTGTGTTTTTTTTGAAGATTTATAAGGGTTTTTAATAAATTAAGCAATAAAGTTTTTATATTTTTAACTTCTTTTTTTAAATACATTCTTAAATCGAGTGCCACCTGATCATTGCGACTTCTTCCTGTATGGACTTTTTTCCCTGTTTCACCAATTTTATCAATAAGCCATTTTTCAACTTGCGTATGGATGTCTTCTAAATTATAATCAAACTGCAGCTTACCTTGTTTTATATCTTCTAAAATTTCTTTTAATCCGTTTGATATTTTTTGACTTTCTTCTTTTGAAATTATATTTGTTTCTCCAAGCATTGTTGCGTGTGCAATGCTGCCTAAAATATCTTCTTCAAACATAACACTATCAAAATGAAGTGAAGAATTAAAATCATTTGCTTCTTTTGCTAATGATTTTGAAAATCTTGCTCCCCAAAGTTGTTTTCCCATTTCTATTATTTCACCTCACAATTATTTTTTTGTTTCATTAAAGCATTAACCTTTAATGGTAATCCAAATAAGTTGATAAATCCTTCTGCATCTTTGTGGTTGTATAATTCACCTGTTGTGAAACTTGCAAGGCTTTCGCTATATAAAGAATATGGTGAGCTTGCACCGTTTGGTATAATATTTCCCTTATACAATTTTAGTGAAACTTTCCCTGTTACTGTTTCTTGTGTTTTGTCGACAAATGAACTTAAAGCTTCTCTCAATGGTGTGAACCATTCACCGCTATAGACAAGTTCTGCAAACTTATTTGCAACAATTGATTTAAACGATAAAGTTTGCTTATCCAAACATAAATACTCAAGTTCCTTATGAGCAGCATATAAAATAGTACCTCCGGGTGTCTCATAAACTCCACGTGATTTCATCCCGACAACACGATTTTCAACTATATCAATTATTCCTATTGCATGTTTTCCACCAATTTCATTTAAATATTTAACCAGATTTGAAGGACTAAATTTTTTACCATCAACACAAACAGGTATTCCTTTTTCAAATTCTATTTCAATAAACTGTGGCTCGTTTGGTGCATTTTCAAGCGTATTAGACATTTTTAAAAGTTTTTCATAATTTGGAGGATTTTTGGGGTCTTCAAGTTCAAGCCCTTCATGTGATAAATGCCACAAGTTTTTATCCCTAGAATATGTATCATCTTTTTTCATTGGAACGGGAATATTTCGATCTTCTAAATATTTTATTTCATCTTCACGTGATTGAATATCCCAAATCCTCCACGGTGCAATAATTTCAAGATGTGGTGCAAGTGCTTTTATGCTTAATTCAAATCTCACTTGATCATTGCCTTTCCCTGTCGCACCATGACATATCGCACTTGCACCTTCGTTTATTGCTATTTCAACAAGCTTTTTGGTAATAATTGGACGAGCAATTGAAGTCCCAAGCAAATACTTACCTTCATATATCGCATCAGCTTTTAATGTAGGATAAATATAATCTTCAACAAATTCGTCTTCACAATTTATTAAATAATACTTTATGGCTCCTGTTTTTAATGCTTTTTCTTCTAATCCATCTGTTTCTGTGCCTTGACCAACATCAATACAAGCTGCTATTACATCATAATCATAATTTTCTTTTAACCACGGGATAATAACTGTTGTATCAAGTCCGCCCGAGTATGCCAATACTACTTTCTTTTTCATAATTTTTATTCCTTTCTGTTTTTTATAACTTCATCTAGGTTATAGATACTTCTTACCCTAAATTAAATAAATACCACCAGTGATTTAATTATATTTAATTTTCAAATTTTTCTATCACCCACCAATAGAGAAGATTTTTTATTTCCTTTTTGATTGTTTATATGAAACTAAGCGTCGCTTTTGTTATCGTACACTTTAAAAATACTTTAACAACAGATGTTTTTTATTATTGCCATTTGAGCATACATCCTGTTTTCTGCTTCTTCATATATAGTATTTGCATTTTTGTCAAAAACTTCTTCGCTTATCTCTTCGTTTTTATGTGCAGGAAGACAATGAAGAATAATTGCATTATCATTAGCATTTTTTAATAAAGTGTTATTAATTTGGTAATTTTTAAAAATTTCTTTTCTCATTTCTTTTTCATTTTCTTGCCCCATTGAAGTCCAAACATCAGTATACAAAATATCTGCATTACTTGAAGCATTTTCTGGGTTGTTTAATATTTCTACAAAAGTTCCATTTTCTTTTGCGTATTTTTTTGCGAGATTAATATATTTTTGATTAGGTTCATAACCATTTGGACATCCGACCTTTATATTTAAGCCTAACATTGAACATCCCACAAGCAAACTGTTGCAAATATTATTCCCATCACCAATATAAGACAAAGTTAACCCATCAAGTTTGCCAAAATGCTCTTTTATGGTTAATAAATCTGCCATAATCTGACAAGGATGTGATAAATCAGTCAATGCGTTAATAACCGGGACTTTTGAATGTTTTGCAAAATTTTCGATATCTTCGTGGGCAAAAGTTCTTATCATAACTAAGTCACAATAACGAGAAATGACATTTGCACTATCTTCAATGCTTTCTCGTTTCCCTAAAATAATTTCATCTTGCTTTAAAACATATGCATCACCACCTAGTTTTTTCATTCCGATTTCAAAACTTAATCTTGTTCTTAAACTTGGCTTTGCAAAATACATTACCATAATTTTGTTATTCATCAAATTAATTTCTTCTTTGCTTTTGACTTTGGATTTCAAATTTTGTGCTTCTTTAATTAATAATTGAAGCTCATTTGGTGTAAAATCTTCTAAGTTAATAAAATGTTTACCTTTTAAATCCAATTTGCATATGTTTTTCATGTTCTATTCCTTTTTTATTTATGTACACAAAAAGCCACCCTATTCAATGTTTTGAATAGGGTGGCTTATAATTTATACTTTATTGTAAACTTAAATAACCCGATTCAAAACTTGATTCGAGCAACTACGTCGTAATTGAATTTTTTTTACAATTTTTCTCAAATTAATATCCTTTAATAACCCAACTTTCTTATTATATATTAATTATAATAAAATGCAAGAGAATATTGTAAAGTTTTGTTACATTATTTAACCCAAAAAGCAATTTTTAAATGTGAAAATACTTTATATAAATATAAAAGCTCTCTCTTCTTATTTAAACAATTACTCCAATTAAATTTTTAATTGGAGTTTTCTTTGTTTATAGAAGTTATTATTTTTAAGTCTTTTTCTACATTACCTGTTAGTAGTCTTAAACCAAATATTGATCTTAACGTTTCAATTATTTGAGGATTAACATGGTCACTTATTCTATTTGGAATATAAATATTTTCATATTGAAAATTATTTCTAATATCGAAAATACGCGAAATTAAGCTTAAATTAAATTCTGACATTATAATATTAATTGGGATATTTTTTTTTGCACAAATAGGCTCAAGTTTTTCAAGTATTTTATAAGTTAAAGAATAATCATAATATGAATCAATATGATAAATATTTTCTTTATTGGCATTATATGAAAGTGATATAATATATGATTTATTGTTAATTTTATCGATAAAATGCTTAAAATATTCATCTAAATCCCCAATATTATTTATAAGTCCCAACATATAAAGACTTTTTATTTCATTATTATCAATTTTTTCTATAATTTCATTAATTTTTATTTCTATTTGATCAAAATTATATCCGATTTGAATTTTTCCAAGTTCTTTATCCTCTTTAAATCCAACTCTTTCATTTGTTTGATTAACTAAATTTTCAAAATTGCCATTTTTAATAACAGTAACACCTTTACCACCTATTTCATTTGTTGTGTAAATTAAACCACGAATAATATTTAAATAGTTACCATTTCCGTTTCGAGTAATAAGTATAACACCAGGAAATGAAGAAAAATCAATTTCTAAATTATCTATTGATTTTTGATAGTGTCCAACTAGGTTTTTAAATTTTTTAAATTCATCATAACAATGAGCAAGTATTAACGCATCATGTGTATAAACATTAATATCCGTTCCTTCAACATATTTTAATAAATCATATAAATCCATAAGTGAATCACCTGTTACCAAAATAGCTTTTCCTTTTTTATAATCAAGTTTAACTTCGCTTAATTTTGGTATGCCAAATTTTTCGGAAGATAATTCTTTAAGCTTTTTATAAAGGTTGTAATTAATTTGTGAAGCTTTTTCAATCCTATTTTGTAATTTCTCTATTTGTGTTGATTTAAAATTTGTACTTGAAATTAATTTAATTATTTCAAAAGTTTCATACTCAACTTCATTTTCCTTAAACAAGTTTATCTGAGCTATACTACGGCAAGCATTTTGGATTATTATATATAAAATGTCATATAAACTTTTTTTATCTTTATCAAGTATTTTATTTTTTTGAATATTTTGTAATTCACCTTGTTTTAATGCATCAATAAAATTAAAATCATTACATTTATCAGTATATGCTTTTAAAATTTGAAGATCCAAATTATTTCTTTCGCTGTAATCAATATAATTTTTTTGGGCTTCACAACGTAAATCAATCAAATTTAGCAAATAGTCACTAAATTCATTCCTATTTATTTCCATATTAAGTGAAGCAACGCAAACACCATCGATAATACGTTTTGAATATTTATTGTATTCAAGATTAAATTCCTTAAGTTTTAATGCGTAATATGCAAGAAGCCTAATTTCATACAACAAAATTTCTTTTAAAGATGCCTGAATAGGATCTGAAACACACGATACTTCAGCATCAAATATACATTTATCGGCATTATACATTTTAAAATAATTATGCATTTTTTTTATTTCCTAAATTACTAATCTAAAAATATTTCTTCAAATTTGCCAGCTTCATCAAGTTTTTTTATATCGTCATATCCACCAATTCTTTTATTATCGACTATTATTTGCGGAACAGTTACTTTCCCTTCAATTTTATAATATTCACCTAATTTTTCTCTTAATTTATCTTCGTCATCATCAATTGCATAACTTTTATATTCGACACCTTTTTCATCTAGCATTTTTAATGCTTTTATCGAATACGGGCAATATGTAGCATAATATACTTCTACTTTTTTCATAGTTTTAATCTCCTTAAAATAGGTTTTTAATTTACATATATAAATCTAAACATACTATCTCAAAAAATTTTATATACGTTTGGAGAAATTTCTGGGTTAAAAAAATTTTGTGCTTGATTATGTAGTTTATTTGAAGTATTATTTTGCTATAGTTAAGAAAAATAATTAAGAAAGGTTTATAAATATGTCAAAAATATGTGAAGTATGCGGTAAGAAAGCTTTAAAAGCAGCAAAAATATCATTTTCTCATAAACAAAATGTTCACCGTCAGTTTCCTAACTTACAAACTGTTAAAAGAACTATTAATGGACAAACTAAAACTATTAAAGTTTGCACTTCTTGTTTAAAAGCTAATAAAGTTTAGAAGTGTTATTTTTATAATTTAATTTTCGCTTTTGATATTTATATCAAAAGCGTTTTTTGTTAAAATTTGAAGTTATTTTGTACCTATGGCATATGTCCTCGTGATATTTTGCTCTATTAGTTTCAAATTATTGGGGACTTGTTTTTAAATGATGGACATAGTGCGTTCAAGTTTTAACTCTATCTAACAACTGTAATTGAGATTGATTTTTGTTTTATTATAGCATTGAAATTTATATTAATACTTTTTATTAAATGCTTAATTATATTTTTTGTACTTTTACTTTATTTTAGTTTTTTAAATTTTCAATTCGGCATATTGTTACATAGTTACAAAACCCACTTAATTTAGAACAAGGACAAAGAGAGAGAGGAAATCCCGCAAGACTGTAAAAACTTAGCCGGCAAACCCAAAGAGTGAAAAGCTATGCGTTTTAAGCAAAAAAGAAATCCAAAACACAAAGTGTTTTTAAAAGAAAACAAAAAATACAACTAGTTTTGCCCCAACCAATAACTATACAAATTAGAAGTTTTAACCCTTAAAAATTTCGCTTTTCGTTTTTTATATAAACTTAGCACAATTAAAACAAAGAAGTCCAATTCTGACCTTTCCAATTAGAAGTTTTAACCCTTAAAAATTTCGCTTTTCGTTTTTTATATAAACTTAGCACAATTAAAACAA
>CALUYS010000028.1 GCA_944325065.1 Candidatus Gastranaerophilales bacterium | reverse complement strand
CGCTGACGTCGGCGGCGACGGCTTTGGCGACGCTGTCTGAGGATGTGCTGTATTTGCTTTTGAGGACGCTGACGTTGTTTTTGATTTCTTCGACGTTTTGTTGGGCGTCGGCGAAGAATTTGAAGGCTTCGTCGGCGTCGGCGGCGGCTTCGGCGGCGTCGGCGGCTTGGGCGACGGCGTGTGCGACTTCGTCGGCGTCGTCGGCGAGGGCGGCGGCTTGAGCGGCGAGCTCCTCGTCCGGGCTCTTCATTTCGTCTGGCGCTATTTTTGGTAGTGCTGGTGCTGGTATTGGTGGTGGTGCTGGTTCTCCTAATGGTGCTGATTCTGGCACTGATGCTCCTGTTGGTGCTGCTGTTGGTGCTGCTGGTTCTGGCACTGGTGCTTTTTTGAGGGCGGCGACGGCTTCGGCGGCGGCTTCGGCGGCGGCTTCGGCGGCGGCTTCGGCGGCTTTGACAAATTTATTGAATTCGGGTTCTGTGTAGTTGTCTTTGAGGTACTTGACGTTGTTTTGGACGTCGTCGTGGGCTGCGGTGACGTACTCGCAGTAGTATTCGTAGTCGATGGCACCAGCTTTGATGGCGGCGGCACAGGCTTTGATGGTGTTGGCGGCGGTGCAGACGACGTGGAGGGTGAGATTGGCTTCGGCTTGGGCGGCGGAGGCTTCGGCGGCGGGGTCGTAGACTTCGACGTCGGCGGCTTCGGCTTTGGCGGCGGCTTCGGTGGCGGCGGCTTCCTTGACGTCCTCATAGGCTTTGATGGCTTTGGCGGCGGCTTCGGCGGCGTCGTCGGCGGTTTCGGCTTTGGCGGCTTCGATGGCGGCGGTTTTGGCGTCGTCGGCGAGGGCGGCGGCTTTGGCGGCGAGAAATTCGAATTTGCTGACCAAGTCACCTACTTTGGAAGCTGGTGCTGCTGATGATGTTGATGCTTCTGCTGGTGTTGATGATGATGTTAAAGAAATCTTACCATTTTTCTGAGTTAAACCAAAAGTTAGTTGATCCTTGTCATCTGTATTTTTTATAGTTACTGTATATCTATCTGGTTTGTGATATGTAAATGTTAATTTTTTATTTTTCCTTTCGCCTCTACTCAAAGTTATAGTTGCAGTTGTAGCTGTAGTTGCAGCTATAGCTTTCTTTAAATCATCACAAATCTTCTTTACATATAAGTAATTATGCTTTAAGAATGCCGCTAGTTTATTTCCATACTTATCAGCCAGCATCGTACTAAAATTGTAATGAAGTACCCGAGAAGTGTTAAGATGCTTATTTGTTTCAAAAAAACCTTTATATGTTTCATCCAGTTCCAGAACAACCTCTGAGCCTGTTGAGCCTGTTGAGCCTGCTGAGCCTGTTGCTGCTCCTGCTGCTGATGATGCTGGTGCTGCTGGTGATGCTGGTGTTGGTGATGCTGGTGCTCCTGGTGATGCTGCTGATGTTGCTCCTGGTTCTGCTGGTGCTGCTGCTGGTGTTGTTGATGGTGATGATGCTGCTGGTGCTCCTGGTGATGCTGGTGCTGCTGGTGCTGCTGGTGCAACAGAATCAGCATCCTTAGTTGGTTTTTCATATTCTTTCATAATACCAACAGTGTCCGATAAAAATGTGCATACATTATATTTAAATTTTCTCAAAAAAGAATCATCATCAGCAGGTTTTGGTTGTCCTTTGCCATATGGAACATCTAGGTCAATAAATTTTTTGCCAAGAGCAAAAGCTCCCAAGCCACCAAATATGGTTATGCCCCAACCAAAAATCTTTGAACCATATTGCGAGAAAAACATTTTTGTTTTGTCCCAAAAACTTGGTTTCTTTGTTTGGCTGCCAAAATATCCATCATAATCCATTGGCTTTGTCGGCACCATATATCCACTATTCCCAAAAATCGATTGGTTTGTGTTGCCAACTTGATTTGTGTATATGTTGTTTTTTTCAACAGGAAATCCAAAATTGTTAAAGTTGTTCATCATAAAATTTATTCCCACGTTTATTATTACCAATAATCTTATCGGCTATGCTTGTCGTAAACTTTAAAATCTGTGAGAAATCTGTTAAGAAATGTTAAAATTAGTTTCTATTTTGTTTTAACTTTGCAAGTTTTTCTTTTATTTTTTTTGATTTCTTTATCTGTGTGCTTAATTTTTTAAGTTTATTTTCCTTCTTATCTTCAGGTCTCGACTCAAAAAAATTATATTCGTTTAACCTATGTTTTTCTCTTCGATATTTAGGTTCATTAATCATTTCATATCTATTATCTTCTTTTAATTGATATATTAATCTCAAAAGTTCAGGTGAGTCAAAATCCGTATTAAGCTCATATATCTTATCAATTTTAATGGCATTATTTATATTCTTTACTTCGATAATTATATCTATTGATGTTTGAACTAAACGTTTCAGTTTAAAACTATTAATATTATTTGAGCTATATTTTATCATTTTTTTTATTTTTGATATGGCATCTTTCCCACTTTCTGCATTAATTGTAAAAATTGAACCCCTAAAATAACAATCTATGTATATTAAAAATTCTGAAATGTCTCCTATTGTAAGCTCATCTAAAATTAAATTTGAAGCTTCAATAAGCAAAAGTTTATTCAAAAGCTTTCTTGATAATATCTCATTATCACCTATTTCATCTGTCACGTAAAAAGGGGTAATATTTATTTTAGGAAAATTCGTTTTTATATTAATCGCTGAAATTGAATTCTCAATTATTATACACTTTTGTTCTTTGTCAATATTTTTAATGAGATAATTTAATAACGTGGTCTTACCACTTTTTGTTTGACCTGTTATTAAAATATTTAGTTTATCATTTATTGCACTTTTTAAATACTTAATTATTGAACTATCATAATTATTGTCAATAAGTATATTTTCTTCAGTTTTACGTATTAATAAAATTGGAACATTTTGATAGTTATATGGCAAAACACCCATAAATAGTAAATTTGATTTTATATGCCCTTCAATAATAAAGTTGTTTGAACCAAATTTTTGATTCGACATTTGACTTAAATATTTTATAAATTTTTCAAGTTGGTTATTATTGCTAAATAAATTATCAATAGTATTCAATTCATTATCTTGGGATTCAATTTTGATATTGTCAAAACCATTAATCCAAATACTTGTTACATTATTTTCATCAAATAACTGACTTATTATATCAAAAAGTTTTTCATTTTCACTTTCACATTTTGAAATAGGAGTGTCAAAATTTTGATTAATTTCATCATAACTCTTAAAAATTTCATTTGATACTGAATCATCAAAAAAAACATTTTCCATTGACAAACACCTATTTTATTATGTATAATTACATATTAATATATTTTTAATTATACTTAAAAAAAAATAAATCATAAAGTACATTTTTTATTTTTTATTCGGTGTTATATGGATTCACTTTCAATTGAAGAATTATTAGATGAAAAGACATTACTTTTTAATGTCGTTGATGAAGTCGGAAATATAATCTTAAAAGCAGGAGAAATTTTAACTCCTGGTAAAATACTTCAACTAAGACAAATCCCTAAATTATTTAAACTTGACACAATAACTACAAATAAAAATGATCAAGAACAAATCAATTTAAATTTAAATTTAAATGATGATAAAGTTACAAGCAAATCAAATATTATCTTTAATGAAAAATCTTATCTCATGACACAAGTCCCAAGAACTGTTTTTTCAATCGACAAACTTGATACTACTAATTTTAATGGCGTTGTCAATAAAACTTCAAAAATTGATTCTTTGACTCAAAATAGAGTAAAATTATTCTATACAAAAATTTTAGATGCAATGAGAAAAAATGATTATACAAATGTTGCGTTAATGTATAATGAGATAAGGGATAAAATTCTTTATGACATAAAGCTTTTGATAAGTGGAGTAAATTATTTTTCTCAATTGAAATTACTTGGAGAGTATTCTCTTTGTCATTCCTTAAATGTTGGAATTTTGTCAGCTGCTTTATCTTATAAACTTAATTTAAATCAAGATATAACATCAGATATAACTTTGGGAGCTTTATATCATGATATTGGCAAAATATACTTACCTCAAAATATGCAAAGTATTGAAGGACTTTCAAATGATGAAGCAAAAATATATAAAACACATCCTGAAGTTGGTTATAAAATATTAAAAGATAAATTAAAAATAAATGACAATGTTGCCAAAATCGCTTTAAATCATCACGAAGTTGCAAATGGCACAGGTTTTCCTTATGGTTTAAGTTTGCAAAATATTGATATTCAAACATCTATTGTATCTGTATGTAATTTCTTTGATAATTTAACTTTTAATAAAACTGAACATAAAATAAAAAATACAAGAGAAGCCTTAAAGATAATGTTGCAAGTTGGTTCATCATATTATAAAGCAGAAGTATTATATGGGTTTATAAATATGTTTAGTTATAATGATACAACACCATTTGAGGAAATGATTTTATAATGATAAATATAATAGGTGCAGGACTTGCAGGATGTGAAGCTGCTTTTCAAATTGCAAAGCAAAAAATTAATGTCAATTTATATGAAATGCGACCATATATCAAAACAGGAGCTCATAAAACTGATAAATTAGCTGAGTTTGTATGCTCAAATAGTTTAGGTAATAAACAAATTACAAATGCAAGTGGTTTGTTGAAAGCAGAACTTGAATTTTTAGAATCTTTCTTATTAAAAACTGCAAAGCAGTTTCAAGTGAATGCTGGTGATGCACTTGCCATTGATAGAGAATTGTTTTCAAACGAAATAACCAAGCTTATTGAGCAAAATCCATATATAAACTTGATTAGAGAAGAGAAAATAGAAATAAATAAAGATGAAATAACAATTGTTGCAAGCGGACCTCTGACTTCTCAAAATTTAATAGAAAGCATTGTTAATCTTACAGAAGAAAAAAACCTCGCTTTTTTTGACGCTATTGCCCCAATAATTGAAAGAGATAGTATTGATTTTAGTAAAGCATTTATACAAAATCGTTATGATAAAGGTGAAGCTTCTTATATTAATTGCCCAATGAACAAAGATGAATATCTCAAATTTTATGATTATTTAATAAATGCACCAAAAATAGAACTAAAAAACTTTGAAAAAGATGCAATGTTTTTTGAAAGCTGTATGCCAATTGAAGTTATAGCTGCTCGTGGTGTTGACACTTTACGTTATGGACCTTTGAAACCTGTTGGACTTGTAGATTATCGAACAAATGTTGAAAATTATGCTGTTGTGCAACTCCGTGAAGATAATTTGGCGAAAAGTTTATATAATCTTGTTGGGTTTCAGACAAATTTAAAATGGAGTGCACAAAAAGAACTTATTCATTTAATCCCTGGTCTTGAAAATGCAAATATTGTTAAATATGGTGTAATGCATAAAAATATATTTATTAATAGCCCTAAAGTTTTAAAAAATACTTTAAATCTTGAAAAATATGAAAATGTATTTTTCGCAGGACAAATTACTGGAACTGAAGGATATACTGAATCTATTGCAGGTGGGTTACTTGCAGGAATTAATGCTGTTAAAAAATTAAACAATGAAAAATTATTATCTTTCCCATCAACAACTATGCTTGGAGCTTTAACAAATTATATTTCATATAGAGGACATAAAACATTTCAACCAATAAACTCAAACTGGGGTATAATTGAACCTATTGACTTGCCAAAAGCTCAAAGAAAAAATAAAAAATTGAAAAATGAGCTTTTGGCAAACCGTTCGATTAAAGCATTAAAAACAATGTTCCAAACAGTGTAAATTATAATTCAAGAGCTTTTTCAACATCATCAGTAAATTCAAAATTTGAATAAACATTTTGAACATCATCATTTTCTTCAATTTTTTCCATAAGCTTTAAAATAAGCTTTGCATTTTCAACATTATTAACCTCAATAGTGTTTTCACTTATTCTAGTAAGTGAAGCTTCTTTTGGTTTGATATTTAATTTTTCAAATCCTTCTGTTATAGTTTGAAAATCCTCAGGGTCTGTTAAAACTTTTATTTCATCATCTTCTTGATAAGCATCATTAGCACCAAGTTCAATAGCATGTTCAAAAATCTTATCAAAATTTAAACCATTGTCAAAAGTAATCATACCATATTGTTTAAACATCCAACCAACACAACCATTTTCACCAAGGTTGCCTTGATATTTGGTGAAATAACTTCTCAAATCACCAGCTGTGCGGTTTTTATTATCAGTAAGTGCTTCAATAAAAATAGCCACCCCATTTGGTCCATACCCTTCATAGGTAAGTTCAAAAAAGTTTTCAGTATCGTTGCTTTTAGTAGCTTTTTCAATGGCACGTTTAATGTTATCATTCGGCACACCACCAGCTTTGGCTTTCTCAACTGCAGTTCTTAGTCTAAAATTTGAAGATAAATCACCTCCTCCAAGTTTAGCTGCAACAATAATTTCACGAGAATATTTTGCAAAAGCTACACCTCGTTGTGCATCAACTTTGGCTTTTTTATGTTTTATTGTTGACCATTTTGAATGTCCTGACATATTTTTATCTCCTTTTTATTATAATTTATTTATATAGAAATTTTACCATAATTATTGTATAATTTTAAGTATGGAACATAAGATAAAAGAAGCACTTAAATATTTTAATAAAAAAGATTATAATAAATCACTTGATGTTTTTCTTGAAGCTCTTGAAGATGAGAAAAATAATCCAAATATAATTAGTAATATAGGTTTATGTTATGCTAATTTAAATGACGATAATAAAGCACAAGAATTTTATTTAAAAGCGTTAAATATTGACAATAAAATGGTTCAAACGATTGTAAATTTAAGTGATAGCTATGTTAAAACAAATAAAATCCTTGAAGCCATTGACTTACTTCAAACAGCTGTTTATAATTTACCTGAAGTAAGTGTTTTAAAGCATTATCTTTCTCGTGTTTATTCAATTGATAAACGTTATGAGGAAGCTTCTTTTGTTCTGAATGAAATTTTAGATAAAAACCCAAAAGATATTGATGCTAATTGGGATTTAGGTGTTATTTATTTTGAACAAGGTGACTATCAAAGTGCAATAAGTTATTTTGAAAATGTAATTCAACAAAAAAATGATAATCCTGCTATTTTCTATAAAACAGCTTTGGCTTATGAAGCAAATAATGAAATAGATAAAGCAATTTCATATCTCCTTCGTGCTATCGTTTTGAACGAAAATTTTGAAGTTGCCTATAAAAAATTGGGTATATTTTTTATGGCTAAAGGTGACAAAAGAAGTGCAATAGACTATTTTAAAGATTACCTTAATTTCGATTTAAGTGGAGATGAGAAAAAACAAGTAGAAGCTTTGATAAATAAAATAAAATAAATCTTGACTTTGATTTTTTAATATTATAACACTAGTTTTATATTATAAAATGAGATATTAATATAAGTGCAATGTTATTATAAATTCAAAACCAAACCCAAGCAAGACTAAGACAAAATGTAAGATTTTTTTGTAATATTAAAAAATGATGAGAATTTATTAAAACCTATTAAGGAAAATTTAAAGAAAACACAATGAAATTGAGACTAATAATTTAGATAATATATGATTTAAAACTAATAAGATCGGAACTTAGTAACAATTAGAAAATGCATATAAAAATGGATATATTTAATAACAAATACAAACAATAAAATTACAAAAGATTAACCAATATGGCAAATAATATTAATATTTAAACTAATTATCAAAATATATAGGAGTTTATAAGATTTGATGACAATATTTGCGATAATTCTTATTAAGTTAATGCGTATTTTATTGCATATCTAGATCATAATAATACTAGTTTTTAAACAAATATGGCAAGGCAATTTATAGATACTAGTTTAGAACAGCAAATATGCACAAAAATAATAATTTTATAAATATTTTTACAAGACGAATGATAAATGATGTTATTAATTTATTAGCGAATCCTAGTAAGCCTATAGAAACTTATATTTGATGAATAATAATAATACACAAAATAATTCTTAATGGTAAGCAATTTAATTTTTAAATTATACCTAATTTTTAGCATCTTATAAATTATCTTAGAAGATTAGAAGAAGCAAAAGAAAGAAAATTTACTCAGCCAATTGATTTTATTCTAC
The DNA here is from genome assembly GCA_944325065.1 of Candidatus Gastranaerophilales bacterium. Lineage (GTDB taxonomy): Bacteria > Cyanobacteriota > Vampirovibrionia > Gastranaerophilales > Gastranaerophilaceae > UMGS1477. The sequence continues at coordinate 9,395 of CALUYS010000028.1, read as the reverse complement.
CTTTAATTTGAAAATTATTAATTCAAAATGACAAAATATGAAAAATAATATATTTATTTTAAACTACTTGTTAAAATTTTATATTTCTGATAGAATAAGTATTATTATTTATGGAGAAATGGCCGAGTCGGCTGAAGGCGGCACCCTGCTAAGGTGTTATGTGGAGTAATCTGCATCGTGGGTTCGAATCCCACTTTCTCCGTTTTTTTAATAAAAATTACACTATTTGTATATTTCTTATCTATTATATTTTTGTACTTTAATGTCCAGGTGTATTATCACAGACAGTTCGATTATTTTGCCAAGATATAGATGTTTAGGGCGATTGAGCGGTCGGAAATTTTAAGATACAGAAAATCAAACTGGACGAAACTGGACTTTATCAGGACATAAAATTACAAAGAATATTTTTAAATTAGCCTGAAATTTAATCAGATTACTGAAAAGCCAAAGTCCAATTAATGCCCAAATTTAACATTGGGTAAGTATGCCCAACCGATGTTTAGTCAAAAGTTCTTTTCGCATTTTTGTGATAGAATCAATTAAAAGGAGTATGAAATGGCAATACCTGATTTTCAAACATTAATGTTACCATTGTTAAAATTATTGAAAAATGGAAATCCTATTAAACTATCTGAAATGGTAGAAATCATGTCTGATAAATACAATTTAACCGAAGAAGAAAGAAATGAATGGTTACCGAGTAAAGTCCAAAAAACCATGTATAATCGAGTTGCATGGGCAAAACAATATCTAAAAAACTCCGAATTAATTGAATCTCCAGAAAAAGGGGCATTTAAAATTACTCAAAAAGGCATTGAAGTTTTAAAAGGAAACCCACAAAAAATAGATTTAAGATTTTTGAAAAATCTTGATAGCGAAAATCCACAAAATGTTCAAGTAAAAACAGAGGATAATCATATTGAAGAAAACAAAACCCCCGAAGAATTAATTGAAAATGCTCAATCACTTTATGCGGATAGTTTAAAGAAAGAACTTTTAGTAAGATTAAAGTCTGTTGATCCAGTTAGATTTGAACAAATAGTTCTTGAGCTTATGGAAAAAATGAATTATGGCGTAGGTTCTATGACCCAAATGAGCCATGATGGAGGTATTGATGGAATTATTGATGAAGATGAATTAGGGCTTGAAAAAATTTATCTTCAAGCTAAACGATATTCTGACAATAAAGTTAATGAAAAAGAAATGCAAAATTTTGCAGGAGCTCTAGGTTGTTCCCCTGTTAGAAAAGGCGTGTTTATAACTACAAGTTATTTTGACGAAAGAGCAAAAAGAAAAGCAGAATCAATTCAAGGTAAAGTTATAAGACTTGTTGACGGGGATGAATTAACAAGATTGATGATAAAACATAATGTTGGCGTGCAACTCAAAACAAAAATTGAAGTCAAAAAAATTGATGAAGATTTCTTTGGTGATGAAGAGTAAATTAGGATAAAAATGAATAAAGATGATATTATAAAAAAGTATTCAAAGAGTCCATATACTTTCCCGACATACGAAATTATAAATCATTTTAACGAAGAAGACATCTCCCAATATTGTACGTGGCTTAATAATAATTATATACCTATAACAAAACATTGGGATATGCGAATTAATACATACTGGACTGCAAAATTTTATCTAGCAACAAAGTTTTTGTTATTTTCGAATCATTTAATTTGGGCTTATGAATATTCAAAAACAAAAAATTTAAAAATAACCATTCCTTATTTAATTTATTACGCATTACTTACTGCTTCCAGAAGTTTAATACTAACATCCCCCCTTGACAACAAAAATATTAGCACAAAAAGATCTCATGAAAATATAATCAATTCAACAGCAGATATAATTGCAAGGGTTAATAAAGAAAAAAGTAATTATTATAAAGAAATAATTACAATTGCAAAGGATAATAGGGAATTGTTTTCATATAAATTCCCTGCTTCAGGTTTAAAATTAATAAACGACAACAGCGCAGATATTTTTCAGCAAGTAGAATTTGTGGCAGAGTTAGCAATACTAAACAGTCAAGTACTTGATGTATTGTTAAGTAAAATAAAAGATAAATCTTGTTTTAACATTGATGAAAATTTAGAACAAGATTTTTACCAATTGTATGATTATAATGGGAAAATTGACAATGAAGACTATTATAATGTAAATTATATTTCAAGAAAAATAAAAAGACCTTTTCCATTAAATATGATGATGAGCGAAGGTATGGAAGAAGATTTTTACTTAAATTGGGCTCCTGAAACAGAAGATACTAATGATTTATTTATACCTCCAGAAAACACTTTCTGTTAAACAAAAGTAAATATTAAAGCAATCTTTTCTTATTTATGTCGGCGAAAATAATCAAACCATCCGTAATAAGAAATCAAACCAAGTGTTCCTTTACAATTGTACTATTTCGTCCAGGTGTATTATCACAGACAGTTCGATTATTTTGCCAAGATATAGATGTTTAGGGCGATTGAGCGGTCGGAAATTTTAAGATGCTAAAAATCAAACTGGACGAAACTGGACTTTAAACGGACAGTTTGATTATTATGCAAAACCCTTGCTATTGCTGAAAAGCACACTTAGTTTGATTTAAACGGACAATTTGATTATTACGATATAGTCCAGTTGAGCAAATTTTCACAAAAAGCAATTTTTTTGTAAAAATTCGGGACAAGGTCGGAACTTTTTTCTTAAGGTTGGAAAACTACTTATTTTAGAAACGTTTGGTACTTAGAATTGATACGAAACCGACACAATGGTCGGATATGGAGTTCCATTCTTTTGTCTTCAGAGTTATTGTGTGTGTGTATGATGACGGAAAAATATATAAATATTAATAAAATAGCAGAGATAAAAGGTTTAACGAGTAATCGCTCATTAAGACTTGCGATTCAAAAAGGCAAATACATCGCACGTGAGGTAAAAGTCTTTGGCGGCACCTCGTATGAAATTCTTTATTCTTCATTAGAACCCGAGATACAAGATAGATTAGATGAAGAAAAATTAAAAACAACTTCACTTGTTCCTATACTATGGATATTAATTTGGCCAATGAATTGATTAGTCCTGAGGTAAAATTCGCTACCCAAATTTCACCCGAGCCTCTTGTTGGGAGGGGAGGATATTTATCTGTTGTGAAATTTATGCGTTCAAGGTTTTCTAATGTTCAATGGAAAATTGAAGAAATGGTAGAAATGGTAGAAATGGTAGCCGAAAAAACATTGTGGCTATTAACTGGACTTGTACAGGTACCCATGACGGTGAATTTTTAGGAATTAAACCGACAGGTAAAACCTTTAAAGCTCGTATTATGAATTTTTATTATTTTGATGGGAATGAAAAAAATTATTAATGATATTGCAGCAGAAGGTATGATTGGCATTTTAAAAGCAATCGGAGCTTGCCCTTAGCAAGTTCCATTTAAAAAATCAATACTTCTCCATCATCAGGTATTAATAAATTCTTACCGGATTCTTTTTCTCTAAATTCTTTTAAATCTTTTCTTGTAACAGTCAAATGACTCACGGTATCCATGTGGCTTGCAATTATTGTAGATTTCGGTGTGTTTTTTATGACATGTTTTATATCATCAATATTCATAATTAATCTTTCACCATTTAAAACAGTTGCAGCACAGGCATTTACAACTATTATTTCAGGGGTAAATTTTTTAATAACTTCATTCACTTCATCACACCAGATAGTGTCCCCCGCTATATATAAAGTTTTTTCATTTACTGATTTAAAAACAATTCCCATAGCGTCATAAGGCATACCGATTGCTTCGCAAAGAGGCTTTAGAATTTCTCTTTTGCCATGTTGAGTTTTTGTTTTATATAGCATTATATTTCTATATTCATTGCCTTCTTGAGATAAAATTTCAGCATTTTTAAAACCTTTTGATAAAATATAATCCCTATCGATTTCAGATTGCACAAAAACTTTTAGATTTTTATTCAGAGCATTTTGTGCAAATTCATCCCAGTGGTCAGGGTGAATATGGGTAATAATAACCGCATCAACATCGACAATTTGTTCAATTTCAAATGGTAGTTCAACTCTTGGCTGGCGGATTTGCGAATTAAGTGCACTTTCAAAGCCTGACATATAGTTTTTTGGACCAAGCCAAGGATCAATCAAAAATTTTGTTTCATTATATTCTACTATAATTGTTGCATTTCTTACTTGTGTGATTTTCATATTTTACCCCTTTAATATATATTTTATTATTTATTTTCTTTTTGACAAGTACGCACTATTTAGTATAATACTTACTAAAAAGTAAATAAGGATTGTTATGGCAAATAGAAAGCAAATAGAATATAAATGTCCTCTTGAAGTTACAATGGAAATTATAGGCGGTAAATATAAGGGCGTTATAATAGGTCATCTTATAGGGAAAACCTTAAGATACAGTGAACTCCAAAAACTCATTTCGCACTCTACACCCAAAATGCTTATTCAGCAACTAAAAGAACTTGAGGCTGATGGGATTATAAAAAGAAAACTCTACCCAGTTGTTCCCCCAAAAACGGAATACTCCCTGACGGAAAGGGGAGAAAAACTTATTCCCGCCATAATAGAGCTGAATAAATGGGGTTTGAAATATTTGAAAGAAGAAAACATCCCTTGTGCCTACAAAGGCGATATAGAATGACATATTAACAAGTGAAGGTATCCCTTAAGCTAAAAATAATGAGGGATAACATCCCTCATTAATATAATTTTTCAAATTTTACTTAATTATTTTAAGTTTTCTTTGTAAAATGTTTCAATTTTATCAAAAGGAATTTTTTCTAAATTGTCATATAGATCTACATGGTTTGCATCTTTTATAATTAACAATTCTTTGTTATCTCCTTTTAGTTTTTTAAAAGCACCTTCTGAAAAATATCTGCTGTGAGCATTTTCTCCATGTACCATTAATACAGGTATTCTTATTTCACTTGCATAAGCTAAAATTGGTTGGTTTATAAAGGATAGAGAAGATGTCAAATTCCAATTTCCGTTTGAATTAATTGCACGTGGGTGAAAACCTCTTTCGGTTTTGTAATAACTCCAATAGTCTTTTAAAAACTGTGGTTCGTCGCCTTTTAAATGATCAGGATTACTTGGAGCTTTTGCAAAAGTATTGGTCTTAAAATCTTTTGTACGTTGTTCGTTTAATGCTTTTTTTATTTCATATCGAGCATTTTCATCCAATATATCATTATATCCATATGCGTTTACCCTTGTCATATCATACATTGTAGAAGTGACTGTCGCTTTAATTCTTGTATCTATTGCTGCTGCATTAAGTGCAAAACCTCCAAAGCCACATATACCTAAAATCCCTATTTTATCCGGATTAACAGATGGATGATTACTTAAAAAATCAACGGCTGCAGAAAAATCTTCAGTATTAATATCCGGACTTGCTACATGTCTTGGTTTACCTGAACTTTCACCCGTATAGCTAGGATCAAATGCTAATGTTATAAATCCTCGTTCTGCTAAAGTTTGTGCATATAATCCGGAGGCTTGTTCTTTTACAGCTCCAAATGGCCCTGAAATTGCTATTGCAGGTAACTTTTCATCTTTATTGATTGTTTTTGGAATGTATAAATCTCCGACAAGATTTATTCCAAACCTATTGTTAAAGTGAACTTTTTGAATTGTTACATTATTTGATTTTGGGAAAACTTTGTCCCATTTGTTTTTTAGTTGTTTAGCCTCTGCAGCATTTGCAAAACCAAGCAAGATTATTCCAGCAAATAGTATGTTTAATATCCTATTCAGCATTTTTACCTCCTTTTAGGTATTGATTGAAAAATAAAACAAGTTTTTCTACAACTTGATTTACAAATTCAGGTTTGTCGTATAAATCCACATGAGTTGCGTTTTTAATTGTATATATTTCTTTTGGTTCAAGTGCTTTTTTATAACAATCTTCGCTGTAGTATAATGTGTCAGCTTTGCTTCCTACTATCAATAAAATCGGTCTTGGAGAAACTGTTTCTATATGTGCAAAAGCATCCCATGCTGCAAGTTTATCATTACTTGAGACAAGATATCTGTTTGTTGTTGTAGGGTAAAAGCAACGTTCTGTGCGATAGTATTCACTAGCTTCTTTTGATATGACAGAGGGCGCATGTTTAATTTCTTCTTCTGTTTCCGGGACATATTTCCAATATCTTGGTTCTTCTCCTCTTGCTTCAGCTGTTCTTGCTTCTGCTACTTGTTTTAACAGGTTGTGTAGAAAATTTTCTTCGTTCACTCCGGGGAAACCGTTTTTCGCACTATCTCCGACATCCCAAGTGCTTATGCCTGCAGCAGCTTTAATTCTTCTATCTGTTTGGATGGCATTCATTGTATAGCCGCCACCTGCACAAATTCCCATTGCTCCAATGTTATTTACATCTACATACTCAAGAGTTGTTAAGTAGTCTATAGCTGATCGTATATCTTCAACGCGTGAGGTTGGATCCTCAAGACATCTTGGTAAGCCTTCACTTTCTCCTTGATGGCTCGCATCAAAAGCAAGTGCTACATATCCGTTTTGTGCAAGGTTCCAGCCGTAAAGTGATGAGCATTGTTCTTTTACTCCGCCTCCTAGGTGAGTTAATACAACTGCCGGATATTTTTTGTTTTTATCAAAATCTTTTGGTAAAAAAAGCAGTCCTGCAATTTTTAAATTGAGTTTTTTAAAAGTTACCTTTTTACCTTCTTTATAATGTGTATAGTATTGCATGTGATAATCTCCTTAAGATATTGTTTTACCAAGTAAGTAGGCTTCTTTTAATATAGGTTTTCCTTCTATTGCTCCTACATTATCTACTCCAACGCCTTTGATAACACCTTTTAGAATTGTTCCGCTATGGCAGTCAAGCCAGCCTTTTAAACTGTCAATGGTACCATCTATTGCGGATTCGTTATTTTCAGCTGCGCAAGCAATCAGGTAAATGTCCTTAAATTTATTAACTGTTGCAAATAAAGCATTTGATCTGTCAATCATAGTCTTCATTTGTCCTGACATGTTATAGTAATATACAGGTGTTGCCCAAACTATTACTTCAGAATTTCTCATTTTTTCTGTAATTTCATTTGCATCATCCTCAATTACACATTTTTTTAGTCTTTGACATGCAAGACATCCTTTGCAAAAATTTATTGTTTTATCGCATAAATATTCTATTTCAACTTCATTTCCTGCATCTTTTGCTCCTTTTGCAAATTCTTGCACTAATCTGTTTGAATTACCTTGTTTTCTCGGACTTGTTGCTATGATTAATACTTTTTTTGACATAAATCTCTCCTTTATAAATTTTTATATATATTTGATAATTTTAGCCGGATTTCCCCCAACAATTGCGTTTTGGGGAACATCTTTTGTTACAACAGATCCTGCTCCTACTATTGCCCCATCGCTTATGGTTATTCCGGGAAGAATGGTGACATTTGATCCAATCCAGACATCGTTTCCTATCTTAACCTTTTTTGCATACATTGACATCCGATTTTCGATATTAAAATCGTGATTTAAAGTTGTGATTACGACAGAATGACCGATTAGAACATTATTTCCAATTTCGATTCCGCCTTGGTCTTGAAATTTACAGCAAGCATTTATAAATACATTTTTGCCTATTGTGATATTTATTCCGCATTCTGTATAAAATGGCGGAAACATTCTAAAGCTATTATCTATAGCTTTATTTGTTAATGCTGAAAACAGTTCTCGAATTTCTTCTTGTGTGTGATATTTATTATTTAATTCCGCTGTTATTTTTCGTGCATTTTCTGATAGTTCAAAAAATTTATGCAATATATGCGAATTTTTATCTATATAATTGTTTATATTCATGAATTCTAAGAATTCTGTATTATTCATCGTTACTTCCTCTTTGATTTTATAAATCTATTATTTATTATGTTTGTATAAATAGCAAATACTTATATTAAATATATCGCTATGCTTGACAGGCATAACCATATAAAATATAATTCTGTTTATGGAAATTAGAGTATTAAAATATTTTTTAGCTGTAGCTGAACTTGGTAGTATTACAAAGGCGGCTAATTCAATGCATTTAACACAGCCGACATTATCAAGACAATTACAAGATTTAGAAAATGAGTTTGGACAAAAACTCTTTGTAAGGGGATCAAAAAATATTATTCTCACTCCTGAAGGAATGATTTTGAGAAAGCGAGCTAAAGAAATAATTGAGCTTGTTGAAAAAGCTGAAAATGAGTTCTCTTCTATTAAAGATGAAACAGCAGGAGATATATTCATTGGTGCGGGTGAAACGAAAACAATAAAAATTATTGCGGATTTTATGAAAATACTGCAAAACAACTATCCGAAAATTAAATTCCATATTGTTTCAGGTGATAGCGAAGATTTATCGGAGAAACTCGATAAAGGAATTTTGGATTTTTGTATTTTTATTGAACCTTTTATTCCAGATAAGTATAACTATATAAATCTGGGGGAAAAAGATACTTGGGGCATTTTATTAAGGCAAGATGACCCTTTAGCAAAAAAGAAAAGTATAAATATAGACGATATAATTAATTTGCCGATTTTAATTTCTAGACAAGCAATAAAGAAAACTTTTGATAATAATCCTGTTCTAAATTGGTTCGGAGAAAATTTTGAGAAATTAAATATCGCAGGGACTTATAATCTTTTATACAATGCTGCGATTATGACAGAAAATAAAATTGGTTATGCTCTTGGTTTAGATAGATTAATTGCTGATACATTGAATAGTCCTTTGATTTTTATACCGCTAGAACCTAAGTTAGAAGTTTCGGTTTCGATTGCTTGGAAGAAAAATCAAGTATTTTCAAAACCTGCAAAATTATTTTTAAAAGAATTGCAAAGTAAATTCAATGATATTTAAATTATTCGAGTTTTACTATTTATAGAAAAGCAATAAGAAACAACAGTAATTTATGTAAAATAGTCATTATTACTGTTACAAATAATCATTTAATGTGTTTCTTTACATATATTTTATTAATGTAATTTAACGGTGTAATTTAACGACCGGTTTTATTTGTACGGATACTTTGATTATTTTGGACAGCCCGCTCTGCGAGGGCGTTTTCGGGTCGAAAAATTAAGTTTACCCAAAAAATAAAACTGCCGAAATGGACTTTTTGGGGACTGTACGGATAGATTGATTTTTTTCTTAAAAAGCTAGCGTTTACACCGTTTTTAAGGTGTACGGATAGTTTGATTATTTTGGTATAGTCCAGTTGTGCAAGGAATTAAAAAATTAACACAAGGTTTTGGAAATTTTAATGATACAAGAATGGCACAAAGCTCGGAAGTGATGTTCCAATACATTTAATTCCGAGCTAATGTGTGTCTGCGATGAAAAACAAAGAATATA
>CALUYS010000027.1 GCA_944325065.1 Candidatus Gastranaerophilales bacterium | reverse complement strand
TAATAATCATTCTCAGCCCTAATTTTGGATATTGAATGATTTGTAGCACCGATATTTCTAAATATGTCTTCTTTCATGTATAAAAATGTAATGAATGGTACATTTCAAATAACTTGTAAGAATTATTTCTGTTATAATAGCCTTATGGTTGATTTATCAAATTTTGAATTATGTATATTATTAGATTTGTATTATAGGCGAAATAAGCTAATTTCAGTTGATTCTGCTCCAGAAAAAAGTACAGAACTATATTGTGAAATTTTAAATAATTTGTATCAAAAAATCATAAAAGATGAAAATAAGTTTTTGGAATTAGATAAGGAAAAAAACGTTTAAAAGGTATTTATCGTGGAATAGAGGGAGCTTATAATTTACAACTAAAAACGTGTAATATAGATGAACTAGAGAATTTTTTAAGAGAATATGCTGAATATTGTTCTATTAATAAACTTCATCCATACGAAGAATATACATTTCTAGCAAAAATAAGGGGATTCGTAAAATCTATTAATGCTAAGCATAATTTAACCCATTATTATGTTAATAATAGTGAGATTATCCCAATTTTATTGTATGGACTAACAAAGAATGAAATTATCTTAAAAGAACTTAAGTATGAATTATTTCCTCCTAAAGAAATGATACCTCATACATCTGCAATAAAGTTAAAACACCAAAACTATAAAGGAAATCATGAAAATGATTTTGGGTTTGAAGCTGTAGTTGATATTTCTAAATTTTATAATAACTATAAGCCCAAAACACAAACTGATGCTAAAAATCCAGATGAATTATCATTAACTGAACCCCAATGGAGAATATATCATGTTCTTTATTGTGTTGTTGATTCTATTAAACAATTTGAGCCTTATTCAATAGAAAAAGATATATTTTTCAGAAGCAAAGCATTTAAATCAAAAAATACGTTTAATAAAGAAAGGTCTATATTTAACACTCGTGTTCGTGAAATTCTAAAAAGAACAAAAAATAGCAAACTTCGATTGATTTATTCAAATAAACAAAACAAAGATGAATTTAATATAGATATGGTATTATATCGTGAGTTTAGCAATAAAATAAAACTAATACCTTCTTTGAAAAAAGAATATGAAGATTTTAAGAAGTCTCTCCTTTAAACATAAAATTACTTTAATCTTACCAAAAGTAAATTCATTGAACTAGAAACAATAAGCATTCAAGCTTAAATACTTCCCAGTATCTTTTAGTAAACATAAAACAATTTTAGACTATGAATATAGGGCAAAGGAATAGTTCCTTTCCATAATTCAAAGGTATATTCATAGTGAAAGAAACTGGTAAAAAAGTTAATAACCAAACGTTCTATTCTTCAGAAATTGAAGAATATTCTTTCACTGTTGGAAAAGGTAAGAAAACTACTAATGTTATAGTTAAGTTAGATATTAATTCTGAAGATGATATTTCTGAAGAAAATATTGCAAAAGGATTGGTTCAATATCTTAGTGTATTTGAAGAAATTATGACCTGGCAATATGAAAATGACGATGCTATAATGCAGTGCAATGGAGAATAAAAATGGAAAATGCAGTTAGTTACGTTAGAGTATCCTCTGACGACCAAGCAAAACATGGATTCAGTATAGGTCAGCAGATTACCAACAATATGGAATTTGCTTTAAAAAATGGTTATAAAATAGTTAAGACTTTTAAGGATGAAGGTATTTCAGCCAAAGACTTAAATAGACCTGGTTTGCAAAGCTTATTAGAATATTGCAGTGATGAAAAGAACAAAGTAAAAGCTGTTATAATATGGAAATTAGACCGAATATCAAGAAATGTTGGTGATTATTCAGCAACACTTGCTCCATTCTTTGCAAATTATGATATAAAGTTACTTACTGTAACTGATGCAAATGGAGAAGGACTTCAAGTTGAAGCTATGCGACAAGTTTCAATGGTGTTTGCTGAACTTGAACGAAAAACAGGAGCAATGAGAACAAAAGAAGGTATTAGGGGTAAAGTTGCAACTGGTCAATATCCTAATCATCCACCTTATGGTTATAAAAATATTCAAAAACCTGGTAGTAGATATAAAGAAATGGTGATAGATGAAGAAAGTGCATTTTTTGTTCGACAAGCATTTACTATGTGTTTAAATGGAGATTCTTCTCGCACAATTGCTTCTAAATTATATAAGATGGGGTTTAGAAACAAAAAAGGAAATAGGGTTTGTAAATCCTCAATCGACATGATACTTCGTAGATTTGCATATACTGGGAAGTTTTATTATGATGATGTCCTCGTTGAAGGTACTTATCCTCCAATTATTGACGAAGCTACATTTTATGCCGTACAAAAAAGACTTGATACCCCAAATAAAGGTAGACAAACTCACACAGAATTTCCTTACAATGGTTGTATTACTTGTGCAAAATGTGGTTGCTACTTTACAGGAGAACGACATAAAAAAACAACCAAAAATGGTGGAGTAAAATATTATATCCATTATCATTGTACTGGTAATCGTGGTGGAGATTGCAAAAAAGACAGTTATATCAACGAAATTAAAATTAATGACGCTTTTACTAATGTTTTAAAATTAATCACGGTTCCAGAAGAAACTAAACAATTAGTTATAGATGGATTAAGAAAAGTTCATGCTCAACAAAATTCAAGTTATGAGACACAAAAAAAGATTATACGAAAGAAAATTGATAAGATAGATAAAATGATAAAGGAAGCTTTTGAAAGTGGGCTTAGCGGCTCATCTGAAAGTCTAAAATTAAATATACAAGAATGGGAAACTGAACGCAGAACATTAATTCTTGAAGAGCAAGAAATGCTTAAAATTACTAAGACCTTTTTTGAACGTTCGAACTCTTTATTAGACTTCTGCAAATGCTGTCATAATGCGTTTCTTAAGGGAAATGCCGAACAAAAAAGAAGGATTGTAAAAATAGTATGTTCGAACTTTTCTTACGATGGCGAAAACTTAGTCATAGAGCCTATATAACCTGACGGATAAAGTTGAAAGAGGGAATGTTGGTCTGATTTAGATGTTGTTTAGATTTAAGGCATTTCCCTCACTTTAAGAAAAATTATCCTTTTTATCCTTTATTTATCCTTAGAATTATCCTTTTTTCCGGTTTGTTCTGAGAAATTCAGCTCAAACTTGGACAGGGGTTGAATTTTTCAAGGATAGAAAAAGGATAAAAACTTCCGAGAAGTGGGAAGAAACTCCATTCAGTAAACAAAAGCGGGCGTTATAAATTTTCGGTGCAAAAATTTACATCCTGCACACTGGTATTACTTATAAAATTTATAATATTATTAATTTTATCTTTATAAGGAATATCATTACTATCTAGCAAAAGCTTCATATATTTAAGATAAAAACAAAATACATTATTTACTACCCAACAAGTTAACGTATAATTAAGATATGAAGTTGCACATCCATTATTAATTTCTTGATTAAAGTCAGGGTATTTTTCAAAAGATTTTAATACTTGCAAAGCATCTTGCTCGTCATTTATTAATTTATCATGTATTATTGCGTTTCTTAACTTAATAATATCTGGAATCTTTTGATATTCTATGTCATTTTTGATGTAATTATTATTGTAAATTTTAAGTACAAATTTATATTTATCTAATAACTCTTTTTGACAAATCACATTATTATTTTCGTTTTGTTTGTTAATTTCTAAGCCCTTTTTAAAATTTTTAATAATATTGTTAGGCTTAGAAGATAAAGATATAAGTGTATTTATGCTAGACTCTAAAAAATTAATAGACAATATAATTATGGGGATAGTATATATATAAACTAAATGATTATTTCTATTTTGGTTAGCGTGTTTTAATTGAAATTCTATTGAAGTCAAAATATCATCTGCAAAACTATATATTCCTTTAATGAATACTCTATTAAACTTGTCATTATTAATCATGAAAAAATTAAACACCCACTCGCTATTTAACATAGAAATATTTTTTAGCTCTTCTAAATCCTTTATTAACTGCTTCTTGAACAGTCCAAGCAAAGAACTCGCCTTTTTGGTCGCCAATAATTGTTCTATCATATTGTTGGTCAAAAGGAAGATGATAAATTTTTTCTTTATTATTAATATTGCATTTTATACGTGGAAATTCTTCAAGTTTTTTATTTTGAATAACTTGTACCCCTAGATATTCTGCAAATTTTAATGCCGTTTCAGATAATGTTGCAGAAGTTATAAAGACAGGAGTTGCTTTAAATAAAGAATTATTTTCAATATTATATTGAACTGTCGTACCAAATAACTGACAAATATGATTTTCGTGTATTTCTTTATATTTTGACCAATTTTTACATTGAATAATCAATATTTCATTATCTTTTTGAGCAATTAAATCTCTCCCTTTGTCTTCTAGCCTATCTGTTATTCCAGTATATGTAACTTTATAACCCTTTTTCTCGTATTCGTGTCCGATGAACATTTCATAATCACGACCAATCGCCCATTTACTCTTTTTACGGGATTCGATATATCTATCTAAAGCAAGTTGGTTGCGAGTGTTTTCATCTAACGAACTATACTCATCTTTACTAATCCAAGATTGTACATAGTCGTAATTTTCTTTAACTTCTTCAATTGTTTCAGATTTTTCTGCTGAATAATATTCTAAATAATTTTCTAATTCAGGGAATAAACTAAACAACATATCATATTCATAACGCATTAATTTATATTCTTTGATATATTCCTTGGTTTTTTGCTTTAATTCTCTAACATCTTGAGCTTTTTTGTGTGCTGGGTGTGATTTTGTTTTAAGATATTTAGCTGTTAATTCGTATTCAAAAGTTTTTAAATCCGCAATGAATTGACTCGATTTATTATAAGATTTTTGTATATTGTTTGTTAATAAAAGATTTTGCGAATCTAATTCCATTGCATATTCTTTTATTTGTTTTATTTCGTTATCTTTATCTTTTTTAAGTTCTTCAATTGATTTTTTAATGAAGATATGACATAAGATTGTTTCTTTTCTATTTCCTCCTCTTTTTCAGAAATTTTATTTTGAGCGTATATAAAAGAAAAGGCGTTTGTTGCAATTATTGCTGACAATATGCAAATGTAACATTGAGAATCATTTGAAATATTAGGATTAAATTTTTCAGCTACATAAAGAAAAATTCCACCCACAATTAGTGCACATATAATTTCAACACCATAAATAGTCCATAAAAAATGAAATATTATAAAGTCAAAAATCTTTTCTCCTAAATTTTTATTTTTCATAAATAACACTCCAATAATAGTTTTCATTATGATAACATGAAATAAACAATGTATTTAATAATAAAGGTTTCATATGTTTGCAAAAGAATATAATTTTATTGATGATTTTTTTATTAAAAAATATGAGGAAGTAAATATATATTTCAACAATCAAGTTTCCTATGGACTTTTTAAAAACTTAATGAAAGGTTCTACGGCTAAAGATTTATTTGAAATTACAATTAAAAACTTTTTTAAAAGTATTAATGAAGAATTAACAACAGAATTAAATGAATATAGGCATAAAAACAAATTTGAAAACAGTTTAGAATGCTATAAAAGAAATATTATTGAAATCAAACAAGAAATTTTAAAATATCTTGATAAATTGTAAAGTAACACTTAGTTTGAGAAAAAGTAACAGTAGGTTTGAGAATTTTATATGTTTAACTAAAATTTTTATGATGCTAATCAAATAATTTTATACGAAGTTTTCCGATGCAATAATTTCTTGTAAAAATTTTCTATTGTACTTGATTTAAAGCATTTTGATAGTATGATTATATGCATGGTACCATGCTTAGATGATAGAATTAAAGAAAATAATAATTTTACTATTTTAAATTATCAAGGTAGTAAGAAAAATTTGATTGATTTTATTCATAAGCATATAGATAATTTAATCATTCCAGAAAAAGCTTTTTTAGATATTTTTGCAGGAACTTGTGCTGTTGGCTATAGTTATAAGTCTTGTTGCCCAGTATATGCTAATGATTTAGAATATTATTCTTACTTAATAGCTGATTCTTTATTGAATAATT
This sequence comes from Candidatus Gastranaerophilales bacterium, assembly GCA_944325065.1. Lineage (GTDB taxonomy): Bacteria > Cyanobacteriota > Vampirovibrionia > Gastranaerophilales > Gastranaerophilaceae > UMGS1477. The sequence continues at coordinate 12,435 of CALUYS010000027.1, read as the reverse complement.
ATAATAACTATAATTTTAATAAGATAAAAAAAGAAATAGGCAATCAATTTAAAAACTTATACAATTTAAAATTAAAAAAATATGATAAGTGGATTATTGCAGAAGAAACTTTTTTAGAATCCAATAAAATAGAAGATTTAATTGATTTATATAGCTCATATCCAACAATATGGAATAACGCCGAAATGATATTGGATAAAAAGCAATATATCCTTTTTACGTCATATTATGCTGGTAATTATTTTGGAATAAAACAAGCTATAGAAATTGATTGTTTAAGAAATTTAATTGAAAACATTGATAGTAATTTATTCTCAATGTTAATATCATGTTTATTTTTTGCTATGAAAAATTGTGTATTTTCAAAGGATGGTCATATGGCTCAACCGTTAGATTTGCATAAAAATGCTTCAAAACTAATATTTAAGCGCAAAAATTCTATTTTGGATAATTTTTATAGCAAATTAACGGAATACTTTTCTTCAGAGTTTATAAATACTAATTTTTCTAACTCCGCATATAATATGGATTTTGAAAATCTTATAAAGTTAAAAGAAATTCAAGATAATGTTGGACTTATATATGCTGATCCACCATATACAGATATGCAATATTCTAGATACTATCACTTATTAAACATTGTTTCTAAATATGATTATCCAAAGCCAACATTAATAAAAAATGTATATACCAAAGGTTTATATACTGAAGGCAGAAGTCAATCTTTGCTTAGCCAAAAACGATATTGTCTAGAGCATTTTAGTAATCTTATTAACTTTTCAAAAAAATATAACAAAAATCTTGCTATCAGCTTTGCATATCCCAATGATCCAATACTTCAAAAAACGGATAGATATGTTATGAGCATTGAAGAAATAGTAAGAGAATGTACCAAAGTCTTTAAAGAAAAAAATGTAAATGTTGTATCAACAAAATACAATCATTCAAACAATAGAAATACACAAACAAAAAAGGTATTAGAGTATTTAATACTATGTAAATATTAATATGGAAATTTGCTTAGAAAAAATAAAAGATAAAATAAATAAAGCGACAGCTACCAATAGAAATGATCTATATGATTCACATATCTATTGGTCACAAAAACCTTATAATATTTGTGATATTCTAATAAATTCATTTAGCAAAAAAGGTGATATTGTTTTTGATCCATTTCTAGGTTCTGGAGTAACATTATTACAATCTATAAAAAAAGAGAATGATCGTATTGGTATTGGTTGTGAAATTAATGATGCACCTATTTTTATTGTTAATACCCTATTGGCAAAATATGATACTAAAAAATTCAAAAAAATATCAGAAGAATTTATTCAACAATTAAAAAAACTATTACCATATTATTACACGAAATGTCCTTATTGTGGGAAAAATGCAGTAATAACATCTGTAATTTTTGATAAACCGTCAAGAAATGCTGATATTAATATTAAAACAATTAATTTTAGATGTTCTTGTACTAGTAAATCTACAAAATTAGCTGATGATAATGATTACAAATCAATAAATATAAATGAAGAAATTAAAAATATTAAAAGCGAGTTTCTAATTCCGAACTCAAAAATAGCCGTATATGAAAATCAACATATTGATCAGATTTTTACAAAACGAAATTATCTAATTTTAGATAAAATTATAGGAATAATAAACCATCTTGAAAACTATAATGATTTGTTTAAATATTTATTAATGTCTATTATTCATTTAGCAAAAATCACTGATACACATTCATCTTCACAGTGGCCGCTTTGGATTCCGAAGAATAACTGCGTTGAAAAAAACATTATTGATTTAATAGAAAAAAAAGTTATTAAATTTGAGAAAACAATAAAATATTTAAATAATAATTACTCTAACACTAACTCTTATAAATTATTGCACAAGGGCAGTCAGTTTATAGATGATACAGATATTTCAGATGAATCCATTCAACTTATTATTACTGATCCTCCATACTTAGGACAAGTTGCATATTCAGAATATATGCAATTATATAAACCTTTTTTAAATTTAAATTTTAATTTAGACGATGAAATAATTGTGTCATCTGCACCTTCAAGAAATAAAAACGAAGACCAATATTTCAAAGACCTAGATAATGTATTTTCAATATGTTCAAAAAAAATGAAAAATGAAGGTTATTTGTGTTTGTATTTTCATGATAGCAGTCTAGAAGTATGGGATAAATTAATTAATATATTGTCAAAAAATCACTTTAAATATTTATCACAAGCACATATACGAAAATCAAACACTTTAAAGAATATAATAAGCCCCAAAAAGTCTCTGAATGGAGATTGTATATTATTTTTCCAAAAGGATAATAACATTGCTTCGAATCCTATTGGTTCAGAAGATATATTAGAAATCGAACAAAATATTATAAAACAAGCGAAATTTTTAGTAAAACGAGCGAATTGCCTTTCTACTCCAGAATTGTATGATTTGGGTCTTATGGAAATTTTAATTCACAATGGATGGTTAAATCCATTATCAAAAAAATACAAATCTTTAGTTGATATATTTGAAAAGCATTTAATTTGGGATTCAATTAAATCAAAATGGACTCTTTAACACTAGCTTTCTAATATTCCATTATAATATTTGTTTGGAAATGCATCATTTAGTTGTTGGACAATTTCTTGACCATTTATTATTTTAATATCATTTGCGCAGGCTATTGTTTTTCCATCTTGCGTGTAATCTGATGTTGTAATACATACTGCGATATCGAAACCTCTTCGAATTTTTTCAGAATGTAAACGTTGAATTGGTTCGCTTCCAACATTGGCAACCCAACGTTTACATTGGAATAAGTATTTAGTTGTATTGCCATTTGTTATTTTTTTTGCGAGCAAATCAACACCTAGGTCTCCAGAACCTCCAGTATTAATTACATCAATATAGCCTTGCGCTTCGAGTAATGATTTTATAATTATTTCAAAATCCGTCCCCGATAAACATGATACATCTATTGCATCATCAGAAATTGCGTTTGTATATGTTTTTTTGATATAAACATTTTCATTGCAATCGCAATAATTTTTAATTATTTTTTTTATTTCATTTTGACAATTATTATCATCTAAAAAACTATTAATAGAATTAGGATTACCATCACATAGTTTGTTTGCTATTTCAAAATAAAGATCATCTAATACAAATTGTCCATTTTTTTCTAGTAATTCTTTTATAAATAACGGCATCAAATCATATAATTTTGTAAATAAATCATTATTGTCTTCAATATCAAGATATAACTTGTTACAGTTTATTCTCACTATTGCATTTGTGTCTATATGAAAATTTTGTTGTATTACAGAAGTAATCTTCTCAATATCACTTTCGGTTGCAATATAAGATTGTTTCTCTTTCAAAATGTCTAAAATATATTGCACGCAGGTAGTTAAAGTAATATCAGAATTTGCAGTTTGTAGTATTTTATTATATATTAATTTGACAACTTCAAATTCATAGTTTTTATTACCTACATACCAATAAGCTTCGGTTTTAGGCAATTTCTCGAAAAATACAATCATTTCTTTTGATAAGGTATTTTTGTATGCAGATTGTTTTCTGATTGTCGGATCATTTTTATCAATTCCAATTCTGGCAATATACTCAAACCCATTTTTTCTTGCAAGATTTATAATTTGAGTCAAAGTTTCAAAATATTTTCTTGCACCAAGTTTAATTGTAAAGATAGCAAGTTTGTTATCTTTTAAAACCTTGATAAAGTTTTTAAACATGGTATCTATATCATTAAAATAATTATCAAGAGATTGTTTGTTTGGTCTTGAAGGTGCATTTGTTAACACTAATTCATTATTAAGCATATCCTCAGTTAATTCAAATTCACCAGGTTTATAAAATTTATTCAACCATTTTCTATATAACTGATTCCATTCTAAATATGGCACTTGATCTGTATAAGGGAAGTCAGTATATATCATATCAAATTTTTGTTCTAGGCAATTATTTATATAGGCTTGATAAGGAACGTTATATAGTTCGTATAAATTGTTATTTTCCGGATTTGTTGATAATATTTCGCAAAATTCTTCCTGAAATTTAATAAGTGCTTCAACTTTGTTTTTAAATATTTCCCAAACATTCGTTTCTTGTGCTCCTTTCATAACAACATGGTATAAACGGTCAGTTGATGAACCATACATTGCAATTCTAGATAATGCAAGAGATGATACTAACATGAATTCTAAAAAATCTTTTTCCGGACTATTTGTTAAGTTTTTAATACCATTTTGAAGAATCAATAGTGCTTTTTGATTTCTTTTAGTAAAAAGCCTATTATAATAATCGGCACCAGTTGCTGCAGTTATATTTATTCTGCTATTTTCAATATATTTATCATTAGGAAAATCTTCAATATGTTCATTATTTATTTCATTTAATTTTTCTAAATCATAGCTAGAAAAATGTTTATATAAATTATGACATTTAGAACACCTTTCAACTAATTTCACATTTTTCCCATCTTGTATATCTCTATTATCCGTTGGATTAAAATATTCTTCTGTTTGTGGATCATAAAATAATTTTGAAATATAGTTTTTTTCTCCACAACATTCTGTTTCATATAGATTCATAATTAACGGCTTGGTATCAGTTTCTAATTGATTTAGATAATTTTGTAATATTTCCAAGTTTATTTTCTTAAATATTGTTTTTACAATAGAAAAAGTATAATTATCAATTTCATTCCCAATGATTTTTTTATTAGCCATTGATGCCGCGATAATAAAAGAACCAGACCCCATAAATGGATCATAAAGTACATCATTTGGACCAGCTAGCGTTTCTATGATGTTGTGTGCAATGTCAATTGACTTTCTACCGGGAAAGTTAAACACAGTCTTAAAAGAATGAGGGACTTTATTTTCAACACCTTCCAAATTAGCAATTAAAGTTCTAATTTTTTGATAAGTTTCTTCATTGATTCTTTTCATACTTAAACTACCTCAACTCTTTAAAACTATTCTTCATTTATCTCATAAAAATATGTTTATATCAATTTAGAATATAAATTTTTGTACTTAAAAATTAAAAAATAATTAATTTTGAGCCGATTTGCTAAAATTTAATATATGATTTTCATGAGAAATTGAACTATAGAGTTAAATATGGTGGAAGAGGAAAAAGTTAAAACTATTAATCTCAATATAATGTTATTAAAAAATTGTTGTAATTTAAACAATCGAGAAGATTATATTGATAAATATTCAGAAAAAAATATTATAAAAGGTGGCAAGAGCAATGATTCTTACTTTTTATATAAAAATGGTCGAGGAAAAAGCAAACCTTCTTGGGTTTTAGAATTTGATGAAAAAGTATTAGATGGGATCAAAGATTCTTTTGAAGATACTTCTTCTGAAGGACTTTCTGTTATTAAACAGATTAATTACAAAAATATAAATTATTTATTTTCAATAAATTTTGGTCAAGGATGGAGAAATATAAAAAAAGACAAAATAGAAGATACTTTTGGTATATATACAACAATTGCAATAATAGAAGAAGGTGCTAAAATACGTAGAGCAGGAACACGAAATATATCAAGCAATCCTAAAAATACAGAATTTCAACATGCTTTTGAAATTACAAATGAGACATTTAACTCAGAATTAGAAGATAATGATATTATAAGACATTTGAATGCAACAGCTGATACTTCTACTATTAGCTCGGTCATTGGTAAATATGGTCCTTTAAATATAAGAATGAGGTTTAAGGAATCAGAAATCCCTTGTTGGGACTATCTTGATGACAGATTATTGTCATTATTAGAACAGTATTTAAAAATACAAACAAATGAAAGAATTATAAATAAATATTTTAAAGGATTACGCCCATTACCTAGTGCTAAGCAAAAAGAATTAAATGATAACCTTGACTCTAAAATACTCGAAGATACTTCTAAATTTTTCTTATTTGAACCAGAAATAGACTATGATCCTACTATTATTTCAAGTATCAAATACAAATTAAAAGAGGATTCTAGAGCCTCTGAAACATACGAAAACTTAAAATTGGAAGATTATCTAGTTTTAAGAGAATCCAAAATGCCTTTAAATTTAAATGAAGATAAAGTCTTTTTAATAAATGAAGATGGGAAAAAGTGTAAAGAATGGACCATTTTAAAGTGTCTATATGGCGAAATTAAACAAGACAATCAAGTCTATATATTATCAAATTCTGTCTGGTATGGTATGTCTAATGATAAATACGAACGAATTAATAAAAATATTAAAGCGATACAAGAAGATTTTTATATAGATGATTGTACCAAGGAATCTACACAAAAAAGTATTATGAAGCAAAAATTAAAAGGTGTAAAACAAATAGCCAAAGAACGAATTTTTAATACGGCATTATGTAAACAACTTTCAGGTGAATTATTTGATGAAATTAGTCAACAAATTACTATTGATGGTGACAAGATGGAAGTTTGTGATATTTTTAATCCAAAAGAAAAAGAATTTATTCATTCAAAAATAAGTTCTGATGCTGCGAAACTTAGCCATCTTTTTAATCAGGGATATGTTTCTGCAAGAGCATTCGCATCGATGAAAGAACAATATGTATCATTAGTAAATGAAAAAATGAAAAATGAAGAACATAAATTAGATGATTCACAAAATTCGCATCAAAAATATACCATAAGGTATCTAATAATAAATGGTAATACTAAAAATAGATTAACTTTTATAAGCAAGTTAGCTCTTGATAAAATTATTACCGATTTAAAAGGTTTTGGTTATAATGTTAAATTGTCTTGGGTAAATCAAATCAGTTTATAATTAAAAATCAAAAGCAAAACATTGTTCAAAAAGTGTTCAACAGTGTTCAAAAGGTGTTTAAAAATCAAAATAGGTATCAGAGTGCCTTTTTGAAATTTTCACGCAAAATAACGCAAAATAAAAGGAGCTGTTAAACTCCCAAATAGACTACTCATGAAAAAAATTTTCGGTATCAAATCGTGAAAAGTTTAGGTTTCTGAATTTTTCTATTTTATTATCTGAATATTCTTTCTTCACCCAACGAAGATATGTTTTAGCAGAAGATACTTTTGCTCGATTAATTTTTATTTTAATCAATCTCTCAAATCTTTGAATTGCAAGTTCTCGGGCTTCACTTAAAGAATACTGTTTTGGCGAAAGATAATATTCTTTAAAAAAATAATATATTTCACCGGGTTCTCTTGTTTCTGATCCTACAAGATTTATCAAGCCATTTCTTGAAATTTCATATTTAAATTTATTATATTTATTTAATGTAATATTGGCTGTTTTTAACGTCTTTTTAAGTTCTCTCTCATTCATTCCTTGAGTTTGTTTTAATAACTTGAACATATCTTTTATATTTTGTTTAGTTTCAGGAGGAGCAAAGAAATAATCAATAAAGCCATCTAACTCATTAATATATTTGGGAAAAACTTCTTTAGGCTTTTTAACTTGAAATGGCAACATATGACGCATGCAGTCGCTGTCACTTTCTATTGTTTTTTCTTTGGATTTACTTATTTGAGGAATATAAATATATGAATCCCCATTATCTCTTATAATATTTTTTGACGTTAGTTTTTCTAAAATCGGAATAATTTCTATTTTTGATTTTTCAAGTAGGATTTCTAAATCTTCTACTGTAAAAATATTTAATTTCTTAATCGCTATTTCAATATTTTTTTCTAATAAATTTTTCCTATGTCTTGTTTCCACCTTAAAACTCCAGTTCTTGCTTTGTAATTTTCTTATATCCGTTAGTTTGTGCCAATTCTTCAATCTTTAAAATATAAATTACAATTTGCCTTAGTCGATTGGCATTTTTAGCAATCATTTCAATTACTTCATCATCAACCGGAACTTCGCATAATTTTGTAACAATTTCTTTTATATCTTCAAGATCAAAAGGGAGAAATTTATAAATACACAAAAGTCTGTCATATAAATGCTTAAATCTTTTTAATTTTTTATCAGCAGCACCCATTCCAACTAATAAAACAGGAATTCCTGTTTTATCGTGCAAGTCACGAACTGTTTCAATAGCTCTTGTAGATTCTACCAAGTAATCAACTTCATCCACGATTAACATTCTTGGTTTTTCTATTAACTTCGCAACAGCTTGATCAAATAATTCAAAAGATGTTTTCTTTGGTTCTTCCCCCAATTCCTTAACAAGAGTTTTTAAAAACCAGATTCTTGACATTCCATTTGTTGCTGTAACCAGTATGGCATTTTGATTTAAAGTCCACCAAAGAACAGTATTGCTTTTGCCCAATCCTGGTTCACCATATACAAGTCCAATTTTAGGAACATTATATTTTGCATTATTTAATCTTTCTATTAACGAAACAAATGCTCTAACATTTTTTGTTTTTACAAATGTTCTTCTCATAATTATCTCCTTTTAGTCCTCAACGCCATACAACAATTTATATTCGGTTGATTTTTTATAATTATCCACCCATTTTTGCTCATCTTCAGATAAATCAGGTTTGTTTTTTAGATAATCATATCTTTCGTATTTATTATGAAATACAATTTTTTCAGGTTGAATTTCATCTTCTTTTAAGCTTTCAATGAGTAACTTTTTATCTTCTATGCTTGGCTTATAAATCACATTATCGGCTTCATTTAGTGCCGGTAAATATACCTTTTCTTTTTTCAGTTCTCTAAGATATTGTTTTACAGTTTGCTTTTCAAGTTCTTTTTGTTGTTTAATTCGTTGTTTTAATTCTTCCACATCTTTTGCTTCGCCTGTATAATTAGCAAGTGGATGAATTGGGGCAAGTCTTTCGGCTGTACATAAAAATTCGCCCGACATTGTAAAAACTTTGATATAAGACAAATCAAAAAGACTATATTTTATAACAACTTGAGTCCTTAATCCGTATAAACTTTCGTGATAATAATCGGATTTTAAAAATCTTATTCCGTTTCTGCCAATATTTTTAATAACATTTACCATCATTAAATCATCTAGTGTTGAAATATCAATGCCATTACCTTTTCCCGCATCAAATACTTCCCCAATACTTAAACCCTCTACATTAGGACAAGGTTGTGCATAATGAAAGTTAACCATCCAACGAGTAATATAATTTATAACTTCATCCATTGTAGGAATGTAATTGTTGTGAATTTCTTTGTGGAAGCGTTCATTGCGTTTTTTATAAGCTGGTTTATTATCAATACAAGAACCCACAAAAGAAGGCAATATACGTTCAAAACTATCCTGCATTTCCCTAAAAAATCTTTCTATCGGTTTAGCTTTGGCATTATATGGTTTTGCGAAAATCGGAGTTATTCCAAGTTTTATAAATAAACCGCTAATATCATCATCTGCTGTAAAATAATCAGCTTTATATGCTTTTCCGTTATCCTGATAGACAAATTTCGGATATTTTCCCAATGCAATAATTGAGTTTCTGAGAGCCGAAGCAATACATTGAGTATTTTCTTCTAACATAACTTCAAAACCTACCATTGCTCCAGATTTCCAATCTTGATAAGCAGCGATTGTTGGTCTGCATGGTTTACCGGTAAAGGGATTTATAACTTCAAATGCAAGCCTATGCCCATCACCAATTAAAACATCTCCTACATTTAATTTTAAAATATCTCTTTCGATATATGGTATAACTTTATCCCTTAAGGCTTTTGCACCTTCTCTTGCAAATATCCACATATCATAGTGTTCTTGTTTATACTTTGAGATAAATCTACGATAAGTCATCTCACATGCTAAATTAGTTACACCTTGCTGTAATAAAAGGTGTTTTGTTAATTTTATAGCTTTTCCGATATTGGGTTGGTTAGGGCTCAGTAATATTTTTAAAACAGTTTCCTTTTCTTTTTCTGAAAATTTATCTTTATTCGGTTGCGATTTATATTTTGGAGCTAATACTTTCCAATTATCAGCATTTTCTTTTAGGGTTCTATCCCAACGCATTATTGTTGATATTGCTATATTGTTAATGTTTTCGTACTGATTATTTTTATTTGGCATATTGTTATAAACAGATACAAATTCTTTAATAGCATCAACCTTTTTACCTTTATAATTAACGCAAAAAGCACGCCATTTCATTACAATATCAAATTTAGTTAATGCTCGTTTTTTACTCTTTTCACTAATGGGAGTGTTAAAATTCTCTGTGGAAATTTCGGTCGAATATAGTTTATTAACTTCATCTTGCCACTCTTGTTCAATAGATGAAACTAAAACTTCATATCTCTGGCAAATTTTTCGCCCTATATATTTTCCGCTTGTTACTAATTTGCGAACAGATCTATCAGATACGCCTTTAATTTTTGCAAGCTCGGTTGCTCTAATCCACTCCATTAAATCCTCCTGTATTTCAATAATTTGTATTGAAGTACAATTTTTGTAGATTAATCAAGATAGGTTTTATATTATACTAAATAGACTAATGGTATAGTGGAATAATATACCATGTAATTCTAAAGTTTTGTTATAAATTACTCGGGCTGATGGTTATTATAATATTTCTCATGTATAATTGGTTTATGTACGACAAAGAACCTAAATGGGCAAAATATATTACAGAAGATTCTATTGATGACTATGGTTTATTAGACTTAGTCAACATAATTGGACTTGAAGCAACAAAAAAGTTGATGATTCATTATGCAGGAAATAGCATTAGAATTCCAAAATCAGCCAATACAAAATATAAACATCAATATGTTTTAGATAATTATGATGGAACAAAAATCTCTAGAATGAGAACTGCTATTGAATGTCAAATTACTGAAAATTATATTTTTAAAATTATGAAAATGTATAAAGATAAAAAGCCAATGTAAAAATTATACATTATAACCTAAGTATCTCAGTCCTGAATTTGTATTTTCGTTTCTAATTGGCAATTCATCCCTAAGAAGTCCAATAACTTCTTGTGCTGTGGATTCCCCAAAATATCTTATAGAAGAATTTTTTATTAATTTATCAAGTTCTTTTGGAGAAGCTATTTTTAATTTCTGAATACACGATTTTACATCTTTTACATTGTTTTCTTTTGCAAATTTCTCTTTCCAGTTAAATCTTACAGAATTGGTCAAATAAGTATTTATGTTATTTGCGAGAAATTCGGATATATCTTCTAAATTTGCACTATCTATGTTCTGATCCGAGAATATTTCTAGTGCATTTTTTCTATAATTCATTCTGATGCCTTCATTATCCCATACAGAATCAGAAATTATCCAATTATGATATTCTTGAATACAATTTTTTAAAAGTTTTGCTTTTTGTTCACTATTTAAATTGTTTACTTCAAATGAATAGTAGTAATCTTTTGAAGAATTATTCTCTGAATGATGGAATAAGTAATTCAAGAAACTATCTATTTCAAATTTTAGCGGTGAATTTTTCCAAATTCTACCATAGGATTCATATTGTTTTGACAATTCATTATATTCATTCAGGAACTGTTCATAACTACATTTTTCAGTAAGCTCTTTTGGCAATTTAATAATTGGTTTTAAATCAGGATTAAAACCTTCTGTATCAATATAAGTTGAATTATTCAATGCTTCATCCAACATTTCTTGATTAACTGGTGTTCCAAGTTCCCAAATTTCATTGTACATTGCTTCAAATCTATCAACATCTAATATATCACCGGCAACACCTATTTCATAGTTTACATATAATCCTCTATAGGTCATATTAGCAGAGGTTACAACCGAATAATCATCCATTAAATACATTTTTGCGTGTAAATGTTTTAAGCTTCTTAATTCACAATTATTACCTAAGAAAAATTTTAAAATTTTATAATTATTGATTGAAATATTATTCAAATCAGTAAGAAGTCTGAAATTTGGCTTGTGTTTCTTAATTTTGCTTATTTGAAAAATATAATAAAAAATCTTTTCACTACTTATAAATGGTGAAGATATCCATAGACGATTACATATTCTGCCTGAATGTTCGTGTAGATAATTGGTAATACAATCCATTTTTGTAGTATACCTAAAATCAATTAAATTATTAATTAAATCTGCCATATTTGCTCCTAAATACTATTATATCTAACTATATTATTATAAATAAGCATACAAAACTAGTTCCGATAAATTGGTTCCGCAAATTTAAAAAACTTTACTGATTTTTTATAAATTTCTCAAACTCAATGTTACTTTTAAAAATCAGCTTTAAATATTTATATACATTAAATTTTAGGTATTTATACATAAAACAAATTTATTGGGTTTGAGCCATAAAAGTTCCGCAAAATTACTTTTTTTAAATTCTCAAACATGTGTAATTTGCCTTTCCGACCAATCCTGTTTATATTTCCGACCAATCCGTTTGTACTCATTTTATGTGTTACTTTACAAAAGTTCCTCTTAAATTTCAACAAATTTTCAA
>CALUYS010000026.1 GCA_944325065.1 Candidatus Gastranaerophilales bacterium | reverse complement strand
GCTTTTTTTGTGCTAAGTTTATATAAAAAAAGAAAAGCAAAGATTTAGCTAAGAAAATCGAAAAAGCAAGGAAGTGTTAGCCATTGTACTTCCTTGCTTTTTATTATTTATTCCCATTTTGTGGAGGTATTATAGTTTTACTCATTGGCGACCTTTACTATTGGTTTACCTGCCCAGGGATAGGAGGAGGTAATGGTATATCCGATTCATCAAAATCCATGTTTACCTGTACGGGGATAGGAGGAGGTAATGGTATATCCGATTCATCAAAATCCATTGCGTCTTGTTCCATTGCATTATGTTGATTAAAATAAGCGTTGTTGAACGCTTGAAGCTTTCCTGCATACTCTTTGTCTGTAAACATATTATTTATATATTGAACATCAAAGAACATTAAATTTGACATCTGATTATCATTTATAAGTTTCTCTAAATAAGCTTTGTTGAATGCTTGAAGACTTTCTGTATACTCGTGCTTGTCTTTAAACATATTATTGATATCTTTTAAATCAGATAGCGTCAATTCTGATAACTTATCATTATCATTATTTACAAATTGTTCTAAATACTTATTGTTTATTGTTTCAACCTTGTCTGTATACTCTTCATTGCCTGTAAACATATTATTTATATCTTTTAAATCAGATGACGTCAATTCTGATAACTTCTTACTATTATTTATAAATTGTTCTAAATATTTGTCATTTAAGTTTTTAAGCTTTTCTGTATACTCTTCATTGCCTGTAAACATATTATTGATAACTTGTAAACCAGATAGCGACAATTCTGATAACTTATCATTATTATTATTATTTCCAAATTGCTCTAAATACTTATTGTTTATTATTTCAACCTTGTCTGTATAATCTGGCTTGTTTTTATACAGATCATTCATAGTGCTTAATTCAAATGGATTTAATCTTGATATATTCTCATCATTCCCTGCAAATTGCTCTAAATACTTATTGTTTATTGTTTCAACCCTGTCTGTATAATCTGGTTTTTCTGCAAATATACTATTTATACCTTTTAAATCAGATGGCGTCAATTCTGATAACTTCTTACTATTATGATCTAAATAAGCATTGTTTAATGTTTTAAGCCTGTCTGTATACTCTTCATTGCCTGTAAACATATTATTGATATCTGTTAAATGCTTTAAGCTTATTTTTGATAACTTCTCATAATTTAAGAATTGTTCTAAATACTTATTGTTTATTGTTTTAAGCCTGTCTGTATACTCTTCATTGCCTCTAAAGATATTATTTATATCTTTTAAATCCAATAGCGACAATTCTGATAACTTTTTATCATTATTAAATTTATCTAAACAAGCGTAGTTGAATGCTTTAAGCTTGTCTGTATAATCTTCATTGCCTCTAAAGATATTATTTATATCTTTTAAATCCAATAGCGACAATTTTGATAACTTTTTATCATTATTAAATTTATCTAAACAAGCGTAGTTGAATGCTTTAAGCTTTTCTGTATACTCTTCATTGCCTGTAAACATATCATTGATAACTTGTAAACCAGATGGCGACAATTCTGGTAATTTATCATTATCATTATTTCCAAATTGTTCTAAATACTTATTGTTTATTGTTTTAAGCATGTCTGTATAATCTGGCTTGTTTTTATACAGATCATTCATAGTTTTTAAATCAAATGGCGACAATTTTGATAACTTTTTATCATTATTAAATTTATCTAAACAAGCGTAGTTGAATGCTTTAAGCTTTTCTGTATACTCTTCATTGCCTGTAAACATATCATTGATAACTTGTAAACCAGATGGCGACAATTCTGGTAATTTATCATTATCATTATTTCCAAATTGTTCTAAATACTTATTGTTTATTGTTTTAAGCATGTCTGTATAATCTGGCTTGTTTTTATACAGATCATTCATAGTTTCTAATTCAAATGGACTTAATCTTGATATCTTATCCTTATCCCCTGTAAGTTTATTTATATAAACTTTGTTTATTATTTTAGCCTGTTCTTTATAATCTGGATTTTTTGCAAATATACTATTTATACCTTTTAAATCAGATGGCAACAATTTTGAGATATTATTATTATCATCATTTATAAATTGATTTAAATAAGTATTGTTAATATCACTTAAATCAATATTTCCTTTTTTTGCAACCTTATTTAACTCGTCTAATTTTGAAGGTGACAAATCCTTAATTAAAGTTTTATCAGTTTCAGTCCTTAATATATTAAGAATTTGTCCAATATTTTCTTGTTTTATACCGTCATTTATACTAGTCTGAATTTCAACAATTTTATTATCTTGATAAGTAAATCCTACATTTTCTTTGCTATTTTTAGGCATATAAATAATCATTTTGCCTTCCACTATATAAGTTGGTGCATTAGCTTGATGAATACACCACGATTCACAACTATGAGTTTGTATAACTTGGTATCTATTTTCAAAATTAGGCTCATCTTTTTTTGTTTGAGGAATAGTAATAAAAGAACCTATTTCATTACCTTGTTCATCTGTAACCATTTTTTTGTCAATCCCCCAATTTTTAAATTGACTTTGTTGATATTCCATAACAGCCTTTTTATATGCAGAATTTAAACCAATTTTTCCCATTTTGTCTTTTATATTTTGAATAGTTGTATTAAAAATAGTTTGATTTAATGGTACTGAATAAAAAGAATAGTCTTTAGACTTTCTTCCCTTTTCAAAAAGAGTTTCAAAAGTCGTTCTTAATTTTTCTTGAAATTTTCTTAATTCAATAGGTAATTGAAGACTATTAAATACTTTCTTTTGTTCTTTTATTATTTCTTTAGAATCCCCTATTATAAACTCGGGCTTTGTTTCATCAGTTTCAGTATTTTTAAAATTCTTGCTACCCACATATTTTGAAATATCATAATCTTTTGTTACTTTTTCTTCAATACCATATATTGTTTGTATATCTTTGATATATTTGTCCCAATCCTCTCTATGCTGTTTTCTATATTCTTTTACGCTATCTATAGAGTTAACAGTTTGAATAAAATCCCCCCAACTGTTTAATTTAATTAATCTAAAGTCCTCATCCGACAATGATACTGCCCTTTTTAATTCAAACATTTTTTCCTCTAGTTGCTCTTTTTTTTCTGGATTTAATGGGTGTCTTATATCTGCCTCCCATTGTGGTATAAAATATGTTTTCAAAGCTGCAGGCATCATACTAGGTTTTTTTTGAACAAGAGCTTGTTCACATCGGTCTAAAAATTTATTATCACCAGAGTTCTCTTCAATTTGTGTTAAAATTGGTATAGATGTGTTTAATTTATCTTTAATAAATGCTAGTTTGTGTGTTCTAATTTGTTCGGCAACTGGTGGTGCAAAATGTCCTCTTATTATGTGATAATTCATGTCAATAATCTTCCTTTCTTCCTTTTTTCTCTTAAATTAATTTGTTATGTTTGTATAAAAACCATATGATTTTAAAATTTGCTATAAACATAATAGTTAATTAATAAAACTTTACAAAATTAATAAAACTTATTAACAAGACCAATAATCTAAACCTTTGTTGTATAGCTTAACTAAATTAAATCTTCATTATAATACTATTACACTTCTTTTTTATGTGAATAAAATTTTTATTGCATTTGTTTTTTTATTGTAATAGAATAATTAAAAAAGGCAAAATAATGAATAAACAAAAAATTTTAGAAACTCAAATAAGTACATTTAAAAAAATAGAAATATCAAATTTACCCAAAAAAATACCTGATTTTAAAAATTCATTTGACTCCAAAGACAATATTATTAAAAAATGGTTTATAAATTGGATAGATACTATATTAAAGTCAAATAATGAAAAAGAACATTTGCTTTTACCTTCAAAGCAAATATTGGCTAAACACCTAAACGTTAGCGTAGGTACCATACAAAGTGCAATTCGTTATATTGAAGATCTAGGATATGTAGAATCCAAGCAAAAAATAGGCACTATAATAAAGACTTCAAAAAAGTCCGTTTTTAAAAAACTAACATCAAAACGTGATTTAACAATTAATCATATTCGTCAATATATTATTGAACATAATTTTAAAAAAGATCAAATTTTACCTGATTTAAATTTTGTTATTAAAACTTTAAATATATCATCTAATACTTTAAGACTTGCTTTAGCTTTTATGGTTGAAAACAATGAATTAAAACAGATAAAAAGTAATATCAATATACATTATCGTGTTTTAAATATATTAAACCCCATCTATTATAAGACAAATGAGTCGATTACGCTTGTTGATAAGATAGCTTTTGAAATTAAAGAATATATTAAATCGAATTTTAAAACAGGTGATAAGTTACCTTCAAATAATGAACTTGCAAAAATTTTTAATGCGAGTATAAAAACAATTAATGATGTATGCCACATTCTTGAAAAACAGAATATTATTTGCTCTAAACGAGGTAAATATGGAACTATTGTAACATTTAATGAAAATATGCAAAATAAAAATAATGTTTCAAAATTAGAAGATAAAATATTTACATCAAGTCAGAATGCACAGTTTTATTACTACCAGAAAATAGAAACAAATATTTTAAAGATGATACAAAATCAATACTCACTTGGCGACAAATTGCCTACAATACAAGAACTTTCACAACATTATGATGTTTCAACAAACACAGTACGCAAAGCTTTAAATAATTTAAACAAAAAAGGAATAGTACAATTTCTACGTGGACGTTATGGTGGCACTTTTGTTTCTTCAATACTTGATGAAACATATTATGAGTATAATTCAATACAAAAAGATGGTGAAGCCTATAAATGGCTAAGTTTAAATCCAAAGTATTTTGATGATTATATGACAAATAATCAACAATAATTTTATTTTTTTATATAAAAATTCCCAAAAACTTTAACATAATGTGTTTTTAAAGACTCTAATTCTTTTATTTTTTCTTTTAATGTAATATTTTCTTTCACAAGTTTACGAATTTTTTGAGCAAGATATTTATTATCGCTTTTGCATTCTGAAGATTGTAAAAGCGAATCAATAAAGTCTGATTCTTTTAAAAACTTTTCAAATTCTTTGGTAATTTTACAAGCAATATTATTCGTTAAATTATCGATACTTTTAATTTCAATTTCATACTTATTAAGTTTCAAGGCATTTTCTTTGTTATTAAATTTGTTATTATCTACTTTTTCAATTGAAGTTTTTATGCTTTGTTTTTCTTCTTTTTCTTTATTTTCTTCTTTTATTTCTTTTTTCTCTAATATATTATTATTACAAACGTTTTGATTTTTATTAAGTTTATCCCGTTGCGTCATAAGACTTTTAATGTTTGCATAGGAAGCATCATCAAAAAACTCCACACCATTTTCATTTTCATAAATAGGGTCAATATGCCAATTTTTAATAAAGGCCTCCAAAATAAAGTTATCAATAAACTGCCCTTCATTTGAAAGTTTTTTTATAATATCATCTTTGCTATACATATATGACACATTTCCCTTTTTAACATTATTATAACGAAGTAATATCTTTTTTACAAGTATATGAGCTAATTAACCACACCATTATATAAGATTTTACTTTATGTCTATAGATATTTTCTCTATAATTAAAATAAATATGGTAAATTATTTGACAATATTCTCAAAGTTGAGTGAGACATACTTTAAATTCGGTATTCTCCATAACAACAAAAAAAGGAAATGATGTCGAAAATGGTTATAGTAATGAACATAAAAATGCTAATAGTAATTTTATTAATTATACTAGTGCTTAAATTTAACCGTTATAGTTTTAAAGAGCTGATAAGAAACCACTTTTTTCCCCTATTTTTATTATATTATTTTTTTATATTCTTTAATATCTTGTACTAGTTCAATACATATTAGACTATCTTAATATAAAAAATTAAGAAAGGATTAATTTTTTATAAATTAGGCATTTTTTGTATTATTATAAATAAAAAAGGGTAAATAATTATATGGATTATAAAGATTATTATAAAATACTTGGTGTTGAAAAAAATGCAACACAAGCACAAATAAAATCAGCATATCGCAAGTTAGCTAAGAAATATCATCCTGATGTTGATAAAACCCAAGCTGCTTCGGATAAATTTAAGGAAATAAATGAAGCATACGAAGTTTTATCAGATAAAGATAAACGTGACAGATATGATAATTTAGGGTCAAATTGGCAAAATATGGGGTATGGTTCTTCAGGTGGGTCACAAGGTGGTTTTGAACAGTTTTATCAAAATATGGGTGGTTCAAATTCCTACTCTCAAGGTGATTTTGGGGCATTTGGAGGTTTTTCCGATTTCTTTAAGACAATTTTTGGCGATATGACTTTTCAATCAAGGGGAAATGCTTCTTCATCTGGGTTTTATGATAATATATATTCACAACAACAATCAAGAAAACAAACAAAAACAACCCAAAAGAAAATTAATCTTGACCAAACTGAAGTTGTTAATATAACTGCAGCAGATTTAATGAGTAAAAAAGCTATATCTGTTACTGTTTCAAATATTGAAAAATGTTCTCATTGTAATGGTGGTGGAGCTTCTTGTTATCATTGTGGTGGAACAGGTATTGTTAACAATAAACGTAAATTGAATGTTAAAATACCACTAGGTATAAAAGAAGGTCAAAAAATAAGAATAAAAGGCGAAGGACGTTTAGATGAAACTACAAATCAACGAGGTGATTTATATTTAAGTGTAAAATTTAAAGACCCTGATTATCAAATATTAGGCTCTGATATTACAAAAACTATTGAAATTACTCCAAGTCAAGCAGTTTTAGGTGCAAATATTGATGTTAAAACATTGCATGGAAAAGTTGCTATAAAAATTCCTCCCAAAACTAATACAGGCAAAATATTAAGACTAAAAGAACTTGGTTTGCCTCAAAAATCAGGCGGTTATGGTAATTTAAATTTAAAAATACAAATTAACATCCCTAAAAATTTAACTCAAAAAGAAATTGACCTATATAAAGCTTTAAAAGAACTTGAAGAATAATACAACTTGATAAAATAGTCGAGTATTTTATTGTTTTTATCTAAAATCATAATTGTTTAACAAAACGACACATAATGCAGATGCATCATCATTTTACGATTTAAATCGTTTATATTTTTTATCTTTTATTATCCTCTTTTTTTTGTACCTCGTAGAATTGGATTAATTATTGTATAAAACTAATTTATATTGATTACATCTAATAAAATAATAAAAGTCAAGTTATATAATTATAATATGGATATTAATAAAATTAAATTACATATAGGACTTAAAATAAAATTTTTACATATTAAAAAACTTAAACAGATTAATTTAGCTGATTTTACAGATATTAACGTTTCTTGAATTGTTTATATTGAACGTGAAGCACAAAATTTTACAGTTGAAACATTATATAAAATTACAAATGTTTTAAATGTTTGAATAAAAGACTTGTTGGATGTTGATTAAATAGTGAAATGATAATTTTTACCATCAAATATATTTCATTAGGAACTTAAGAAAATAACCTAAAAAAACATTTTAAGGCTATATTAAAAAATAACTTAAAGTGTAATTAATCTATAATAAAATATTACATTTTTGAATATTCTTTATAATTTGTTTTAATATCATCGTATAAATCCTGAATAGCTTGAGCAATAACATTCTGAAGTTCTTTTATAGCTTCATTTGTAATATCTTTATTAACATAAATAGGTTCACCAAATTTTACTACAGGCTTGCAAAACCCCAAAGGAAATCTGAACTCGTCCCAAGTATTAAATTTAAGAAAATTTTTCTGTGGAGAATAATATGCAACAGGTATAATAGGAACGTTTGTTGTTTTAGCTATTGAAATAATACCTTTATGAACAATACCCTTAGGTCCCCTTGGACCATCCACTGTGATAGCTCCTATTTCACCTTTTTGAAGACATTCTATCATACCCATTGTAGCCTGGATTGCTTTTTGACTTTTTGAACCACGTATTACTTTAAGTCCCATTGTTTGAGTTGCATGTGCTATGATATCACCATCTCTTGAGTTTGATATCATTACATTAACTTTTTCTCTATTTGGAACTGCATATAAACAACATTGATGTGCATGCCATAATGCAAGAATATAACTATCCAGATTTGGTTTATTTATGGGTCTAAAGTCTATTGTATGTGATGAAATTTTAAATAATATTTCTACTAATTTTTTTGTTAAATTTAAACTAATTAAATTTTTTAATTTTTTACTACTCATATTTTAAATTTTACCATAAACTATAAAAAACTATGCTAATCTACTTTTGTGATTTTTGTATAATATTTGAAGTTGACTTTCCTAAAACAAAATCTACAAATTTTATATTAATTCCCAACTCTAAAAGAGGTTTAGCTTCGGGCAATGTTTCAAGAGTATAATCAGCACCTTTGACATAAACATCAGGTTTAATACTTTTCAAAAGTTCAATTGGTGAAATTTCATCAAATATGACTACATAATCAACACAATTTAAAGCAGCCAACACTTGTGCTCTATCATTTTGCTGATTTATAGGTCTTGTTTCGCCTTTTAACATTTTGACTGATTTATCAGAGTTCAAACCAACTATCAAAATATCACCAAATTTTTTAGCCTCACTCAAATATTTAACATGTCCAACATGTAAAATATCAAAACAACCATTTGTAGCAGCTATTTTAATATTATTTTCTCTTAAATCTTTAATTACATCAATTAAAACGTTTCTAGTTAATATTTGTCCCATAAAAAACCTTTCTAAATTGTTTTAACCTTTTGTAAGTTTATCCAAAATTTGTGAGTTTATTTCACCACCAATTAAAATTAGAAGTGAAGTATAATATAACCACACCATAAGCATAGCAAAAGCACCAATTGTTCCATACACCCAGTTATAAGTATTTAAATTGCCTACATATAAAGAAAAAAGCCACGAACCGAGTAACCAAAAAATACAAAAGAATAAAGTGCCATATAATGAACTTATATAACGTGCTTTTGTCATTTCTTTTATATCAGGTAAAAAGTAATAATTCATATAAGCTACAACAAACAAAGCCAAAAATGATATTGGCCATCTAAAAATAAGTATTAAATTTACTATATTTAAAGGTAAATGTATAAAACTTAAAATCATTTCAAGTATTATCTTACCAAAAATTATTAAATTTATACTTAAAAATAAAACAAGTCCATTTGCAAATACAATTAAAACGGATAAAAGTCTTGTGACAAGAAGATTTCTTGTTTCAACAATACCATAAGCACGATTTAAACCTTTTATTATAACAAAAATAGCATTTGACGCTAAAAACAAAGTAATACAAAACCCAAAAATGGCAATAAGTTTTCCTTGTGAAAATATCATAATTTCATTTATAACAGAATTTATTAAGTTTGAAATTTGAGGCGGAGCTATAATATCAAAAAAAACTAAAATTTTATTAATAAAAGCTTTTTTCCCCATCCAACCAAAAAAAGACATTAATACAAGAAGAAAAGGAAAAATTCCCAAAACAAACATAAATGCCATTTCAGCAGCCATTCCGGGAAAATCTTCATCAATAATTCGCATTATAATATTTTTTGAGTATTTTTTAATCATTTTTCATAGCTTTACTAAGTTCACCTAAGACCAAATCCATAGCTATATTAATTGGTTTTTGTATAGTAAGTCCTGCAGCAAACTTATGCCCACCACCACCAAATTTTGATGCAAAATTTGAAACATCAAATATTTTACTTCTTAATGACACCTTGGTTATTTGATTTAAATTTTCCTTAAATAACAAAGCAACATCGCACGTTTCAATTTGCCTTAAAGTTTCGACAATTCTATCTGTATGTTCATTTTTTGCATTATACTTTTTCATATCATTTAAAGTTATTGCCGTATAAACAATTTTGTCACAAAGCAAAAATTTTGCATTTAAAATAGCATTAGCAGTCAATAAAAGTGATTTCTTTTCTTTTGTCATAAAACATTTTTGACATAATTCAGAATGACTTAAACCATAATCCAAGAGTTTTGCAGCTTTTTGAAGAACTTTTTGCGATGTATTATCATAACGAAAACCACCTGTATCAGTCAATATTCCTACATAAATAAATGTAGCTATGTCTTTTGTTAACTCTATTTTTAAATCATCTAAAATATCTAAAATAACCTCAGACGCTGACGATGCTTTAGGATTTATTATATTTATATCACCATAATTAGTATTCGACTTATGATGATCAATATTTATTTTAAACTTACTTTTTGCAAATAAACTAAACCCTTTCCCCATACGTTCAATAGTAGCTATATCAACAGCTATAGCTAAATCAAAAATTTTATTTTCATATTGTAAATCATCTGTACGCTTATAGCAATTTATATAAGGTAAAAAATCATAAACTTTTGGAATTTTATCCGAAATAAAAACTGTTACATTTTTTTTATAATATTCTTGAATAACTTTAAAAATTGCAAGTGAAGACCCTAAAGTGTCACCATCAGGTGATACATGGGTAAATATAGCTATGTCATTTGCTGATTTTATTGATTCATCAAATTTTTCTATTTGCTCTAAATAAAAATTCATATGTAATTAATTCTATCATAAATATTCCAAAAAACAACAAAACATACTATTTCTATATATACATAAAAAAAAGTTTATTTTAAAAAAATTTTAAAATAAACTAAGTATGAAAATAATTTTAATTATCCCTTCAATTTCATGGAATATCTAACTATAATTTAATTTTATAACAACATACATTATTTTGTCAACAAAAATAATACCATTAATATACATACAACATACTATATTTATTCTAATTGGGTCACCTTAATATATAAATAAAGATATTAAACAGAATTGGTATAGCTAATGAAAAAATCATTAACCTCAAATGGCAATGGTTGGGAGCTTCATATTCCAAAACCTATATTAAAACTTTTAAACATAAATCCTATTGATACAAAAGTTTTATTTGAAATAAAAAACAAAGTTTTATATGTAACACAACTTGATTTCAATTATGATAGTGAAAGATACAAAAATGCTCTTGTTAAAAAATTTACAAAAAGAGGTGGTGGTTATTCATTATTTATATCACAAGTTATTTTAGAATTAATAAATATTAATCCAGAATTAGACAAAGTTGAAATTGAAGTCGATGATAAAATTTTAAAAATAAAAAAAGCTTAATATTATTTAATTTATTATTGTAAATTATATTTTTTTAATATATTCTAAAGCATGTAGTTTTGATAAACTTTTTTGGGGAATGCGGGATATGTTAAATAAGGAAAGAATCGACATTAACAATATAGATACAAATGATAATACCGAACTTGATATTGATTTAATTGATGTAAATTCCGCTAATTCAATAATTGCACACATTTGTTCAAAACTTGAAATAAATGAAAATAAATATAAAAGAATTAACTTAATATTATCTAATATTGATTTAAATGTCAATCAACTTGAGAGTATAAAATTAATTATTGAAGCTAATGATTGCGTATTAAACAAAATAAATACTTTATCAATAAAGACAAAAGAAGCTATTGAAAATATAGGCATTATAGTTGACAAAAATAACATAAGCGAATTACCAGAATCTTCAATACCAGATGATTACAATGAAAAAGAATTAGAAGCTTGTGCAATAAAAAAGCTAGAAGATATTTTAAATGAAACTACAGACGAGGAAAATTTAAAACTACTTGGTCGTCAAGTTGTAACAAAAGACGATATGGATATATTAAACATGCAAACAAAGTATGTAAAACAAACATTGAGGTCTGGGCAATTTTTAAGTTTTGACGGGAATGTTTTTATAAAGGGAGATTGTCATGCAGGAAGTGAAATACAAGCAAGTGGTGATATAACGGTTTGGGGGAAACTTTTAGGTGTATGCCATGCTGGTAAAAATGGCAATAAAAAAGCACGTATAAGAGCTTTGAATTTAAATCCCATACAAATTCGTATAGCTGATTTGTATACAAGAAAACCAGACGGTGCAAATATCAACCTAAAAGAAAAGCGCAATAT
Organism: Candidatus Gastranaerophilales bacterium; assembly: GCA_944325065.1. Lineage (GTDB taxonomy): Bacteria > Cyanobacteriota > Vampirovibrionia > Gastranaerophilales > Gastranaerophilaceae > UMGS1477. Next base: position 8,359 of record CALUYS010000026.1, on the reverse strand, counting down.
GATATGCGTTGAAGAGGCAATGATTGTAGATAACGAAATTCGTATTGTTGAATTGTTTTAAAATGTTCTTATTTTAGTGATAACCTGAGGGATAAAAAAGATGAAAATAAAAAAAAATTAAAAGTTAATAAAATAGTTGCAACTTATATTTATCTGGGAAGAATTATCAGTTGGTAAAATATTTTCAAACAGCCAATTGTTTTAATGCGAAGCCTAAGTTGAGGCTGTTGGGGTTGGGACTGATAAAAATTTAAGCGGCAAGTGAAGTTGCAGTTTTGGTTACTTTTCTACAAAAAGTAACTTTGTTCAGAGGACTTAAAATATAATTAAAATAAATTAATAATCGAAAAAATTAATCCACGTTGATAGATAGATAAGAAAGAATAAAGGGCATCAGTCCATTATATAAAAAAGGAAAAAGGGAAAAAATAAATGTCAGGACGAGTAATAGTAATAACATCAGGAAAAGGTGGTGTTGGTAAGACAACAAGCAGTGCCAATATAGGTACAGCTCTTGCTAAAACTGGAGCAAAAGTTGCACTTATTGATACAGATATAGGTTTACGTAATTTAGATTTACTTTTAGGGCTTGAAAACCGAATAGTATATACTCTTGTTGATGTAGTTGAAGAAAGATGCAAGTTAAAACAAGCACTTGTGAAGGATAAAAAGTGTCCTAATTTATGTTTATTAGCTGCAGCTCAAACAAGAGATAAAACTTCAGTGAGCGAAGAACAGTTGAAAGAAATATGTGAAAAACTTCAAGAAGAATTTGATTTTGTTTTAGTAGATTGCCCCGCAGGTATAGAGCAAGGGTTTCAAAATGCAATAGCAGGAGCAAGCGAAGCTATTGTTGTTACAACACCTGAAATGAGTGCAGTGCGTGATGCTGACCGCATAATTGGACTTTTAGAAGCAAAAGAAGAAATAAAATCCTATAAACTACTTATTAACAGGGTTCGACCAAATATGATAAAAACAAAAGAAATGATGAGTGTTGAAGATGTTTCTGAAATATTATCTTGCGGAATTATAGGTATAATTCCTGAAGATACAGGTATCATAACTTCAACAAATAAAGGCGAACCTATTGTTAACGAAACTAAAGCTAAAGCTGGTATGGCCTATAACAATGTCGCAAGAAGAATTTTAGGCGAAGATGTACCATTTTTGGATTTAGATGAAAAAGGATTTTTTAATAAATTAAAAAACTTTTTTGTTTTAAGTAAATAAAAACCAAAACATAGAATTTAAAGAAAAAAAATTAATTAGACTTAATTAATAAAATTATTAAAATTAATCCATGTTATTCAAAAAAAGAAAGGATGAAAGGTATCAACCTTTTAAATAAAATATGAAAGATATATTAACTGATATTTATAATAGAATGGTAAATTTCTTCCAAAATGAAAACGAAGAAGAAAATGCAAAAGATATAGCTTATAATAGATTAAAACTTGTTCTAACGCAAGATAGAATGAAACTTGATTCAGTATCAGCAGAAAAACTTAAAAGTGATTTAATAAATGTTCTAACAAAATATATGGATTTAAAAGAGGACACATATGATATAAGTTTTTCAGGTGAAGAAAATGAGCTTGCTTTTATGTTTAATATTGGCATAATACGAACTAAATCTTTTGAAGAAATAGAAAAAGAAGAAAAACAAGCTAAAGAAAAATTAAAAGAACAAAATCTACAATCAAAAGAAGATGAAATTATTGAAAATGATAAAGACAATATAAATGAAAATAATAATGAAATAATAGATAATAATAAAAATAATTTTTCCGAAAATTTAAATGAAGACAATTATGACGGTATATTAATCGCTACAAAAGATAAAAACGGTAATAAAATAATAAAAACAACTGTAAAAACTAAAAAAGAAGAAATAGTGTAGAAAATGGTGGAGACGGTGGGAGTCGAACCCACGTCCAAAACGGTAACATTTAAATCTCTACGAGTGTATAAAGTTTTTAATTCAAGTTATAATGTCAAACTTTCAAACTTAGAATAACTTTAAGTAAATTATAAGCTATTTACAAGCTTAAAGGAAAAAACTTAAGCTGAATGCCCTTTAAACAAACAACCGCAACTTGCATAATTTACCCCAATTATCGGCAAGTTGGACAAATTGAGGTGGCTGAACTGCTAGTCTAATTAAGCAGCTTTACGTGCTTGTGCACGTGAAAAATCAGCAACTACAACATTATCTGTAGCGTTTATTTTAATTTGCTCGTTTTTACGAAGAACAGCACTTCGACTCGCAATTTAAATGCAACAATCGCCCTGTCAAATCCAAAAGCGTCCCCATATTTAATTTTAAATGTACAATATATTATATTTATATCTTAACATATTTATTTATTTTTTTAAATATTAAAAAGTATTTATAAAATTTTATTATTAAATTAGTTGTTCTTTTTCTTATATTATGCTAAAATAAACGAGAAAAAATATAAAAAGGGCTTGTAGCGCAGCTGGTAGCGCAGTTGACTCTTAATCAATTGGTCGAGGGTTCGAATCCCTCCAAGCCCATTTAAGAATTATAATGACTTTTAATAAAAGCATCAAAAGCTTTGGAAATTTTTATTATAACTAATAGGTTTTTAGAATACTTTGGTAAAAAAAATTTAATAAAAAATCAAATGGACAGCACATTTGAAACTGTTTTTTAGTCTTGAAATGTAACGGTCTTTTCTTATACATAACTGCTCATTTTTGCACTCCAAATACAAAAAATTAAAATCATATCATACTAAAGTCCACTTGATATTTAAAGTTAAGCCCAGTCTAATAGCTGTTTGTCAACAAAGAACTAGAGCAAAACATTTTCGTTTAACAAACAATAAATAAGAAAAGTATCAAAAAAAAGTGTATTTTTATTTTTTCTTGTAAATTAACATGCCCAAAATTATCTATAAGATTTATTCCAATAATAATTATTCTTCTGTTTTAAAATAATTGCCTAGTATTTAAGTTTTTATCCAAAGGATATTTATTTTACCTTTTTCAATTTTGAAATATGAGAATTATCAACTGCTAAATTCAAAGATAATTTTTCTCTGGTTAATTTTTCCTATGTTCACTAATTTTTAATATTATTTACTAATATTTGTCTAACATGTTGACTAATATTATACTTATGTAATTTTTCAATATTAAGAAGTTATAAGAATATTGAGCAAATATTTGGATTTATATATCAAATGTCTTTACTTATTATAAAATAACCATTAAATAAATTTCCCTTTTCTTGCTTGATTATACAAAAAATAAAACAAATCTGATAATTACAATTTAATTTATATTTTTCATTTAATCTACATCACATTATAACAACAATAGAGAAAATAAAAATAGAATTAAAAATGACATTTATTAATCGTAAAAAAATAAAGGTTTCAAAAAAATTTAAAAAAAATCTTTCATCAAATATTTAAACCAAAGTTTTAAATTATTTAACTAATTTTAAAGTCTACTTAAACAGTTTTAAATTAATTCAGGAAATTTGTTTTAATATATTTATAACTTTAGGATTTTCAACCTTATAACAAATTTGATTTGCACGACGATGACCTGAAATAACGTTTGCATTTTTTAATATGGATAAATGCTGTGAAACTGTTGGTTGAGGAATATTTAAACATTTACACATTTTACTTACATTACATTCTGGTTGCAACATTAAATTATATGCAATAGTTAATCGTATAGGATGTGCTAATGCTTTAAAAATTATAGTATATTCTTCTATATTAAAATTTTCATCTTTCATATTATGAGAATATTGCAATATTTGAATATTGTCAAATATATATTGACAAACAAGATTAAATTAGATAATATTAATATACAAATATACTAATATACTAATATTAAAGAAGGGGGATATGAAAGTAATAATAGTAGGTGGCGGAGCGACAGGTGCAAGCTGTGCAACAAGATTAAGAAGATTAGACGAAAATTGTGAAATTACGATTTTTGAACGTACAAATGAAGTTTCAATCGCAAATTGTGGTCTTCCTTATTATTGTTCAGATATCATTTCAGAAAGAGAAAAAATTTTAGTTACTAATCCTGAGAAATTTAAAAATATATTTAATATTAATGTTCAATTAAACTGTGAAATTATTGAAATTAATAGAAATGAAAAATATATAATCACTCAGAACAATGAAAAGTTTCATTATGATAAATTAGTTTTAGCTCAAGGAGCAAATCCTATTATACCAGATATAGAAGGGATTAATAATAAAAATATTTTCACTGTAAGAACACTAGCAGATGCTGATAAGATTAAAGACTATATAGCAAAAAATGATATTAAAAATGCTGTAGTTGTGGGAGGTGGATTTATTGGTGTTGAGATGGCTGAAAATCTCGTTCATATTGGTATTAAAACAAAACTTGTTGAATTATCAGACCAAATTTTATCAACTGTCGATTATGAAATTGCTTGTTTTGCTCAAAATGAAATGCGGGCAAATGGTGTTGAATTAATCTTATCAGACGGCATCAAAAGTTTTAAAAAAGATGAAATTGAATTAATATCAGGGAGAAAAATTTCTTATGACATCGCAATTTTATCGATTGGTGTAAAACCTGAAATTACATTAGCTAAAAAAGCAGGATTAGAAGTTAACCGAGGTATTAAAGTCAATGATATTATGCAAACTTCAGATGCTAATATTTTTGCAGGTGGTGACAGCGTTGAAATAAAAAGTTTTGTAACAAATGAAGATGTTTTAATCCCATTAGCAGGACCAGCAAACAGGCAAGGTCGGATTATTGCAGATAATATTTGTGGGATTAATTCTTATTATAAGAAATCTCAAGGTACATCTGTTGTAAAAGTTTTTGATTATACCGTTGCAACTGTAGGTTATAATGAAAAATTTTTAAAAAAAGCAGGGATCCCTTATTGGAAAATTCTGACTTTTGGGAATTCCCATGCAGGATATTATCCTGATGCAACATCCACTTTATACAAATTGTTATTTAATAATGAAGGGAAAATATTAGCAGCACAAGCAGTCGGACAAGAAGGAGTCGAAAAAAGAATTGATATTATAGCTTCGATAATGCGTAATAATGGAAATATTCAAGACTTGTTAGACAGCGAATTGTGTTATGCTCCACCTTATTCATCTGCTAAAGATTCTGTCAATATTTTAGGGATGTGTGCAGATAATATTTTAAAAGGATTTGTCAAACCTGCTTATTATGAAGATATTGAAGGTTCTTTTATAATAGATGTTAGAATGCCAGAAAATTACAATACAAAAACTATTAAAGGAGCTGTTAATATCCCTCTTGCACAATTAAGAGAAAGATTAATTGAAATTCCAAAAAATAAAAAAGTTATATTATTCTGTAATACAGGATATACTAGCTATATTGCATCAAGAATTTTAATACAAAATGATTTTAATAATGTTTATTCTTTAATGGCAGGAATAAAACTTTATAATGAAATTAAACTCGATAAAGAAAATAAAGTTTCAGAAAAAATTAAAATTACTACTAAATTACAAACAAATTCAAATGTTTTAAAAGTTGATGCTTGCGGACTATCTTGTCCTGGACCGATTATGAAATTAGCAGAAAATATTTCTCATATAGCTAATGGCGAAGTTTTAGAAATTTCTACAACAGACAAAGCATTTTATACGGATGTTCAAGCTTGGTGTAATTCTACAAATCATACTCTTTTAAGTTTAAATAACATTAATAAAAAAATAGTTGCAACAATTCAAAAAAATGAAATGAACATACAAAAGCAAATAAAACAAAACCCTGTAAAAAATACTCAAACAATTGTTATTTTTTCTAATGATTTAGATAAAGCACTAGCAGCTTTCATTATTGCAAACGGTGCAAAAGCAAGCGGATATGACGTTACTTTATTTTTTACGTTCTGGGGATTAAATATTTTAAGAAGAGACAATGTTAATATAAAAAAATCTTTTCTTGATAAAATGTTGGGATTTATGATGCCAAAAGGGGCAGATAAGTTGACTCTTTCTAAAATGAATATGGGAGGCATTGGATCTATTGTTTTAAAATGGGTTATGAAAAATAGAAATGTTTTAACACTAAAAGAACTTATATTGCAAGCAAAAGCTAATGGAGTTAAATTTATTGCCTGTCAGATGAGCATGGATATTATGGGAATTAAAAAAGAAGAACTTCTTGATGGTGTAGAAATAGCAGGAGTAGCAAAATATATAGCCGAAAGTAGTATTTCAAATTCTAATTTGTTTATATAAAATTATTAAAAAAGGAGAAAAATTATGAAATCAATGACAACTTTTGACTTGCAGTATGCACACAGATTTTACGGATTTAAAGGTGAAGCTCAGTATTTACACGGACATACTGGAGTTTTGACTATTGAAGTAGAAGATAGTATTAACACTGGTGTAAATATGGTATTTCCTTGCAATGAAATTAAAAAAACAGCTTGGGATGTTCTTAAAAATTTCGATCACGCAACGATTTTAAGAGAAGATGACCCACTTTTAGCTGCTATTTTAGAAGTTTATGAAAAGCAAGGAATTAAAAATGGAGCACCACAAAATACCATGAAAGGAGAAGCTTTTAAAACTGATTTAGCAACTGCTTATCCAGATTGTAGACTCGTTGTAACAAAAGAAACAATGACCGTAGAAGGTATGATTAAAATTGTATATGATTTATTAAAAGATAAATTAAACATTTCAAAAATTACTTTTACAAGTGGTGCAAATGCTGCAAGCCAAGAATATCAAACAAGTAAAACTTTTGATCGGTGTCCATTATGTGGAATATCTTTAAATACTGATGGTGTTTGTCCAAAATGCGGCTATAAAAAAAATAATTAATTATTTTAACCTTCGATTTCAAGAAAAATCGAAGGTTTTTTATATACAAATTAAATTAATTAACTAATTAAAAATATTAATATATCCCGATTAGAATATTGTTTTAAAATATTTTATAATCCTATTCGAGCAATTACAAAAAATAGTGTGTAAATAAATAATAGGAAAAGACTTTGCACTATACATCTAAACAAAATGTAAAATTTTGTATTGAAACTAAAACTCTTTTGATAATTTAGTGTAATTTTTTTACATAATGAACAAAATATCTTTTATTATTTTATTTTTAAAATCTTTTATAACTTTAATAATAATGCTTAGAAAAGTTTCATATTAATTTTAAATTTTTTGTTTAATTAAGTAAAACTAATATTATATTCACTTGCTAATTTACAACGAGTTTTAAAAAAAATTTATTATATTTATACCCCGATGAATTTTCGTTGTTATTTTATCTAACAATTTAAGATATACATAAGCACAGAGGATATTTAATGCGAGTGCAAATTTTATCATTTCTTAGTAATAATAAAAAATAAATTTTTTTTACCCTTTCTGTCATTAATTAACTAATTAAAAATGATTAATTCTAAACCTTTATTAACAACAACTTCAAAATAAAGCATAACTTTTAATTTTTCAAAACACCTTTTAAAATCAAGCTATCTTTTGCTTAATATTTAATATGCAATTGAAATATTAAAATTTTGAGAAAAATTTTCTTAATAAAATATTTTTCTTTTGTTCTTTAAATATTTACAACACCATTGTTAGCTTTTTTAATATTCAAATATTTATATTTTAAAAATACATTCAAATTACTAATAAAAATCAACTTTATAACTTTTTTCAAAAAGTGCTAACATATCTATTATAATTCATAATATTTAGTAGATATCTATAATTTTTCAATATTTGTACCGTTTTTTTTCGTTTTCCACATCGACAAGAAAATTACTTTAACATTAGTAGTAACTTTCAGACTAATTGCATAAAATGTTATATCTTAATCATTTTTTTATATATTTTTTTATTTTAGTACATATTATATTAATTTTTTACTCTCGATAAAATTTTAAATTTTTTTTATTAAAAAATCAATAATAAAAAAATATACTAAAAAAGAGGTACTAAAACCTCTTTAATAAATGGTGGGCCACCCTGGACTCGAACCAGGGACCTCACCCTTATCAGGGGTGCACTCTAACCACCTGAGCTAGTAGCCCACTTATGTAAATTATAATTACATAAAACAAAATAAAAATCAAGTGTTTTTGTTTGGGTCTAATTTCACATTTTATAAAATAAATTCTTTTATATTACCATTATTATTATTATTATTTCCAAGCTATAATGTGTGATCCTGCAAAAGCACCATTCATTTCATTTAATTCATCTTCTGTTATTAAATTTTTATCAAAAGATAACCCGTCAATAATTTCTTTTGTATAAATATGCACAGGCTCAATTGAAATATCTCTAAACCCTGC
>CALUYS010000025.1 GCA_944325065.1 Candidatus Gastranaerophilales bacterium | reverse complement strand
ACACAATGAAATTATGTTGCCTTTATAAATAAAAATTATTATAGCTATCATCAATTATATCTTGTTCCAAACCAATATATCTTAATGTTGTAGAAGACGATGAGTGATTTAAAATTTTTTGTAATAATGGTAAATTATTAAATTTTTTATAATGATGATAACCAAAAGTTTTTCTTAAAGAATGAGTCCCAATTTTTATTTTTAGATTTAAATTTTTTGCAGCTTTATTTAATATTTTATAAGCTTGAATTCTGTCTAAACGTTTATATTTTTGTGTTAAAAACAAAGGCTCATTTGTTTCTCTATTTTTTACAAAACTAATAATATCTAATTGCAAATTTTTGTTAATGGGGAATCTTTTATATTTATTTGTTTTTTTCTCTCTGATTACTATAAATTCTTTATTTTTAACGTCTGAAACATTTAATGCAAGTATATCAGAAATTCTTAAACCACTATTTATTCCTAAACTAAAAAGTAAAGAATTTCTTTCATTATTTGAAAAATATTTTTTTATTTTTTTTATATCGTCAAGATTTTTTATAGGTTCAACTATATTCATTAAATCCTCCTTTCACTTTCTTTGTGCAAAACAAGATTACATTTAAAGATATAAAATATCCAATTATCTAGTTTTTGCATCATTCCGACACAATGAACAAAATTATAATTTATTACGTTATAATTATATGTGAGGTGTCTATGAAAAAATTTTTAGTTTTATTATTAATGTTATTCTTTGCAAATGTTGCTTTTGCAGTTAATTCTTATGACCGTTACGGGCAAAAGACTGGTTCATACAGGCAAACAACTTCAGGCTATAATTCATATGATAGATATGGTTCTAAAACAGGCTCTTATAAAGAAACATCCTCTGGTTATAACAAATATGACAAATATGGACAAAAGACTGGAAGCTATAAAAAGACCTCTTCTGGGTATAATTCCTACGATAAGTATGGACAGAAAACAGGTAGTTACAAAATAAATTCTAATGGTGTAACTACAAAATATGATAAATACGGTCAAAAAGTAGGCTCTTTCAAAAAAGACTCTTCTGGTAGAATTACCGAATATGACAAATACGGAAGAAAAGTCGGAAGCTATAAATAACTACTTCATCTCATTTGGTGTCATAGTCCATAAAGTTATTCCATATATTTCAGCTACAGCTTTTACTCTATTTACATACTTTTGGTCTTTTTCTGCATTTTCTATAATTAAAACAATTCCCGGAGTTTTATGCAAAACTCTGGCATAATAAAGAGCCTGCCTAATGGATTCTGCCCATTTAGGAGCAAAATCAAATTCTATTGCATGGGTTTTGGTAACACAATCAACCCTTGCTTTATCAGGTAAAATAACCTCCATAGAACCACAATTAGCATTGTACCAAACTCTTTGATAATCTTTCTCAAAGTATTTATGGTTCTTTGGTGTCTGGACAAATACGTATAATGAAAAGACAATTGATATTAATAATGCTGTTAGAATTTTCATTTAGCTATATTTTATCACTTAATATAGAAGTGAATTGTTAAGAAATAATTAATTTTTTCAAGTTTATTCAAATTATAAATAATAATATAAATGGTGTCTAACACCTCTTGTAAGGTTTAATCCTTGTATGATTATGCCGTTTACAGGGAGTAGTGAATGCGAAGTAGTAGAATAACTGTATCTTATTGTCCAGACAATTTAATAGTTTTTATTATCAAATTTGTATTATTTTCTAATAATATTGTTAAAAAATTATAAAATTAAATAAGAAAAGAGATACCCCGAATCTCAATATCTGTATCGGACTTGGAATTAGTTTAATTTGTAAGAAAATACTAGTTGTTATAAACAATTAGGATATTTACTTTTTTATACAACAGAAAGGAATTTTTAATGGAATACTTAAACAAACTATTGGTGTGTATTGAAAAAGACCCTAAAATCTTTAAAAACCCTTATTTGAACTTTATCGTTGGACTTACTAATACTCAGGTTAAAGACCTTAAAAAATATTCAATAACAAATGAGTTAATTAAAGAAGATAAAAAAGAATACTTTTTAACCCAAAAAGGTCAAAATTACTTGAAAGAAAATCCTATTCAATCTTGGTGTTGTAAAGAATACCCTAAACGACCTGCAATTAATCTTGAATATTTAAAACTTGATAAAATGCCTCCTATTCTAACTAAAGCAATCAGATGTTTAGCAAGGCACTTGCTAGAGGGTGAGGAGTTAAAAGAGAATTCAATTGAATCATATTTAATCAGAGAACTTTTATCTGAGAATTCTACTTGCAAAGAGATAAAAAATGAAATTGAAGAATATATTTTACAAGGCAAGAAAATTAAACTTACAGATTTATTTGAAAAATTTATGGCTTATGGTCTTACAAAATCTATTGTTGGGATTTTATTACTTGATATATTAGCTAAAAACAAGGATATTCTTGCAATTTATGAGAAATTACAGTTCCAATTAAAACTCAATCAACTTATGTTTGATAGGATGATATTCTGCCCTCAAAACTTTGAAATACAAAAGACAATAATGGAAGATATTCCAATACTTGAAGATATTTCTCTTGTGTTGTCTGATAAACCAACTAAAAATATTCTGGATATTACAAAATCTCTTATATACTTCATCAGAGACTTAGAGAAATATACTCTAAATACAGAAAGACTATCTAAAAAAACACTAAGATTTAGAAATGTAATTATGAATGCTAAGGACCCTATAAGTCTTTTTAATAGAGACATTCCTAAAGTTCTTGCAGGGAAATTCTTATCAGATTGTGATTCTGAATTCCTAGAGACTTATAAATCATCTATTGATGAATTAAAGAATGCAACTAAGAATATGATATCTGAAATTAATACATTTTTCTTTGAAAGTTTTAATTCTAAAACAAGAGAAGAATTAAGAAACAGATTCAAAGCTATAGAAGAATACATCGGAGAAAAAGAACTTAAAATCCTATTTAATAATGTTGTAGGAAAAGAAGCCGATGATATGTTATGGATTAATAGGATTGCTACATTTATTAATAAATCAAGAGTTCCAAAGGACTGGATTGATGAAGATGTAGCAGATTTTAAAGTTAAAGTAAAAGACCTAGCTTTAAAATTCTATACTTTAGAAGCTACAGTTGGGACAACAAGTGATGGAATAAATAAAAACTTTGAGAAACTTCTTAATAAATTGCTTACTCTATCAAAACCAGAACAGAGTGTGATATTAAGAAAAGTAGTTAATGGTTAATTATTATAGGAGATTTGTATAAATGGAAGATAAAAAAGAATATCATATATTGAGCTTAAGCGGTGGAAAAGATTCCACCGCACTTGCTTTTTTTATGAGGGATAACATGCCTGAAATCTTTGAGAAATTAGAGCTTGTATTTTGTGATACGGAATGTGAATTGCCTGAAACTTATGATTATTTAAATAAAATTGAGGTCTTTTTAAATAAAAAAATCATAAGGATAAAACCAGAAAAAAGTTTCGAACACCTTATGTTATTACATAATTATTTTCCATCACCAATAAAAAGGTGGTGTACTGTTGAATTAAAAACTAAACCTTTTAAAAATTTTATTGCAAATAAATTAAATGGTAATAAAAAGCCTATTATAAATCTTTTTATTGGTATCAGAGCAGATGAATTACAAAGAGCAGAATATAATAAATATAAAAACAAAATAATTAAAGAAATATATCCTTTTGTAGACTATGGCTTATCATACTCCGATGTAATGAAAATTTTAGAAAAATCTGGTATTGGTATTCCTAAATATTATGAATGGTCAAATCGTTCTGGTTGTTATTTTTGTCCTTTTCAAAGTAAAAATAATTGGTTAAATTTATATGAAAATCATCCCTATTTATTCTTTAAGGCAAAAAAATATGAAGATGATAAAAATCAAAAAAATAATAATAATTATAAGAGAGTTGGTTGGAATATGGAGATGTCTTTAGGCGACATGATTAATCCTGAAAATGTAAAAAAAATTAGAAAGTATTCTACAAGGGTGAGAAAAAACTATTTACAAGAAAATAAACTATATAATTTACTTTATTGAATTCCATAATGTATAAAATATTTTTTTATAAGCATTGTTTAATATTTTAGAATTTTTTATTATTAAGCAATTTTCATCGTTCATTTGTTCTCCCTGTTTTGTAAAATTCATGGAACCTATAACCAAGATATTGTCATCTATAATAATTGATTTCATATGCATTTTTCCTGTCCAATTTTCGACTTTTAATTCAATTCCATTCTGTTTTATATAATCAATATTTACATATTTACCTTTAACACTAGTTTCATCAATTATTATTTTTATCTCAATGCCTCTCTGATGTGCTTTTATAAGAGCATTGATAATATTATTATGAGTTAGATAAAAAGCAGGAATATAAATTGAGAACTTTGAATTGTTTATTAATGGAATAATTTGAGTTGTTGAAATTTTATTTATTGGTGAAAAATAAACTGAAACTAATTTTTTATCTACTAATATATTTTCATTATTAATAATAGGACTTTTCATGTTATGAAATTTCCCACTATACATTTGTTCAAATTCTTGTTTGTATAAATTGGCTATATCTTTAGAATTTATTAATACTGCAATGTTAGCATTATAACCCGTTAAACAGCTTGAACTAATATTTGTAGAACCTGTAAAAACTATTTTATTATCAAAAATAAAAAATTTGTTGTGCATTAATGCACCTTGAAAAGCAAATTTATACTTATAATCAGGTATTTTTAATGATTCAATAGATTCGTAGTCAGTCTTAAAACTAGGTATTTCATCCATTAATTTATATGTATCGAAATAAATATTTTCTTTATTCTCCGTTAAATCTGTAACCCAACGAATTTTTACTCCTCTTTTTTGAGCATTTACTAAAGCATTAAAAATTCTATCTTGTTCTGTAATTCCATAAATCGCAAAATCTATACTTTCTTTTGCATTATCTATATTATATAGAAGTGCCTTACAAGCCGAAGATTTACACTCATTTTTGGGAGATTTTTGTTTTAAAGGACTAAGAAAATATAGTTCTATATTACCGTCTTTTACATCTGGTTTTACTATCTTAGTATAGAGTTTATATTCTTGTGATTTTGTCTTTTTATTTGGATAACAACAACTTGCAGTAATATACTTTATTAAAGGCTTATTAATCAACTCTTGTTGACTAGCTAAAAAAGCGTATTCACAACTTGTTTTATGATATTTACCGTTTTTTTTATTTAATACAACAAGATTTAATTTATGTGTTCTTTTAGCATTTTGTTTTATTTTATCAAGATTCTCATATTGTTTAAGTTCATTTGCTAAATTAGATTTTGTATAAATTGTTGCAAGCCCTGCTTTTAAGACCTCTTGCTCGTAGTTCTTACACTTGCCAAGCTCGTTGCAGTCATAATATATTGACATCAAGTGTCTATTATTCTTATCAAACTTCTCTTTTGCTGTATATTCTGCTTTTACAGGCTTATTCAGCAATGCTTTCTTAGCAAACTCTTTACCATAATATCCAAGTCCTAATACTTCATCTTGAGTAAGGTTATAGAGTTTCATTTGCCAATTAAGACTGTCATTGAGTTTAGTTTCAAAGGTATCTATACCATTAATACGTACTTTTTCATTTTGCTCTGGGATTCCATTGTCATTGAAATCAATATATACAGTATCGCCATCTATAACTTTTATAACCTTATGCTGAAAACATTTTGCACTTGCGATATTTAAACTTGTTATTAATATAAATAATATTGATATAATCTTCTTTATCATTTCTATTTATTATACATAAAAATAATAAGATAATAGTGGTTAGTATATGTGAATGTTCAAATATATATTAGATTTATGTTAATATTTAATAATGTATAATTCAAATATTTATTTAAAAAAAATCACAATTTGATAAATATGAATTTAAACAAAAAATACAAGAATCTTTTTCAGTAGGGTTATATAAAAATTTTAATAATGTACCTATAATTCCTTCTGATGAAGAATTGGAAAAAGTTTTTAATTCGCCTGATAACGATATATATTGTATTTGATATATATTGTATTTATTTAGGTATCGAAAAAGTTGGTGGGGCTGTTGTAAATATAAATAATCAAACATTTATAAATTCTCTTGAATTGTTTTTTATATATAAAGATAAACATCATTTAGGTCTTGGATTTAAAGCTTGGAAATCTATTGAAGAACAATATCCTAAAACAAAGATATGGAAAACTATTACTTCATATTTTGAAAAACGCAATATTCATTTCTATGTAAATAAATGTGGTTTTAAAATTATTGAATTTTGTAATGATTATCATATTAACAAAAACTATAAGCAAACATCTGGGGATGATGTTCTTGGCGAAAATGAATTCTTTGTATTCGAAAAAATTATGCAATAGATAAAGCTATATTTATTATTCATTGTAAACAAAATAAAACCTTTTTAGCTTTATATCTAATAAAGTTAATAAAGATAATTAACCGTGTAATATTTTAAAACCTGTTAAAAATGCACACACAAGAAAAGTTAAAGCAATATACATAGTTATTTTGTTTAAGCCCTTTTCTGCATTTTTTTGGGATGAAAATATTTGTGATGCACTTCCCATTGAAGCAAGTCCGTCACCTTTTGGAGAGTGTAAAAGAACAAAAATAATTAATAATACAGCTGCAATAATTTGTATAATCCATAAAAATGTTAACATTAGAAATCCTTTATATTAAATAATCATAATTAATATTTATGTTATCATAAATTATTAAGAATTTTCAATAGCTTATCTTGAGTCAAATTAGAAATTTTAATAGATTTATATTTATTCTTTTCACCAACTAATATTTGAAATGAGGATTTTGATATATTAAAAAGTTTACTTAAATATTTTATTAAAGCACAATTAGCTTTGTTTTCAATTGGCATAGCAGTAAGTTTAACTTTTATAAAATCATTATTAATCTCAACAATATAATTTTTTTTTGAATTTGGTATAACTTTAAAATAAATAATTAAATCATTTTTCTGAGTACTAAAGAAATTATATGAAGAAGGTAATAACAAGATTGGTCTCCAATACATTTTTACCTAGATAAATTATAAAGTAAAAAGATGTATTTTACAAATAGTTATATAATAAATTAATAATAAATATCTACTTGACATAATTATATTATAAAGTAATATACTAATTATTAAATACGATGAGAAACAACATGAAAATTATGTCACTTCTCGTTTTTTGTATAAATTTCCCTTAGCTTAAAATGTATATATTTCTAACTTGAATATCTGATAAAAATTAAAATATTAAGTTTATTTTTGATTTTTATAAAGTCTATTAGTTGGATTAAAATGTAGCAAAAACTGAATCTATTGCATGTAAAATTGAAAGGCTTGTCAATATAAAAATGAATAATGATTTCGTAAATAGATTAATAAGTGTTCGAAAAGCTTATGGGAAAAGTGGTTATGGATTTGCAAAATTACTTAATATACCTCAACCTTCCTATTTGCGTTATGAAACAGGAGAACAAAAACCTTCAGCTAAGTTACTTATTGCATTAAATAGATATTGTAATGTAAATATAAATTGGATACTGACAGGACAAGGTGAACAATTTTTGTCTAATCATTCATTAAAGCATGAAGCTTTAGTTCAAAATCAACTCAAAACTTTGGATAATAGCTTGCGAAATTGGATTGCTCGTTTGGATATTATTTTGGAAGATAATAATATAACACGAGAAGATTTTGCTAATCTAATAGATATTTCACCAAAACGTTTAGATAATTTAATATCTACAAAAGATTTGCCTAACTTTGAAGAATTAACAAAAATAAAATCTAATTTTAATGTTTCAATAGATTGGCTTTTATATGGTTGTGAATTTGGTGATGCTCAAGCTAATAACAGTAATGCTCTTTTAACTGATGAGGAACTTAAGGCTTTTAAATGTATCATTAATAAGCTTAATCAAAGTTATCTATCAACGTTTTCAAAAGATGTAAATAAATTAAAAGTATAGTGGCTGCTTAGGCATTTGTTGTTGATTATAAACATTTTGATTTTTGTTAAATAACGAATTTAGCATTAACCCTAAATTTGCACCAAAATTATATGAAACAATTGATGTACCAATTTGAAGCATTGCATCAAGACATAAGCATATTAGTTTTTTAGCCATGCTTGCATCTTTAATATTATTTAATAGACCTATTTTTTTACGTATATTTTTCATTAATTTTTCAGCACCAAACATACAAGATAACCCGCAGGTTTCTTTGAATGCAGCTTCTTTTTTATCTTCTGCACCAAAAACTCTTAATACTCCCGCACCACTTAAAAGCAAATTTGTATGTTTTGAGCTAAAGTCAATAAAATTGTCAAGTCCTTTAAAAAATTTACTTTCTGATTTTAAACTTGAAATTTCTTTGTTTATAAATTTATTATCTGCAAGTATTGGCAAACCCACGGCAGAAGCTGCAAGGCAAGAATTTTTTATCTGCCCAGGAATAACAAAATAACGTCCAATGTCGCCATTATTTAGACTTTTATCGGTGTTTCTCATTGCATATATTGCAGGGATAAAAGGATTTATCATTTTTAATCTACACTTTTTTATGCTTAATTTATTGACTTCGTTACTTGAATTTTAACCTTCCTTATATTTATAAAAATAAAATTAGTGTTTTTATTGCCTTATTTTTTCTAAATTGTAAATTTAAATTTACATTTGAAATTATAATAAAAAAACTCAACTTTTAAGCGGATTAATTTGTTATAAAAAAGGGACATAATTAATATATAATATTTGGAGTTTATTATTTTATGAGTGTTAATGAAAATTATTTTTCTAAAAATATATTTTCACCAAAACTATATTCTGCTCAAACTAATGGGAAAATGTCAGATTCCATTATACAAAATTGGACACCACAGGCTATTGAGTGTTATGAATTAAAGCAGGACTGTAATAATTGTTCAATATCAAAAGGTTGTTACAGTTTTGTTTGTCAAATGCCGAAAGTAATTGAAAAATTGTTAAAGACAATAGGCAAGCCAAACATTAATGATTGAGTATTTTAGCTGTATTGTTCTTCATATGATTCACCAATGCTATCTACGGCTTCAATACGAATATCGGTTATTAATTCTGAATAAGAAATGACAACAATAGTTGGTATATGTCTTTCGAGCATTTGATAAAGTGGCAAACGAATACGTGGAGAGCATAGAATAGCAGGTTGTCTTCCAATATTTTGATGGACTCTCATAAGTGTTGAAGCTGTCATTTCAATAAGTTCTTGGACTTGCATGGGGTTTAACAAAAACATCATTCCTAATTCTGTTCGTTGGCAGCTATCGTCTAATATTTTTTCCCATTCAGGGGAAAGAGTTAAAGTATATAAGACTTTATCACTTGCACAATTTGTTAGACAAATTTGTCGTCCTAAAGCTGCACGGAGACGTTCAGATAAGATATCAGGTTCTTTTGAAAATCTTGCATAGTCACATAAACGTTCAAAAATAAAGATTATATCTTTTATTGACACTTTTTCGCGAATTAAGTTAACAAATATTTTTCGCAAGTCACTTGTTGAAATAATAGTTGGAACAAGGTCGTTAACAAGTGTTGGGTCCTGACTTTTAACAAGTTCCATAAGTTTAAGTACATCGGTTTTTGTCATAACCTCATCAACATATTTTCTCACACATTCCTGAATGTGAGTAACAATAACATCGACCGAGTCAACAGCAGTAACTCCAGGGTTTTGTTTTACTTCTTCAGGTTTTAACCAATATGCTTGAGTTTGATATGTAGGATCAAGTCCCTCAATAGCATCATTTGGAAGAGGGATACCTGATTGGTTCCACTGGTCAGCTATTACCATAAATCTTTTTGGATATACCATACCATTTGCAACGCTATTGCCACGGATTGATATTAAATATTCATTAGGGTTTAAAGCGGATGAGTCCATGATACGAATATTTGGGATAATATAACCAAGTTCATCAGTAATTCTTTGTCTTAATGCTGCTATTTTTGCAAGTAGTTGTCCTTCTTGATCTGGATCAGCTATCATAATAAGACCTGAACCAACTTGAAGTGATAAAACATCGACACCCAATCGTTCATACATTTTATTTGGATTAACCAAATCTTGCATGTTTTGCCGAACTGCATCTAATTGTCCTAATTGTGATTGAACGTCTTGGTTTACTAAAACTGAAAAGCCTGATAAAGCAATAATTATAGTAAATATGACAAAAGGATACCAAGGTAAGCCTGTAATAAAGCTTGTTAGTGCAATGAACATTAAAAATAAACAAGTAAAGAACAAACTATATGGTTTTGATAAAAATTGACCTGAAAGTTCTTGACCTAAACTTGAAGCAGCACCTGTTGAACGAGTCATAATTATACCTGATGACACCGCCATTAAAAGTGATGGCACTTGAGCTGCAAGACCGTCGCCTATAGTTAATATAGTATATTTTTGTATTGCATCGGCAGGTGCTAACCCCACTTGAAGTACACCAATAAGCAACCCACCAACAATATTGATAATAACAATAATGATACCTGCTATTGTATCTCCTTTTACGAATTTCATTGCACCATCCATAGAACCATAAAGACTTGATTCTCTATGTAGGTCCTCTCTTCTTTTAACAGCTTCTTCAGGTGAAATTAAGCCTGCATTAAAATCTGCATCAATTGTCATTTGTTTACCTGGCATTGCATCCAAGGCAAAACGAGCTGATACTTCAGCAATACGTTCTGAACCTTTTGTTATAACCATAAACTGAACGACTGTTATAATTAAGAAAATTACACCACCAACAACTAAGTTTCCACCTGTAACAAAATTTCCAAAAGCTTCAACAACCTCACCTGCATCACCTTTTGCAAGGATACATCTTGTTGATGCAATTGATAAAACAAGTCGAAACATAGTCCCAATCAATATAATTGATGGAAATGTTGATAACTCCAAGGGCTTAGAAATATATAATGATATCATAAGTAAAATTATTCCAAGTGTAATATTAAAACTTATTGAAAAATTAATAACCCAGGTTGGAAGCTCAACAAGTAATATTAAAACCAAAAGCAGTACAAAAACTGCAAGTGAAATTTCACTTATTGGGTTAGTGTTTCCTCCTTGTGCTTGAGGTCCCAAATTTATCCTCCGTTCTTTTGGGTCTTAATTAATACTTTATTACTATTATTATTTTACTGCAATTTACTTTTTTTTCAAAATTGTTACACAAATTATTGACTTATTATTTTTTATATGCTATTATTGTAGTGGATAATTAGAAAGGTTTAATATGAAAATTATACAAGCTCAAAATAGTGGATATTTAGGATTTATTAAAAAAGAAAATAAAAATGGTGTTGAAAATTCACAGAAATTTGTTGTAAATGACAGACAAAAACAAACAATAGTTCCATTACGTTCAAATAATATAGGTGTTTTGACTTTTGGCAGAAAAGTTGATAATCAAAATAAGATTATTCAAATTGCTTCAAAGTATATAAATTCAGATTTAAATAATCTAAAAAAAGTTTCAAGTACATTAATGTTTGAAAAGGATAAAGCATTAAATGTATATAAAAGCCTTGAAAATGATAATAGTTTGAGTAAAAATGATAAATTGACTATTGCAAATTTGGTATATTGTCAAAATTATAGTGAAATTTATCAAATGGCTAATGAAATAGAAAATTTACCGGATGATTTAGATTATGATAAAGACTATAAAGATGACAATAGGTTTGATAATAAGACAAAAGATGTAATAAATTTTGCAAAAAATGTTGTTAAAACTATGTCAGTAAAAAATCCAAAAGGTATTTTTATTTTGCACGATGCAGAAAATCATTGTGAAGAAGAAGGGTATAGTGAACAAAATCCCCAAAAACTTGCGAAATATCTTAAGGATACACTTGCATATGAACTTGCAGTTTGTAAAATGCAAAATAAGGACTTTTTTAGATTATTAAAGTCTATCTGCAATAAAAATGTTGATACTTATTTGAGTCGAAATGTAGAAAGAGTATATAAAATTTTGAACAATAATAGAAATAATATTCGGCTATCTTCATTTCGTTTATCTCTAAAAAATATAGATTCAAAAATTTTAGAAAATAAAGGTATTGTAAGTTATTATGATGTTAGAACTTTAAGCGCAACAAAATTTGGACACAAAAATTCTGTACCTGTTATCAAGCTAAATGAAATTAAAGATATGGGGAATGAGCAACAAAAGGAAATATTTAAGTCTTTAGGATTTGAAGATGGAACAAGTTGGGAAAATTTAAGGTTGCTTATTCATGGTATAAATTATGTTGAATCATTAGAAGGTATAGATAAATTAAATAAGGATATTAAGCCAGATACTGTTTTAAGTACAAGTACTTATTCAAAAAAACAAAATCAACTATATGCACACCAAGGGTTTATAATGTCCAATTGTGCACAAATTTTATATGGAAAAGCTAATCAAAATGAAATATTTTCAGGCTCTGCAAAATCAAGAAGACAAGTTGGCAAATGGCTTGATCCTCAAATTGATTTATCCCCAAAAACATTGGAAAGAAATAATGACAACTGCAATGAGATAATGACAACAGATAACAAAGTTGCAGCTGTTTATATTAAAGAAGATTTATATAATAATGAAACAGAATTTAATAAAAAGAATAATTTGATTAAATCCTTGTTCCATTATGCAAAAGAAAATAATTTGCCTGTTATCGTATTGCCATAATATTAATATTTTCTATAATAATCTTAAATAAAGTTTTAATAAGTTTATTTTTAGTGGTATAATTAAATTAAAGTAAATTTAGGAAAACGAAAAGAGAATTATGGAAAAAAACAAAGAAAATTTAAGTATATTACGTCATTCGACTTCACACATAATGGCACAGGCAGTGAAAAATTTGTTTCCAGAGGCAAAACTTGCAATTGGGCCTTCTATTGAAAATGGGTTTTATTATGATTTTGACCTTGAAAATCACACTTTTGTTGAGGAAGATTTGGTTAAAATTGAAGATGAGATGAAAAAAATAGTTAAACAAAATCTTTATTTTGAAAAATACCAAATTGAAAATGTTGAAGAACAAATACAAAAATTCAAAGATGAAGGCGAGATATATAAAGCTGAATTATTAGAAGAGCACAAGAATGACAACCCAACTTTATATTTAACAAAGGACAAAGACGGCAATGTGCTGTTTGACGATTTATGCTCAGGTCCGCATGTCCCCAATACTAGTTATATTAAGGCATTCAAGCTTTTAAACACAGCTGGTGCATATTGGAGAGGAAGCGAAAAAAACAAAATGCTTCAAAGAATTTATGGCACTTGTTTTTGGAATAAAGAAGACTTAAATAAATATATAGAACTTTTGGAAGAAGCAAAAAAGCGTGACCACAGAAAACTTGGGTCAAAACTTGATTTATTTTCAATCCGTGATGAAATCGGTGGTGGTTTGGTGTTGTGGCATCCAAATTTGGCGGTTGTTCGTGAAGAAATTGAAAACTACTGGAGAAGTGAACATAGAAAAAGAGGATATGTTATTGTCAACACACCACACATTGCCAAATCAAAATTATGGGATATTTCCGGTCATAGCGACCATTATCGTGAAAATATGTATTTTATTCAGGATGAAGAAGACAATGAGTTTGTGTTAAAACCAATGAACTGTCCTTTTCATATTATGATTTATCAGGCAAATAGGTATAGTTATCGAAATTTACCGCTTCGTATGGCAGAATTGGGAACAGTATACCGCAAAGAACGTTCAGGTGCTTTGTCTGGTTTGACTCGTGTTCGCGGTTTTACCCAAGACGATGCACATATTTTTTGTACGCCTCATCAGCTTGTCGAAGAAATAAATCAAATTATTGATTTTGTTGATTATACCCTAAAAATGTTTAACATGAATTTTGAAGTTGAGCTTTCAACCCGACCTGAGGATTATGTTGGAGAGCTTGAAAACTGGGAAAAAGCGGAAAAAGGTTTAAAAGAAGCTTTGGAACAACGTGGGCTTAAATATGAGATAAATGAAGGTGACGGTGCTTTCTATGGTCCTAAAATAGATTTTAAACTAAAAGATGCAATAGGAAGAACTTGGCAGGGGGCAACCATTCAGTTGGATTTCAATTTGCCTGAAAGATTTAACTTGAAATATGTTGATGCTGACGGGCAAATGAAAACGCCTGTTATGCTCCATCGCGTTATTTTTGGCTCTATGGAACGATTTATGGGCGTACTTATCGAACATTATGCTGGTGCTTTCCCAACTTGGCTTGCACCTAATCAAGTTGTTATTGTGCCAATTGCTGATAGACACCAAGATTATGGTAAGAAAATACTTGATGAGTTGAAAAATCAAGGCATACGTGTATATATGGATGATAGAAGCGAATCTATGGGCTACAAAATTCGTGAAGCTCTGCAAGATAAGAAAACTCCTTATGTGATTGTTGTTGGTGATAATGAAGTTAAAGAAAACAAAATTTCGCTTCGCAAACGCAAAGTTGGTGATGTCGGAACATTCGAACTTTCCCAATTTATTGACAATATTAATCAGGAAATAAAAAATAAATTATAATTTATTTTTTGTAAAAAATAAAAGCAAACACTCCATTATGGTTGAATTATTTTTAAGGGGCGAAACAAACGTGTATTGTGATTTTTCTTATAGTTTTTTTTGTTTCGCCCCTTCCCACTTAAAAAATGATTAATGTAAAATAATATAATAAAGAAAAAATGTAAAATTTAAACTTCAATGCTATAATAAAAAAATCAACCACATTGGAGCGTTCATATTATGATAAAAAAAATAACAACACGTCATGTAATATTTGATGTTGATGGCACTATGATTAATCCACATGAGGGATTGATTGAGTGCGTTAAAGCAACGATTAAAAAACTTAATTATAAAACGTTGGATGATGAAGTGTTAAATAACTTCATTGGTCCGCCTATTCAAAATTCGTTTCAAAAATATTATAGCTTAAGCGATGATGAGGCAAAAAAGGCTCGTGATATTTTTCGAAGCTTTTATCAAAAAGACGAATATCTTTTTAAAGCGTATGTATACAATGGTATTGTTGATTTGTTAAAGTATTTAAAAGAAAATAATATAAAAACTGGCATTGCAACATATAAACGAGAAGATTATGCAATAAAACTTCTTGAGCATTTTGATTTAGCAAAATATTGCAATTCAATTTGCGGGGCTGATGTTGAAAATAAGTTGTCAAAAACTGATATTATAAAAAAATGCATGAAAAGTTTAGGTATTGATAACGCTAATGACACTATTATGATTGGTGATACAGAATATGATGGATTTGCAGCAAATGAACTTGGTATGAATTTTATTTGTTGCACTTATGGGTTTGGTTTTAAGACTCAAAATGAAATAGCACAATATAAAAATATATTTGTGGCAAACGATGCTTGTGAATTATTAAAGTTTTTTTGTTAAACTTTTATTTATAGGAAAAAATAAGGTTAATAATTGATATGGAAATAAAAGTACATAAAGTGCAAAATGGATTAATGGGAAAAATTGAGATACCTTCTGACAAGTCGATTTCTCATCGTGCAATATTGTTTAGTCTGCTTATGAGAGAAGGAGAATACTATATAAAAAATTTCTCACTTGGTGAAGATTGCCTATCTTCAATGAAAGCTGTTCAAGCGTTTGGAGTTGGTGTTGAGTTTGTTAAAAATAACGATTTAAAAGTTACCGTTCCAAAAGAACTTAAAGTACCAAAAGAACCTATAGATTGTGGCAATTCAGGAACTACAATGCGGCTTCTTTGTGGTATTCTTGCTTCAAAAGGGATTGAAACTGTTTTGGTGGGTGATGAAAGTTTAAGCAAACGTCCTATGAAACGAGTCATTGAACCTTTAAAATCTATGGGAGTTAATATTGAGTCGTTAAATAATGATAATAAAGCTCCTATAATAATTAAGCCTGCAAAAAAAGTAAGAGGTATTGATTACGTTTCAAAACTTGCATCTGCTCAAGTCAAATCTTGCATTTTGCTTTGTGGTATGCAAATTGATGATGAAAATAAAATAACAAGTTTTATTGAGCCAAGTTTATCTCGAGACCATAGCGAAAGGCTTATAAAGTATTTAAGTGGGGATATAAAAATCGAGGGGAATAAAGTATCGGTTAAAGGTAATCAAAAATTGACTCCAAAAGATATCGTTATTCCAGGTGATATATCATCAGCTTCATTTTTTATAGCTGCAGCTTTGATTGTGCCAAATTCTAATATAACAATAACAAATGTAAATTTAAACCCAACTCGAAGAGGTTTTATTGATGTACTTTTACGTATGGGAGCTAATATCCAAATAAATAACGAACATATTATCGCAAATGAAGAAGTTGGTGATATTATTGTTAAAACTTCAAATTTAAATGGAACGACCGTTTGTGGTGATGAAATCCCAAAACTTATTGATGAAATACCAATCTTAACTGTTGTTGCTTTATTTGCTAAAGGAAAAACAATTATAAAAGATGCTTCTGATTTAAAAAATAAAGAAACAGATAGAATTATGGCAACTTATACAAATTTAAGTCAAATGGGTGGAAACATTACACCAAATGATGATGGATTTGTTATTGAGGGTGGTCAAAAAGACTTGAAAGGCGGTGTTTCACTTGAATGTTACCATGACCATAGAATTGCAATGAGTTCTTATGTTTGCGGTTTAATGTGTCAAAATGAAATAACAATAAATGAATTTGAATGGGTGAACATTTCTTTTCCAACTTTTTTAAATTTGTTTGAAATTTTGAAGAAGGTAAAATTGTAATGTTAATGAATGAAGATTTTTTTAAAAATAGACCACAAGAGTTATGTAAAATGTGTGGTATGTGTTGCAAATTGGCGACAACTGCGGTAAGTTATGAACAATTGCAACGTGAAGCAGAAGAAGGTTTGCAAAGTGCAATAGATTTTTTAAGTATTTTTCATAAATATGAAAGTTACGAAGAGGCCTATAAAGTTAATCCTAAGCATGTAGAGAATGTAACAAAAACAATGAAAGAAGTGCATGGCGAAGATTTTTTACCTGAATTCTACTATTGCAATTATGTTAACTCAGATAATACTTGTGGAATTTATGAAAAACGCCCAAAAGTATGCAAACGTGCTCCTGCAAGCCCTTGGATGATTATGGCACCTGAGTGTGGCTATAATGATTGGCTCAAAGAACAAAGAGCTAAACATATGAAATATGTTATTGATTTAAAAGAAATTGTGACGATTTTAAAAGATTATCCTTTTGACTATTTTGTTAAATCTAAAGGAAAAACAGCAGGCCAATTGATTGAAGAATATCAAAAAATTATTGACTCATATAAAAGATATGGGTCTGACAATTGGTAAATTTTTGTAAATTATTTTGGATAAACCAGCAATTTATTTTTTGTTCATACTTTACATATATCAAATAGATATTTTTTAAGGTAAAGTTGTGAAAATATTTTCAAGTGTGATTTATAATCAAGTTGTTCCAATTAAATTCGGTAGTAATAACGATAAGAAACAAATTGATATTTGTGAAAATCCTAATAAACAACCATTTCAAACAAATCCAATTGGTTTAAAAGAGTCACAATCATTAAAAGCACAACTTCCAATTCATCAAGTGTCAGAAAAAGGTTATGTTGATTTAGGCAAAATAAAAACAACTTTTGATAAAGATTTATATTGTTATGAATTGACTAATGGACAAAAAGTTTATATTATGCCTAAAAAAGGACCTACTATTGTTAAAACATATATAAAAACTGGCTCAATGAATGAAAGCGATAAACAAAGAGGTATCTCTCATTTTGTTGAACATAATTTATTTAATGGTAGCAAAGATATTAAACCTGGTGTGTTTTTTAATAAAGTGTCAGAAATGGGCGGAAATACAAACGCTTCAACAAATTTTGCACAAACAGATTATTATATTGAGTCACAGCTATTAAAAGAAGATGATTTGGCTAAAACAATAAAACTTCATAGCGATATGCTTCAAAATCCTCTATTTGATTATGACCAAATGATTAAAGAAAAAGGTCCTGTTACATCTGAAATTGCAATGGTTGAAGATGACCCTATGAATATGTCAATTAATGAATGTATTAAAAATCTTTACCAAATTAAAACAACTTCAAAAGATTTGGTAGCAGGAACTATTGAAAACATTAACAATATATCAAAAGAAGATTTGAAATTATATTTTGAACAAAATTATTCACCAAACAATATGACAACTGTTATAACGGGTGATGTTAATCCTGATGAAACAATAAAACTTGTTGCTTTAAATTTTGATAAAAAAAATCCTGTTAATCAAAAACCTCAAAATCATGAAAACTTAATCCCTATAAATAAATTAATTCGCACAGATTTATATACAAAAAATTCAAAACAGGCTATTGTAACTTTAGGGTTTGTTGGTCCTGAAAATAATGATACAAAAGGGAAAATAGCTCTTGAAGTTATTTTAGCATCTATAAATTCACCAAATTCCCAAATAAGACAAATTATAGAAGAAAAAAAACTTAATACAAAATATCTTTATTTTTCAAGTGAAAAAATAGGTAATAAATCAAATGATAAGAAAGCTATAATTTCAAATTTTGAGTGTGATGATAAAGATGTTGATACTTTGATTGAAATTATTAATAATGAAATTAGAAATATTCAACAAAATGGTATAGATGAAGAAAAACTTAAAGCTATTAAAGAAAAATTGATTTATACAAATATTGAAATTTCTGAAAGTTCTCATGCTTTAAATAATACGATTGGGTATTGTATTCTTGATGATGATTTAAATTATATTACTAATTATAAGTCAATAGTCGATAAAATAACTATTGAAGATATTAAAAAAGCAGCTCGTGAATATTTAAATCTTGAGAAAATATCTATAAATGTAATGCATCCTCTTGATAATAAGGCAGAATTTTTTAATAAAAATAAGAATATAACATTTGGAAACAATTTTATTGATAAGAAAGTATATGATGAGTCATTGGTTCAGGAAAAAATATTAGGTAATAATATTAATGTTATTATTAATCCTACGGAGGTTAATAATTTTAGTTTAAAAGTTAATTTTATATCAAATGACTTTATAAAAGGTAATCCGACTGCAAGTATGGTACTTAACGAAATGTTAAATCGTGGAAGTGAATTTAAAAATAATCATATGATAAAAGAATATGAAGAAAAAAATAATATTCAAATTCATTTATTCTCAGAGAATAATAATATTGGAGCTGTTGTTTATGGAGAAGTTAAGAATATTGAAAAGTCAATTGATTTAATAAATGAAGTCTTGCTTAATCCAAGGTTTGATGAAAAAGATTTTGAAATAGCAAAAAAACAAATTATTGATAGTTTAAAATCAAGTAATCAAACATTTCTTATGGAGGAAAAACTTTTTCCAAATTTGCCATTTATGGAATCTAAAACAAAACTTTTAAAAGATTTAGAAAAACTAACTTTAAATGATGTAAAAGACGCTTATAATCAACTTATGCAAAATAAAACTGCATTAGTTTCAGCAAGTATACCAAATAATAGTGATTTTGAAAAGAATGTTAAAGTTATTGAGAGAAAATTTGAAAAACAAAGTTATGGTCAAATAAATAAATTTAAACCAACAATTATAAAAACATATCAACCTAATGAAAAAAGTGAAGTAATATTTAATCATGTTGAAAATAAACAAGCAAAAGTTGAACGTGCATATAAATTTCAGCTCCCAGACAATATTGAAACAAAAACAGCATATGTTTTAATGAATATGATATTGGGTGGTACAACTACATCGAGATTATTTATGGATTTAAGAGAAAAAGAAAAACTTGCATATCGTGTCAATTCTTCACTTGATTATACAGGTGATACAGGTGTTATGACGCTTAAAATTGGGACAACAACTGATGATGAAAATGATAAAGCTAATGATTATAATAATGTTTTAAAGTCATTAAGCGGGTTTGAAAAACATATTAACAACATGAAAACAAATTATGTGTCGCAACAAGAACTTGAAGAAGCTAAAAAAATATTAAAAACTAAAATTCTTAATCAAAACGAATCAACATTTGTTCAAACGATTGATTTATTTGAAGGTAAAAATTCTATGGATGGAATTTTTAAAACAAATAAAATATTAAAATGTATTGATAAAATAACAGTTGAAGATATTAAAAAGGCTGCAAATAAAGTGTTTGAAAATAAACCAATAACAGCTATTACGGCAAGTCAAAATACTATAAATCATCTTCTTGAAGTTGATGATAAAGTTTTTGATGAAGTTATTGCAAAAAAATGATGATTAAAAAACATTTTACCTTGTGCTTCTATCATACCCATTGGCTTCAATGCTGTCAGAGAAAACAAAATGATTGAACATAAAAAATACAAATGCACGTAAAAAATGCGACATATCAAAATAGGATTTAATCATTAATAAAAACGTGATTCCCGTTTATTGTCACCCAACGACCATTGCCGGAGTTTAAGAACGATGAAGATTTTTTATTACCACTTTTATTTGAACTGTTATTTTGTTTAGTTTTTATTTCTTTTTCATATGGAACACCTATTGTTTTAAGTTGATAATCTATAGCTTTT
>CALUYS010000024.1 GCA_944325065.1 Candidatus Gastranaerophilales bacterium | reverse complement strand
TCTTTACTATCTCCTTTTTTGTCCTATTCTAATACATTTTAGGCGATAGTGTTGCGATTGCTTCTTGAATTCATGTATATTTAATAAAAGAAATATTAAACCTTTAGACAATGAAAACAGTCAAAATGTTTATTATCGTTAAAATATGACTAAAACGATAAATAAACTTTTAAATGCATATGGATCAAATGAAAGATTGCATTATGATAAAGAAGCAGCGAATAAAGCTTATCATGGTGTAGGTTCTGCTGCTTCAAAAAAATGGCTTGGGAACATTTTACCATCTGAAATTCTTAGTTTAACAATAAAACAAGCATTAAATATTATAATGACTTTAAATGAGTCAAATGAATTTTACCGTAAATTTCCAGAACAAATTGAAACACCAAATTATGGTGATTTATGGGGACGAGTCGCAAATTATATTGAAATTAATAACAGAGCTATTGCACAAATGAATTATAATAAAACTTGTTGCGGAATAATTGAGGCTATAAAACTATTATGTGCAATACCTCCAAGTGCGAGAAGTTGGGCAAATTGTATTATTTTATCTCAAATATTTCCAAACATATATGGCGACGGAGTGAATAAACCACCTTGGGAAGAAAATTCTTTGTATGGAATAAAATTAAATTGTGGATATAGTGGAAATATAATAGACTATTCAAAGATTCAATATATTTCACCTGAAGAACAATTGCAAGCGTTTAATGATATTGCTCATTTTCGAGGGATAAAAACGGGTTTTAGGATTATGATATCAGAGGATCAAATAAAAATATCAAAGGGATACGAAGATGATCATTGGTTTCGCTGGGGAAATAATGAGCATGTTGAGTTGTTTATAAATGAATGTGTCAAGCTTATTAACTTAGGTTTTGAAGCAATATTTATTGATTCAGCCAAACACATAGGTGGTTATGATTGTCAACATTATACAGGTGTTGGGAAACTTCCTTATTATCATCAAATGCAATATATATTAGACGAAATAAGAAAAAGAAGCGAAAAAACACATTTAAGTTTTATTGGAGAAAAAAGCTCAAGTGATTTTGAACGATATAAAAATATGGGGTTAAATGGAGGTACGGCATTTATTGAAAGTGACGATATCAATAATGTAAAATATTGGTCAGATATGTTAAAATACTCTCGTGTTTATGCTCCTGGAGTTGAAGTTTCTAATGATAACGATGAAGGTGGAAGAAGTTATGAAGATAGACTGAAACGTATTCATTCCGTCTTATTTGGATTTACCTATGCAAGTGACAAACTTCCAAGTTTTATGCAAATGGAAGATTTATTTCCATTAAGATATGATACAAATACTCATCATTTGATGATGTCAAATCCTTCCTATTCACTTGATGGAAGCCCAAAAAGTCATTATGAAAATCTTTTTACAAAAGAAGACGGAAGACATTATAACCATAAAGTTGGCGAATTATTTGCTTATGCTTTAAGTTTATAAAGAATAAAGTAAAAAAATTTTTTGTTTATCTTTTTCCCATATTAATTACTTTTAAAATATAGAAAAACACAAATACTAAATTTCCAAGTTGACAAAAACCTATATAATTTTAGATATAGATAATAAATCAAATGTCTTTTCATTAAATATATTTATTTACTTTTAGTTAAATATTATAACATTCAGACAATCATTATAATTTACGTAAAAGAACTTTACATATTTGAAAAAAAAACAAATACACGATAATATAAAATTATATTGGGTAAATAATGCCTAAATTTGAAAACACAATTATAGGGTATGTCGATCTTGGGTGAAGAATCAAAAAATAATTATTTTAAATTAATATTTGACGATATAAAACGTATATTTAACGGACTTGAGATAGGTCAAAAATTTGCACTCGTTACATTAATTGCAATAACTTTAATGGCAGCTACATTTTTTGCATTCAAACTATCAGAACCAAATTGGGAAGTCTTATATTCTGATTTATCAGAGCCTGATGCTGTTTCGGTTATAGAAGGATTAAAAAAAGGTGGTTATGCTTATAAAATAAGCAAAGATAAACAAGCTATACTTGTACCTTCAAATTTGGTTGACGATTTGAGAATTTATGTTGCAGAAAACGACTTGATACAAGACTCAACTCCAGGGTTTGAACTGCTTGATGAAATGCAACTTGGTTCAACTGATTTTAAAAATGAACTAACCAAGCAAAGAATTTTTCAAGGAGAATTGACTCGTTCTATTGAAAAAATGTCAGGGATAAAAAAAGCACGTGTTCAACTTGCTCAGCCTGAACGTTCTATT
Source organism: Candidatus Gastranaerophilales bacterium (assembly GCA_944325065.1). Classification (GTDB taxonomy): domain Bacteria; phylum Cyanobacteriota; class Vampirovibrionia; order Gastranaerophilales; family Gastranaerophilaceae; genus UMGS1477. The sequence continues at coordinate 19,032 of CALUYS010000024.1, read as the reverse complement.
TTTACCGACAATGATGAAATCCCTTCTGCTTCTGTTATGCTTATTTTACAAGGCGGATATAAACTTAAAAGCAATCAAGTTAAGGCAATAAAAAATCTTGTAGCTTATTCCGTTCCACGTTTAAAGCCTGATATGGTTTTTATAACAGATCAAAACGGTAATAACTTAACCGATGATGTGAACAAAAATGCAAATGATATTGAAAGCTTTAAAACAAATTTCGAAACACAAACAACAAAAAAAATAGAAAAAGTTTTGGAAAAGATTGTAGGACGTAATAATAGTACGATATCAGTTAGTGCCGAAATTGATTTTAATAGTGCAAAATCTACAATAGAAAGTTATATCCCTGTTGAAAATAGTGAAAATGGTGTAATGACATCACAACAAACAGAAGCTGAAATATACGAAAAACCTCTTGACCCTATTGCCAATTTAAATGAAAACACAAATAATCAAAATGAAGAAAATAATAATATACAAACAAATCAAATTCAGAATCAAACGACAACAACACAACAGCAACAGCAAAATAGCACAATGCCTCTAAGTTTAAATCAACAAAACCAAACTGAACAAATAAATAATGAACGTAATTTAAACTATCAAAAAAGTAGAACATCGGTAAATTATAGTGTATCAAAAGAGATAAAGCAGATAGTATATGCACCAGGTAATGTAAAACGTATGACAATAGCTGTTGCTGTTAATAAAATATTGACCGATGAGGAAAGTCAAGAATTAAAAAAACTAGTAATGAATGCTGCAGGTGCTGATGAATCTCGAGGTGATATAGTTTCAATTACAAGTATGCAGTTTTTATCACTTGATGAAGAGTTGAAACAACAAGAAGCATTAGCAAAAGAAATAAAACAAGATAACATAATTTATCTTATCTTGAACAAAATAGCACCTTTGCTTATCGTTATGATACTTGGTTTAACTGCTTTATTTACATTCAAAGGTATGTTTTCAAAATTATTCTCAGGTAATAGAAATAATGACAACACAGAAGGTTGGGTCGATAATGATGAAATACAATACCAACATTCTTTAACCGATAATTTAGATGACATGCTTGAAATGGATGAATTACCCCAAATTGAAGCAAAACTAGACCCTGAAATAGACAAGAAAAAATCAGACTTAACAGAAACTATAATGGCAGACCCACAGGAAGCAACAAGGTTGTTAATTTCATATATAAAAGATTAGAAAATAAATAAAAATCAGGACAAATAAAATAATGGTGGATGAAAACGATAACGGAATAAAACTTGAATATATGACCTCAACCCAGAAGGTTGCTGCGTTTTTAATAGCTATGGGTCCTACTACAGCATCAGAAATTTTAAAAAATATAAAAGATACCGACCTTTTGGAACAAATAACACTTGACATTGCAAGTTTACATAAAATATCAACAGAAATGTTAAATGCGATATTAGATGAATTTCACGCATTATTTATAGCAAGTGATTATATACAATCAGGCGGTATGAGCTATGCACAAACTTTGCTTGAAAAAGCGTATGGAGCAGAACAAGCAGAAAAAATACTTTCACGTTTAGCAACATTAATAAGCACAAATCCTTTTCAATTTTTTAACGAAGCAGATCCAAGCCAACTAGCCACATCATTCCAAAACGAAAACCCCCAACTTATAGCACTTATTCTTGCATATTTAAAACCTGAACATTCCGCTCAAGTACTTAATTACCTTCCACCTGAGGTACAAACGCAAGTATGTTTAAAAATAGCCGAAATGAAAACAACAAATCCTGAAATTTTAGCAGAAATAGAAAAAATTGTTGAAAGTAAATTTTCTTCAATTGTTGTGCAAGATTTTTCAAAAGCAGGAGGAGTTGAATCACTTGCAAGTATTTTAAATCGTACTGACCGTGCTACAGAAAAAAATGTTATGGAATTGCTTGAACTTAAAAACCCTGCACTTGCCCAAAATGTTAAAGAATTGATGTTTGTATTTGAAGATATTGTTAACCTTGAAGATAGAGCAATACAACGTATTTTACGCCAAGTTGAAACAAAAGACCTAGCTATGAGCCTAAAAGGTACACGTGAAGATGTTAAAAATAAAATACTTAACAATATGTCAGAACGTGCACGTCAAATGTTGCTTGATGATATGGAATATATGGGACCTGTTCGAGCAAAAGAAGTCCAAGAAGTCCAAACCAAAATCGTTGCTATTATTCGTGCTCTTGAAGCCGAGGGAGAAATTGTTATTGCTCGAGAATCACAAGAGGATGAAATGATTGAGTAGAATAAAAAGCGATAAAATTCATATAGGTGAAGATTATATCCTCAATTCTAACGAAAAAAGTTTAAATGAAATTTATAACAAACAAAAACTTATTTTAGATGAGGCTAAAGCTAAGGCTAAGGAAATTATTTTAGAAGCTAACAAAACTCTTGAAGAAGCCAAAAATCAAGCTCAAACAATAATTGAAAAAGCAACAAATGAAGCAAACAAACAAGCTGAACTTATTATAAAAAAAGCTTTTGAAGATGGTTCACAAAAAGGTCTTGAAGAGGGCAAAATTCAAGCTTATAAAGAAATTACTAAAGAGCTTGAAGAAAAAATTATTAATGTTGATAATTTCACAAAAAGTACTTTTGAAATAAAGAAAAAAATCATTCGCTCAGCTTATAGTGATGTTTTGGAACTTGTTATTCTTATATCTCAAAAAATAATAAAGAAAAATTTGGATAAGGATAAAAATATTCTTTTAAATATAATAAATGAAGCTAGCTCAAAACTTAATTGTGAAAATGAAACAATAAAAATTATTACTAACCCAAAGATGTATAAAAAACTTGTTTCTATAAGTGAACGGATACAAAATGAAATTCCTAAGTTAAAAAATATAAGCATAATTGAAGATAATAATATGTCAACCGATGGTGTAATTATTGAATCATTGTCAAATCGTGTTGATGCAACTTTGGGTTCTTATATTAATGAAATAACAGAAAAATTGTTTAATGAGCTTAAAAGCACTGAAGACAAAGACATAATAAATGATTTTGAAAACGAGTAAACTTATGGGTTTAAAACTTGATAAATATAAAGAAATAGTTAAAAATGAAAGCCTTTTTTGCGAAATAGGAAAAGTTTGTGAAATTATAGGTTTGATAATAGAAGCAGACGGTCCAAAATCAAGTATTGGAGATTTGTGTCATATAAAAACATCACAAGGTGTTGTGAATGCAGAAGTAGTAGGATTTCGTGATAATAAAATACTTCTTATGCCACTTTCTCAAATGGATGGTTTGAAACCTGGTGATTGTGTCACAAACACAAAAGCACCAATGAAAATAAAAGTTGGGAAAGAACTTATAGGGCGAGTTCTTGACGGTTTGGGCAACCCAATTGATAATTTGGGAGAAATAAACACAGGTAGGTTATATTCAACACAGGCAAATGTTATAAACCCTTTAAAACGTAAACTTATTCGAGAGCCATTGAGTCTTGGCATTCGGTCTATTGATATGTTTACAACTGTTGGCAAAGGGCAACGTTTGGGGGTTTTTGCTGGATCAGGCGTTGGTAAAAGTACAACACTTGGGATGATGGCTAAAAACACAAAAGCCGATATAAATGTTATTGCACTAATTGGCGAGCGTGGTCGTGAGGTGCGTGAGTTTATTGAATCGACATTGGGAGAAGAAGGCTTAAAACGTTCTGTTGTTGTGGTCGCAACATCTGACCAACCGTCTTTGGTTAAGATAAAAGCAGGATTTGTCGCAACAACAATTGCGGAATATTTTCGTGATGAAGGTTATGATGTCCTCTTTATGCTTGATTCAGTAACACGTATTGCAATGGCACAGCGTGAAGTTGGACTGGCAGTCGGTGAACCTCCAGCTACAAGAGGATATACTCCCTCTGTGTTTGCATTAATGCCAAAACTTTTAGAACGTGCAGGAAGTAATGACAAAGGAACAATTACAGGTCTATACACTGTTTTAGTCGAAGGCGACGATTTTAACGAACCTATATCAGATACTGTAAGAAGCATTCTAGACGGTCATATCGTCCTCTCTCGTGATTTAGCCCATAAAAATCACTACCCTGCCGTTGATATTCTGCAAAGTGTTTCTCGTGTTATGAATGATGTCGTTGATAATAATCATAAAATAGCTGCTTCTAAAATACGAACGCTTCTTGCTTTATATCATAAAAATGAAGATTTAATTAATATTGGTGCTTATGTAAAAGGCTCTGATCATAATGTTGATAAAGCTATTGCTTTAATAGGTGATATAAATGCTTTTTTAACTCAGAATACTAATGATAAAATAGATTTTAATTTCGCTTTAAATCAACTTAATAAACTCGCTTTAAAAGCTTAGTTTATTTTATTTTTAATATATGATATTATTTAACATATGAAAAATAGAACACAACAACAACAAAAACAAATTGGAAACTATATAAAAAACAAAAAACAAAAACGTTTTTATTATTCATTTTTGACTTTTGTTTTAATTGTTTGTATTATTCAAATGAGTATAAGTGCATTTTTAAATATTTCCAAATTTATCTCAAATCAAGCAAAAATTAAAACTATGAAAACATATAAAGCAAAAGTTATAACAGAAAATAAGAAATTAAAATGTGAATTTAAAGATTTTAATTCCCTTAAGTCAATGGAAGCAATAGCTCGTAATAATCTAAAAATGGCTGGAAAAGATGAAGTTTTAGTTATTATAAATCAAAATGAAAATAAACTTGATAATAATCAAAATATAAAGAAAAAACAAAATAAAAGTCTTTTAAAACCACGAAATAAAACAAACTAATAAATTTATGGTTTTAAATTTGTATTAATTTCAGGCTTTTCGTTAAACGACATAACAAAGTGACTATAACGTTCCATACGAAGTTTTAACCAGTTTAACATAGTATCTGAACCATAAACTTCAACAATACGTGTCCGTTCAAAAGTTTTATAAGCATAATTATAGTCTTCTTCAAGATATGTTTGACACTTGCAATTTAATTCTTCAATCATATCATAAAGTGTCTTTAACCATGCAGCTTGAACTTTATTCTCTTTAACACGATATTCAAGAATCATAAACTAATTGTCTCCTTTTTTGATATATAACGACATACTTAATAAAAACTTTAGGATTTTTTTATTTTAGTTACAAATTATTAACAATTTGTCGAAAAACAAAATATAGACTAAACTAAAAGTATGGGTATTATAAAATTAGGTCAAAATGTTAATAATAAAGAACAGAATATTGATATTGTAATCGTTGACGATGACAAAATTGTTCTTGATTCTTTAAAAACACTTTTTGAAATTGAAGGTATCAAAAATACTTTATTTTTCGATTCTTCAATAAAAGCATATAAATTTTTAAAAAATAAACAAAATAAACCCAAAGTTGTTATTTCAGATTTTATAATGCCAAAATTAAATGGTATTGAATTTCTTACAAAGGTTAAAGCATTATATGATGACATAAGTTTAATACTTTTAACTGGTTATGCTGATAAAGAAAATGCAATTAAAGCTATAAATGAACTTGAAATATATAAATATATTGAAAAACCTTGGGATAATGACAATTTAATATTAAATATTAAAAATGCTATTGAACGAAGTGAACTTATTTCAAATTTAAAAAATAAAGTTATTGAACTTGATAAAGCCAACAAAGCACTTGAAAAATATAGCCAAAACCTTGAAATAATTGTTGATGAAAAAACAAAAACTTTAAATCAAGTCAATACCAAATTAAATGCAATATTTGATAATTGTGCTGATTCAATTGTACTAATAAATAAATTAGGCAAAATAAGTCGGATAAATCAAGAATTTGAAACTTTAAGTGGGTTATCAAAAAATATTATTTTAAATAAAAATATAAACGACTTTATTTGTTCAACAAAATTAAACACTAAGAAAAAAATTAGTGAAACTATTGATAAAGAAAAAAATGTTATTGTTCGTGATTATGAAATAAAAAACAAAATAAATGGCAATATAACACCACTTGAAATAAGCATTGCTCCTATATATATTGATAATGATTATGAATATATACTTGTAATACGTGATATTAGTATGCAGAAAAAAATGGAAAAACTACGTGATGATTTTATAGCAACATTAACACATGATTTAAGAACACCTTTGCTTGCATCAATTCAAACGTTATCATATTTAATAGATGGAACACTTGGAGAAATAAATGAAAAACAAATGAAGTTCTTAGCAACAATGAAAACAACAAATTGTGATATGTTAGGACTTGTTAATGCACTTCTTGAAGTCTATCGATATGAAGAAGGAAAATTAAGTCTATATAAAGAAAATTTTGACATTAATGAATTTATTGAACATATTAATTCTCAACTTGAATCCTTATATATTACAAAAAAAATTAATATTAAATTATTTTTAAGTCAAACCAAAGGCAAAAATGTATATGCAGATAAAAATGAACTTCGTAGAGTTCTTGTGAATTTGTGTGGCAATGCTGTTAAATTTTCAAAAATTAATGGTGAAATTAAAATTACAACTAGTATTATGAATGAAAATGATTTAAAAATAACAATTGAGGATAAAGGTGAGGGTATATCAAAAGAAGAATTACCGCAATTATTTAATCGTTTTATCTCATTTAATGATAGTGGAAAAACAAATATTAAAAATATAAATTCAACAGGTTTAGGATTATATTTATCAAAAAAAATTATTGAAGCTCATAATGGTAAAATATGGGTGGAAAGTATAAAAGGGAATGGAAGTAAATTTTTTATTTTATTAGTTAATTGTTTAAATGTTATAAATAGTGATTTTAAATTGGAAGAGAAAAAAAGTGAGAAAATAAAAATATGATAAAAGTATTGCTGATTGAAGACCATCAAATGGTGAGAATGGGTTTAGAATTAATATTAGAAAAAGCAAATGATATTCAACTTATTGATGAAGCTGATAATGGAATTGATGGAGTAAAATCTGCATTAAAAAACACACCTGATGTAATCCTTATGGATATTGGGTTACCCAAAATGGATGGTATTGAAGCAACACGAAAAATTAAAGAAAGTAATATTACTTCAAAAATCCTTATTTTTACATCACGCGATAGTGAAAATGACGTATTTAAAGCTCTTGAAGCAGGAGCAGACGGTTATATTATGAAAGGTGCCAATCAAGACATGATTATTCAAGCCATAAAAGCCGTAAATGAAGGAGCAGCTTGGCTTGACCCAGGAATTGCCAGACTTGTATTATCAAATGTCCAAAAACAACAGCAATATCAATTTAATAATGAAAGTAATCAAAATATTAAATTAACCAATATTAATGGGAATAATTCAAAAACTAATGCTTTTGGATTAACAGAAAGAGAATTAGAAGTCCTCGCTTTGATTGTTGATGGATTAAATAATATGGAAATAGCTAAAAAACTATTTATAACAAGAGCAACTGCTAAAGCTCACGTACATAGTATTTTGCAAAAATTGTATGTCAAAGATAGGACAAAAGCTGCAGTTTGTGCTATGAAAGAAGGTTTGGTTTAAAACTTTGTTTATTAAAAAATTTATAATTCTAATACTTCTTTTAATTATATCACATTTAAATGCTCAAGCATTTGTTGTTAATACAAATAATTTGTTTATTGAAAAAATAAATGAATTAAAAAATTTTGCAAACGAAAAAGAAAATATAAAAAATAGTAAAGACAATCAAATCAAACAACAAAAAAAAATAGAAGAAAAAGAATATAAAAGGTGTATTCCTTTTTTTTGGAAGAAAAAGAAACTCACCGACCGTGATAAATTTAAAGCTCGTGGTGCAATCATTAGAAAAGAATATAAAGAAAAAGGAAAAATTATAACAAGAAGTGAAGCATTCAAACTTGCACAGCTTGAAAACAAACAACCCATTACAACTGAAGAATATCTTGTTTTGTCAAAAGATGTTCCTTCTCATCAAAAAAAAGTTTTAAAAGATGAAAATCGACAAAAAACAAAAATTGAAGAAAAAATTATTAATTTGCCAATTCCTCAGTACGAATTTGAAAAATATAATGAAGCTTTTGGCAAAGTGGAAGTAGATTTAGTTCAACTTAAAATTGATAAATATGTAAGATCAAAACCACTAATTTCAAGTGATTATAGTCGTCTTGTTTATTCAAAAGTTTATTATTATGACACTTTAGATCAAAGTTCTTCTGAATTATTCTATATTGACCTCGATACTAATTTATCCCCAAAAGAAAGTATTTTAAAAGCTATTGAAAAAGACGCTATAAGTTTATATAAAAGTAATATGCAAAATGTAATAACCCAACTTTTATTTACTTTGACTCCTATTGATTTTAATTATAATAATTCAAAAGTTTTATTTAAAGAAAAAATATTACATGAAAAACAAGGTCTTTGGCAAACAAATCTTTACGTATATGATTTTAACAAAAATAAAGTAACAAAATTAACAGCTTGTCGTGAAGCAATAAAATATTTTTGGTTAAAATATAAAAATTTAAATCTGGATGATTATCGTTATGATATATATCCTATTGGTTGGGATAATAATGATGACAGTCGTATTATTGTTTTTGCATATTTATATTCAAATGATCAATCAGCACCTTTCTTTTTAGGTATATGGAGTATTGATTCTGAAAATAAGCTAACAAGACTTATCTCATTAGATCCTATTGAACAAAATATAAAACTAAATGGTTATACTTTGAAAAAAAGACTTTATTATTAGAAACTTTAACAACTAATACTATCTTTCTTATAATTTTTCCAAGTAGCAATATTTGAAATTGTGGAAGCAACAAGTGCAATGCCGGAAAGACAAGCGGCTATTATGCCGCTTTTGCGGTCAGGCTTTTTATTTACTGCTTGAGAAACCCCACAACTAAAAAGAACGCCCAACAGACCTGTTGATATTGCTTGATTTGTTAATAAGTAATTTTTAACTTTTTTTTCATCAGTTTTACCATAGAAATCTGAAATTGACTTTGTTTTAAATCCACTATATCTTGTCAATAACATACCTATTCCTAATAAAAAATAGAGCATTTTATTTTTCAATATATCTTTTTTTAAATCACTAAGACTTACGTCCAAAAATAACATACTTGAAAATCCTAAAATACAAGATGTAGCCAATCCAAATCTTTCGATTGGACTATTTTTTATAATTAAAGTTTTGTTTTCAGCTTTTTTCCTGGTATTTGCTTGTTTAAAACCAATATTCATATTTGGATTTATAGCTTGCATATTTTCTCCTTTTAGTGTCGTTTGGCAATACGTTTACATTCTTTTATTGCTTTCTCACCAAGTGTTTTTGCAGATATAGAATTTACTCCTGCTCTTATACAAGATTTGGCACCTGGAATGACTGAAGCAATTTGCGATGCTCCTTCTTGGATTACTTCTGATGTTGCATTTTCCGCTATATATTCTGCAGCCTTTTCCCCTGAAATAGAAACAATGTCTGTAATTGGTCCTTCAAAACGATTGTAATCATCTAAGTTTAAACTTTCAAATAAATCATATTTTTCTTCACGTGAAAGTTCATAAATATCTGCAATTTCCTGCACCATTAGTTTACGTTGGTCTGGTGACACTTTAAAAGAATCAACACTAGAACCAACAAAAGGAATGGCACCTAATGCAGCACCTGTTGCGGCGGTACCTGCAGTATAGGTGTCAACAATAATTCTTGCTTCCTTTTCTCTTGGAGAACTTGGTTCAAAATTTAAATCTTTTTTGACTTCATGAACTGTTGTTGTTATAGCTGAAACAGGTGCACCCACAACTTTACTTACACATTTTACAACACCTTTAAAACCTTTACCCTTCATATCCTTAACAGCTTTACCAGCTTTTTGAAAACATTGTGCAGGAATTTCATTTATATCTCTTATAAATTGTGTACCAGTATCTAAAACTTGCTCGCATTGATGTTCTAAAGACTCAAGACTATCTATAATATCAAAATTATAACCTATTTCGTCACTATGATTATTTCGCATTTCAATTTCTGCTGGTGACAATTGTGAATTTAGTATTTCACGTGCCCCTTTACATATACCTTTACAGACAGTAGCACCGATCATTGTTTCTGCCCAAGAAAACATTCCAAAACGAACTTTATCCCTTTGAGTGGTATGCTGATTGTTCATCTTCATGCCAAAACTTGGGGAGCTTGATGACAAACTTTGAGTTTTTGCTCTTTTCCCTCTATTTAACTTTGCATTGTACCCATTTGTACCCATTTGTACCCCATAATTAACATTGTTTACTTTCATTTTTTCTCACTCCTAATTAAACAATTATACTTTTCTATACACTCATATAAAACCCCCTAAAAAAATAATTTGCTAGTTGGTTAAAATGTTTACAAAAATTAACAGATAGTCCCATCCAACTAATAATCTAATAAACATTTGAAGAAAATACAAAGTTTAGCATATAATAAAATTATGAAAGTCAAATTTAAAAATAGTATTCATAATGAATTAATTAGTATTTTTGGGAAAGACAATGTATTAATAGATCAACACCAGCTATATGTATATTCTCACGATTGCTCAAATATAAGAAGTAAGAATATAAAAAAACCTTTTGCAGTTGTTTTTCCCATTGATGTATATCAAGTTCAAAAACTTGTTTTGCTTGCGAATGAAAAACATTTATCTTTGGTTGCTCGAGGGATTGGCACAAATCATGTCGGCTCTTGTGTCTGCTTGAATGATAGCTCTATTATTATAAGTTTCATCAAAATGGATAAAATAATAAAAATTAATCCAATAAATTTGACAGTGGAAGTTGAACCTGGAGTAGTCGTTGAAAATTTACAGAAAGAACTTGGAAAGCAAGATTTATTTTTTCCACCTGATCCATCAAATCAAAAAGTCTCTCTCATTGGCGGTGCAATTGCACAAAGTGCAGGTGGACCAAGAGGATTTAAATATGGAACAGTCAAAGATTACGTTCTAAACCTTGAAGTTGTTCTTCCAAATGGAGAAATAATTGAAACTGGAAAAAATTGTCATAAAAATGTAGAAGGTTATAACCTTACACAACTTTTTGTTGGAAGTGAGGGAACTTTAGGAGTTATTACAAAAGCCACATTAAAAGTTATTCCCCAAAGTGAAGCTAATAATGTTATACTTATTTATTTTGAAACAATAGATGAAGCAGCAAACGCAGTATGTTCTATAATTTCACACCATATTATGCCTTCTGTTCTTGAGCTTATGGATAATAACACTTTAAAAACAATTGAAAAATTTAAACCATCTGGTTTGAAAACACAATATGAAGCTTGTCTGCTTCTTGAAGTTGACGGATTTGCCTCAACAATAGCTCAACAATGTGAAACCGTTAAAACACTTTGTTACAATAACAACGCAAAAGATGTCATCATTTCTCAAAATGATGAAGAAAAGGAAAAGATTTGGATTGCAAGAAGAAGTTCTTTTGCTTGCTGCACAAAACTTGCACCTAATGTTATTGCAGATGATTTTGTTGTATCTCGAGAATTTATTCCGCTTGCAGTTAAAACTATACAAAATATTTGCAAAAAACACGGTATTATTGTCTGTATTATGGGACATATTGGTGATGGAAATATTCACCCTAATTATGCCTTAGACCTAAATGATGAAAATGAAATGAATAGGTTTAATGCTTGTCGAAGTGAAATAATTGATGAAATAATTAAACTAAAAGGCTCAATAACAGGTGAACATGGCATTGGGTTTGAAAAAGCTAAATATATTGAAAAATCTATTGGAAGTGTAAATATTCAACTTATGAAATCCATTAAGAATATTATTGACCCTAAAAATATTATGAATCCAAATAAAATTTTTAAATAATTTTTCAAATTATAAGAAAGTCATCTATACCAAAAAAATTATTTTAGTAAAGCTTTAAAAATTTAGTGTCGTTATATAAAAATATAATGGTTTAGGAGTTTAAATAATGGCACAAATAATTGAAAATATTGATGAATTTGGTATAACACAAAAAAGACGACTTATTAAAATGTCAGCTGCTGATATAATAAGCATTGTTCAGGAGTATCAAAACTTAAAGTTGCATAATAAAAGTTACGAATATGTAAAACAAAAATTAAACGAAATAAATTTATTTGTGGTTGAGGATGTTTAAAACGTTTTTTTCTCCCCCCCCGTATTCTTACTTAAATGTTTTTACGGATTTAAATAGTGTTTGAAATAGTTTATAATGGAAAAGTTAATATTTTGAAGATTGTATTTTAAAACATCTAGAGTTGTTGCAATAGTTGCTAAAATAGTTAATAAAAGAGGTACACTTGCAATACAAAATAAAATATAAAACAAAATAGATAACAAACGATTAGATTTAAAAGACAAATTAAACTTTAGAGGTATTTTAAAGTATGGAAAAAGTTTCTCAACAACAAACTTGCGTATTAATATTTCCAACAACAAAGCAATAGCAATAAAATCATGTAAAATAAATGAGACTATCATAATTATTGTATATGGATAAAATCTATATCCATCAAAATTTGTTGGTTCATCATTTGGTAAATATGGTGGTTCAAATTTTGAAGATAATAGAAAAAATATGATAAAAGTTAACCCCAATATTATATAAATATAGGAAAAGAAATATTTTTTAAAATCCGGAATTTTCATAAAAACATAATATTATAAAAGTTAAAAAAATGGAAAGCCGATTTTCGGTAGGGCGGAGTCGAGCGTAAGCGAGCGAGCCCGTAACAGTAAGCAATCCGCTGAAGTGAAGGTCTGAAAGACCGCAACGGAATGCAAGGATTGCATCAAGCCGAATAATCCAAGACAATGAAAACCATTGGCATTCCAAGCCAAGCACAAGCAAATGAAGCCGTGCAAAACGGTGGTATGATATATGTTAAACCCTATACCCGAAGTGATGGTACCGAAGTTAAGGGGTATTATCGAAGTGTGAGGTGAAGAAAGGTAAGATTCACAAGCAGGCGAACTTCATGTTTTTTAATTAAAAAGCGTTTTTTATAGAAAAATCATAAAAATACATAAAAAGTAAAATATTGACAATAATATACCAATAATTCTTAAAAAATTAAGAATTTTATTATTTAAGAGAAAACGATTTTTAATTTTTAAATTAAATGTTTTTTCAATTACAAAGACAATAAATGATATACAAAAAATACATAATATGAAAATTATTACGAAAAATAAATAAAAACCCAGAATTGTAGATTGAGCATTAATATGTCTTTCATAACTATACACCTTAATCAGAAAGATAATAAAAAATATTCCAATCCAACCGGTTAGTGCAATAATATTATAACTAAAATATTCATTTAATTTTTTAAACCACATATAACTATTATAAATAAAAAGAGAGGATAAGTATATTATGCAAAATTATAAACTTCATAACGATTTAAAACAATTATCAGAATATATCTATAAATCAAAAGGAAGTAAGATTCCTGAAAATTATAAATATGTGACTGGTTACGAAAATACAAACAATGGATTTTACTCGGAAATTTATGAAAAAGATAATCAACTGGTTATTGTATTTAAAGGAACTGATATTAATGATGGAGTTAATGATTTAAAAGATGATCTCAAAATGTTATTTGGTTTATTGCCGAGTCAAATGGAAAGTGCAAAAATAGTTTATGATAAGCTAAAAAGTAATTATCCAAACAAAAAAATTTTGTTAACAGGACACTCTCTTGGGGGAAGTTTAGCACAAGGGCTTGGATTTGAAACAAATAGCGAAGCAGTTACTTTTGGTGCTTATGGTTTGAGAAATATTTATAATTATAAATATAAAAATAATGAAAATATTATAAATTATGGTAATAGTAAGGATGCTGTATTTACACATAATATAGATAATCAGATAGGCAAGACTTATATTATTTTTGATAATAATGAAAGCAATAGTTTTATTAAAGATAAAAGAGATAATTATAATATTATTGATAAGCATTTTATATCTAATATGGGGGATATAAAAAAAGCAAAAGAATATAAAAAACTTGATTATTTCCCAAACAAAAATTTAGTATTAAAAGGTGCAGTTTCCAAAACATTAGATGAGATAAATAAACCATTATACACCCGAGAAATGATAGGTAAAATGACAGCTGATGAATATCTACAACATGAACCAATGATAATGGAGCAGTTAAAAACACAAGGTGGGATACCAAGTGAAAAACAAATAAACCAACAAAATAATATTTCAGGATTTATAAATCAAATAAGTGGCAATTCAAATATCTTTACCCGTGAAGATATAAAAAATATGTCAAGTGATGAATATTTAAAGAATGAGAAAGCAATAGTATTTGATATTATTTATTAGCATCTTTAATAAAGTTTTAATCGTTAATAAAAGAGGTACACTTGCAATACAAAATAAAATATAAAACAAAATAGATAACAAACGATTAGATTTAAAAGACAAATTAAACTTTAGAGGTATTTTAAAGTATGGAAAAAGTTTCTCAACAACAAACTTGCGTATTAATATTTCCAACAACAAAGCAATAGCAATAAAATCATGTAAAATAAATGAGACTATCATAATTATTGTATATGGATAAAATCTATATCCATCAAAATTTGTTGGTTCATCATTTGGTAAATATGGTGGTTCAAATTTTGAAGATAATAGAAAAAATATGATAAAAGTTAACCCCAATATTATATAAATATAGGAAAAGAAATATTTTTTAAAATCCGGAATTTTCATAAAAACATAATATTATAAAAGTTAAAAAAATGAAAGGAACAAAAATGTATAATAAAAAAACATATTTAAAAGAGTTAGAACAAAACTTAACAGCTCAAAAATTAAGAGAAGAAATAAATGAATTTTTAATAATGGCTTTAAATAAACAAAAACAAAAAGAATTTAATGATGAAATGGTACGAAAAACTTGGTATTATCAAAAAAAGTATGGTTTTGAGACAAATCCAAGAAAAGGACACGAATTTTGGAATGTAGAAGCAGATGCATTTAAACATGCTTTTGGAAGTGCACAAATGTATTTTAAATATGGCAATTTAGGAAGTATAATTGGTGGAATATATCATGAAAATTCAACACCTAATAATCCATATAATGAATGGAATATGGATTCTTGGAACAATGATAAAGGTCGGGAAATAGCACAAGAAATAAAAAAAGAATATGGAAAAAATTTTTATAATCTGCCACAACAAAAACAGGATGATATTATTGCATCAAAAGTAATGTCAAAAATGAAGAAAGGTGAATTAATTACTAAGCCAAAAGATTCAAGACAATATAATGGTTTTATCGAAAATAAAGCTTGGGAGATAAAAAACAAAAAACAAAATAACCTTCCCACGGGTCAAGCAGCCCCAATCAATAATATTTACACGCGTGAAATAATAGGTAAAATGACAACGGATGAGTATCTAGAACATGAGCCAATGATAATGGAGCAGTTAAAAACAGCTTTAAAATATTTTATTAATATCTTTTTTATAATGTCCTCCGGACGGGGTTACTTTTTGTGGAAAAAGTAACCAAAACCGCAACCCACTTGTCGCTCGTATTCTCACAACGTTCGACCTAAAGCCTGCGTAACTCGCATTGAGCAAAGCCCAATGCTCAAACAAACTTGGCTTTGATGTTGTCTCACGTGTGATAATTACTCGCTCCTGCGTATGGGTTGCATATTATTTGTTAAGTTTATATGATATATGTTAAATCCTACACCCGAAGTGATGGCACAGAAGTTAAGGGGTATTATCGAAGTGTGAGGTGAGGTTATCGAAACCCAAGAGGGTTGCAAATGTTGACTCTATCCCACAAATTTAACAAAAGATGGTATTCAAATTAATTTTGTTATTAAGTATTTTATAACTAATAGTCAAAAGTTATAAAATGTGTTAATATAAATTTGATAGAAAAATAAAAAATGAGGAGTAGTCAAAAATGGCAAGAGTAATCCGTCCTACATATGCAATCCGTTGTGTAAATTCAAGCTGTCGTGAGTTATTTGAAGTTGTAAAACTTGAACCAGGTCAACAACAAGAAGTTGTTTGTCCAAAATGTGGCGAACATTACATTTATCCACCAATTGAAATAGAAGAAGATAATGACAATAACTAAATCAAATGTATTTTGATGAAAACAACAAACGTTATAATCTTTTTAGCTCATATTTGAAGAAAAAATTTAATGAAAAAGTATATAAAGTGACGCTTGATGCTGGGTTTAGCTGTCCAAATCGAGATGGCACTTTGTCAAATGTTGGTTGTATTTTTTGTGATGACTCAGGTAGTTTTTCTCAAGCACATTCAAATAAACTTTCGATAGAAAACCAACTTGAAATTGGGATGAATACCCTTAAAAAACGGTTTAAAGCAAATAAATTTTTAAGCTATTTTCAAGCCTATTCAAATACCTATAAACCAGTTCAAGAGTTAAAATTACTATACGATAAAGCATTAACTCCAAATGACGTGGTTGGGATATCAATAGGCACAAGACCCGATTGTGTTGATGAAGAAAAGCTTAATTTAATTGCTTCATATAACAAAACTAAAGAAGTTTGGCTTGAGTTTGGGCTTCAAAGTGCTAATGATGAAACATTAAAAATGATAAACCGTGGACACGATTTTAAATGTTTTGAAAATGCATATTTAAAAGCAAAAGAAAGGAATATAAATGTTTGCGTGCATGTCATTCTTGGGTTAATGAATGAAACTTATGATGATATAATGCAAACAGCAAAAACACTTTCAAAACTTAAACCCGATGGTGTCAAATTTCATATGTTGTGCGTGTTAAAAAATACACCACTTGAAAAAATATATAGTAAAAACAACTTTAAACTATTGAATGAAGATGAATATGTTGAAATATTATGTGATTTTTTAGAAATTTTACCACCAAGCACCACAATTCATCGTATCGCAGGCAATGGTTTAAACAAATTACTTATTGAACCAAAATGGATAATGAATAAATTCGAAACATTAAATAAAATTGACAAAACACTTGAAAAAAGAAATTCTTGCCAAGGAATAAATTATTTATGATTAATAACACTTATATCCACATTCCTTTTTGTCATTCAAAGTGTAAGTATTGTTCTTTTATTTCTTATTGTAATTATAAATATGTTGATGATTATTTTAAATCATTAACAAAAGAAATACAACATTATTACAAATCCGAGAGTCAAAAAACGCTTTATATAGGAGGTGGTACGCCATCTAGCATAAGTATAACGAAAATAAATGAAATTATTGACATGTTTAAATTTGATGAAAACGATTGTGAAATAACAATTGAGATAAACCCAAATGATATAAATGAAAAATATTTAAGTGAGCTAAAAAGTACAAAAATTAATAGAATAAGCATAGGTGTTCAAAGTTTTAATAATGACATTTTGAAAATTATAGGTCGAAAGCATACTGGTTTTGAAGCAATTAATGCAATAAAGAAGTTAAATGAAGCTGGTTATAAGAATATAAGTTTGGATTTTATTTATGGGCTTCCAAACCAAACTTTAGAAAATTTTAAAAATGATTTGAAATTGGCTATTAATCTTGATATAAGTCATATTTCACTATATGGACTCAAAATTGATAAAGGATGTTATTTTTATAAACACAAACCACAAAATTTAATAAGTGAGGATGAGCAATCTGTTTATTATAATTATGCTTGTTCTTTTTTGAATAAAAACGGGTTTAAACAATATGAAATATCAAACTTTGCAAAAGATGGTTATTTTTCAAAACATAATATAAATTATTGGCATTGTGGAAGTTATTATGGTTTTGGCACTGCTTCTTGCGGATACAATGGAAATATTCGATATCAAAATAACACAAATTTAAAAAAATATATTGAAAATCCGTTCGAAAAAGAAACGGAAGAAGTCTTAACATATAATGACAAATTGTATGAAGCAATAATTTTAGGGTTTAGAATGGCTTGCGGAGTGAATGTTAAAAAAATCAACTCTCAATTTAACATTGATTTTGAAAAAAAATACAAAAAACAATTAGAAGAATATAAAAGTTATATAAAAAAAAATAAAAATGGGAATTATTATTATTTAACAAGAAAGGGATTTCTTCTTTCAAATTGTATATTAAGCGAGTTTTGTGATGATTAAAAATTAGGGACTTATATACAACTTTACACTAAAACATGTCCAAGCTGTCGCCCTGAACTTGTTTCATGGTCTTACAATCATAAGATTCCGAAACAAGTTCTGAATGACATTATGTCTACATTTAGAGCATATCCGGTGTAAACATATATATAAATCCCAAAAATTATTGTACAAATATAAAATATAGAGTAAAATAGGTTTATGAAAAAACAAAAAAACGAATATTAAAGAAAACTACAATAATTGTTGAAGTGTCAGGATTGGACTTCTTTGATATCATTGAGTGGGTTTATGGAAAAAGAAAAAGAGTTATATATAAAAAGTTTAATAACGTTAAGAAGCAATCTTATAACAGTTATGATTGTAATTGTATCAGGGATTGTAGGGTTATTTTTAGTAAATATATCAACGGTAAAGTTGGTAATATTATTTACTTTAGGAATTTATTTTTCGGGTATATTTTTATTAAATCTTATAGATATACATAGACAAATAAAAGAAAGGCTAATCAAATGAATTATGAAACTATTCAAAATATATTAATGATAATATTTTCATTAATGTTAATTTTTCTTGGTACAAAATTATCCATTAGTTTTAATCCAAAATACGATAAAAAAGATTAAAAAAACAAAGAAGCAAATATTAAAGAAAACTATAATAATTGTTGAAGTGTCAGGATTGGACTTCTTTGATATCATTGGGTGGGTTTATGAAAAAACAAAAAAGCGAATATTAAAGAAAACTGCAATAATTGTTGAAGTGTCAGGATTGGACTTCTTTGATATCATTGGGTGGGTTTATGAAAAAACAAAAAAGCGAATAT
>CALUYS010000023.1 GCA_944325065.1 Candidatus Gastranaerophilales bacterium | reverse complement strand
ATTTGATATTAATTTCAATATAAACAAGGTATTTTAAATTAAAATATTTACTTCATCCCAAATTCTTTGTTTTGTTTAAAAAACATATAAATACAAGTTCCACATAAAATAAAAAAAACAATTAACCCTGTAACTTGTCCTATTATATTAAAATCCATATTATTCTCCCCTTATATCTTTCAAGTATTTCATTATTTCTACTCTACGAATAAAATAAGCATTTAAAAACAACAGACTAAAAACTAAACCCAATAAACTAACTTAAAATGTAATTGATAAATAATGGATTATTAAAAAGTACAGCCAAAGAACTCCCGCCAAGAAGAAACATCGCACTCCATATATGATTCATTTCATTTCGTATTGAATTTAATTTTTCTCTTATATAATCATCCATAAAATAAGTATACATAACTTAACGCACAATTTCAAAAATAATGCACTTTTTATATTATCTAATTTTATGATTAATTGAGTTTTTTAACTCCTCAACTTCATACTTAAGCCGGTTTAATTCGCATTTTATAGGGTCAGGGATTCTATTGTGACACAATTTACCCTCTTTTGAACATTTATAAGCTCTTTTAACTATTCTACCTGGAATGCCTACAACAGTTGAATATGGAGGCACATTATTAACAACAACAGACTGTGCCCCAATTTGTGAATTTTCACCAATCGTTATATTCCCAAGAACTTTTGCACCAGCACCTATTGTAACATTATTATTTATTGTAGGATGTCTTTTCCCATGCTCTTTACCAGTACCGCCTAAAGTTACACCCTGATAAAGAAGCACATCATCTCCAATTATCGTGGTTTCACCAATAACAACTCCCATACCGTGGTCGATAAAAAACCTTTTTCCAATTGTGGCTCCAGGGTGTATTTCAATACCAGTTAGAAAACGTGAAATATTTGAAATGACTCGAGGAATAAAAGGTATTTTCCAATGGAGCAACTTATGTGCAACACGATGCAAAATTAAAGCGTGCAAACCAGGATAACAAAACAAAACCTCAAATATATTACGAGCTGCAGGATCATTTTCATAGATTGTATTAATATCTTCTTTAATTTGGTTAATATATTTTAAAAGTCTCATTATAATATTTTACATCCCCAAGAATTAAAGTGCAATAAACATATAAGCTAATTATTGATAAAACTTAATATAACTTATAATTACAATGTTTTTATTTGCATAACAGGTATATTTAATGTATTATAAACTTGTTATGGTTTACAATGTTAAAAGGAATATAGAAGCAAATAAAAGTGTAATATGTTTAACTGCATACAAAGCTTATATATTATTCAAATATTTGTTATATTGCCCTTTATCTATTGATGAAATTATTACACTATATCAAAAAAATAGCATTATTGATAAAAAGTTTTCAAAAGACACCATTCGTATTACAATAAATACTCTAAGAGAACTCGGATGTGAAATTGAAAAACCAACACCAACTAATGGTAATAAGTATATATTACATTCACATCCATTTGGACTAAATTTAAATGAAAATCAATTAAATATCTTAGAAGAAATTGAAAAAGATTTTACAAGTTTAAATAACTGGCAATTTGTGATTGAAATCGGTAAATTATGGGAAAAAATTGCACTTTTAACAAATAATGAAGAAGTTATTGAAAAAATACGCAGCTTTAATCCTTTTAACAATATAGATGATAAAATATTAGAAGAATTAAAAATTTATTGTAAAAATAAGTCTAAAATCAAAGTTCTTTATTTTGCTCCACGTGAAGGAAATTTAACTTTCGATATAATATGTGATTATATTTCAAGTGAAAACGAAAAATTATATTTATGGTGCTATAACTTTAAATATGAATCTATAAGTTATTTAAGAATTGATCGAATACTAAAGATTATTAGTATTTACAAAGATTGTGAAAAATTTAATTATCCTCAATTTGATGTAATCTACACCCTAAAAGGTCAAACTAGATGTACTTTTTTAAAAACAAATAATGATGAACTAATCGAATCAAATAATGAATATATAAAAATTAAATCAATTGTTATGAGTGAATTTAATTTTATTCAAAAAATATTAAGTTATGGAGATGATTGCAAAATTATCGAACCTCAATGGTTGAAGACAAAGCTTATGACAAAACTTAATTTAATGAAAGCAATATATTATGATAAACAATCCGAAAATTAGTAACACGTGTTTGAGAGTTTTTGAAGTAATTAAATTATTGATTCAAAAACCATATTCAATAGAAGAATTAATTAACATTTTAAGCGAAAAAGAGTATAATCATAATATTTATACTCAAGAAACAATTGTAAAATATATTACAACATTAAGAGTCATGGGACTTAAAGTTGCTAAAGAAAAAAGAAAATTTGTTTTAAAAAAATATCCTATTGATTTAAATTTAACTGAAAAAGAACTAAAAACGTTAGAAAAAATTGAAAATTATATTATTAATGAAAAACACCAAAGTTTTTGTACAGAATTTAAAAAACTTATAACTACACTTGAAAAATGTTTTGATGATAAAACTTTAAATAGATATAATACTAATTTTTCTTTTTTATCTGTTGAAAAAAATGTTAAAAACCTAAACGATATCCCACTTATAAATAAATTTGAAAAAATATGTTATGATCAACAAAAATTAAAAATTGATTATGTAGATATTAATACAAAAAACACAGATACATATTATCTTGAGCCAAAATGTGTTAAAATAATCCATCGGCAAGGATTTTTACAAGCTTATGATTCCGATACTAATGAATTAAAATTATTTTTGCTTAGGAATATTCGAAAAGTTATACAACGCCCACAAAAAACTAGACTTATGTGGTATTCTAATGAGATAATCTATCGACTTGACCCTGAGTTTGCAAAAATATATAAACTTAAAACTGAAGAAAAATTACTAAGTAAAGAAAGTGACGGAAGCATTATAATCCAAAATTGTGAAGAAGATAAAGAAACTTTTTTAAAAAGACTTTTAAAATATACTACTCATTGTGAAATTATACGTCCTGAAAAATATCGAAAAAAAATGTTAGCATTAATTGAAAATACTATAGATATTTATAAAGAAGATGTTTGTAAATGTGACTAATTTAACATATAAAACTTGCTTAAAAGAATTAATAAATCTATCAATACCCCTAGTTATGGGGAATTTAGGTCTAATGTTAATAGGTATAACTGATATACTTATTGCTTCAAAACATAGTATTAATACATTAAGTGCAATAAGCATTGCTAACGCTATTGTATTTTGTATTTATATTATTGGTATCGGTTTAATATCAAGCATTTCAATTGTTTTATCTAATTATCGTGGAAATAAAAAACCAACAAAATTATTTTTACCCACTGTAATAAATTTTTCAATAATTTTGAGTATCATACTTGGCAGTATTTGCCTATTAACTGTCCCTTTGATTGATTTTATGGGATTTGAAAAAAAACTTATACCCATAATTAAAGATTATATTTTTATATCATCATTTTCTTTTTTTGGGATGTATCTTTATCAGAGTTTAAAAGAATTTTTGCAAGCACATGAAATTGTATTTATACCAAATATTATTTTAATTTTTGCAGTATTTTTAAATTTAGTATTAAATATAATTTTAGTTTTTGGGTATAAAAATTTTACAGGTTTTGGTGCTATAGGTTTAGCCTATGCAACATTTATTTCAAGAACATTTATGGGCGTTTTTCTTCTATTTTATTTATTTAAAATAGTTAAACAAAAATGTTTATTTAAAATTGATTTCGTTAAACAACTTATAAAAATTGGCTATCCCATTGGAATTGCTCTTATGCTTGAATTTTTAGGATTTAATATAATTACAATTTTGATGGGGAAAATAAATAGTATTTATGCAGCAACTCACACTATAATAATTCAAATAATTTCAATTGCATATATGATTCCTCTAGCCTTGTCAAATGCACTTGCTATAAAAATAGGTTATTATAATGGTTCAAAAGATTATTCTAGTTTATTAAAATATTCAAAAACAGGTACTTATCTTTCTATATTTGTTATGTTATGTTTTGGGTTAACTTTTTTTATGTTTCCAAAAGAAATCATATCAATATTTAGCTCAAATAGTGACATATTAAAACTTGGCATTCCTATTTTAATAATTGCTTCAATATTTGAAATAGCAGATGGATATCAAGTTTCATTAAGTGGTATTTTAAAGGGATTAAAAATGACAAAAACAGTATCTGCTTGTGTTATCTCAGGATATTGGCTTTTCGGGATACCACTTGGACTAATTCTTTGCTATAAATACAATATGTTACTCAAAGGTTTCTGGATAGGTCTTGCAATTTCATTTGTTTGTATTGGAATTATTGAAACGATAATTGTTTTATATAAATTTAATAAAATAAAAAAAATATATTAAATTATAGTACAATTATGTTGTTGTTTTATTTAAGAATAATTTTTGTATAGCGTTCATTCTTGAATTACCTTTATTTTCACCAGTTAAATCATCATTAAATCCTAAATTACGTTGTTCTGTTATAGACAAAGAATCAAAAAGCTTACGTTTATCACCGTCTCCACATTTTTGATGATGTTCTGCCCAAGACAAATATATCTTATCTTTAAAATCACTATTTAATTTAACTTCACAATCATCAATCATTTCTTTAACATTGTCAAGTGATATATCATCATTTTCTTTTATCTTTTGTTCTATTCTAATACATTCTTTTTGTTGGGCTTCTTTATTAATTTTTCTTTGACGAGCTTTTGAACCTAAATTATCAGTTTGAGATAATATTTTTCTTATCCCATCTCGAATATCTTCATTTGCTATATGACCTGTTATTTTATATAAAAAATCTGATACAAATTTAGAAGATTTATTACATATATTACTTGTTAATTTAGATAACCAACCGCTTTTTCCATCAATAAGTTTAATTAATAAACCGCCCAATTTCCCATCTTGACCTGTAACTTTAGAAAGTTTTTCACTATTAAGTTCTATGGTATCTCCACCTTCACCAAATTGAATATTAAACATATTTTTAATAATATATCTTCCAATAGATGAATCCTTGATTCTAACAAGACTTTGGGCTAGAAAATTAGATTTTCCACTACAAAATTGGCTTATTCCTTCACAAACACCATTACCAATACCACCATAATCAACAGCTTCACGAACAGCCTGTGCTTTACCAAATGCAACATTAGCCTGTTCCAATGATTGCTTAAATTGTGATGAAATTCCATTAGTTTTCATTATAAACCTTCATGTACATTATATATATATAAAAACATTTGATAAATATAAAATGCATAGGATATATATTAACTTAATAAAAGTTTACAATTATTATATTAGAAATTAATTTTCTTCAATAGCTTTTGCACAATCCTCGCAAATTGTTGAATATTTTGGATTAACACCCAAATCACGATATTTCCAGCAACGTTCACATTTTTCACCCTGAGCTTTTTCAATAAAAATTGTATAATCATTACCTTTAAATATATTTAAGGCTTTATCTTTATCTTCATTAACAATAGCAACTTGAGAAACAATAAAAATATTAGCCAGATCATTTTTATACTTTTCAATAATATTATTTTTTGAATTTATACAAATAGATACTTCAAGTGAACTTCCTACTGTTTTATTAGCACGTAACGGTTCAATAGCTTTTGTAACATTTTCTCGTAAACTTAAAATATATGTAAAATCTTCATTTAAACTTTTATTTGTCCAAAGGGGATTAACTTTGGGCCATGATGTTAATAAAACACTTTCAAGTTTTCCTTTTTGAAAATCAGGCATTGCTTGAAACATTTCCTCAGCTTGATGTGGCATAACAGGAACAAGTATTTTTATTAGTGCTTGCATTATTTCATATAATACAGTTTGAGAAGCACGACGTGATAATGATTTTTTACCTGATGTATACAATCTATCTTTAACAATATCTAAATAAAAAGAACTTAAATCCCCTGCTGCAAAATTTTGTAGGTATTGAAAATATTTATAAAATTCGTAATCTTCAAAACTTGTAGTTACATTCTTTATCAATTCGTTTAATTTATGAAGAGCAAATTGATCAATTTTTTCAAGATTCTGATATTCAACATAATCGACATTTGGATCAAAATCAAAAGTATTACCAAGGAGAAATCTAACAGTATTACGAATTTTTTTAAAGATTTCTACCAAGTGCTTCATAATTGATTCACCTATTTTAACATCGTTGCGATAGTCAATTGATGCAGCCCACAATCTTAGGACATCTCCACTATAGTTTTTAATAATATCTTGAGGGGTAATGAAATTACCTAAGGATTTAGACATTTTTCGTCCTTCACCATCAAGCACAAAACCATGGGTTAAGACATTTTTATACGGAGAAACATTATTTATAGCAACAGATGTAAGTAAAGATGACTGGAACCACCCACGATGTTGATCAGAACCTTCAAGGTATAACTCTACAGGTGTTTGTCCAAGTTCTTCTTTCCTTTCGTTAACAACAGCACTCCAAGTAACACCTGAATCAAACCAAACATCCATAATGTCTGTTTCTTTTTTTATTTTTGAACTCCCACATTTTTTACATATATAATCTTTTGGAAGTAAATCTTTCGCTTCATATTTTTCCCAAGCGTCAGATGATTCTTTTTCAAATATTTTTGAAACATTATTTATTGTTTCATCATCACATATAATTTCATTACAATCTTCACAATAAAAAACAGGAATAGAAACACCCCAAGTTCTTTGACGTGATATACACCAATCACTTCTATTTTCGACCATTTTAGAAATTCTATTTTCACCTGATTTTGGTATCCAATTTACTTTTTTTATTGCATTTAGTGCATTTTCACGAAACTTGTCTACACGAACAAACCATTGGGGCGTAGCACGATAAATTACAGGTTTTTTACATCTCCAACAATGAGGATATGAGTGAACAATGTCTTTTTGAGAAATCAGAGCATTTTTTTCTTTTAATTTTTCAATAACAATTTTATTTCCCTCATAATAAGGAATGTCTTTTAAATCAGGACACTGCTCAGTCCAGCATCCTTTACTATCAAGCGGTGAAAAGACATCAATATTATAACGGCAACCGACTTCCCAGTCTTCAAGACCATGCCCTGGTGCTGTATGAACTAATCCACAACCTGCTTCAAGCGTAACATGATTACCTAAAATAAATCTTGAGATTCTATCATAAAGAGGATGTCTTGCTTCATAATTTTCAAACTCTTTTCCTTTTAAAACACCTATAACATCAATATTTTTAGCGTCAAAGCCAACTTCTGATATAAAATTATCGGTTAAATCTTTTGCTATAATAAATAGTTCGTTATTATATTCAAAAATATTATAATCAAACGCTTCATTCAAACATATTGCCATATTAGAAGGGATTGTCCAAGGTGTTGTAGTCCAGATAACCGCATACAATGGCTTTTCAATATTAGCATTAATTTTATTTAAAATTTCTTTTTTTGAATTTTCACACACTTCAAACTTAACATATATTGAAGTTGATGTATGGTCAGCATATTCGACTTCTGCTTCAGCTAGTGCTGTTTCACAACTTGCACACCAATAAACAGGCTTTAATCCTTTTTCTACATATCCTTTTTTATACATTTCCCCAAATAATCTTACTTGGTGTGCTTCAAAATGTTTATCAAAAGTCAAATAAGGTTTTTCCCAGTTCCCCAAAACACCTAATCGCTTAAAGTTTTCTTCTTGACCCTTTAAGTTTTTTAAAGCAAATTCACGACATTTTTGTCGTAATTCGTATTTTGAAATAGCGTGTCTGCCACCTTTGACAGTTTTCACAACTGCATTTTCAATTGGTAAACCATGACCATCATAACCTGGGACATATGGTGAATAAAAACCTCTTTGTGTTTTATATTTTAACACAATATCTTTTAAAATTTTATTTAAAGCAGTACCTATATGAATTTTATCAGAACTTAAATATGGTGGTCCATCATGAAGAATAAATTTGTTTGTTTTATCTTTATTTTCTATCATTTTTTGATAAATATTTATTTCATCCCAAAATTTTTGAGTCTCAACTTCTTTTATTGTTGCATTAGCTCTCATTGGTAATTTTGTTTGAGGTAAATTTAATGTATCTTTATAACAAATGGATTTATTCTCTTCCATGCTTTGGCTCCTTGTAGAATTTAACTATTATTAAATTTATGATACAATTTTATCATAGATTTATTTTAAAGTATAATAATTATTATGAAAAAAAAGTTATCAATAGCCTTTTTATGGCACATGCATCAACCTTTATATAAGGATATCAATGAGAATGGCATTTATTATATGCCTTGGGTTAGATTACATGCCGTTAAAGACTATTTAGATATGCTTTTAATTGCTGACAAATTCGATAAAATAAAACTTAATTTTAATTTTGTTCCGGTCTTACTTGATGCCTTAATTGATTATTCAGATAGTAATACACATGACATCCATTCAAAATTAACAATAACTGATATAAAAGATTTAACATTTGATGATAAAGTTTACATTCTTAATAATTTTTTTGATGCTAATTATCGTCACATGATAAAACATCATTCTTACTATGAAACATTATATAAAAAACGACTAACTATTGAAGATACTAATGTTGATTCTTTTTCAGAACAAGAATATTCAGATATTATGGCTCTTTTTAATATCTCTTGGATGGATCCTTGTTGGAAAGATTTATATCCTGAATTAAAAATACTTATTGAAAAAGAAAAAAATTATTCTTTAGAAGATAGACAAAAAATCATTGAAATTCATCGGGATATAATTCGAAGTATAATCCCAAAATATAGAGAATATCAACAAAAAGGGAAAATTGAACTTCAAACAAGCCCATATTATCATCCTATTTTACCACTTTTAATAAATATGAAAGATGCAAAAGCATCCGCTTCTCGATATCCTATGCCAAAAGGCGAATTTAATATGAAAGATGATGCATATAGTCAAACAATCAATGCATTAAATAGAATGGAAGAGTTATTTGGTATAAGACCAAAAGGTATATGGCCATCTGAACATTGTATTTCAAAAGATACTTTAGATTGCCTAATCAAAGCTGGTGTTAAATGGACTTTATCCGATGAAGGTATTCTTTCTGCTTCTTTAAAAAAAGAATTTATTCGTGATCATCGTGGTTCAATTATTGATCCATATGATGTAACTCAAGTATATAATTATAAAAATTTAAAAGGCAACATAAATTTAGTATTTAGAAATAGTATTATTCCAAATTTAATAAGTTTTGAATACCCTCTTCACGAAACAAATGAATCTTTAAACGATATATACGATAGAATCAAAACGATGCAAAGTAAATTGGAAAATTCACCTTCAAATAATCATCTTTTGCTTATTGCAATGGATGGAGAAAATAGCTGGGAAAGTTTTGAAAATGACGGAAATGATTTTTTAAATGGTTTATATTCTAAAATAAATGACGATGATTCTCTTGAATGTGTTTTATTAAGTGATTATATTGAAAAAAATAAAAAAAACCAATTAAATAAAATAGCTCCTGGCAGTTGGATAAATCGTAATTTTCAACTTTGGGTTGCTGAACCAACTAAAAATCTAGCTTGGGAATATCTAAATAATACATATAATGATTTATATAAATTTGAACGTCAAGGTGTATTTTCTAAAGAACAACTAAAACAAGCTCGTGAAGAACTTCAAATAGCACAAGGAAGCGACTGGTTTTGGTGGTACGGTGAACCAAATGATAGTGGACAAGATAATATTTTTGATTATTTATTTCGTCAACATTTAATGAATGTTTATCGTGCTTTGTATATGGATTATCCTGAATATCTCGATAATTCTCTTATATCAAGTATTGGTAAACCATCTCGAAATCAAAAAAGTTTAATTACTCCCAATATTTATGATACAAGTAATGACAATGTTTGGCAAAATGCAGGTTTCATTGAAATCCCTTCTCGACCTATTATGGAAGATAAAAGAATGTTAAATAAAATCTTCTTCGGATGTGATAGTGATAAAATGTATTTCAAATTTGATTTAAATAATTTTTTACTCTTTGAATGTGGAAATGATTACAATTTGAATAATCAATTTAAAATATTTATATACTACAAAAAAGAGTCAGCATTATTAACCAACAATATTTTATACCAATCACCAGTTCGTACATTAATTAGTAATGACGATATTTATCCTACATTAAAAGAAAAATATACAAACGAACTTAAAATTACTTTTAAAGATAGTAATAATATTTTAATACAATTATCACAAGCTATTAATAATAATCTTTGGTCATATAATTTATCAAATAATGTAGAATATAATTTTGATAATAATTTATATATAAGCATACCATTTGATGATTTAAATATTATTGAAGATGAAAAAATTGAATTTTGTTTTATCACAAGTATTTTTGATAAAACAGAAGAGGTTTGTCCACAAGATTTGCTTCTTTCTTTAATACGTCCTAGTAGTAAAAAAAAAATATATAATAAATGAGTTAAATTATAATGAAAATATGTCCATTTAAAAACGAAATATGTAATGATATATGTCCTTTATATATAAATCCTAAAGATTTAAATGATTATATGGTAAGTAAGCTAACTAGTTTAGGAGTTATGAAAAAAGATGAAGGCATTTGTTCTTTTAAAATTTTAAGTCTTTCACAAGCACGTAATATTTTTGAAAATACAAATACCAATCGACATTAATTAATCGTCAATTTTAATTCGACCATCGCATTTTATTTCAAATGGTTTATTTTTAAAGCTTTTTATATAATCAATAGCCAGTTTGTCTTTATCATAATCAAAAACTTTGATTGTTTCTTTTGTGTTTAATTTTTTGATACATTTAGGACACTCATTTGCTGATGAAACATAATCATCCATAGCAACCAAATATTTTTTATTTTTATTAGGGTTTTCAATATCTATTTTTTCTTTTTTCCCGTTTTTATCAATGAATTCAAGTTTTTTTAAATCACCATCTTCACTTAATTTATAGCGAATACCAGACACCTGAAGAAGACCTGGTTTTGAATCAATATGCTTAAGTGATTTACCAAAAAATTTTAAAGCCTCAACTAAATCTTCTTGAGTAACATAAGCTAAAGTCATTTTGTTTTTAAAAGGAACAATACTTGAAACATCTCTATTTGAAATTTGACCTATCGGAATTGTTCCACGTAAATTGCCACTGTTTATTAGTGCAATATCAGCGTTCAATTGTATTCTCATTCCATCTGCAATAAAACTTGCATATGGATTTTCAGCTATAAGTTGATTTTGAGGACATTTTTCAGCATAAGTTAAGTTACCTATAATTTCAGGGACATCATTAAAATATTTGTTGGCAATACATGTTGTAATTATATTTCTAGGATAATCATTTGTATTTTTAACATCGTTTTTAGCTTTGATAATTTTTCCGTTTTCATCAAATTCCAAATCTAAAACACCAAAATTTTTACCATCACGACCTGCTTGAGTTATAATTATAGGTTCATTTGATTTTGAGTAAAATAAATTTTCTCCCTCTTTTATCCCTTCAATTAAATCGTGAGAATGACCGCCTAATATAACATCCAACCCATCAACATACTTTGCAATTGCTTTATCAACTTCATAACCACTATGAGAAAGCAAAATAATTTTATTTATCCCTTTTTCTTTAAGGATATTTACTTCATCTTGAATTTCTTGAATAGTTTTAGGAATGTTATCAACAGTAATACCTTCCAATTGTTTGTTGCTTTGCACACGTTGGGATAAACTTGATGGTTGAACACCTATTATTCCATATTTATTCCCATTTATTTCTTCAATACTTGAACGAACAAGCTTATCTTTTAATTTTGAACTATTTTTTGGATGATTTAAGTTCATTCCTAATATTTTTAAATCACTATTCTTTATACGATTATGCAATTGAGTAGCACCTGCATCAAATTCATGATTTCCAAGCCCATAGCCATTTGTACCAATAAGTTGTAAGAAAGATAAAGCTGTTTTATTAACAGCTTCATTCTTTCCAAGCATAATATCCCCCGATGCAAGTTTTAAACCATCAATATTATTTGATTTTACATATAAATCATGTGCCATTGCTGCACTTGTTAACTGTTCCATACGAGGGATTTGTCCGTGAACATCATTTATATAAAATATTGAAACTTTTGAACTTTTATTCTTTTTTATTAGATTTTGAGATTCAATATCTTTATTGTTCTGATTTTTTTCTGATTTACTATTTCCTTGATGTGAAACTTGCGTATTAACAACAGGTTTATAATTATATATATTATAATCTACATTTAAACTCATTTAATAAATCCTTTTAAAACTTTATCATACTAATTTAACATCCAAGCATAAGATTTTTTGCTATTATTTTGTAAAATTTTGTAAAGTTTTATTAAATATGTAGCAATTTTTTGTTTGTTTGTTTTTTTATATATAAAAATAGTTTATTAGGGATAGGAGATCATTAAAATGAGTGTAAATTTAACTGGTAATGTAAATTCATCAACTATAAATAAAATTAAAGTATTAAAGCCCATTATTAAAGAAGCAAAACATTATGGTCCACATATTGATGCAACAGATGGTGCTTTATTGCGAGATAGGAATGCTAGTGATGCTATTACAGCATCAATGTCACCTATGATAAATAAAACTTTAGAGTTTAATCAAGACTCTCAAATTAATATTCAGAATTGGAAAGTTAATTTAGATATTGAATTTAATAAACCTGAAAATGCAGAAATAAAAAGAGATTTTAATAAGATTAAAAAAAATTTAGATTATAGTAAAATGCCTGTATATAGTAAAGATAAGTTACAGGAAGTTATTAAAAATCTAAAAAATAGAAGAAAATGGGTTGATTTTCTTTCAGGTTATGAAGACAATAAAGATTTAAGCAGGATGTTACTTCAAAAAATGGATGATGAAAATAATAAAAGTATTTTAACTTGTTTTGGTGTAAATAGAAAAAATAATCTTCCTGTATTTAATGAAGATGTTTTTGATATTACTGTTAGAACTTTAACTAAGAATGATTTAAGTTCTTTTATGAATAATTACAACAAAATTTTTGAATATAATGAAGCTTATAATCAAGTTATGGAAGATATTTATACTATATCAACGGTTACGGATTCTGAAGATTTTAAAGATTATAAAGGTATTGTGACAAGTTTCAATTCTTGGCAACCGGAATTAGAAAAATTAAAAAAATCTGAAAATATTAAAGATATAAGAATATTAAAATTAATTATAGATAATTTCAAGAAGTCTTTAAAAGATTTAAAATTTGTAATGCCTGTATTTAATGAAGATGTTTTTAACAAAGTAAAAGAAAAATATAATGCTCCTTCAAGTCAAGTTGAAAAAATTTTAAATGAATATAAAAAAGAATACATAATATATTTGGCTCAAAAATATAGTTTAAAAAATGAACAAGGAAAATCTTTTGACGAAGATAAAGAATTTTACTGTTTAGATTTTATGAAAGATGAACAAAATAAAGATGAAATTTTAAACGCAATAATGTTATTAAGTTCTAACGGATGGTGTACCAAAGCTTATAATTTTGCAGAAAGTCACTATAATCAAGATGATAATTATTTATTTTTTGTCAATAAAAGGACCCAAAAAACTATTTATGGTGGAAATTATAGAAAAGATACAAAGTACATGGAACATAGTACTGAAAATAATGATCAAGGTTTTGAATTTTCAACAGTTTTAGAAATTATAAATATGTTAAAATTTAAAAATTTACCACTTGATTTAAAATTTATACAACACTTGAAACAAAGTAATTTAGATGTTGACATTCCTTTAATATTGATGATGTGTTCAAAAAATGAAGACGATGTTAAAACAACAAAAACAATACTGGAGGAAAATCATTTATGTGAAAGAAGTTTAGATGATTTAATAAAAGCTAATGAATGTCTCTTATATAAATTAAAAAATTCAGACGAAATTGAAAAGAATATTAACTTATGGTCTACTACAGATAATCAAATTAAATACTGTAATGTAAAAGATCTTTACGAAAAATTTTATGAGAATAAAATGCTTAGCGTGGAGGAAGAAACAGCAGAGAGTGTTTTTCAAGAATTACAAGCTTTTATGAAACTGAATGGTGCTACTAAAAAAGAAGGCGAAGAGTATAAAGATAAAGAAGTTTATTTTGATGAAAATGATGCACGGTTATTATATTTAGATTGGATTTTAAATTATTATGAATAAAATAACTATGTATTATTACTCTATGAATTAATATAAAAATATGTTAAAATAAAATAAAATATATGTATTAAAAAAGTTAACAGATTTATATTTATATAGGAGGCATCTTTTATGGAAGAGAAAAGAGTATGGCTTTTTAAAGAGGGTAATGCAAAAATGCGTGATTTATTAGGTGGCAAAGGTGCAAACCTTGCAGAAATGACAAATATTGGTTTGCCTGTACCACCTGGGTTTACAATAACAACCAAAACCTGTATGGAATATATTGATAATGGAAATAAAATACCAGATGGTTTGATGGAAGAAGTTAAAAATGCCTTAAAAGATGTTGAGAAGCAAACAAATAAAAAATTTGGCGATAAGGATAATCCCTTGTTATTATCAGTTCGCTCTGGTGCTAAAATTTCAATGCCTGGGATGATGGAAACTATTCTTAATTTAGGTTTAAATGATGAAACATTATTGGGTTTAATAAATTTAACTCAAAATGAAAGATTTGCATATGATAGTTATCGTCGTTTTTTAACTATGTTTGGCTCTGTGGTTTTAGAAATTGATAGGCAAAAATTTGAAAATGAGATAATAAAAATTAAAGATGAAGAAAAGGTTTGCCTCGATTCAGAAATTAGTGCAGAAGGATTAAAAAAATTAATATCTATATATAAAAATTTAATACAAAACGAAATAGGTTTTGAGTTTCCACAAGATCCTTATAAACAACTTGAAATGGCAATTGAAGCAGTATTTAAATCTTGGAATATACCAAGAGCGATTGCATATAGAACTCATTATTATATTGATCATCGACTAGGTACAGGTGTTAATATACAGACTATGGTATTTGGAAATATGGGAGATGACAGTGCAACAGGTGTTTCGTTTACTCGTAATCCTTCAAATGGAGAAAATGAATTTTATGGTGAATATCTAACAAATGCTCAAGGTGAAGATGTTGTAGCTGGGATAAGGACTCCAAAACCTATTTCAAAACTAAAAATTGAAATGCCTAAAATTTATAAAGAATATGTTGAAATTGCCAAAAAACTCGAAAATTATTATAAAGATGTACAAGATATGGAATTTACAATTGAAAAAGGTAAATTATATATTTTACAAACAAGAAATGGTAAAAGAACAGCAAAAGCTTCGATTAAAATAGCTTGTGATATGGTAAAAGAAGGATTGATTAATAAAGAAAAAGCTATAACTTTAGTTAATGCTAATGAATTATTTCAAATTCTTTTGCCGACATTTGATGAAAAAGCTAAAAAAGAATCGAAAATTATTGCAAAAGGCTTGGCAGCTTCACCTGGAGCTGCAAGTGGTAAAATAGTTTTTGATACTGAAGAAGCAGCTAGACGTGGTAAAAATGGTGAAAAAATAATACTAGTTCGTATTGAAACTTGTCCTGATGATATTCATGGGATGATATGTTCGCAGGGAGTTTTAACTTTAAGAGGAGGTATGACATCCCATGCAGCTGTTGTTGCAAAAGGTATGGGAAAACCATGTGTTGCTGGGTGTGAAGATTTATGTATTGATTTAAAAAATCAAACTTTAACAACGAAAAACGGAACAGTATATAAGAAAAATGACATTATTTCAATGGATGGTTCAACAGGTGAAATTATGGAAGGCGAAGTTAAAATGGTTGAGTCGAAAATGGATGATGATTTTAATACATTTTTCAGTTGGGTTGATGAAATACGTAAAATGGAAGTCAGAGCAAATGCAGACACTCCAGAAGATATTGAAAATGCTTTAAAATATGGTGCTAAAGGTGTTGGTTTATGTAGAACTGAACACATGTTTATGGATCCAAATAGGCTTCCATGGGTGCAAAAAATGATTATTGCAAAAAATAAAGAAGAAAGAGAAGATGCATTAAATCATTTACTTCCGATGCAACAGAATGACTTTTATAATATGTTTAAAACATTAGGTGAATATCCAATGACAATAAGGCTTTTGGATCCACCATTACATGAGTTTTTACCTTCAAAGGATGAATTGATTGAAAAAGTTGCAACCAAAAAGGCTAAAAATGAAGATTATAAAGATGATGAAAAAATGCTTGGGATTGTTGAAAATCTATCAGAGTCTAATCCGATGATGGGACTTCGTGGTTGCAGACTTGGACTTTTGTACCCAGAAATTAATGAAATGCAAGTTAAAGCTATTATTCAAGCTGCAGTTGATGCTAAAAAAGAAGGCGTCAATGTAAAACCTGAGATAATGGTTCCTTTGGTTGGCACAGTTAACGAATTAAAAGAAGCTCGAAAAATCATTGAACAAACTGCAAATGAAGTTATGAAAAAAAATGGTGTTCAAATTGATTATAAAATTGGAACAATGATTGAAATCCCAAGGGCAGCTTTAACAGCTGATGAAATAGCAAGTGAAGCTCAATTCTTTTCTTTTGGAACTAATGATTTAACACAAATGACATACGGTTTTTCTCGTGATGATGCAGAAGGCAAGTTTATGAATGCTTATTTAACAAAAGGTATTCTGCCTTATAACCCATTTGAAAGGCTAGACCAAATTGGAGTCGGTTGTTTAATGCAAATAGCTCTTGATAAAGCTATAAAAGTTAAACCTGACTTAAAATGTGGCATTTGTGGTGAACATGGTGGAGACCCATCAAGCGTTAAATTCTGCTATAAGCTTGGGTTAAACTATGTTTCTTGTTCTCCATTTAGACTTCCACAAGCAAGACTTGCTGCTGCTCAGGCAGTTATTGAACTAAAAAAAGACCCTTTATTATAAAGGGTCTTTTTAATTTTTATAGAAATATTGTTAATTTATTGGTTCCATTCCTGGAAATTGAGGAAATTCAATGTCATCTGGATTCGGAATGTCTTTTCCAAGCTCTGGGAATGTATTTTGTTTTTGAATTATTTCATCTTCTTTTAGATCTATTTTAATTTCTTTTTTAAATACCAAATCAAAATACATATTTGATGCATATTTTTCTATATAGTCTTCTAAACTATCTGGTATAAATCCTAGATTTTTTAGTTTTGTTTCTAGTTCAGACATTTTCATCTTTTCTGAAGACTCTCGATTTGAACCTATATTGTTAATTGTATTTTCTATATAGAAAGAATAGTTTTTTAAAATAGTATCTGCATTTTTTAAGAATTCTTCATTTTGTTCTTTTTCTAATAAACCAACTTTTTGTAGTATTTCAGAAACTTTATTTAAATCAATATTATGTCGTTTTAATAAATCGCTATCAATAACAACCTTTGCAATAGTATCAATAGTTTCATTACGTTCTTGTTCATTAGTTAAATCAATTGAGCTATATCCTAGTTCTATAAGCTTACTATTAATATCATTAATTGATAAATTTGGTGTATTACTTTCAGGATTATATTTTTCTTCAAAAAATCTTTTAATATTTATATATTTTAATTTTTCTTCGTCCTTGTCATTAATTTTTTCTTCTATTCCCATACCAGATAAAAGTTTTTCAAATTTATCCTTACTTATTTGTACATCATCATCTTCAATATAATTTTTTGTACTATAACTTAATATATCGATAAGAGTATCTTTGTTTAATTTTGGAAGGTTATAAGTAGTTGAAATACTTTTATATTCTTTTTTTAAATGCTCTATTCCTTTCTCTTTAATTATCGCTTTTGCTAGTATATATCTTAAATCTGAATGCAATGCTGCATCAAAAGGAATAGACACACCTTGTGACTTTAAAAGACTTAAAATTTGTATTACCATATCAAGACTAAATTTTTGATCGTTGTTTTCTGTGCTGCTTTCCATTCGGTTTCTTAAATATCCGAATGAATCTTGAGTTGTATAATCACCACCAAATTTAACTTTTTTATCTTTGTCTAATATTATGTAATAATGTTTGCCAAGTGCATGTTTCCAACCTTCAAAAGAGTGAGTACACCAAGAATTTGGGCTTATAAATTGTAATTCATTTACATGACGTTCTTCTGATGTGTCTTTTCTTTCTTTACTCAAATCAAGATTATAGAAACCATCAGCATTTTTTGTTGCTTTGTTTTTTTCATCATAAATTAATGAATATTTTTGAATAATATTGTCTTTATAACACTTTTCGTATTTATGCATTATTTGTTCGTCGCCATTCATTTGAAGTGCTTTATCAAAAAGTTCTTTATCAAAAAATGGAATAATATTTTTGGGATATGCGTTTGGTATATGCTTTTCTTTAGCATCATTTATTAACTTTCTATCTTCTTCTACACTTTTATTTATATATTGATAAATATCATTTAAAATAATTTTGTTTTGGTATGTATCTGATTGTTCTAATTCTTCTATTTTTGGGTACCAAGTTTCTAAACTTTCGATTTTATATTCATCAGCTTTAAAGTTTTCAGTAAGCTTAATTTGACCATAATATTGACCTGGTTTTGGAGTGTTTTGTATACATTCTTGTTTTATCAGATTAAATGTTTCTTGATTTTTTTCAAAAGGTTTTGCAATGGAGTCATATTTATTTTTAAAGCTATCATACCCTTTAAATGTTGTACCAGGTTCAACTATATGATTAAAAATAGCTTTACTAAATGTAGGTAGTTGATTGACTGGTCTACCATTTTTTTTAATTACACCAAAACAAGTTAAAATACTTTTATTATTTTCATCATCTATTTTTTGAAGTAACATCCTGCGTAAATCTTCATTGCCTTTATAATCTGAAAGAAAATCAACCCATTTTCTTCTATTTTTTAGATTTTTAATAACTTCCTGTAACTTATCTTTACTATATACAGGCATTTTACTATAATCTAAATTTTTTTTAATCTTATTAAAATCTCTTTTTATTTCTGCATTTTCAGGTTTATTAAATTCAATATCTAAATTAACTTTCCAATTCTGAATATTAATTTGAGAGTCTTGATTAAACTCTAAAGTTTTATTTATCATAGGTGACATTGATGCTGTAATAGCATCACTAGTATTCCTATCTCTCAATAAAGCATCATCTACTGCATCAGAATCTGGATCATAATGTTTTACTTCTTTTATAATTGGTTCTTTTCTATTTATACTTTTTGAATTATTGGCTTTAAATCACTATCTCAATTTAGACACATTTTATTTTTTCTGAAAAATTTAAGACTTACTATGTGATATTAAAATTAACATTTGAACAAATATTAATATTTTTTATTTTTTTACAAAACTTAATTTTTAGATTATAATTATACATTTAAATGTTATAAATAAAATATGTTTGATTATGAAATTATAAAAAAAGCAATTGATGTTGAAACCGAATACTCCTATATTGATATACGTGGAAAAAAAATGTGTTTTTCCAAATTTATTTTAAATGAATTGTATAAAGTTTATAAAAAGAATGAAGACGGTAAAACAAAAATACAAATTGAAGCTTTTGAATATTACCCACAAGCTTCATTAGGCGATAGACGCAAAACTGTGAAAAATTTTATAAAATATTTAAAAGAGTTTAAAAATGAAAAAATAATAAATGATGAATATAATTTTAAAAATATAAAACATACAGATATAAAGTTTTTAAAAGGTGTTGGACCGAAAATTGCATATTATTATTACAAACTAGGGATTAATACAA
Organism: Candidatus Gastranaerophilales bacterium; assembly: GCA_944325065.1. GTDB lineage: Bacteria > Cyanobacteriota > Vampirovibrionia > Gastranaerophilales > Gastranaerophilaceae > UMGS1477. Next base: position 2,467 of record CALUYS010000023.1, on the reverse strand, counting down.
TTAATGATTTAATAACATTCTATCCTAAAAAATATATTGACTACACACTTTTTAGAACTATTTCAGAACTTAATGAAGGTGAATATTGCACAATAAAAGGAACGGTTACATCTTTTTCAATGTTCACTTCAAAAAAGAATTTAGCAATTGTTAAAATTATTTTAAAGGATGAAACCGGCACAATTATTTTAAACTATTTCTTTAAACAAAATAATAAATATCTTTCAAATAAATACAGAGATGAGTTTAAAAAAGGGTCAACATTTATAATTAGCGGAAAAGTTAAATTTGACAAATATAATGGCAAATATACATTTGATAATCCAAAAACCGAACAATATATTGTAAGTTATAACAATGAAACAAAAGGACAGATTTCACCTGTTTATCCTCTTTGTGAGAATTTTAGTGAAATAACATTAAAAAAAGGCATAGAAAATGCAATTAATATCTATCAAAGTCAAATTCAAACTATTATTCCCGAATACTTAACAAAAAAATACAATTTTTTATCACGATATGAAGCTATAAAAGAAATTCATAATCCAACAAACTTATATACACTTGAAGTAGCAAGAAATACACTTGTTTATGAAGAATTATTTTTATTTGAACTAAAAATTGCAAAATATCGAAACGATATTAAAAATAATTACAATTTAAAATTCAACATGAAAGAAAATAGCTTAGTAAATAAGTTTATTAAAAGCTTACCTTTTGAACTAACAAAAGCACAAAAAAATGCAATTAATGAAATATTAAACGACTTAAACAGTCAAAAGCCAATGAGGAGATTACTTGAAGGTGATGTAGGTTCTGGGAAAACGGTTGTTGCTTGCATAATGATGCTTGCAGCAATAGAAAACGGATATCAAACAGCAATTATGGCACCGACGGAAATTCTTGCAAGACAGCATTATAACAACTTTATAAAATGGCTTTTGCCAATGGGAATAAGTGTTAATCTTCTTTTAGGCTCAACAAGTCAAAAAATAAAAAAAGAAATTAAACAAGGATTGTTAAATGGACAAACCCAAGTTGTAATAGGAACGCATGCTTTGATACAAAATGATGTTGAGTTTTATAACCTTGGAGCTTGTGTAATTGATGAACAACATCGTTTTGGAGTTAATCAAAGAAGTAAACTTTCAAACAAAGGAAATGCCATTCATTTGCTAAGTATGACAGCAACACCAATTCCCAGAAGCCTTGCTTTAACCTTCAATGGGGATTTAGATATTACAATCATTGATGAACGTCCAAAAGGAAGAAAATCTATTATAACAAGTTTATTAACTCAAAATGAACGTAAAAAAGCATATAAATTAATAAAAGATGAAATAAAGAAAAAACATCAAGCATATATTGTTTATCCATTAATTGATGAATCTGAAACAATTTATGCTCAAGCAGCACAAAGTGCAGCTATTGAACTTCAAGAAGGTGAATTTAAAGATTATAAAGTCGGTTTATTGCATGGAAAATTGAATAATGATGAAAAAGAAAAAGTTATGAAAGATTTTAAAGAGGGATTATATGATATTTTAGTTTCAACAACCGTTGTTGAAGTTGGAGTTGATGTTTCTAATGCAACTGTTATTATGATTGAAAACGCTGAACGTTTTGGACTTGCTCAACTCCATCAACTTCGAGGGCGTGTTGGAAGAAATGATAAACAATCATACTGCCTTTTAATTTCAAATTCAAATAATGAAGATACAATTGAACGACTAAATATTTTAACTCAAACAAATGATGGATTTATTATCGCTCAAAAAGACTTAGAGCTTCGAGGACCGGGAGAATATATAGGCACTAAACAAAGTGGAATCCAAAATTTTAAAATTGCAGACATTATAAAAGATATTAGACAACTTGAAAATGCAAAAAATGATGCATTTGATTTTATAAAAAATTATAAACTTGATGATTACCCATTACTTAAAATTGAACTTAAAGATGATAATTCAATATTGAAAGCAAACTAATAAACCTAATTATCTTAGTTTTAAAATTACATTAGTTCAAGAAACAATCGCACCAACTATCACTTAAGAAGAAATAGAGCAGTAATAAGAAAGCAGATAATAAAGATGAAACAATTTTAGAACATTTATTTTCTAGGAAATGAGATAAAATAATAATACTTTAAGGCAAATTATTTCCAATATAAAAATAACAAAAAAGCAATGATTAATTCTAAATAGCATATCAAAAGAATTGCATAAAAAAAAGAAACCATATCTATCATTACGTTTGGCACAAAATTTTATTAAAAATAACTTAAAATATTGAATATTTCCCAATAAGAAATTTATAGTATCTATTATTAAGACTTCCAAATGTAAGACAAAAAAGAATACTGGGAAGATTTATATATCATTAAACAGGAAAGAATAATTCAAATATATATATATATTTAAGAATAAAAGAAACAAATAATCAATTTGTTTCACAGTAATGGTTG
>CALUYS010000022.1 GCA_944325065.1 Candidatus Gastranaerophilales bacterium | reverse complement strand
TCATAAGTTGTACCATTTCTATTTTAATAGAAGATATAATGCAAATGTTTTTGTCTATTTTTATGGGTACACTTCACATGAAGCAATCTGCCGGAGTGTAGCCTTGAAAAAGCGAAACGAAGTACAAGGTGCATTAAGCTGAATAATCCGATTGATATCGAAAATGTTAATCAAAACAAGTGAAAAAGCGTTAAGAATTATTTTGTTTATATTACTAACGCTTATAAAATTAACATCTTAGGGTTTTTAAATAGCGGAACCTAAACCGCTCACCCTATTTTTATTATATCATTTTCAATATTTTTTTCAATATATTAACGAAAAAGCAACCCACACAAAGCTTGGAACAAGCAGTGCTTAATGAAACATTGTAAGGCAACTGTCTGTTTGAACACGGCAAGTTAAGGCGACTTGGGTTAATTTAGCACTTATGCGAAAACAAGTGGTTTGTGGTTTTGTGCAACTTATGACAACAAAGCGGATTTACGGACGGGCACCGTGGCACGAAGTGCCCCAACCTAGGGGCGAAAACCCGAAGCCGACAACCCGAAAGGCGACAGACGAAGTGTTTTGAGCGTGAAGTAAATCCAAGACAGCTGAACCGTCTGGAGGATATTAAAAAATATTTTTAATTAATTACATCCTATTTTTATTTTTAGGTGCAAAAAATGCCCCTAACAATACAAGCTGTGTAAAGTAATTTTGGTACAATAAATTGCAATCTATACATTTTACTTCCACCAGGATTTTATACCCCAAGCAACAAGCCCAGCTACTGCACCGATTCCAAGGCATGCCCAACCCACTGGATTAGATAACCCAAATGTTAATAATGCTGCTGCACCTGCACCAACTCCAGCTCCACTTGTAACGGAAAAACCTTTAAAAGTATTTGCCTTATCTTTCATAAAGTTACCATTTTCATCAGTAAAATCATTAGGGGAACCTTGTATTATACCATCAGCTATTGCTGCACCTGTAAACCCACCTGCAACACCCCCTGCAATTACACCTGCAACACCAAGTCCTGTAGCGATTTTACTGCTAGTAAGAGTACAAGTTTTGCTTATTTTCATAGTTTTGCCACCTTTTAGCAAAGTTTTTCTAGTTACAGTTTGGGTAACTTTTTCTATACCACCTTTAAGAGTATAACCGCCTAGGTGATTAGATATTGCAATACCTGTCCCACTTAAAGCCGCAGCTCCTGCAGCAGTTGAAACAGCAGTCACAGTTTCAGCACCCATATTACTTGTCGCTTCTACATTCTCTCCTTCAGTCAAACCTGACAATAATTTTTCTATACTGCTCAATGCATTCCCATCTGCTATTCGTTCTTGATCACCTGCTATATAATTACCGTTCTCATCATACTTGCTACTTTTATATAGTTCTGTCAATATATTCAAATGCATCGCTACATTACTTACTGTTAAATCCATTTTCTTTGTCAACAAATTACCATTTGCATCTGTTCCTACTTTACCATCGTCACCTATATAATACATCTCAGGGGTTTGACCTTTGCCCCCAGCAAGAGTTCCTTTTGCCTTACTTACAACTTTTATAGCTTTCTGAACATTTGAATCTTGAAGCAACTTAAATGCTACCTCAGGATTTCTTAATTCAGATAAAAATATTAATGCTTCATCAGGGTTTGTGCATGTTAAGTTATCTTGACCCCAGTTATCACTAAAATACTTTTTAAAATCATCTAAATATGCTTCTATTGTCGTATCGCTTACACCTTGAGCTTGTGTATTTTCTATATAACTTGAAACTTCAATAGCTGTTTTTGCCATATCTACTTGATTTGTTGCAAGTTTATTTGCTGCATCTGCCTTTGTTGTATCATTTGACAAAGCAATCTGAGCAAGTGTATTGCTTGTTTTTGTTTGATAATCTAATACATTTATGTTTACTTTATTATCTTTAACCGTATATTCTTTTCCTTCAATTGTAACTTTATCACCATTAACTGTATATTCTTTTCCTTCAATTGTAATTTTACCATCTTTAACCGTATATTCTTTTATTGCATTTGTTCTATCTTCATATCTTAAATAAGCAAGCGGATCATCTTGCATATCTGCTTTTTCTTTCATTATATCTGCCCAAGTCACTGTCTCACTTGTTGATGAACTATAACCATATTTATCTGTATATGTGACACCCTGATATGTCCCTATAAATTCTCCAATAGTTGATAATAAACCAGGATTCAGTTTTTCAATTAAAGTTATTTCTGATAAACTTAATTTGCGAACAAGTTCCAACAAATTTAATCTATTTTGATTGGCAAGTGTTAAAGTCGTTGGGTTGAGATTTTTAGATATTTGATTTATTATGTTGTTTACCTCTTGTATAACCTCTGTACCGTCAACAATATTTTCATCATTATCAATGCTTACACCCAAAGATTGAAGTAATGTTTGATAATACTCTTTTTCTTCGTCGTCACTTGTTATTTGGTTTAAACTTTTATAATAAATTTTATTTAAATTTTTTGTATCAATAGATGTAGTTGTTTCCCCTGTTTCACTATCAGTGGTTATTCCTTTTGCTTCTTGATATAAACTTAATGATGTTGATTGTAATAAATTTGTTGTAATATATTCACTGTCAAGTTTTGTTCCATCTTTTGTTTTGAATTTATCTTCACCTATATGAGCTTTAATTTGTTTCACAATATTTTCAATTTGTTTATCATAACTTGCACTTGAATCGTTTGGTTTTATAACATTCATGCAAATGGTATCTCTACTTTTATCAATATTTTCAAAATCAATAATGTACGCTTGAGCTTGGTCTGCATCGAAACATAAAAGACGACCGTCAGCAAGTTCCACAACAGATTCTTTAACAAACATGTCACCTTCTTGATAGTTATCAAAATGTTTTGCAAATAGTTGCAAATTTTCATCACTTGATAATAAATATTCTTTAAATTCTTTTGTATTTCCATTTTTAACACGGTTTAACCAAGTGTTATATAATGTGTTATCTTGATATGTGTTTTTTAATGAAAAGCTTACCGTGTCCCAACCCATTTATTTTATCCCATATTTAAATACTACTTATATTTATCGACAAATTATATTCTTATCTTTAATAAAAAAAACTTTTTGTAAATAAACTAATACCAAAAATCCAATAATAGCTGGAACAGTGACTAAATGTAATAAAACTTAATATTATTTTTTTATGCTTAATATTTGTTCACAAAAAAGTTTAGGTATACTTATTATTGATTAACAATTATCGTAATATTTTTTTATTTAGTAAAGTCAAATTTCAATTTTGCAGTTTTTAATATCAAGTGTAATTTGCTTTTTTAAATCATCGAGACTATCAAACTTTTTTTCATCACGTATTTTTTTTATAAACTCAACTTTAATTCTTTTGTTATAAATATTTTGACTAAAATCTAAAATATGTACTTCGCATAAAGGTTCTATATTTAATTTATTAATTGTTGGTTTTGTGCCAAAATTTAATACCCCAAAATATTTTTTATTTTCAATAAAAACTTTTACAAAATAGACACCATAAGGAACTTGTACGATATTTTGATTATATAAAAAATTAGCAGTAGGAAAATTTATTGTACGTCCAAGTTTGTTACCTTCAATAATTTTTCCTTCGATATAAAAATTGTAGGAAAGCATTTTATTTGCACTTTCAAGTTCTCCCAAGGTCAATTTTTCGCGAATTAATGATGAACTTACAACAATATCATCTAAAATAAATTGTTCAATTTTAGTGTAAGTATAATCAAATTGTTTTGAATATTTTTTAAGTTTTTCAGGTGTTCCTTCTCTATTTTTCCCAAAATAATGATTAAACCCAGTTGTTATAAATTTGGGGTGAAAGTTATTTATTAAAATGTTTTGAATATATTGATAATAATCAAGATTTAAAAATTTTTTATCAAAATTGTAAACAAAACAATAATCAACATTTAGTTCTTCAATATGTTTAATCCGAGACTTAAAATCAAGAATATATTTTGGTACAATATTATTAATAATGCATTTAGGGTGGTTGATAAATGTAATTATAGCACTTTTTAAGTTATTGTTTTTTGCTTTTTCAACACAATTTTCAATAACTTTCTTATGTCCTAAATGTACACCATCAAAAAAACCTAATGCAAGTGAAAGGTTATTAAATTGTATTTCGTTATTTGAATAATAATTGTAGAATACTTTTAAATTATTCAATTTCATCTTCAACTTCTAAAGCTTCCATGTAATCGACAATTTCTTCAAATTCGTCATCATCTTCAATAACTTCAAAAGTATACTCATCATTTTCTTCAATGAGCTTCATTAATGCGACTTCTCCTTCTTCTATATCATCAATTGGTGATATAGGTTTTAATAGCCCATATTCTTTTGAATTATATTCAATAATATCTAAAAGTTCAAATTTAATAAGCTTACCATTTTCATCCAAAACTTCTATAATTTTATTTTGGATATCATCTTGTTTTATTTCTTTATTATTTTCCATTTTATATAATTCCTTTCTTCTCGAATTGATTTAAATAACTTTCTAAAATGAAACAAGCACTTGTTTGATCGACAAGTCCTTTATTTTTTGTATATTTAATTTTTTTTTGTTTTAAAAGATCTTCTGCTTGTGAGCTTGTTAATCGTTCATCCATAAAGTCAATTTTATAGTCGTATTCGATGAAATATTTAGAAAATTCTTTTACAAATTTAACCATTTCGCCTTCATCTCCATTCATATGATAAGGAATTCCGAAAACTATTTTGTATACATTATTATTCTTGGCTATTTTTATTATTTCATTAACAGCATTTTGAGATTTGTTATCATTTATGACAAGAAATTTTTGCGAAGCAAAAAGCTTAAACGGGTCACTTATTGCAACTCCAATACGTTTTGTACCGACGTCAAGTGCCATTATTCGTCTTAAATCAGTTTCCATTTTGCCTCAATTTCATTTATTATATTATTTATTTTCTCAATATCAAATTTTTGCAAAGAATTGTTTTTTTTATTTTTAAGGAAGAAGATATTTAAAGTTTTTTTACTGTCAGTTAAGTTATTTTCCATTTGTAAAAAATGCTGGTAAATACTTTTTTTATACAAAATTTTTATAAAATTGTCAAATAAATTAGCATTATCATCCATACTTAAGTTATATAATTTTAAAGCAAGTGTTTCATTTTGGTGTTTATAAATAAATGAAGATAATTTTATACGTTTTTTTATGGTATCTATAAACTCTTTGTCAAAAATTTCTTTGTAATAATCCTTGTAAATTTCGATATTTTGTGTTTCATATATTTTATCGAACACTTTTTCTAATGTTTTGATTTGACGAGTAGTAAAAAACCATTTTTTTATAAAAGATAAGTTTATTATTGAGTCTAAATCATTATCATTTAAGTTTTTAGTGTTTATATTAAATTCATTTTCAATGATTGAAAAAATATTTGTATTTATATCAAATTTAGAATTTTTATTTTTACAAAGAGGATTAAAACATAAAAATTCATATGGTAAAATATTTTTTGTTTGAAAGTTTATGTTTTTGAAATAGTTAATAATTGGCAATAAATAATCGCAATCAAGTTTTTCTTGTTCATCTTTAGATGAAAATTTAGTTATAATTTTGATAAAATCTTCTTTTGTAATTTGTGAAAATCCAAAACAATCGGTTATTCCATAGATATCATTAGCAACAAGTGCCATCATTTGAATTTGTCCACTTGTTTTAATAATCCTTGATACTATAATACCAATATTTCCCTCTCCGTCAGGATAAGTTGTCCAAATTGGTTCAAGAGTTGTATCTTCAGTTATTATTTTATTTAATTGTTCTACTTTATTTTTATTTATTTTTGCAAAATTATATTCTTTTAATATTTTTTTGGATAGAGCTTGAATTTTTTGATTGTCTGAATAATTTGTTAAAAACTCAAGAGGTTCAATAGCAAGCGGAGATTTAAATTTGTTAAATATATCAAGAATAAATAATAATATATCATCATCTTCCTCAATAAAAACAATATTTTGTATGAGGTTAATAATCAAATCATTATTATGGTCTTCAATTAATGAGTCAAGAAGAAGTATTTTTTCATCATTTTTAAGAGAGCTATAAAAATCAAGGAAGTCAATTTTTGCCTCGGGGTGGACTAGAGCTGAATTTAGTAGTTTTATTGTATCTTCATTAATAACTTTTGACGGGTCATTAAAGTAGGCTTGATATTCATCATAATTTAAAGTTTTCCCAATACTAGCTAATAAGTCTATTGCCATACTTTTTTTATCATCATTTATTTTATGATTTTTTAAAATATCAAAAAGTTTTTTCTCTAAAACATCTTTACTAATAGTATTTATAAGTAATGTTGAAATAATGGCAATACTTGACTGATTTTTAGTTGTAAACAATTCTTTAATGAGTATTTCACACACAGCAACATCATTGTTTAATGATTTAATTTCATAAATTATATCATTAATATTGGGATAATTCAGATTATTTTGAAATTTTAAACTTTCAATTACACTTAAAATAAAGCTGCGGATTTGAAGTTTAGATAAATTATTATTATTATTTTCCAGCATATTTTTTAATTTACCTTATCCCAAAAACTATCAAGTAATCTTTGAGCTTCACGTGATAGCATTTTGTCTTCAAGTAAAAGATATTGAAGTGAAATCATAGTGCATTCTGCACAAATGTTGACGCCTGGTCCTTTGACCATTTTTACAACTTCTGTATTTGGCCGATTACAAAAGCTACAATAGATAGGCCCTTTTTCGTTATTATTATTATCTTTATATCTTTCGTGTTTTTTTTCTTTATTTAAACGACTAGCTTTATTATGTTTCATTCCCATTAATGAGACTACTTTATCATCATTATTATCCATAATTATCGCCTACTTTCTATTTGACTTTTTTATAATTTAATTATATGAATTATTATAATATTAAATTAAATCAAACAATATAAAGTATTGTAACAAAATAATAGAAAGATTACAAAAATATTAAATATTATAACATTTATGCCGATATAAAAGATATAAATTATTCATTCGTTTTAGTTTTTTCGTAGATTATGTAAAATAATAATAAATATATAGTAAATTAATAAGAGCATAAAAGTTTAATAGTTATAATAAAGGGAAAATATGGACGAATGTGACTTGAAAAAGGACTTGGCAAAACTTATTGATGTATTACCTGAGGGTATAAGAAATAAGATTATGTATAAAGGGCTTAATGATGCAATTGAGATAGTATTAGATTTGGGTAAAATTCCAGAACTTCGTCGTTCTAATAATGAAATTGAATATATAAATGAAACACCTGTCACGATTGATGATATAAATTATGTTGTTTCAAAAATTCCACCTTTCACGAATGATAATAGAAGTGGTATTGAAGGAACTTTGCATAGAATAAGTGCGATAAGAAATAGAAGTGGCAAAGTAATTGGTTTGACAATGAGAATTGGTAGGTTTATCACAGGTACAATAGATTGTATACGTGATATAATTTTGGAAGGTAAAAGTATTTTATTTTTGGGGCGGCCAGGTGTAGGAAAGACAACAAAATTAAGAGAAATAGCAAGACTTCTTGCGAATGACTTAAAGAAACGTGTTATTATTGTTGATACTTCAAATGAAATAGGTGGTGATGGTGATTTGCCACACCGTGCTATTGGTAAGGCTCGACGCATGATGGTATCTCAACCAGAGTTCCAAAAGGATGTTATGATAGAAGCGGTTCAAAACCATACACCTCAAGTTATTGTTGTTGATGAAGTTGGTACAGAAGAGGAAGCTGCTGCTTGCAGAACAATTGCAGAGCGTGGTGTTATGCTTATTGCAACAGCACACGGTAATACACTTCAAAATCTTATTAAAAATCCGACCCTTTCAGATTTAATAGGTTCAATTGAATCAGTAACATTAGGTGATGATGAAGCAAAAAAACGTTCTTCACAAAAAGTCGTGCTTGAAAGAGCTAAACAGCCTTCTTTTGATGTTATTATTGAAATTGTTGATCGTAATACTTTTTCAATATATAAAAATAGTGCCCAAGCTGTTGATTATATGCTTCGTGATTGGCCGATACGTCCAATTATTAGAAAAATAGATGAAAATTTTGAAGAAAATAAAAAAGATTTACTGACATCTAAAAAAGTAGAATCTGAAAGTGATAATTATAAAGATAGTTTGAAGTTTGATTTTTCACGTGTTGATTATGTTAATAGTGTTAAAAAATTTAAAAAAATATATATTTACGGTGTTTCAAAATCTATTGTTGAAAAGGCTATCGAGCGTTTAAATTTGAATTGTGAATTGACAAAAAATATTAAAGATGCTCAAATACTTTTATTGCAAAAATCTTTTTCACGTGGTGAAGGACAAAAAATATTATCACAGGCTAATGAATATAGACTGCAGATATTTTATGTTAAGACAAATTCACAAGCACAAATCCAAAAAGTTTTAAAGGAAGCATTAATGACGGATGAATGTGATAACCACCAGTTTGTTGATGAAACAGAATTGGCTTTAAGTGAAACAAAAAATGCAATTGAAATGGTTATAAATCAAAAGTGTGATATTGAATTAAAGCCACAATCAAAAGAAATAAGGCGACTTCAACACGATTTGGCTCATCAGTATAATCTTGAAAGTGAAAGTATAGGAGATGGTAAATTACGCCATTTGAAAATAAAAAAAATGTTATAATAGGAAATTATATATAAATATAAATATTTTAAAACTTTTGAAAAAAGTTGCAAAAAAAATTGAATAATGATAGACTAAAAAGTAAATTAAGATTATTTAAAATGGTAAATATATAAGTTTAGTTTGGAGAAAAAGTGAATAGTGTTGTAATAGTAGGAAGATGTGGTCAGGATCCTGAGATGAAGTATTTTGAATCAGGCAAGGTTAAAACAACATTTTCTCTTGCAGTAAACAGATGGGATACAAAAACTAAATCAGAAATTACAGATTGGTTTAATGTTGAATTTTGGGATAAACAAGCTGAAGTGGCTGGTGAATATGTGAAAAAAGGTCGTCAGGTTGCACTTGACGGTAAACTTGTTGTTAGTAGTTGGACCACACCGCAGGGTGAAAATCGTACTCGATATTTGATTCGTGGCATAAATCTACGTCTTTTAGGCTCAAAAGCTGATAGTTGATATGTCGAAAATAAATCTATTTGTGCAATAATGGATTTAGAATAATAAAAATATAAAGGTTGAGTTTTATGTTTGGCGTAAATTTAATAGGCATTATTGCTGATGATTTAACCGGTGCTAATGATACTGCATTACAGTTTTATACGCACGGTTGTAATACACAAATTGTGCTAAATTGTGAAGATTCTTTGAATGAAATTAACATAAAAAATGCACAGGCTTGTGCTATTTCAACTGAAACACGCAATTTAGACCCAAATAGTGCTTATCAAAGAACCAAAACAGCCTGTCAAAAACTGTATGAAAATTTTAATGTTGAATATTTATATAAGAAAATAGATTCAACATTGCGTGGAAATATAGCTGTTGAAATAAAAGCAATACTTGATATAATAAATCACGATGCAGCAATTGTTGTCCCAGCATTTCCTAAAGAAAATAGATGTACTATAGGTGGTTATCATTTACTAAAAGGTGTCCCTATTGAAAGAACTGAAATGGCTCGTGATCCTAAGTCACCAATTTATGAATCATATATACCAGCTATGCTTCAATCACAGTTAAAGGAATTTGGAAGTGATTTAAAAGTTGGAACAATTGCTTTTAAGACTGTAGTTAAAGGTGCTGCATTGATTTTAACTGAAATACATAAACTTATCAACGAAGGTGTGAAAATTATAGTAATAGATGCACAATCTTCAATTGATTTGGAACAAATTGCTCTTGCTGTAAAAAAATCTACATTCAATTTGCTTCCTGTAGGAGCTGCAGGTTTTGCTTCAGCATTAAGCGATATATGGCTTAGTGATTCAAAAAATAGTAAAATAAATATAAAATTTCAAAAACAACCAAAGCTTATAGTTTCAGGAAGTGCAACTCAACTTACTGCTTCTCAAATCGCAAAGTTAAAAGATGAATATGATGGTTGTCTTTATTCTTATTCTGTTAAAATTGACGATATTATAAATGGGATTAACGAAGAATTTATTGGAAGAATATCTTGTCATTTGACAAAGGGTAATAATGTTCTTGTGCATACATCTGATTTAATCCAAAATCGTGAAGAATTTCAACAGTTCTTGATTGAAAATGAAATATCCTTTGAGATTTTTTTGACAAAAATATCGAATTATCTTGCAAACCTTGTAGAGTTAACTTTAAGTCAAAATAGTGCAATTTTAATTTTAATAGGTGGAGAAACTTCTTATGAATGTTGTAATGCTATAAATAGTGAAATACTTCAGGTTATTGATGAAGTTACATATGCAATTCCTTTATGTATGGATTATAAAGCACAGCTTATTGTTACAAAGTCAGGTAATTTAGGTAATGCTAATACACTTGTTGAAATAATTAAGTATTTTGATTGTCATGATGAATAATAAAAAAATTGGGCTTACATTAGGTGATATAAATGGTGTTGGTATTGAAGTTGCTGTCAAAGCTTTAAACCAAATGGCATTGGATAATAGTATTTTTTTATTTGGTTCAAGAGAAGTGTTCGATTATCATCTTAATTTTTTACAAATCAAGGCTAATTTTAATTATGAATTTGTTGATTTAGATAATAACGAAAATTTAAAAAAAATCGATAAGACTGTTAAATGGGGAAAAAATGAAGCTAATTCAGGTTTTATATCGTTTTATTCTCTAAAAAAAGCTATTGATTATGCAAATGATAATAAAATAGATGCTATTATAACTGCTCCAACATCAAAAAAAGCAATGAATATGGCAGGATTTCATTATAATGGACAGACAGAAATTTTGCAAAAATATTTGAAAAGTAATGATGGAAAAGAAAAAAATGCACAAATGCTTTTTTGTACAAATGGAGGTTTTAGGGTTTTACTTTTAACTCGCCATTTAAGTTTAAAACAGGTGCCAAAAGCAATAAGTAAGGAGATTATTATAAAGAATGTTATTAAAATTAATGATATTTTAAAAAATAATTTTAAAATAAACAATCCTAAAATAGCGTTTTGTGCTTTAAATCCGCATGCAGGTGAAGATGGATTATTTGGGTGTGAGGAGATAAATATCATTAATCCAACATTAAATGAATTAAAAAAACAAGGTATTGATGTAAATGGTGCGTTCAGTGCCGATACTTTATTTACACAAGAAAATATTTTAAAATATGATTTATTTATAAGTTGTTATCATGACCAAGGACTTATTCCTATAAAACTGTTGTATTTTGATAAAACAGTAAATACAACAGTTGGATTATCAAAAATAAGAACATCCCCAACACACGGTACAGCTTTTGATATCGCAGGTAAAAACATTGCAAATGAATTAAGTATGATTGAAGCAATAAAACTTGCTTTAAAATTAGCTTGACAAATTTATAAAAAATCATTTATAAAAAATGATATTAATTCTCGATATTTGTTGAAAATCTTTTATGTCAATTATTGCAAGAGAATTTTATGATATGTTAATAAAAATTAATGTAAATTTTTTAAAAATACTTGTTTATCTATTGAAATACACTTATGACAATAAAAAACATGATATTATAAAAAAAATATTGTAAAAAAAAAAGCATGATAATAAAAAAATTGACTATTTTAAATAGATTTGTTTTACTATACTTATATAAAGTTTATTTTTAAAAATCCATTTTCGATTTGAGGATTATTTTTTTAAAATAAATTAAAATATAAATTAGATGAAACAAAGAGGAGTAAATTGTGTTAGACCACGGTTATATTCAAATTTATACAGGAGATGGGAAAGGAAAGACAACAGCATCGTTGGGCTTAGCTTTAAGAGCATTGGGGCATAATTGGAAGGTTTTAATAATACAATTTACAAAAGGTGATCAAGGAACATCATATGGTGAAATAGCTTCATCATATAAGTTCAAAAATAATTTAGATGTTTTTCAATATGGAATGGATAGAATAATATATTCACACAATGTTTGTATGGAAGACTATAAAGAAGCAAAAAAAGGTTGGGATAAAGCAAAAGAGGCTATAAAATCAGGCAAATATCAGCTTATTATTTTAGATGAAATAAATATATGTATTGATTTGGGAATGATAAAAGTACAAGATGTAAAACAAGTGTTAATCAATAAACCTGAAAATTTGGAAATAGTATTAACAGGACGTCGTGCTCATCCTGAACTTATTGCTTTAGCACATTTAGTTACTGAGATGAAACCAATAAAACATTATTTTGATGTTGGTGTTTTGGCTCGTCAGGGTATTGAGTATTAAATCAAGTTTTAAATAAATTAAGTGAGAGTAAGAATTAAAGAGTCTATGTTTTGACTCTTTTTTTATATTTAGCTACATTGTTTGCATTTTTTACGTGCTTTTTCAAGCGCCTTATTACATCTATGTATTTCTTTTTTTATACGTTTATAATCATGTTGTTGGCTTTTTGATAAAAGACATAAAAATCTTTTTTCATATTCTTTTCGTTCGCATCTAAAAGCTTTTTTAATTTGTTTTGTATCATTTTTTAATTCTTTTATTTCACAAGATGCAGGTGAACATTTTTCAAGTTCACATAGTTTTTGTTTTTTTAAAGCTATTTTTTCTTGATAACATCTAAATCTTAAAGCATACTCATCGTCAAGTTTTTGGATTTGACAAGCTTGTGTTTCACTTAAACATAATTGTGAATATATTTTTTCACGCATTGTATCAAAAGCACATCTATTTGGAAAAAATTTATTACAATTATTATTTTGTTGACAACAAGAAGTGCAATTTTGCGTTGTAATCTGAGTATTATTGCAATTATCTTCTACATTAGAATTTATAGGGCAATCTGCATAGGAATATAATGGAGAAAGTGTAAATATGTTTACGATTGTTAAAAACGTTAATAATTTTTTCATAAAAAAATCCTTTATTATATTAATATCTAAATAATATTATGCAATAATTCTGCTATAAATTAATATTACCATATTGGATAAAATAAAGGATTAAATATAATATTTAATTAACATTTGAAAAATTAACTTTGTTACTAATATTGCTATCAGGTGTACTATTTATTAGTTCAATTACTTCATCATTTACAATATTATTATTTTTTAAAGGAGTAATATTTGAAGATGGTAAAGTGATTAAATCATTAGGCTGTATTTTGCTAATTGGAGCAATGGTAGCAGGTTTTATTTGATTATTATTTTTTTGATTTGCTTTAGAGTGACTATTTTTAACTTTAGAAATCATAGGGTCAGGAGTAATTTTTTGCCGATTATATTCGCTCATAATTTTTGAAATAAACCTTTTAGTTTCACCAAAAGGTGGAACACCTTTATAACGTTTAACATTTCCAGGACCTGCATTATAAGCTGCTAAAGCAAGTTCAGTTGAGCCAAACATAGAGTACATCATGCGATAATAAACAAGTCCTGCCTTAACATTTTCATTTAAATTGTAAGG
This sequence comes from Candidatus Gastranaerophilales bacterium, assembly GCA_944325065.1. Lineage (GTDB taxonomy): Bacteria > Cyanobacteriota > Vampirovibrionia > Gastranaerophilales > Gastranaerophilaceae > UMGS1477. Next base: position 9,776 of record CALUYS010000022.1, on the reverse strand, counting down.
ATTATATCCAATTTTTTTTGCTGTTGAAGGCATAAGTTGAAATACACCAACTGCACCATGGGCACTTCTTGCTTCATGGCGGAAACCTGATTCTGCTTTTGCAATACTTAAAGCCAAAGCTGGGTCAATCCCTAAATCTAAAGCGTGCTTGACAATATATTGTTTTACAGTTGTCACTTTATTATTTTGTGTATTTGCATCACATACACTAGCACACAAGGGGGTTGTTATAACTATACTTGTTGTCAAGATGAGCTTAAGTAGCTTTTTAACTATCATCTTTATTTTTCTCCTCTGCTCTTATCTGCTATCACGTTTCAATTCGCTTGTGGATTTGCTACTTGTTATTTTTATGTTATTACAAAAAAAAAATAGTGCAACCCCTAACCCTTAATTTTAGGCTATTTTGACAATTTGTAATTCATTGAATCCCAAAGTATTGTTAAAATAAAAGTAAATGTTAAGTTTTATTAAGTGAACAATATGATATATATGATTATTGTAAAAACATATACATGTTATATAAATATTTAAAAAAAATTTATATTTGTTTATATAACTAAATATTATATGATTTTTTGATTTGACTATGGTAAATTAAATATGCAAGTTTCAAAAAATGATTTTTGGAATAATTTATATATAGTAAGTGTATTGAAAAAATAATTGCGAGGAGATGAAAAATGCCAAATTATTTAACTAAAGAAGACATTAAACGTTGGAGAAGTTCTTTGGAAAGATGTACTTTGGAACAATATGCCGAAAAATTAGGTAAGGTTATTCAAAATGAAAAAGAAACTTGTGATATTATTGATATTGTTTTTGATAAAAATCATAATGATTCTTTTACTATAAAACAAGATGAAGTTTATATAAATCGTTATAATGGTGAAAAAATTACCTCTAATTTAAATGCTGTAAATATTCGTAAAAAACCTTTAAATATTGTTAAACCGGAAAGTATGGTAAGTAAATCATCTATCAATAAAGTTAATAAGATATCTCAAAAGAAAGAAATAAAAAATAAAAATTTGAATATTGTAAAATACGAACCACAAAATAATGAAAATATTGTATTAAATGATATTTCGTTTAATAAACCTTTAACAGATAGAGAGCAAATGGTTTTTGAACATTTTTATAAACATAAAAATACAACTGTTTTTGCAAAAGAATTAGCCGAAATTCTATCGTTACCTCGTGATTATGTTTATAAATATATTAAAAATTTAAGAGCAAAATTAAGTCGTGATATACTTCATAATGCAGAAAAAGGTGGATATATTTTAAAATTATAAATTTAATGAAATATAAAGGACATGAACAATAAAGAAAAGAAAACGAATAATAAAAAACAAAAGCTTAAAGTAGCCTTTCCGCATATGGGTACAATATATATAGCTTGGGCAACTTGTTTACGCCGTCTTGGGGTTGAGCCTTTTATCCCTCCTTATACAAGTAAGAAAACATTATCTATAGGTACAAAAAATTCTCCTGAGTCAATATGTTTGCCTTATAAGCTTATTTTGGGTAACTTTGTTGAAGCTATTGAAGCTGGAGCTGATTATGTTGCAATGATTGGTTCCCCTGGGATTTGCCGTTTAGGAGAATATGGTAAAAGCATTAAAAATAATCTTAAAAATATGGGTTATGAATCAAATTATATTGAACTTAAATTATATGATGGTATCAAAGGATTATATAATTTTATTACGGAACTTACACCGGTTAGAAATCCATTTGTTATTTTAAGTGCAATAAATATAATGATTCAAAAGGTATTTGTATTGGATAAACTTGAGCAAGTTCTTTCATTTTACCGTGCCCGTGAGTTAAAATCTGGAACAGCTGAACGTGCTTTTAAACAAGGGTTGCATTTGATTTATGAAGCTGATAGTTTAAAACAGCTTGATAGAGCAAAAAGAGAAGTTATTGAAAATATTCGAAAAACTCCTATTGATAAAAAACGTGATATTGTTTATGTTGACATAACAGGTGAAATTTTTCTTGTTCTTGATTATTTTGCAAACCAGAATATTGAAAAAGAGCTTGGTAAGATGGGAGTTCAAACCAGAAGATCTTTAACTGTTTCAGGTTTTTTAAAGGATGCTATTATTCCTAAGTTTATGAAAAAGGGTGAAACTCATCTTGAACGTGCTTTTCGACTAGCTAAGCCATATTTAAGTCGAGATATTGGTGGAGATGCTTTAGAGTCCGTTAGTGATGTTATTTATGCTAATAAACAAGGTAAAGACGGTATTATTCATATAAGCCCTTTTACTTGTATGCCTGAAATTATGTCGCAAAATATTTTCCCCAAAATGCGTGAAGATATTGACATCCCAATTTTAACACTTATTATGGATGAACAAACAGGGAAAGCTGGATATATAACTAGGCTTGAGGCATTTGTTGATTTAATGAGAAGAAAAAAACGCAGAAATAAAATCAAGGTTGCTTCAAAGTTTATCCCCCAAGAAATACTTTAATTAAAGCTTTGATTTTGCTGTCAATTATTTTTTCTCAATAACCGTTGACAAAATGTAATTATATGTGTTGATCGATGACTTACATATAGGCAAATTTCTGTCAAGAAGGCTTTTTATTGTAGTTTTAAAACACAATAAAACGGCTCGATTTAAACCATTATTTTTATCAAGTTCATTTAAAATCATATTTCTAAATTCTGCATTACGAGTTTTAGGTTCAATTTTATCAGACAAAAAGACTATTTTCTCAAAATCATTCATCCCAACACGACCAACGGTGTGGTATTTTATGGCATTTATAATTTCCTCATCATCAATATTAAATTCTTTTTTTGCAACACAACATCCAACAGGTGCGTGGTAAGTTTTATAATTTGCTAAATCAAAATCAATACATATATCTTGATTATTTTTGATATGTTCTTTTAATTTATCAATTGTAAAACACTTTGCACAATCGTGAAGAAGTGCTGCAACTTTTATTTTATTTTCACACTCAACATTAAATTTTTTAGCAAGCTTAACTGCTTGTTCCATAGTTCCTATGGAGTGTATATATTTTTCTTCACTTAAATTTTCTTTTAACCAATTTTTATATTTTTCAATATCATTATCTGTATAATTTTTTTTCATAAATATATTCTCTAACATCCTTTGGAACCATACTATCTATTTTTTTATTTATTTTTATATTATTCCTTATTTGACTTGAAGAAATGTTTATTGGTGTAAAATCCAAAAGTTTAAAATCATAGCCATTTTCTTTTAAGGCTTGAAATTTTTCCTTTATATTTTCGTTATTTCCAATATTTCTTTTGCAAACCAAGAACTCAACGAGTTTTTTTAATTCTTCTGTTTTATACCATTTGTCAATATTTAAAAAGGCATCATAACCTATAATAAAGTTAATTTTACCTTCAATTTGGTCTTTATATTTTTTATAAATTGCACAAATGGTGTTATATGTGTATGACACTTGGTCAAAATTGTATTCAATGTCGCTAAAATCAAATTTATTTATATCTTTAACTGCGAGTTTTACCATTTCAAGTCTCATTAGTGCTATAGTTTTGTCTAAATTTTGTTTAAATGGTGAAATGTATGAGGGAATAAAAAGAACCTTTTCAAAGTTGAATTTTTTCTGCACAAAATTTGCAATTGCTAGATGACCATTATGTATAGGGTTAAAAGTTCCGCATAGCAAACATATTTTCATTTTGACCTCTTAAAATGATACTTCATTCTTTAATAAATTAACATCATCAATAAGATTTAATATTTTACAAATAAATTCATTATATTTTTCAAGCTTAGCTTCGCCTGATAGAATTATATCAGCATATTGACTATTAGGTTCAACATAAATTTTAGCTTTTTTCAAGGCATTTTCATAAACACTATTCGCTGAATCACCTAAATTACGTTCATTTGCACGTTTAAAAAATCTTTGTTTTTGAACATTTTTGGAAACATCAACATAAATTTTAAAATCTAAAACATCATGTAATGCTTCATTTAAAGTAAAAAGCCCTTCAGTTATAATTATTTTTGAGCTTTTAACATATTGGACATTATCGTAACGAATAGCAGTACCTGACATATCGTATTTTGGAAGGTAAACATTTTTCCCGCTTAAAAGTTCATAAATATGTTGAGCCATCAAACTTAATTCAAGTGCTTCAGGACAATCAAGATCATAATTCTTTGCAAAGTTATCGAAACCTCCATAATATTTAACCAAATCTGATCTGTCATAGTAATAATCGTCTGTATTTATTCGGCATATTACATTTTTTATATCTCGTTTATTTGAATAATCAAAAATTGTATTTATAATTTCTTTTGTAATTGTTGATTTTCCACTTGCTGTTTGACCTGATATCCCAATCGCACAAGAACGCCCTATTTCACCTGATAAAAACATTGAAAGTTTTGGAATTAAGTTATCGGATATAAAAATAAAGATAGAATCATTTGATTCTATCTCATTTCTGAATATTTCATTGAGTTTCTTTTCAATAACTTCAAATCGTGAAAAGTTGTCTTGAGATATATGTTTTTTATTATCAATTAAAGCTTGACAATAATTATCAACTTTTAATCCTGATGTCACTTAATAACCCCTTCAGCTATTTTATAGCATATTATTTATACCTACATTTTAACATAGGGTATTTTTTATACAAGTAGTTAAAATAGAAATTTTACAAAATTCAATATTTATTCTTTGTGTTTGTACTTACTATCTAGATAATCAAGTAAATAATCATTTTCACTTATTGCTGCATATGATGCATTTACATAGTCGATATATGAAACTTGATGATCTCTAAAAAAATATGTGCATGGTTCAGAATCATCAAATTCATGATTATTAAATGTTTGACTACTATTTTGATTGTCAACTAGATTTGTGTTATTTTCTGCTTCGGTGTTTATTGTTATTATATTATCAGCAGCATTTTGTGCGTTATTGACCATATCATCACCAAAACTTTCTTTTGATTTTATGAATGAGTCACAACTTAAATTTGATATTGCTCCATTTGAATCTAGACTATTTAAAGAAAAATTTGTTGTGCTTTTTTTTAAAAAAGAAGTTGCTTTTAACTTTGCTTCAGATGGTAAACTGCTTGATGAAGAACTTTTGTAAGAATGTACTATTGGTGTTTTTATTCTAAACATAACTTAAACCTTTTTAATTTTACTAATTTTAATATTTGAAATAACATTCACAAGATTTAGGTTGAACGTTTTTTTCAAATATGTCGTTTTTTAAACTATCCTTTGGTTTATGATAATTTTTTTTTGCTTCATTAAATTCAGGAAGGTTGCTAGCAAATTTATCTAAATTTTTAACCACAGAAGGACTACGACGCAAAAATCCGTGAATAGATTTTACTCTCATTTGTTAATGTTCCCTTTTATAAACTATTTTTAAATTATTACATAGATAATTATACATATAAATATTTTTATGTCAAATATAAAATGATGTTAATTTATAAAATCATAGAAAAAAAAATTTTTAATGGTAAAATAAAAAAGAATGATAATAATGTATAATAAGTTGAAAAATGGAGAAATTAAAATTATGAAAAAACTTTCGCCACTTCAAGAAGTTAGGTTGCAATATCAACCAAAACTTCCTGAATCTTTAAAACATGGAATAGCTAGTCTTATAATGAAAGAAGGTGAAAAAACAAAAGCTGTGAAAGATGAAGATAAAATAGAAAAGCTATTCCCAAATTGTTATGGTACACCAATTGTTGAATTTCAATATGATAGTAACACACATAATGAGACAGAAGAAAAAAATATAGGCGTAATTTTATCAGGCGGTCAAGCACCCGGAGGACATAATGTTATTTCAGGATTATATGATGCTTTAAAAAATGCAAATAAAAATAACAAACTTTATGGATTTTTAGGTGGTCCATCAGGCATTATTGAAGGTAATTATATTGAATTTGATGATAAAAAAATTGATGAATATCGCAACACCGGTGGTTTTGATATCATTGGTTCTGGTCGAACAAAATTAGAAACAGAACAACAGTTTGAAAAAGCATTAAATGTTTGTAAAAAGCTTAATATCAAAGGTATTGTAATAATTGGTGGTGATGATTCAAATACAAATGCTTGTATGTTGGCTGAATGGTTAAAAGCACGCAATACAGGCATTCAGGTTGTCGGTTGCCCAAAAACTATTGATGGTGATTTAAAAAATGACCAAATCGAAATTTCATTTGGGTTTGATACAGCCACAAAAACTTATGGTGAATTAATTGGTAATATTCAAAGAGATGCCAATAGTGCAAAAAAATACTGGCACTTTATTAAAATTATGGGAAGAAGTGCTTCTCATGTTGCACTTGAAGCTGCTTTACAAACACAACCAAATATCACTTTAATTTCAGAAGAAGTTGAAAACGAAAAAATGTCTTTAGATCAAATTGTAACTTATATTGCAGATGTTGTTGCAAAACGTTCTCAAATGGGTAAAAACTTTGGTATAGCTGTAATCCCTGAAGGACTTATTGAATTTATCCCTGAAATGAAGTCTATGATTGCAAATTTGAATGATTTAATGGCAAATTTAGAAAAAAATACAAATTATACAAATGCTAATAATGAAGAAAAATTCGCAATTATTGAAAAAGAACTTGATAGCAACAACAAACACGTCTTTGCTTCATTGCCACAATTGATTAAAGCCCAGCTTCTTATGGATAGAGATCCTCATGGTAATGTTCAAGTTTCAAAAATTGAAACTGAAAAATTACTTATTGAAATGGTTAAAACAAAATTATCTCAAATGAAAAAAGAAGGTAAGTATAACGGTAAATTTTCAGACCAAGCACATTTTTTTGGTTATGAAGGTCGTTGTGCTTTTCCTTCAAACTTTGACGCTGATTATTGCTATTCATTAGGTTATAATGCTTTTGCATTATTGAACTTTGGTTTAACCGGATATTTGTCGTCAATTAAAAATCTAACAAAAGAAGCTAAAGATTGGGTTGCTGGCGGTGTTCCTTTAACTATGATGATGAACATGGAAAAACGCCACGGTGTATTTAAACCTGTAATACAAAAAGCTCTTGTTGATTTAAATGGTCCTGTTTTTAAACAACTAAAACAAAATCGGGAAAATTGGGCAATGAATGACGAGTATTTATTCCCAGGAGCAATTCAATATTTTGGTCCAGCTGAAGTTTGTGATTTGAAAACTAGAACATTAGTTTTGGAGCAAAATCAATAGTTTGCTAAGTGCGTAAAAAAAACTAGAACATTAGTTTTGGAGCAAAGTTAAGATTTTGATAAATGTATAAAAAACATAACATTAGTTTGGAAACAGTAACGTAATGTTTACTGTTATAAAGATAATAAAACATCACTTTACTTTAACAAGTGGTGTTTTATTTTGTCAAATATTTTATCAACATTTATTATATTTGAATATAAAACATTAAAAATTTCTTCTATATTGTTTAAAATAATCTGGTTATCAAGTGATTTTAAATTTAGCGGTTTATATAAAAGTTTCATTTCAAAAAGTTCAAAATTATTGGGCATAAAGTATTTTATGTTTGTATCGATACATTTTATTTTTTGTTTGTAAAATTGCATACGTTTTTGTGTGTTGATTTTTTTTTCGTCTTCAAGTTCAACTTCAAAATAAGCACCGTTTAGGTTTTTATATTTATTAAAAAGACAATGTAGAATTTGTGTGCCAAATCCTTTTGATTGAAAATTTTTAAACACTGCAAGATAATCTATCCAAATGAAATCGCTTAAATAATAAGATACATAGCCTATATTTTGATTGTTAATTTTAAACAATTCAATTTTATAGTTTGTGAAATTAAGAAGTTTTAAAAAGAAATCATATGTTTTCAATTCACATTTTTGGAATTGATTTAGCATGTCATTATAAATAGTTTTAAAATCTCGTTCGTTTAAAATAAAAACTGAATTCATAATATAAACATTTTATCATGTTTAAGACTATTTTTCACATTCGCAATTATTATTTTCGTTAATGGTTTTGCCAAAAAGAATTCTTAAACCGCCAAAGTTTTTGGATAGAGTATTTTTAATTCCGCAGGTGATATCATTAACATTATCCATTATATTATCAATTTGCATAACTTGGGTATTGATTGTTGTTGGGATCATTTTATCAACTGAACCTGTTAAAACTGATAGATTTTGTGTTGTTGATTTAATATTTCCAAAAGATGCATTAATTTCTGAAAAAGTGCTTTGAAGTTCATCTTGATTTATTGCATAATTTATTTTTGATGTAATCTGATTAATATTATTTGAAGCTCTATTAAAATTAGTTGTTGTCTGATATAGATTATTTTGGTTTTGTTCAATAAGTGTTTCCATTGTTTGAAATAAATCGCCCAAAGCCAAAATGGTGTTATCAAGATCTTTAATTGTTTTTGAAAGATCTTTTTGAATATTTTTTAGAGCATTTGGATCCTGATTTTGAAAAAAATCTTCCATTGGAATCATAGAAACGCCTTGTATAACATTTTTTGTTTTTAGTCGTTTTATTGCAGGAGATGTTGGATAAATAAGTTCAACAAAATCAAGGTTTTTGTCATTAATTTTAATTTGTCGAAACTGAGCATAGGTATTTTGGGGTAAATTTAAATCTTTTGGGAATAAAACAACTGTCATGTGTGTTTTTGTGTAGAATTTATCAGGTTTAATACTAATACATCTCCCTATTTTAAAACCATTATAGATGACAGGCGGATAGCCTTTGAATGGTCTGAGTCTTGTATATTCAATCGTTATGTAGGTGTAACTTAGAATTTTAAAAATAAAATAAATTATTAAAGCACATAAGAATAAAAAAAATGTGCGAAAAAAATGTGACTTAATTTTTAAATATGCTTTTACTTTTTCTATCATATAAAAAATATATTATTTTTTTAAATTAAATTTATTCGCTTTGTGTTTAATAACCTTATAGTTATAATAGTTGAATGAAAAGTAATTTTATGTTAAATTATTATTATTATTATTATTATTTAAGCGAAGTATATATAAAAGGAATTAATAAAATGAAAAAAATGTTATTTATAATATTTACGTTGTTTTTAACAAGTATGGGTGTATTAAGTGAAGAAATTAAATCTTCAAATGTAGAATATCCTGAGTATCAACCATTAAAACCTCAAGTTATCTTATATGATAGTAATAATTTAGGTGGAGTTCGTACAAGAAATAACGAAACAAATTTTAAAGGTGGAGCATATCGAGAAGAAACTAATGGTATTCAAGTTGAAGATACAAATTATATAGAAAAGGATAATTCTTTTCGTAAAATAAATGATGGTGTTATGATTATTCAAGATAAAGAATATAAAAATGTTATAATTGATACAAAAAATGAAGAATAAAAAATACTTTACAATTAAAATTTTTTATGTATAATAAAAATATAAAAATAATCCTCAGTAGCTCAATGGCGGAGCAACCGGCTGTTAACCGGTAGGTTGTTGGTTCGAGTCCAACCTGAGGAGTTTTTTCTTAGAAAGGCTGTTTTTAATAACAGCCTTAAATATTGGATTAGGCTCTAATTATACTTGTAGTTTGAGAAAAAGTAGCAGATGAAATGAGAAATTATATATTGCCATTGAACAGACATTGTCGGAATTTGATTTTTTTGAACCAATAGGGCTGTGTTTCTAATATATCTTGATTTTTTTAGTCGGAATTTGCTAAAAATAAGATTCCTGAACTGTCAAAAAAGTCCGATTACTGTCC
>CALUYS010000021.1 GCA_944325065.1 Candidatus Gastranaerophilales bacterium | reverse complement strand
TAAGAATAAAAATAAATGAATATAAATTAGTTCGTTTTAAAGCATATAAAATAGAATTAAGAAAAATAAGATGTAAATAATCAAGCTGTTTAACATTTATGGTTGATAGATTTAGCCCGTAAAATTATTATTAAAAAACGACTTAAAAAAACTAACATCACGTTTAATTCGATAATTAGTGTAAAAAAGTTGTATCGAAATACAATTAAAAGTATAACATATGATAATGGATGTGAGTTCTTTAAATATGGAAAAGAATCTTACTTTATATTCGACCTGAACAAATGTTCAAAATTCATAGTATTGCGGTTGCTTCTTGAATTCACCATTATTTAAATATTAATTTTTGTAAAAAAAAATATACATAAAGCAATATCTACACAAGTAGCATTGTTTATAAATATATAAAGGATACAAGGATTACAAAATATGAATTCAAATATTCTAAAAAATCAAACTTATCATCCAATAGAACAGCAAAATCAATCATTTAGGCAAATAGGGTTTAATGCCAAAAATCCATTATTAAAAAATAAACAGAAGGTTGATGAATTTGAATTAGAAAAGAATTTAGATACAAAAGAAGGTCAAGTAGCATTTTTAGAATATCATGTTGCAAAAGCAAAAGGAGCTCAAGGATTCATAGCACGTGGATTTAATAAATTAAAGAGCATAACAGGGATTGGTTTAAGTAGTAAAAAACTTGATGAGGAAGTAGTTGCATTTATAAATGGTCAATTACCTTTTGAGAAAGTTTGTGCAGATATAAATAAATTTAAATATAATCAAAAAGAAGCGACTGAAGTCCTTGTAGACACAGTTGGTGCAGCAGTTACATTTACATTATCTCATGCAGGTACTAATTTTGGTAATGCAGCATCTTGTCTGTTCAAAACAAAAAAATTAAACGGTACGATGCCTATGTTAACAGGAACAATATTTGGCTCATCATTTAAATCAATAACCAAATGGATTGATTCTTTTGGTATTGAAAAATCGCAACGTAAAGAAAATCGTCATTTCTTCAGAGATATGTTTTCCGGCGGTATTGTAGGGGCAAGTGGAGCATTGCCCGGTGTAGTTGGAACTCAACCTATACCCATGATAGGTTCAATTATGGGTGGTATAGCTTTAAATAGTGGTGTCCGTTATTTAACTTTACCCAAAGAGGATAAATCATTTGGTGATTTTTGTCGTCAACAACTTGAAAATCCTAGTGTTAAGTTCTTTACAACTGCAGCACTTGGAACACTTGCAGCTTGTAACTATAAAAACTTATCTCAATGGGAAAAAGTTAAACAAAAATCTCAAAGTACATTAGAAAATAAAATCGACTATAAAATCCAAAATTTAGAAACAAGCTTTGAATCTCTTGCTGGCAAAAAAGGTTTAAATGTTTTTGATACTTCGAAAGAAAACTCTCTTGGGCATATTTTAAACCAATGTCAAATAAATAATGATGATGCTATGACAACCTTGGCAACTTTAGAAAAAGCTAATATGTTATATCCTAAATATCTTCAAACTTTGCCAAATAATTTTGCTGATACTTCTCAAGGATGTGACATTTGTAAAACTTTTCCAATTTTATCAAAAGTAATTGAACTTGTGAAAAGTCAATGTACTGGAGCTAGAAATGAAAAAGAAGCACAAAAACACATAAATGAACTTTTTGGTGAAAATAAATATACAATAATAAAACCTAAAGATAAAGATGGACATGAAATTGAAGCTAAACCATTGGGTGTCGGTTCTGTTGCTGAAACTTGGTTGGTGAAAGATAAAGACAGTAAAGAATATGTTGTTAAAATGGTCAAACCAGGAATTAGTAAAGAAACTATAGAAAAACAAAAAGCAACAATGCTAAAGATGCTATCAACAGAAAACCCAGTAGAAAAAGATACTCAAACAAAGGCTTTAGAACAATTATATGAAACTTGGGAAAAAGAACTTGATTTAAAAGCAGAAGCTGAAGCTGCAAAAACACTTGCAAATGGGGTAAAACAAGCAAAAGTTGTAAATCCAAAGGAAACAAGTCAAGATGGTACTGCTTATGTTATGGAAAAAGCTCCTGGACAATTGTTTGGCGATTTTTTAGCTTTTAATCAATTACAACAAGACCTTGGAATGATAGAGCCTAAAACTCATATGATTTTTATAAAAAGTGTTATAACTGGATATATAAATTTGTTTTTAGAGCAAATTTTTGGTGTCCCTAAAAAAGGTGATAAAGTTATACACGCAGATCCACATCCTGGAAATATTTTTGTTGATATGAAAGAAGATGGTAAAGCTGAATTTACATTTATTGATACAGGTAATGTTATTCGTATGTCAAACAAAGAAGCTGTGAAAAATACAATTCATCACTTAAATTATCTTATTGGTAATACTGAAGCTATTGCAGCTAATCTTCTAAAGAATGCAAAATATCCGGACGATATGGATGAAACAAAAGCTCGGTCTGAACTTAAAAAATATTTAGATAAAGAATTTTACAACGAAAAAAATGCCTTAAGTGGTCCTAAAGATTTTATGCAAATATTCAATATTGTTGATAATATTGCTTTAAAATGGATGCAAGATAACAGAGTAATCGCAGATCCAACTCAAGCAAATGCACATAAAGCTGAATATACTTATATTTCAAATTTGTTTGCACTAAATCCTTCTGACCCTCTTGATAAAGCATATCAACTTCTTTCAGTTGATAATAAAGAAGAAACACTTATAGAAGCTTCAGCAATTACCGATGAAACAAAAAAACAATTATTACCTATATTTAATGAAAAATTTGACCAACTATTTAAAGATATTAAAAATATTGAAAAATTGGTTGATAAAGTATCCGATTTAGAAGGAAAAAAATCAGAAATATTATTCAAATTTTATAACGAAGCTTTAAAAGCGGTTAAAGCAATTGGCATTTGTAATGAAACAAAAAGTTCAATATTATTAAACAAATTAAATGAAATAGTAAGTAGTATTTTTGGAAAAATAAACACCTATAATGCTTCAATTAAAGATGAAAACATGAAAAAATATGCAGATGCTTCTTATAATTATCATTATACAATGTTTACCCAATTAAAAGCTAAAAATCTTAATGAGTTTAAGTTTATAAAATCTGCTTCTAAAAAAGAATTCATAGAAAATAATCAATATTTATTAAGTTATGTTTCAAACGAGTTAAAAGATGAACAAATTGATTTAACAGAAAAACAAAAAAATCAAAATAAAACCAACAAAAAAAATATGGAAGAAACTTATAAACCTATTGATGAAGCTCATAAAGAAAAATTCCAAAAACAAGCAGAAGAAGTTTTTGCTGAAACAGCTTCAAAAAGTATGTTTTCTTCGATGCAAGAAGTATTAGGTCCAATGTTGAAAAATTTATTTTCTTGTGGTCGTGAACATCCATTCCAATCAATAGCTGAATTAAAACAAGCAAAAAAATTCGTAAATCAAAATAAAGAAAAAGCTATTAATACACTAAAATTAATGATGTTTGATGGTAAGCAGGTGGATGAATGTTATATAAGTTCGCTTATAGAACTTTTCTAAGCACGTCTACAATTCTTTTTGAAGCAAGACCATCACCATAAGGGTTAATAGCTTCTTTCATCTTATTGTATTCATTTTTATCATCAAGCAATTTTTGGACATTATCAATTATGTTGTCTTTTTCAGTTCCAACAAGTTTAACTGTTCCATATTGAACAGCTTCAGGACGTTCAGTTGTGCTTCTTAAAACTAAGACAGGTTTGCCCAAAGCAGGTGCTTCTTCTTGAACACCACCTGAATCTGTAAGAATTATATATGATTCTTTCATTAAACTTGCAAATGGTGCATATTCAAGCGGTTCAATAAGTTTAACCCGTTGGACATCTGCTAAAATTTCAAACACCGGTTTCCTTACATTTGGATTTAAATGAACAGGATATATAACCTCAATATCTTTATTTTTTTGAATAAGTTTTTTTATTGCATAACATATATCTTTTATAGGTTCTCCAAAATTTTCACGCCTATGAGAGGTGAGTAATATTGTTTTCAAATTTTTATCTAAATTCAAATATCCTAAATCAATTTTATGATTATCAACAGTATATAAAAGTGCATCAATAACAGTATTACCTGTTTTATAAATATGAGTTTTATCAATATTAGATTTTATAAGATTTTCAACACTTGTATCGGTTGGGGCAAAATGGTATGATGATAAGCTATCAGCAAAAACTCGGTTAATTTCTTCAGGAAAAGGATAATATTTGTCAAAAGTTCTCAAACCTGCTTCAACATGCCCAACGGGGATTTGTGCATAAAAAGCACTTAATGATGCTGCCATTGAAGTTGTTGTATCTCCATGTACCAATACTACATCAGGCTTAGCATTTTCATATACTTTTTTCATTTCAAGTAACACTTTTGAAGTCAAACTCCATAAATTTTGGTTTGGTTGCATTAAGTTTAGATCGTAATCAGGTTTTATTTTAAATAATTCAAGCACCTGATCAAGCATCTGACGATGTTGAGCTGTCACACAAATAATATTTTCAAAAACATCTTTGTGTTTATTCAACTCCAACACCAAAGGTGCCATTTTTATGGCTTCTGGACGTGTTCCGAAGACTGTTAAAACTTTTATTTTTGACATATAATTATTATACAATAAAAAAAAATAATTTGGAGTGGTTTTTATGAAAAGAGCTATAGTAATTGTTATTGATTCTTTGGGCATAGGTGCAATGGATGATTATGCAGAATTTAATGATGTAAAAACCTGTAATACAATTTGCAATGTTGCAAAAGCTGTTAATGGCTTAAAAATGCCAAATTTTGAACACTTGGGACTTGGAAATCTTGCAACAATTCAAGGAATAAATAAAATAAGTAACCCAACTGCTAGCATAGGCATTATGAAAGAAAAATCAAAAGGTAAATGTACAACAACCGGGCATTGGGAAATGGCAGGACTTATTTTAGATAAACCTTTTAAAACCTATCCAAATGGATTCGACAGATTTATTATTAATGAGTTTATAAAACAAACAAATTGTGGCGGAATTTTAGGCAATTATGCTTCATCTGGTACTAAAATTATTCAAGATTTAAACAATGAACACCAAAAAACAAAATACCCAATAATTTACACAAGTGCAGATAGTGTTTTCCAAATTGCCGTTGATATAAATATTATCCCAATTGAAACTTTATATGATTGGTGTCAAATTGCAAGAAACATATTAGTTGATGAATATAATGTTTCTCGTGTTATAGCTAGACCATATAAAGTTTTAGATGGTAAACTAACACGTATTTCATATTTAAGACGTGATTTTTCAGTTGCACCTTTTCATGATACTGTTCTTGATGAAATTTTAAAGAATAATGGAATAGTTATTGGAATTGGTAAAATTGAAGATATATTTGTAAGAAAAGGTATAAGTCATTCAATACATACAGGAAGTAACAAAGAAGGACTTGAACTTACTTTAAAAGCTTTAAATAATGAACTTGATTTATCCCAAATTTGTATAACAAAAAATGATTATAAAAATTCTAATAATAAACTTATTTTTACAAATCTTGTAGACACAGATATGCTTTATGGTCATCGCAATGATGCAACAGGATATGCAAATGCATTAAATGAAATAGACTCTTACATCCCAAAAATTTTAAGTTCTTTAAATAACGATGATCTACTTATTATTACCGGTGACCACGGTTGTGATCCAACTGTTGTTGGAACCGACCATACACGTGAAATGGTGCCTATAATTGTTTATAATAAAAAGAAAAAGTCTGAAAACTTAGGAATTATATATGGATTTGATTTTATTGCACAAATAATTAGAAAATGGTTTAACTTAGCTTAATTAAAAATTGACAATTTATATTTATATAATAACTTAGTCAAAGTTATTGTTATACAAATTTTTCTTCTCTTTATATTTTTACTGTAAGTTATTTAAATAATATTGAAAAATATAAAAAATATATTAAGAAATTTTTAAAAAGAAAAATATAAAAAAACTACATAAAATACCTTCAAATCATAGAAATTAACAACCAACCTCTTAAAAGTATCGAGGAAAAATTATTAATTTGTAGATTTATTGATATAATACATAAATCAAAAGCATATGAATATAGATAATTTAATATACCCAAGTGTCTATATGAAGATAATTTTATTGATGTTATTTTTATAAAATCTAAGAAATATTAACAAATTCTTATTATGAGGTTTTATGGAAATATCATCAATATTTACTTTTAATCCAAAATTAAGACATTATACTGGATTAAAAAAACAATATACCGTAAGTTTTAAAGAAAATTCACTAAAACGTGATACTTTTTTGTTAAATATGAAAAATAATGAAAATATTGAAAATCAAAATATAATTGCTAAAAAAAATGAACAAAAAAAATTAAAGGAATATACTCAAAAAACTAATACAAAAAATGAAATCAATAATGAACAAAAATATATTGAATCTTCTTTATATTGGGATTTAAAATATAACAATTTGCTTTAACAATATTATTATTTAAATTTTGTTACATAATTTTACATACTTTTAAAATGAAATCAATTAATATAAAATAAATTTTATTATATATTAATGTGAGTAAAAAATGTTTATTGATGAGTATATAAAAGAAACAATATCAACTAAAGAAAAAATTTTAAATAATGTATTTATAAAAAAAACTATAAACGATATTGTTAAAAAACTTGTTAAAGCTTATAAAGCAGGTAATAAAATGATAATTGCGGGGAATGGAGGTTCAGCAGCTGATAGTCAACATATTGCTTGTGAGATGATATCAAAATTGAATCTTAATAGGAAAGCACTAAATGCACATGCATTAAATACAAACACATCGGTTATTACTTCAATTGGCAATGACTTTGGTTTTGAATATATTTTTTCACGTCAGATTGAAGCAATAGGTAAATCAGGTGATATTTTTATAGCATTATCCACATCAGGTGAATCAATAAATATAATTAATGCACTTATTGAAGCTAAAAAATATAATATAATAACGTTGTCAATAACAGGAATAAATAATTGTCAGATGGATAAAATATCAGATTATCTAATAAAAATTCCATCTTCCGAAACTCCAATTATTCAAGAGTCACAAATAATGATTGGGCATATTATTTGCTCGCTTGTTGAACAACAACTATTTTGTAACGGATGAGATGAGGAAAAAATAAATGAAATTAATAGCTGAAAATATACATGTCATATCAAAAGTAACAAAAGAAGCATTTATAAATCGTAATGAAGAATATATAAATACCCTAATAACAAAAATTACAACCCAAAAGCCTGACTGGATAGATTTAAATGTTGGACCTTCAAAAGGGAAATTTGAAGGGACAATTGAATGGCTTACAAAACTGTATAATAAGATAAGCAATATTCCTATTTCATTTGATTCAACAAACATAAACGAGATTGAAAAAGGATTAAAACTTATAAATAGCACAAATAATTGTATAATAAATAGTACAAATGCAGATGATGAACGTTTAGAAAAATTTAGTTTAATTGCAGCAAAATATAATACATCTTTAATAGCACTTACTTTAAATAGCAAAACTGGTATTCCAAAAGAAGCTGAAGAACGTCTTAATTTAGCCTTTAAGATAATTGCAACCTGCGAATCAAAAGGCATTGGACATAATAAAATTATATTTGACCCACTTGTTTTACCAATATGCATTGACCAAGCTCAAGCAAAAGTGAGCCTTGATACAATCCGTATGTTAAAAGAAAGTTTTGACCCACCTATATTGACAACAATAGGTTTATCCAATATTTCAAATGGAACACCAAAACATCTGCGTTCAATAATAAATATAGTTTATATGACAATGGCTATGGGAGCTGGACTTGATAGTGCAATTGTTGATATTTTTGATAATGAACTTTTACGTGTTCATAAAATGCTTGTTAATAAAAAACCACAAACATCTTATGATGATGTTTATCTAAATATATACAATACTATTCAAAATTATGGAGAAATTGATGATATTGCTTATGATAGTAAAGACGAAGAACAAGAGAAAATAATTAAAACAGCAAAAATTCTTATGAATAAAGAAATATATTCGGCTTGTTATATATAATTTTAGCACAATATATGTCATCCTAAAAAAAACTAAAAAACAATGATTTTGTAAAGGGTGTAAAGTAATCAGGAAAAGTCAAAATTGGACTTCTTTGTATGGATTGAGGAAGGGTTATAAAAAACAAAAAACAAACCTAGTTTTGCCGCAACCAGCATTAAAATCTCTTAATTAATATATTTAAGCCCTCTGGGCTGTCAACTAAGGTTTATTTCGCCTGAGTTGCCCCGTCAGGAGGAGATGAAATACAAAAATTATGAATACAACAAATGTTTTTGTTTGTGACTAAATATGAAGTGTCTTTATTGTTTCCATTCCACATATGGTAAAATGTCCAAATATGTTCAGCATGAAGGGGAAAAAGGAAATATGATTGTTGGCAAAAAAGTTTTTAATAACAATATGGTTAAAAATAACTCATAATAATATATTTTGGAGTAAGAGTTAAGAATAGAAAAAATTATTATAAAATAAAAGATTTGCTGGGATTTTTAACTTAATGCAATAATTTTAGTAATAATAAATTAAAATTTAATTCAAAGTTTTATTAATTTTTTTTATTTTTAAAATTTCATTCTCAACCTGCATTTCAATCTTATCAGTTTGAGGATTAATTTTTAAAAGCTCTAAAATTGTCTTTGGAACAAATAATGCCCAACCATTACCGGATTTAAAAAATTTTCTTTCCATATATATCTTGCTTGTTATTTAACTATCTTCACTAAAAAGTATAGTTAATATAAGAACAAGAATATACTATAACATTGTATATACTTATTTATTAATTTTTTTTATTAATAAAACATTATCTTTTATCAACATTTCTACATAATCTTCTTCAGGATTAATTTTTAATAATTCAATTATAGCTTTTTTGACATATATCGCCCAGCCATTACCAGACCTAAAAAATTTTCTTTTCATAACACCTTTGTCTATACATTTACTTGACTCAAGTTTATTAAATATCTATAATAAAAGATACTATGACAATGTATATACAAAAGAAAAACAAATTATATGTATCATTTGATGATTTGATTAAACAATACTTATACTCCCAATCAAGTGTTGATATTATAATACCCAAAAGTACAATTAGACTAGTAAAAAACTATCAAAAAATCATGATATTATAATTGTAACTAAACTAAACATTTTAATTATTGAAAAAACTTTAAGGATTAATAAACTAATAAAATTGAATAAAGATGTTATAGATAATAAAAATGATATAGCGCCACAGCTATTCTTTTTATTACAAAATTAAATCTATTTTAATCAAGATAAACTATATATAACTCAAAAAAAATTTATGTTAAAATTAAAAAATAGATAATCAATGTAGAAAGATAAATTAAAGAGGTAGTATGCGAACAAACTATACACGACGTGAAGAAGAAGAATATAATTTATTTCGTACACTGTTTCAAAAATTTGTATGTACAGGATTATACGCAACATATTGTAAAGCTGTTTTTGACTTAAAAATTGAAGGGTACCGAGAGGAATTAAAGGATAAAAAATTTATAGTAGCAGGGAATCATATATCAGCACTTGAACCTTTTTTAGTTCCGCATGCAATAAGAAAGCCCGTTGCATTTTTAGCAAAAAAAGAATTATTTGAAGGATTTTGGTCAAGATTATATATGGATTTTTTAGGGGCAATAGCAGTAGATAGAAAAAAGCTTGAAGTTTCAACAATAAAAACAGCTTTATCGATAAAAAACACACAATGGACACTTGGATTTTTTCCACAAGGAACAAGACAACAAAAAGAAGAATTTTCAAATATAACGCGTGGATTTGCGACTTTGGCAAAAGCAACAAAATGTGATATACTACCAATAGCAACAATAGGAGCTGATGAAAAATCAAGGCATCCTTTTAAAAGCAAGATAGTAATGAAAATAGGTAAATTAATACCATATAGTAATAATATTGATGAGATGGTAGATCAGTGGGGAGAAGCCATTTCAAAATTAACGGGTACTCAATATACTCCGAGGAATAAGGAATGAAAAAGAAAAAAGCAAAGAATTATGCACGTAAATATGCAAAAGATTATAATTTTTTAACAATTATATATCAAAAATATGCTGTATTTTTGTATCGATTAGTTTTTAATTTCTTTTATAGATTTAATTTTAAAGGTAAAAAGAACATAAAAAAGAATGCCAGATATATTGTAGCAGCAAATCACATATCATATTTTGATCCTTTACTTATATCAAATATAACAGGGATAAATATAGCTTATATGGCAAAAAAAGAGCTTTTTGAAGGTTCAAGATGGTTTGCAAAAAGGATATCTTGGTTGGGGGCATTTGCTGTTAATCGTGAGAATCCTGAGGTTTCAACAATAAAAACAGTTTTAGATGTTTCAAAAGCCAAATGGAATCTTGGTATATTTCCACAAGGTGGTATACGACGAGATAAAACAATTAAAGATATAAATAAGGGTTTTATCGTATTTGCAAAAATGTTAAAGTTAAATATATTGCCTATTGGTATAACTGGGTGTGAAGAATATAATTGGAAGCCATTTCAAGGGCAAATAAGTGTGAAAATTGGCAAAGAGATACCTTTTGATTTACCAGAGGAAGAGATATTAAGACGTTGGGCAAATAGTATAGAAGAATTAACAGGCTATAGAAATGAATTAGAGGATGAAAAAAATATAAAAAAATGCTTGACATAAATAAATGGTTTGGATATTATTTTAATATGCGTTAAGTTGTATGGGCCGGTGTAGCTCAATGGCAGAGCAACGGTTTTGTAAACCGTAGGTTGTAGGTTCAACTCCTATCACCGGCTTTTGACTTTGTACATTTAAAGATGGGTAGATGCCCGAGTGGCTAAAGGGAGCAGACTGTAAATCTGCCGTCTAACGACTACGGTGGTTCGAATCCACCTCTGCCCAAGCTTTTCTCAAGAAAAGGCGTAATCTGAGCCTCTGTAGCGCAGGGGTAGCGCACTCCCTTGGTAAGGGAGAGGCCACGAGTTCAAATCTCGTCAGAGGCATTTTTTAATGAGGAATTAGATCGAGAAAGAGATATAATCGTACTGAAATAAATAAAGAAAAGGAGATTAATTTCATGGCACGGGAAAAATTTGAACGTAACAAACCACATGTTAACATTGGTACAGTTGGTCACGTTGATCACGGTAAGACAACATTGACAGCAGCGATAACATCTTGTATGGCGGCTGTTGGTCAGGCTCAAGCTAAGAAATTTGATGAAATTGATGCTGCACCTGAAGAGAAAGCACGTGGTATAACTATTTCAACAGCGCATGTTGAATATGAAACTGAGAAAAGACATTATGCACACGTTGACTGTCCTGGACACGCAGACTATGTTAAAAATATGATTACAGGTGCTGCACAAATGGATGGTGGTATATTGGTTATATCGGCAACTGATGGGCCTATGCCACAAACTCGTGAGCATATTTTGCTTGCACGTCAGGTTGGTGTTCCAAAATTGGTTGTGTTTTTAAATAAATGTGACATGGTTGATGATGAAGAGCTTATTGAGTTGGTTGAAATGGAAGCTCGTGAGTTATTATCCTCTTATGAATTTGATGGTGATAATATTCCATTTATCAAGGGTTCTGCGTTAAAAGCTTTAGAAGCGGTTCAAGCTAATCCGACTATTGGTCGTGGTCAAGATAAGTGGGTTGATAAGATATGGGAGCTTATGGATGCAGTTGATGAGTATATTCCAACTCCTGAGCGTGATGTTGATCAGCCATTTTTAATGCCAGTTGAAGACGTATTTTCAATTACAGGTCGTGGTACAGTTGCTACAGGTCGTGTAGAACGTGGTAAAGTAAAAGTTGGTGAGGAAGTTGAAATTGTTGGTTTTGGTGAAACTAAGAAAACTGTTGTAACAGGGGTTGAAATGTTCCGTAAGCAACTTGATGAAGGTATGGCTGGTGATAACATTGGTGCATTGCTTCGTGGTGTTGATAAGACACAAATAGAAAGAGGACAAGTTCTTGCTAAGCCTGGAACAATTCACCCACACACTAAATTTACAGCTAACGTATATGTTTTAACAAAAGATGAGGGTGGTCGTCATACTCCATTCTTCCCTGGATATCGTCCACAGTTTTATATCCGTACAACAGACGTTACCGGTTCTATTAAATTTGAAGGCGAAATGGTTATGCCTGGTGATAACGTTGTTATGGAGGTTGAACTTATCGCTCCAGTTGCTATCGAAGAAGGTATGAGATTCGCTATTCGTGAAGGTGGACGTACAGTTGGTGCTGGTGTTGTTGATAAAATTATTGCCTAATTTAACCAATCATTAATTTAAATATAGTTAAAAAATAAATTTAAATATGAACTAAAACTCTGAAACTAGAAAGAAAGTGGTTCATTAAGCTTCTAAAAAATGGCTTCTGTGTTCAACACAGGAGTCATTTTTAATTCGTTTTTTCAATACCTTTCTTTGTTATAATAATACAACATATATTCAAATATTCCTCATTTTATTTTAGCTTATTAAGCATTTTTCAGGTTTTTCTTTTATTATTTTAAAACAAAAAATCTTCTTAACATTAATTAATATAATTGATATAATATTAAAGTTTACGATAATTGTAGCCGTTAGAAGTAATTGTATTAATAACATTAGGAGAGAAATTTTTATGGAGAGTAATTTTAAGAAATTGTTTTCTTCAGTGAATGGAGGAAGAGCAGTGAACTCAACAAATAAATTGGGGCAAAATAGACGACAGTTTACTCCGACAAGATCAATGCCACCAGATACTGTTCAGCTAAGTCAAGCTCAAGGAGGATTAGGAGAAAATGTGAGGTTAACAAAGAAAAAAATTGGATTATCCAGAAACTATAAAAACAGAAATACAATAGCTGCGTTTGATGGCAGCAAGGTTATAAGTGCGGACACTATTGGGAATCTTGCAAAAAAAGAATTCAAAGATAGCAATAAATTTACAAGAAAGTTCATTCTACAATTTTTGTTTACAAAGCTAGGTAAATGTCAAAATGATGATAGTAAATTAACAAATCTCATTTTATCAATAAAAAATACTGTTACTACTAAAGGAAATTTGGCTGCTACAACAAATGATGATATTAAATTGGCTTTAACTTTTTTAAATAAAATTTTGGATGGTGCAAAGGAACATAATGAAACTATTTCAACAAACATGATGGAGACACTTGAGGCATTTAGTGAAGTTGATAAGATTAGTGTTGAAACTAAAAATGAAATAAATAAACAAAAACAAGCAGTAATATCAAAACAAATAGAGCTAGCTCTAAATACTGAAGACGAAGATGTTATAGCGAACACTATAAATCAACTTGGAGTTTTGGCTCTAGATCCTGAGACTACAGAACTAGCTATACAAGAACTTGTAGTTTTGGCTCAAAATCCTAAGACTGGCGATCTTGCTATAAATGAACTTGGATATATAGGTCAAAATACTAAAGACGAAACTGTTCTAAGTAACGTTATAAATGGACTTGGAGATATAGCTCAAAATTCCGGAGATAAAAATGTTATAAGTAATGTTATGACACAACTTGTAAATATAGCTCAAAATCCTGAAGCTGGAGAACAAGTTATAAATAAAATTGGAGATATAGCTCAAAATTCTAAAGTTGACACTAGGATTCGTAAGATTGCTATAACCCAATTTCGTGTTATAGCTCAAAATTCTAAAGTTGACACTAATACTAGAGACCTTGCTAGAGGTGCACTTAGAAATTCGGCTCTAGATCCTGATACTAGAGAACAAGCTATACAAGAACTTGGAGTTTTGGCTCAAAATCCTGAGACTAGTGAACAAGCTATACAAGAACTTGTAGTTTTGGCTCTAGATTCTGAGACTACAGAACAAGCTATAAATGAACTTGTAAATATGGCTCAAAATACTAAAGACGAAACTGTTCTAAGTAACGTTATAAATGGACTTGGAGATATAGCTCAAAATTCCGTAGATGACAATGATATAAGGAATGTTATGATACAACTTGTAAATATAGCTCAAAATCCTGAAGCTAGAGAACAAGTTATAAATAAACTTGGAGTTTTGGCTCAAAATGATAACCCGACTATTCAAAATTCAGCTACATCTGCATTAATATCTCAAGACTATATAACTAGAGAATCATATATGGATGACCTTAAAACTTTGGCTCAAAATACTGAGACTGACGACCTTGCTATAAATCAACTTGGAGTTTTGGCTCAAAATGATGTCCGGGAAATTAGAAGATCAGCTATAATGCAATTTACATTTATAGTTCAAGATCCTGGTATTGTCAAGGAGACTAAAGAAAAAGCTATAAATAAACTTGGAGATATAGCTCAAGATCCTACAGTTGACCAGGAGACTAGAGACTTTGCTATAAGGCAACTTGGCGTTTGTGCTCGAAATGATAAAACTAGCGAAAAAGTTATTAGCAAACAAGTTATAAATAAACTTGGAGATATAATAATTCGAACTCCTAAAGTTGACCATGAGACTAGAAACAGTGCTATAAATAAATTTGGAGATATAGCTCAAGATCTTAAAGTTGACCAGAAGGTTAGAAACAGTGCTATAAATAAACTTGGAGCTATAGCTCAAGATCCTACAGTTGACCAGGAGGCTAAAGAAAAAGCTATAAATGGACTTGGAGCTATAGCTAGAAATACTACAGTTGACCAGGAGACTAGAAACAGTGCTATAAATAAACTTGGAGATATAGCTCAAGATCCTACAGTTGACCAGGAGACTAGAGACCTTGCTATAAGGCAACTTAGCGTTTGTGCTCGAAATCCTGAAGCTAGAGAACAAGTTATAAATAAACTTGGAGATATAATAATTCGAACTCCTAAAGTTGACCAGAAGACTAAAGAAAAAGCTATAAATGGACTTGGAGCTATAGCTCAAGATCCTAAAGTTGACCATGAGACTAGAAACAGTGCTATAAATAAACTTGGAGATATAATAATTCGAACTCCTAAAGTTGACCAGGAGACTAAAGACTTTGTTATAAGGCAACTTGGGGCGATAGCTAAAAGTAAGGAGTATTATCAATCTATAGCTCTACAGAAACTTAGTGCAATAGCTCAAAGAGATATTCTTACATTGGAAAAGAAAACAACTACTATAGAAAGTGTTGTGTCGATACTTAAAGATGTAGCTCAGATGTACCCCGCCTCTGTTAAAAATAAACTTGAGTTTCTAACTCAAAACATTCAAGCTTGTAAGACAGATCAAGACATTAAAGATAATAAGACAGTTAGTGAACTTCTAGAGTTTATTAATTCAGCTATTAATGACATAGACAAGGAATATCCCAACGCTAAAGAAATAGAAAATAAGAATATAGAGGAGAATAATAAGAAGAAAGCTTCTCTTCAACAAAATAGCTAACAATCTTAATAATTACCAAGATAAATATTGGGATGAAAATATTACCCAATGATAAAAATTTAAAAAAGTGGTTCATTAAGCTTCTAAAAAATGGCTTCTGTGTTCAACAGGAGTCATTTTTAATTTGTTTTTTAATACCTTTCTTTGTTATAAGAATACAACATATATTCAAATATTCCTCATTTTATTTTAGCTTATTAAGCATTTTTCAGGTTTTTCTTTTATTATTTTAAAACAAAAAATCTTCTTAACATTAGTTAATATAATTGATATAATATTAAAGTTTACGATAATTGTAGCCGATAGAAGTAATTGTATTGATAACATTAGGAGAGAAATTTTTATGGTGGAGAATTTTAACAAATTTATTCCTTCAGTGAATGGAGGAAGAGCAGTGAACTCAATAAATAAATTGGGGCAAAATGTACGACAGCTTATCCGGACAAGTTCAACGGAGTCAGATAGTTTTGAGCGAAGTCAAGCTCAAGGAGAATTAGGAGAAAAGGTAAACTTAGAGCCGAAGAATAAATTTGGCTGCGATTATTCAAACAGAAATGCAATAGCTGCGTTTGATGGCAGCACGGTTATAAGTGCGGACACTATTGGGAATCTTGCACAAAAAGAATTCAAAGATCGCAATAAATTTACAAGAAATTTCATTCTAAAATTTTTGTATACAAAGCTAGATCAATGTCAAAATGATGATAATAAATTAACAAATCTCATTTTATCAATAAAAAATACTGTTACTACTCAAGGAAAATTGGATGCTACAACAAATGATGATATTAAATTGGCTTTAACTTTTTTAAATAAAATTTTGGAGGGTACAGAGGAATATAATGAAACTATTTCAGACAACATGATGGAGACACTTAATGCATTTAGTGAAGTTGATGAGATTAGTGAGGAAACTAAAAATGAAATAAATCAACAAAAACAAGCAGTAATATCAAAACAAATAGAGCTAGCTCTAAATACTGGAAACGAAGAGGTTATAGAGAACACTATAAAACAACTTGGAGATATGGCTCGAAATAATCATAATCCAGACCTTGCTATAAATGGACTTGGAAATATAGCTCTAAGGGCTACAAACCAAACTATTATGAATTACGCTATAGATCAACTTAGAACTTTGGCTCGAAATAATCCTAATCCAGACCTTGCTATAAATGAACTTGGAAATATAGCTCTAAATACTACAAACCCAACTATTATAGATTACGCTATAGATCAACTTGGAACTTTGGCTCAAAATCCTAATACTAGCTACCTTGCTATAAATGAACTTGTAACTATAAATGCAATTACTGAAGACAGGGATGCTAAAGGCTCTACTATGAATAGACTTCAGGATTTGGTTCAAAATCCTGAGACTAAAGGACAAACTATACAAAAACTTGGAACTTTGGTTCGAAATACTACAAACAAGAATGTTAGCAACTTGGCAATCCAATTAATTTATGTAGTTCAAAATTCTCTAGGAGACCCTAATACTAAAAACCTTGGTATAAATGAATTTAGTACTATAGTTCAAAATCCTCAAGTTGAACCGGAGATTAAACGCTTTGCTATAACCACATTTATTGATGCAGCTGTATTTACTGGAAACGACGATACTGTAAATGAAGCTATAACGGAACTTGTCAATATAGCTCGAGATAATAACGTTGCCCTGGAGTCTAGAAAAGATGCTATAAGTCACTTTAGTAAACACAAAAACACGTCATTGAAAGCTTTAGAGCCCCTTAAAGCTTTGGCTCAAGATAATCATGTTGCCCTAGAGATTAGAAGAGTTGCTATAGCTCAATATGGTACTGTAGCTCGAAATACTGGAAACGAATATAATATACAGGAAGCTATAAGAAACCTTAAAACAATGGCTCAAGATAATAATGTTGACACGGAGACTAGAAAACTTGGTATAAGTGGACTTGTGGAATTGGCTAAAAATGGTGCTACTAGAGAACAAGCTATAAATGAACTTGTAAATATGGCTAAAAATACTGAAGTTGACCAGGAGACTAGAAAACTTGGTATAAGTGGACTTGTGGAATTGGCTAAAAATGGTGCTACTAGAGAACAAGCTATAAATGAACTTGTAAATATGGCTAAAAATACTGAAGTTGACGCGGAGACTAGAAACCTTGCCAAAAATGGACTTGTGGATTTGGCTAAAAATACTGAAGTTGACCAGGAGACTAGAAACCTTAGTATAAGTGCACTTGGAAATATGGCTAAAAATACTGATGACCAGGAGACTAGAAGCCTTGCCCAAAATGGACTTGTGGAATTGGCTCAAAATCGTGATACTAGCAAACAAGCTATAAATAAACTTGCAACTATGGCTAATGACCAGGATACTAGAAACCTTGGTATAAGTGGACTTAGAGCTATAGCTCAAGATAATCATGTTGACCCGGATATTAGAAACCTTGCTATAAAGGAATTTATTGCTGCAGCTAAAAAAACTGGAAACAAAGATGATATAAGTGACGCTATAAGTAGACTTAGAGATATAGCTCTAGATACTACAGACAAGGATGTTATACGTAACGTTATAGAAGGACTTGAAAATATAGCTCAAGATAATAATGTTGCCCCGGAGACTAGAAACCTTAGTATAAGTACACTTGGAAATATGGCTAAAAATACTGAAGTTGACCAGGAGACTAGAAGCCTTGGTATAAGTGGACTTGTGGAATTGGCTAAAAATGGTGCTACTAGCGAACAAGCTATAAATGAACTTGGAGCTATAGTTCAAGATAATAAAGTTGACAAGGAGACTAGAAACCTTGCCAAAAATGAACTTGTGGAATTGGCTAAAAATGGTGCTACTAGCGAACAAGCTATAAATAAACTTGGAGCTATAGTTCAAGATAATACAGTTGACAAGGAGACTAGAAACCTTGCCAAAAATGGACTTGTGGAATTGGCTCAAAATCGTGCTACTAGCGAACAAGCTATAAATGAACTTGTAAATATGGCTAAAAATACTGAAGTTGACCAGGATACTAGAAGCCTTGCCCAAAATGGACTTGTGGATTTGGCTAAAAATAGTGATACTAGCAAACAAGCTATAAATGAACTTGCAACTATGGCTAAAAATACTGAAAACAAGAATATTAAAAACCTTGGTATAAGTGGACTTAGAGCTATATTTCAAGATAATAATGTTACCGCGGATATTAGAAACTTTGCTATGAGAAAATTTATTCATGCAACTAAAAAAACTGGAAAAAAAGATGATATAAGTGACGCTATAATTGAATTTGAAAATACAGCTCTAGATCGTAATGCTGCCCTG
Source organism: Candidatus Gastranaerophilales bacterium (assembly GCA_944325065.1). Lineage (GTDB taxonomy): Bacteria > Cyanobacteriota > Vampirovibrionia > Gastranaerophilales > Gastranaerophilaceae > UMGS1477. The sequence continues at coordinate 7,533 of CALUYS010000021.1, read as the reverse complement.
GAGACTAGAAACTTTGCTATAGAAAGAATTGCAAAGCTAGCTCTAAATGATGATGTTGCCCTGGATATTAGAAACTTTGCTATAATTCAATATAGTATTACAGCTCAAAATACTAAAGACGAAGAAGTTATAAAGAACGCTATAAATAGACTTGAGCGTATAGCGCAAAAATTTGATACTAGCGAACCAGCTATAAAACAACTTGGAAATATAGCTCTAAATCGTGATGTTGCCCCGGAGACTAGAAACCTTGCTATAGCAAAAATTCATAATGTAGCTCTACTTGTTCAAGAAATGAAGGTTACATATAACGCTATAGAACAACTTGGAAATATAGCTCTAAATACTAAAGTTGACTCGGATACTAAAAAACAAGCTATAAATGAACTTGTGGCTTTGGCTAAAGATCTTAATGCTCCAGATCGAGTTATGGCTGAACTTGCAACTATAGCTCAATATAATAATGTTGCCCCAGAGATTAGAAAACTTGCTTTAACCCAATATATTGCTGTAGCTCAAGAAACTGGAAACAAAGAGTATATAAGTCACGCTATAAGTAGACTTGGAATTATAGCTCAAGATCCTACTATTGACTTGGAGATTAGAAACTTTGCTACAAATCAATATAGTATTGAAGCTCAAAATACTGAAGACAAAACCGTTATAAGTGGTGCTATAATCAATCTTAGAAAAATGGCTGAAGATAGTGATATTAGCGAACAAGCTATAAAAGAACTTGGAAATATAGCTCTAAATACTAAAGTTGACTCGGATACTAAACAACACGCTATAGTAGGACTTGTACGTTTGGCTAAAAATGGTGACCAGAAGACTAGCGAACAAGCTATAGATAAACTTGCATCTTTGGCTAAAAATCCTGATGCTAGAGAAGAAGCTATAAATGGACTTGGAATTATAGCTCAAGATAATGATGTTGACCCGAATATTAGAAAACTTGCTATAAACAAATTTATTGCTGCAGTTCAAGAAACTAGAAACAAAACTATTATAAATGAAGCTATAGATAAACTTAGCGATATAGCTCTAAAGACTGAAAATGAATTTGTTATACGTTATGCTATAAATGGACTTATGACTTTGGCTAACAATTTTGATGTTAGAGAACAAGTTATAAAAAAACTTGGAAATATAGCTCTAAATACTGAAATCGAAGATGCTATAAATGATGCTATAGATGGACTTGTGGAATTTACTCAAAATTCTGATACTATAGGCCTTGCTATAAATGAACTTGTAACTATAAATACTAAAAACGAGATTGCTAGAGACCTTGCTTGGAATACACTTGAGAATTTGACTCGGAATCCTGATACTAGAGAACAAACTATAAAAAAACTTGGAACTTTGGCTAGAACTACTACAAACAAGGATGCTAGCGAATTGGCAATCTCCTTAATTGTTACAGCTTACAATATTAACAATGAAACTGTTAACAGTAATGTTATAAATGAACTTAGAGCTATAGCTCAAGATAATAATGTTGACCGGGATAATAGAAAAACTGCTATAATTCAATATATTATTACAGCTCGAAGAACTCAAAACGAAACTGTGATACGTAACGCTATAACAAACCTTAAAGAACTGGCTAACGATTCTGATACTAGAGAAGTAGCTATAAGACAACTTGGATATATAGCTCTAAGTACTGACAATGCAACTGTTATACGTCACGTTATAATAAACCTTAAAGAACTGGCTAACAATTCTGATACTAGCAAACTAGCTATAAAAGAACTTGGAGTTTTGGCTCAAAATCCTTTGACTCAAAAACAAGCTATACAAGAACTTAAAATTTTGACTCAAAATGATAACCAGACTATTCAAAGTTCAGCTACATCTGCATTAATATCTCAAATTCCTGATATTGACTATAAAATTAGAGAATCATATATGGATGACCTTAGAACTTTGGCTCAAAATCCTAATACTAGCTACCTTGCTATAAATGAATTTGGCGTTTTGGCTCGAAATGCTAACCTAGCTATTAGCAAATCAGCTATATCGCAACTTGAATTTATAGTTCGAATGCCTGATATTGACCCGAACACTATAGATCAAGTTAAAAATGAACTTAGAGCTATAATTCAAGATCCTAACGTTGCCCAGGAGACTAAACTCAAAGCTACGGATAGCTTAACGAGGATAGAACAAAGATAACCTTATAAGTCGCAAATGCCTGAATAATACGTGCAAGAATAGATGCGAGCTGGAGCTAAAAATATTACCCAATGATAAAAATTTAAAAAAGTGGTTCATTAAGCTTCTAAAAAATGGCTTCTGTGTTAAACACAGGAGTCATTTTTTAGCTATTCCAGTGTTCCTTTTGTGTTGTACAACATGGGTTCATTTATTTTTTCAACTAATCCATTAAATGTTTTACGTTTCCTTTTAATAGCTTTTTTGTATTTTATTTTGCAAGTTGAACAAGTTTAATATTTGAACAAGAACTTATGTTTATACTATTCTATCCTTTTATACATTTTTTAGTTTATTTATATAAAATTCAATAATTTCTATTGTTGCATGTAATAAAAGTGCTTCTATATGATGGTTCTTTTTCCACTCTTTATATCCACAACTTTTTGGCAGTAAAACAAAAGGATTGTTTGGAAAATCACGACATATTTGTAATCTATTCTCATAGTCTGAACATAAACCATTCTCTTTTAATTTTTTACAATGATAAAAATAAATATTATTAATGTCATTTAAATTTTCTTTAAGCATTTTTACATAATCAGGATATGCTTTTACAGCTTCATCAATATTATCATATGGAATAAAAATACTAACAAATTGCTTTGCAAAATTGTCACCATTTTGTGCTTTTTCTTTTAACTTTTTATAATCATACTCACTTGTTGCAAATCTACAACAAATTGTGCAACGATTACAAATAAATGAATCCTTATCATTTTCTATTTCTTTTAATTTATATAATATATCTTTTGATAAATCATTTTCTAAAGCATTAATAATATTGTGACGCCAAAATTTTAATTTACAGTTTTTATCAAAGTTTTGAAATGGGTTAGTTCTATTAATTTTACAACTGTTAATTTTTTTACAATTTTTACAACTTGGTCTAAGTTTTTCAAAAAGCATAGGCATTGAATTAAGAATATTATTAAAAATTTTCCGATAAAGTTTTTTTGTATTTAAAATATCAAAATTAACATCATTCATTTATAACAATTCCATTATATTTATTTTGAGCTTCATTAATATTATTTTTAATATAATATATTATAGCTTCATTCACAATTTTACAAACTTTTTTTACAATAAATAATTGTTCAGTATTAAAATTTCCAAGTACAAAATTTTCACTTTTTTGATCGGGCAATTGTGGTCCGATACCAAGTTTTAATCTATCAATTTTATTTGTGCCAAGGATTTTAATTATATTTTTAATTCCATTATGTCCACCATCAGAACCTGAAGTTCGAAAACGAATTGTACCTAAATTTAAAGATATATCATCATATACAACCAAAATATCTTCAATTTTAATTTTATAAAAATCAACAACTCGTCTTATTGACTCACCTGATAGATTCATATATGTATTCGGCTTAACCAATATTATAGTTTCACCATTAATATTTGTTTTTAAAATATGTCCATTAAATTTATTTTCAAATTTAAAATTTTCATTAATATTATTTAACTTACGAAAAAAATCTAAAACCATAAATCCAATGTTATGACGAGTCAATAAATATCTATCCCCTGGGTTCCCTAGACCTGTTATTAATTTCATATCTTTTTTCCTTTTTTTAATTTATAAATATTATCCCATAAGTATAAACCAATTTGCTAATTAAAAAAATATTAAATAAAGTTAACAATATATTATGAATAAATCAAACTTTTATAAATGGAGGAAATAATGACACAAAAGCCTGAACGTTCTATTATAAATTTAAAAAGTAGTGAAAAACTTCAAAGATTTTTAGAAAAAAATGATATTCATAAAAAAGACTTTGCAGAAATGATAGGTGTAACATTATCTTATGTCTATAACTTAATTGATAATACGATACCTTTTTCAAGTCGTTCAACAACTATTGAGCGTATAGCTTGTGTTATGGACGTTGAACCTGAAGAGTTCGATGAATATAAAATACCACAAGAACCTATTTTAATTGATGAAAGTACCCAATTTCTAAAAGACAAATTAAAAGAAAAAAATATGTCTACACAACAATTCTTAAAGTCATTTCCGAGAAAAAAACGCGTCGAAATAGTTGATATTCTAAGAGGAGCAACACCTATACCACTTGATTGGAAAGAATTAAATATGATTGCGACTGTTTTAAATGTAAATAATGAGGAAATCTATCAAATATGGGAAAATAGGTTACTTAATCTCTTTGATACTGTTGGACTTAATGTAAAAAATAATCAAGGACTCATTGACTCAATGTTTGATTGTGCTCGTAATTATATATTAAAAAAATAATATATTAACGTATATTTTTTCTTATATAATCAGTTACACTACTTGAAACCTGAATATTTTGAAGTCCCATCACATATTTTTTTAACTCACCTATTCTTTGATGTTCTTCAATTAAGTATTTTGTACCTTCAATATTTTGTTTATGTTTTTGTTCTTGTATTTTTTGTTTATCTTCTTTTGTAAGTTTTGAATTTTTATCAACCTTTAATACAAGTTCATCAAATGTAGATGCACTCACATTATAAACTTGACAAGCCTCTTCAATGGTTAGTGCATTTGGTATTTGATACATCCAATTTAAAGTTGAAACATCATTTATAGATAAATTAACAACTCCATATTGATGTGGGGAATACATTATATCTTCTTTATAAATACTATGCCCCAAGCCCAATGCATGTCCTATTTCATGTAATATTGTATGAAAAACTTCTTCTTTTGCCATATATTCTTTATGTAAAATACCGTCTGACAATCCTATTTGAATTTCAGCAGAATATAATCTACCTAACTTGTCATAATTATATGTACAATATCCCAAAGCTTTTCTATCAACTCGCTGCCAATCAAGATTAACCTGTGATTGCATTAAGGTTTTAACATGTTCAAACGATACAATACCATTTGATGCCTTTGTCCAAACATCAAGAGCTTCTTTGACAAGACCTAAATAATCAATACCCTGACTTGAAGATTGATACCATCTACAAGGCGCCAAATAAAATTTTAATGGAAACGCACTTCTTGGCCATCTTATCAATTTTTCTCGTTTTAAACATTGTTGTAAATAGGTTTTATACATTCCAAATAAAAAATCCTATTTTAAACGCACCTAATATAGATTTTTATTTAAATTTATTATTTTGTCAACTATTTAACTTTTATTTTTGAGCTTGTGTAACCCATTTTATTATATCTTTTGGATTTGCTATATTATTACATAGGTAATTATTTACTAACATACGATTATTACCTGAGTTCATATCAAATTTGATTGCTAGTTTCTCAAATTTTTTATGATTTTTAACTTTTGTCAAAGGAATATCCTTTGTTGCACTTTCAACAAGTGATGCTAACTTTAAATATGATAAAGCAGTTATTTTCTCATCTTTTGTTATATCTTGATTTGATTCTAATTTTTGTGTAATTTTATCTTTATTTTTATTAGCTATTTGTTCAAGTGTTTGAGCTAGTTGTTTATAATGTTGTTTTTCTTGACTATTGTGACTATTGGCTGACATATTATAATATTTATATGCTAATAATAAAATAACAACAAGTGTTGATAAACCTGCTAATTCCACAGTTATTGAGCTTATTATTGGTAATGAAGCAGAGGAACCAACAACACCAGCTATTCCTGTTGCTAAGATTGAACCAGCCTTTATTATATCCTTACTACATTTAGCATAATTTATTGCTTTATCTACATTTTCTTTTGCATCTTTCCCTTTTTTTACATTTTTAAATGCACTAACCACATTTTCGGTAAATCCTCAAACTTGTTTTAGTTCTTCAAAAAGACTTTCACCAAACGTATCAGATATTTCACCTCCAAATTTATCTAAAAAACCTTTAAATGTAGACGATATTTCATCACTACATTCAAGCATATTAGAATCATTTGATTTTTTATTTGCTTTAAAGAAGCTTCTATTTAAAGATTAAATAGACAAAAAGATGAGATTAATTAAAATAATTTCGAGCACTTTTCTTGAATATCTGTAGCAATATCTTTTGCGAATTTTTCTTTTAGTCCTATATTTTTTGCTATAGCTAGAATATCATCTAAAGTTGGATTTTTCCCCTCACCATTGATTGTTGTAGCGTGTTCTCCTTTAAATGAAAAACTGTAAGTCAAATCATACGCAGGAGATAAGTGCCACTCTTTTTTTGTATCATCAAAAAGAAAAGAAAAATTCTTTGAATGATCATCTCTGTTGTGTGCAAATACGTTAAAGCACATTAATCTGAATAATTGTTCAATATCTTGATAATTTCTTGTTAATTCAAGTGTTAGCTTCATCAATATATTGTAATCAAGATTAGGAATCCTGTGGCTAGTTTCCAAGAGCCCACTTGCTGATACCATATGAACTTTTTTACCGTTTTTACGGTCAAACCTTTTTATCCCAAAATATCCTGAACAAATTTTGGATGAGAAAAGCCTTGTTTCAGTCATATTTATTCCACAATCTTTTGCACATAGAGAATATTGATATTCCTTTTCCCCGATATTTTTAGGTCCAGATGATGATGGGAACTTAATAATCCAATCCTCATTATTAAAAGATGTCAAAATTTTTGGTCTTGCTCCACCGGATGAGCCACCTAATTTAAAAAGTTCATCCAAATTATCTGAATTTTGCGATTCTAATATCTTTGAACACTCCTGAGCAAGAATATCATAATCTTGAATACTATTTTCTAATTCAAACTTATGCTCAGGCTTGTAAGTCAAAGCCCCCATACCACATTCTTGGACAACAGCAAGTCGATTGAGGTTATCTATTTCATTAGGATTAATTTTATTTTTCAAAAACAATCTGTCAACAAGTAGCCTCCCCCAACCATCAGGCAAACTGTCGTTAAAAACTCCAAATAAACCGCCAAATGGTTCGTACTTTGGAATAAAAACTTTCTTGATGAGAGGCAAACTAAAAGGTGAAATGCTAAACCCGTTATTTAACCAATCTGAATCATATTCAAACGCAACAACTCTATCGGGTGTTTTAGCCAGAGTGCCAACTAAAATATCATTATAAAAAACTTTTAAATATTTATAGTTATCCATTTATAACCTCATCAATTGAGTTGTAATTTTTTTGTGTGAATAAATTTTCCAAATCCTGCTCTAAATTAAGAGCTATTAGGATTTTTATAAAAGAATTCAAAGATATTTCATACTTAGACTCAAACCTTTTAATGGAACCAAGACTAACACCTGACTTTGATGCAAGTTGAGCTTGAGAAATTTTAAGCTTTTTTCTATGATGCTTAATTTTCTCAACCAATTCTTTTGCAATATCATTAGGAGTTTTAGG
>CALUYS010000020.1 GCA_944325065.1 Candidatus Gastranaerophilales bacterium | reverse complement strand
ACGTTAAATGATTTAAAAGATATAAATAGTATATTTGCAAAAAGTCCAGATTATACAGAAAAGCTTAAAGCATTAAACGACGCTTATTTAGATCAATTTATAAATGATGAGAATGATAATATGTCATATTTATGGTTATTGTTAAAAGATATAAATGAGATGTTGGTAGAAAGTCCACATGATGAAGATAAGCTTAAAGCATTAAACGATGCTTATATAAATAAACTTACAGGAGATGAGCGTAATATGTCAAATTTAACGTTAAATAATTTAAAAGATATAAATGAGATGTTGGTAGAAAGTCCACATGATGAAGAAAAGCTTAAAGCATTAAACGACGCTTATTTAGATCAATTTATAAATAATAGTAAGAAGTTATCAGAATTCTCGTCATTTGATTTAAAAGATATAAATAGGATATTTGCAAAAAATCCAGATTATACAGAAAAGCTTAAAGCATTAAACGACGCTTATTTAGATAAATTTATAAATGATGAGAATGATAATATGTCATATTTATTGTTAAAAGATATAAATGAGATGTTGGTAGAAAGTCCACATGATGAAGATAAGCTTAAAGCATTAAACGATGCTTATATAAATAAATTTACAGGGGATGAGGATAAGATATCAAGATTATTTCCAGATCAATTAAAAACTATCAATGATTTGTATACAGACAAGCAAAAGCATGCAGGAAAGCTTAAAACAATAAACGACGTTTATATAAATAAACTTACAGGGGATAAGGATAAGATATCAAGATTATTTCCATATCAATTAAAAGCTATCAATGATTTGTATACAGACAAGCAAGAGCATGCAGGAAAGCTTAAAACAATAAACGACGTTTATATAAATAAACTTACAGGGGATGAGGATAAGATATCAAGATTAAGTCCAATTCAATTAAAAACTATCAATGATTTGTTTACAGACAAACAAGAGTATAAAGACAAGCTTCAAGCATTAAACGCTGCTTATTTAAATCAACATAATGCAATGTAACAAGACACAATTGGATTTTGATGAATTGGATATACCATTACCCCCTCCCATCCCTGGCATGTAAGCCTATAAGTAAATGTCGCCAATGAGTAAAACTATAATACCTCCACAAAATGGGAATAAATAATAAAAAGCAAGGAAGTACAATGGCTGACACTTCCTTGCTTTTTCGATTTTCTTAGCTAAATCTTTGCTTTTCTTTTTTTATATAAACTTAGCACAAAAAAAGCGAAGAAGTACAATGACTAACACTTCCTTGCTTTTTCAATTTTCTTAGCTAAATCTTTGCTTTTCTTTTTTTATATAAACTTAGCACAAAAAAAGCGAAGAAGTACAATGGCTGACACTTCCTTGCTTTTTCGATTTTCTTAGCTAAATCTTTGCTTTTCTTCTTCTTCTTCTGAAACTCCTTTAATAGTCAAGTTTACACGTCCTTTGTCATCGATTTTAATAATTGTAAAGTTTTATTAATTAATAATTATATTTATAGCAAATTTTAAAATCACGGTTTTTATACAAACATAACAAATTAATTTAAGAGAAAAAAGAGAGAAAGGAAGATTATTGACATGAATTTTCAATTAAGAGGATTTCGGTCATTACCAGTTGCCGCACAAAGTAGAAGACACCCATTAACTCAAGCAGACAAAGAGCGACTAGAGGGAAAAATGTTTGAATTAAAAAGGGCAGGATCATTGTCGGATAAGGACTTTAAATTAATCAAATTAAATATGGACAACGCTTATTTAGATCAAATTGTAAATGATAATAAGAAGATGTCAAATTTAAAGTTCAATGATTTTAAATATATCAATAATATGTTTGAAGACAATGAAGAGTATGTAGACAAGCTTCAGGTGTTCAACAACGCTTATTTAGATCAAGTTGTAAATGATGATAATGATAAGATGTCAAAATTAAAGTTCAATGATTTTAAATATATCAATAATATGTTTAAAGACAAGCAAGAGTATACAGACAAGCTTCAGGCATTCAACGACGCTTATTTAGATCAATTTATAAATGATGATGATGATGATAAGATGTCAAATTTAGAGTTCAATGATTTTAAATATATAAATAAGATGTTGGTAAAAAGTCCACATGATGAGGAAAAGCTTCAGGCGTTCAACAACGCTTATTTGGTTCAAGTTGTAAATGATGATGATGATAAGATATCAAATTTACAGTTCTATGATTTTATAGATATCAATGTTCTGTTTACAGGCAATGAAGAGTATACAGAAAATCTTAAAGCATTCAACGACGCTTATATAAATAAACTTACAGGGGATGAGCGTAAGATGTCAAATTTAGAGTTAAATGAGTTTAAAGATATAAATAAGATGTTGGTAGCAAGTCCACATGATGAAAATAAGCTTAAAGCATTCAACGAAGCTTACTTAGATCAATTTATAAATAATGGCGAAAAGTTATCAAAATTATTGTCATTTGAGTTAAAATATATAAATGAGGCATTTGTAGCAAGTCCACATGATGAAAATAAGCTTAAAGCATTCAACGACACTTATTTAGAGCAATTTATAAATAATAATGAAAGGTTATTAAAATTATCGCCATCTAAGATAGAAAATATAAATAATATGTTTAAAGACAAGCAAGAGTATACAGAAAATCTTAAAGCATTCAACGACGCTTACTTAGATCAATTTATAAATGATGAGAAAAATATGTCAGAATTAACGTTAGATGATTTTAAAGATATTAATGTTCTGTTTACAGGCAAGCAAGAGTATGCAGGAAAGCTTAAAACAATAAACGACGTTTATATAAATAAATTTACAGGGGATGAGGATAAGATATCAAGATTAAGTCCAACTCAATTAAAAGCTATCAATGATTTGTATACAGACAAGCAAGAGCATGCAGGAAAGCTTAAAACAATAAATGACGTTTATATAAATAAATTTACAGGGGATGGATTATATCCAATTCAATTAAAAGCTATCAATGATTTGTATACAGACAAACAAGAGCATGCAGGAAAGCTTAAAACAATAAACGACGTTTATATAAATGAACTTACAGGGGATAAGGATAAGATATCAAGATTAAGTCCAACTCAATTAAAAACTATCAATGATTTGTATACAGACAAGCAAGAGCATGCAGGAAAGCTTAAAACAATAAACGACGTTTATATAAATAAACTTACAGGGGATAAGGATAAGATATCAGGATTATTTCCAGATCAATTAAAAATTATCAATGATCTGTATACAGACAAGCAAGAGCATGCAGGAAAGCTTAAAACAATAAACGACGTTTATAAACTTACAGGGAATAAGACACCAAGATTGAACATTAATTTTAAAAAATATATTTAAAGACAAGCAAAAGTATGCAGAAAGGCTTGAGATAATAAGACAACAATATGAATTGTATGTCTAGAGAATTAAAAAAATAGAAAGGATTATATTACAAAATTAAATTTTGATTTTATAAATTGAAAAAATAATAAAAAGCAAAGAAGTCCTAAAAATTTTGGACTTCTTTGCTTTTTATTATATATTTTTAGTTACATTTTTGTTTTTCTTCTTCTGAAACGCCTTTGATTGTCAAATTAACACGTCCTTTGTCATCGATTTTAATAATTTTTACAATAACTTCATCGCCAATAGACAATTTGCTTTCAACTGTTTCAATACGTTCATTAGCAACTTGAGAAATATGAACCAAGCCATCTTTTCCAGGTGCAAGTTCAACAAAAGCTCCGATTGGTATAATTCTTACAACTTTCCCACGACGGACCATTCCCTCGACTGGTTTAAAAGTCGCATTTTCAATCATACGTATTGCAATTTTAGCACCTTCTGCATCGTTGCTTGTAATTGTAACACGACCGTCATCTTGTATATCAATTTCAGCTCCACTACATTCAATAATATTTTTGATATTTTTACCGCCAGGACCAATAACAACGCCAATATCATCAACATCAATATTCATCGAATAAATACGAGGAGCAAATGGTGACATTTCACAAGCAGGTTTGCTTATCACTTCACGCATTTTTCCAAGTATATGAAGACGACCTTCTTTTGCCTGATTTAAAGCTTGACGTAAAGTTTCATTGCTTATGCCTTTAACTTTCATATCCATTTGTAAGGCAGTAATAGCTTCATCATTACCTGTAACTTTAAAGTCCATATCGCCTAAGAAATCTTCAATACCTTGTATATCGGTTAATACAACTGTTGCATCATCTTCTTTAATTAAACCCATAGCAACGCCACCTATCATACATTTAACCGGTACACCGGCATTCATTAAAGCCATTGAACTCCCACAAGTTGAAGCCATTGATGTTGAACCATTTGATTCCAAAACATCAGATGTAACACGAATAGTATAACCAAATTCATCCATATCAGGTAAAGCAGGGACATTTGCACGTTCAGCTAAGTTTCCGTGACCTATTTCACGACGTCCTGGACTTCTCAATGCTTTAACTTCACCAACAGAAAACCCTGGGAATATATACTTATGCATATATGATTTTTTAGTTAAAGGTTCTACACCGTCTAATTCAAGTGCCATTGAAGGTCCAGCAAGTGTTGCAACAGACAAAACTTGTGTTTGTCCACGGGTGAATACAGCACTTCCATGTGCTCGAGGAATAACTCCAACTTCACACCAAATTGGTCTAACTTCTGTTATTTTACGACCATCAGCTCGGACTCCTTCATCAATTATCATACGACGCATTATTTTCTTTTCTAAATACTTAAACTCTTCAGCTACAAAATCAATACCTGATTCTTTTATCATTTTATTTATATCATTATCTTCACCCAAATCTTCAACTTTTTGTTTTACAAGTTTTTTAGCTTCTTCAAGCTTATTTTGACGATATTCACGATTAAAGTTGTGATAAGCATCATAAATCATATCATAAGCAGTATCTTTAATTATTGAAGCTAAATGAGATGTGTCATAAGGGTTTATAAATTCAGGTTTTTCAACCCCACACATTTTAGCAAATTCAATTTGTGCTTGGACTTGTTTTTTTATTTCAACTTGAGCAAACTCAACAGCATTCATTATATCATCTTCAGTAACAAAGTTACATCCAGCTTCAACCATAATAACACTATTTTCAGTGCCTGCAACAACAATGTCTAAATCAGACTGTTTTGATTGCTGATGTGTTGGGTTTGCAATATATTCACCATTAATACAAGCCACACGAACGGCACCAATAGGACCTTCAAAAGGAGCTTCAGTTAGCATTAAAGCAAAAGATGCTCCCAACATTGCAAGAGTATCTGCTTGATTTTCTTGATCGTAACTCATAAGCTGTGCTACAATTTGAACATCATTTCTATATCCTTTTGGAAATAAAGGACGAATTGGTCTGTCTATCAATCTTGATATTAATATAGCTTTTTCACTTGGACGTCCTTCATTTTTTGTAAAACCACCAGGTATGCGCCCAATAGCTGACATACGTTCTTCATAATCAATAAGCAACGGGAAAAAATCAATACCTACACGTGGTTCTTTTGCAACTGTTGCATGTACAAATAACATAGTATCACCACAACGAATTGTAATCGATGAGCTAGCACTTTTTGCATATTTCCCTGTTTCTACCTCTACAACTTTCCCACCAATAGTAAGTTGTATTTTTTTACTTTCAACCATTTTTTCTTTCTTCTTTCTTTTTCTATTTTTCTACCCTTTTATATTTATCTAAAATTATACAACAAATAGTATTTAATGTAAAAAAGAGGACGTATTGTTATTAAATACGTCCATTATTTATATGTATAATTAGTTTACAATTATTTAATTAAGCTGAAGCAAGATTTTCAGATTCTGCTTTATGTTTTTGGTAACAATCTTTACAAAATACTTCCTTACCCTCAACAGGTTTAAACGGTACTTTTGTGATAATGCCACAATCGCTACATTTAACTTCATGCATTTTTCTGTGACGATTTTTGCTGCGACGACGTTTTTTACGACAGTCACTACAACGTTTTGGGGTATTAACTAATCCTTTTTGAGCATAAAATTCTTTTTCGCCAGCCGTAAATACAAATTCACAACCGCAATCTTCACAGATTAGTTTTTCATCTTCGTACATCTGGTGTTTCTCCTTATTTTTTGTTACTTAAAGCAGATTTATAACAGTCACTTTTTAGTTTATTTAAAATGCAATAGTTAATTTTTCTACTTTTTTATATTCTAACTTTTTTTTTATTTTTTGGCAAGAATATATTTATATTTTCATAATCCTATCATACTATTTTAATTATTGATAAATTATGATATAAATATAATAAATAATTAAAAGGCGTTCTAGTATGATAAAGAAAAAAATATTAAGTATTGTTTTATTGGTTATATTATGTTTTACTCTTAATCCAATTTCAATTTTGGCAAATGAATGTAATGATGATTGTGATATAAATGGATATGATCCTGTAGAATTTAAATTTGAACATATAAATAATGGAAAAAATTCATCACCAATGGATTTAATAAAAGTAACAGATGACGGCACACGTGTTATTGTGAAAAACAATCTAATACCCATTGCATTTAACGATCATTTTACAACTAAAAAGTATAAGGATTTAAATGTTGTAGAATTTTATGTTCCGTGTGATATAACAACAAATAATGCAAAATGTTTAATCCCTGCAAAATCACTTGTTCTTGGTGAGATAAGTTGTATACAACAACCAAAGTGGGGTAATCGTAATGCAAAGGTTTATATAACATTAAAAAAACTTATTTTCCCCAATGGACGTCAGTTTGATATATGTGCTAAACCTTATGGAAATGGCGGTGTTTTGAAAAAAAGCGGCTGGACAAATTTTGGAAAAGCAGCAGCTTATACAGTTGGTGGGTTTGGATTAGGTGCCGGTAATGGTGCTTGGATAGGTGCTTGTGCTGGTAATGCCTGGACAGGAACCTGGCTTGGTATGGCTATTGGTGGTGGTACAGGTCTTTTGCTTGGACTTTTAACACCTGGGTTACATTATAAAGCTAAAAAAGGCAAAGTTATTTATATGCGTCTTTGTGAAGACATTGTTATACCTTCTGTTTGTTATCAAAATTAAAGTTTTGTTATAATATTTATTGTTAAAAATCCTCCAATAACTAACCAGATAAACATTATTAATGAAACTAAAATTGGTTTTATGCCTAATCCTTTAATTTTTTCAAAATTTGTTTCAATACCAAGTGCAAACATTGCCATTGTTAAAAGTATTATATCTAATTCAATAATTCTATCTGTTATATATCTAGGAATTAAATTTGTTGAATTTACTATACACATTATAACAAATAATACTGCAAACCAAGGTATTGGAATTTTTGCTGTTTGAGTTTTTGATTTTTTCTTTAAATATAAGCCAAGAAAAAATAAATATGGAACAAGCATCATAACACGTGTTAATTTGACAATAACAGCTGTATCTGTAATATTTGATGATATTGCACTTCCTGCAGCAACAACCTGAGCAACTTCATGAACTGTTGCACCTATATATATACCAAAAACATTAGACGGTAATATACCTATATTATACAACACAGGATATAAAAACATTGCTATTGTTCCAAATAATACAACAGTTGAAACAGCAAGAGAAACTTTATGTGATTTTGTTTTTAACATTGAATCAGTTCCAAGAATTGCAGCAGCTCCGCATATAGATGAACCAATTGAAGTTAACATACATAAATCTTTATCAAGCTTAAATAAACGTGTACCTAAATAATAGCCTATAAAATATGTTGTTGTTAACATTATTATATCAATAAAAAAACCATCAAAACCAACTTGTATAATTTGTTGAAATGTTATTCTGAAACCATAAAGAATAATACCTAGTCTTAATATTTTCTTTAAAAAATAATTGAAAAAAATAAACAAAATATAATTCCAGATAAGTTCTTTTTCATAATAAATTTATTTCCTTTATAATTTTATAGTTTCAATTCCCAGTGAAAATAGAGCAAAATCGTATTTTACAGGGTCGTAAGGGTCAAATTGTTTCAAGTTTTGAGTTAACTCGATGACACTTTTATAGTCGTTATTTTTACGTTTAAGCAAGTTATATTGACGTGATATATTTCCGACATGAACATCAAGAGGAATTAAAAGCTCACTTTTGTCAATAAATTTCCATAACCCAAAATCGACATCACTTTTTCTTACCATCCACCTTAAAAACATATTTAATCGTTTGCAACTCCCCATATTTGAAGGGTCAGGTAGAAGATGTTTGAACCCAGCTTTAGGTTCTGTTATACAATTTTTATAAAAATATTGTACTAGTTTAAAAAACATATTATGTATTTTACCAAGTTTTGGGTGGTTGTTATGAGAACTATTGTAATATTCATAAAATATATCGCTTAATGACGAATTTTCATCATTATATATCGTTGAAAGCACGTATAATAAGTTCTTAATATCGTCTTCTTTTGCAAACCTATAGTTTATACCATTTAAGTCAAGCTTTTTATTTTTAAAACTTTTAATAAAAAAGTATGGCTGGTTGTTCATAATGTCAAAAAGTTCATTTAGCTTTGCAATAAAAAGCGAACGTTTACCGTATGCAAAAGATGCAGCAATAAATCCTGCTATTTCAATATCTTCTTTTTTATTAAATCTATGGGGAAATAAAATAGGATCATGTGGAATAAAGTCAATTGTTTCGTATTTTTTGCAATTATTATCCATAATTTCTTTTAGATTCATAATTAATCCCTCAAATTTTTAAAATAGTCTTTAATTAAAGATATACAATCATCTTCGCATATTCCACCATAAACTTTGAGTTTTGAATTAATAGATTTTCTTAAATCGTATTTTGATAAAAATGCACCATAATTAAAATCATAAGCACCAAAGTAAACCGTGTCAATACGTGCCAAAATTATTGCCCAAGCACACATAGGGCATGGTTCAAGCGTCACATACATTTTGCAGTTATTTAGATATTTTGTGTTTAATTTTTTAGTCGCTTTATTTATTGCCAACATTTCAGCATGATTAGTAACATTATTATTTTTTTGCACTTCATTTGTTGCCTGAGCAATAATATTATCATTTGAATCCAAAATAAAACATCCCACAGGCAAATCATAACCGCTTGTTCTCGCAAGTTTTATAGCTTTTTGCATATTTGTTTGTAGTAAAGTTTTATACATAATTTTAATTTATTATATCATGCATAAAATCATCAAAATCGTTTTTTAAATCGGCGGATAATTCTTTTATTGCAAGCAAGTAGTTATAAATTTCATCCGGTAATTTATTGTTATCTTTTAATATATTTTTAAAAAGATAATTAAAACAGTTGTTTATTTCAAGAGTAATATTATAAAGGTCATTTATATTTGGTTTCATAATTTTCAATCCTTTTTTTAATAATATTACCATATATATTATCTTGTTACAATAATTTATTTAGCTTTATAAGCTATTATATTTAGACAATAAATTATTTAAAATACAAAAGTAAGGTAATAACAAACATGAACGATATAAGAACAATTCTTGGTAATAAAATTAGGAAATATCGCGAGTTAAATAATTTACCGCAAGAAAAGCTTGCCGAAATTATTGGTATTGGTGTTCCAGCCATGAGCCGGCTTGAATGCGGCAAAAGTTATCCTACTTATGAAACTTTAA
Source organism: Candidatus Gastranaerophilales bacterium (assembly GCA_944325065.1). Lineage (GTDB taxonomy): Bacteria > Cyanobacteriota > Vampirovibrionia > Gastranaerophilales > Gastranaerophilaceae > UMGS1477. The sequence continues at coordinate 17,909 of CALUYS010000020.1, read as the reverse complement.
ATAAAATAATAAGCTATTTTAAAATTGAACCATTTATGTTGTTTGAAGATGTTGATTATGGTTCAAAAAATGATAATTATAATGAAATTATTAAACGATTAAATATTATAAAGAATAATAATGAAAAAATAAAAACATTACTTGAATTTATAAAAATACTTACATAAATAGATAAGTTGGCACTTTATTTAACATTATAAATGTCATTTATATTTGGTTTCATAATTTTCAATCCTTTTTTTTAATAATCTTATCTTATATACGATAAAAAACAAATATTTGTAAAAAATTAGACTTGTAGCCATTAACTTTTAACAATATAAAAAATATAATTACAAAATGGCAAATATAAATGAAAAATCATTATTTGGATTAAGAATAAAAAATTATAGATTATCAAATGGATATACACAAGATGAATTTTGCAGCAAAATAGGTATTGATGTTACAACTTTAAGCAAAATTGAAACCGGTAAAAATTTTCCATCTTTTGAGACATTAAGCAGTTTGATACGTATATTGAAAGTGGAGCCGAATGAGTTTTTGGATTTTGTTAGGCATGAAAATACAGAAGAAGAACTTTTGAATTTAATGATACTTGAGCAAATTAGGTTATTACCAAAAGAAACAAAGCAAAAATTTTATGAATTTATAAAAATACTTACATAATAACTAGAATATATATTTTTATTCAATCATATTATATTACTTTTTAAGCTTAACGATAACGTTAAAAGTGTTGTCTTTTTTGGATTCAATTATAAATTTTCCTCCCATAGCATCGATAAGTCCTTCGACAATAAATAAACCAAGTCCTGTGCCACGAGTTGTTCTTGTTGTTTTGTCGTCAAGTCGGGTGAATTTTTGTTTAAGTTTTTTCAAGATTTCATTATCAATATAGTCCGCTTGATTTGTTATTTCAACAACCCCATAAAATTCATCTTGGTAGGTTTTAATTTTAATATCTGATTCATCATAAGCATATTTTGAGGCATTTTCAAGAAGATTTATTATAATTTGTTCAAGTCGGTCTTCATTAGCTAAAACAGATATATTTTCTTGTGTTTTTAATATAAAATTATGGTTTTTAAAATCTTTGATTAATTGTAATGATACGTCAATAGCACGATTGAGATCAATTTTTGTAAGTTCTATGTTTAGTCCTTTTCTTTCAATATCAGGAATAATAAGTAAATCTTCAACCATACGACTTAATCGTTCGGTTTGTCGTTTTATTATTTTAAGTGATTTGTTTTTTGTTGTTTCATCAATTTCAATATCGTTTCTTAAAAGTCTTGAAGTATATCCCATAATTGATGTTAAAGGAGTGCGAAGTTCATGACTTACTGTATCAAGAAGATTACTTCTAAATTCGTTTAAATGTTCAAGTTCACGGTTATTTTGTTTAAGTTTACGATAGGCAATATTGACTTCATAAACCATTTTGTTAAATTCAAAAGCTAAAAATACAATTTCATAAGGTGTTAAGAAATTTGTTAAAAGTCTAATTTTTCTTTTGTAATTTCCTTTTGATAGTGCCATTATGCCTTTAAAAAGCTGACGAATATTAATATAAAGATAATAAGTATATAAACCAATAATCCCAATAACAGAAAGTCCTGCAAAAAGGATTGTTAAAATTATGGTTACACGTGATTTATAGATAGTATTGTCGGCTTTTTTTTCTGTAGTATTGGTTATAACAAGGAAGTCGGGGTTTGTCATTTTGTAATATACTATAGGTTCATTTTTAACTTTTCCAAAAAGTTGTGGTTTATTATCAACTATTTTTTGTGGCAATGACTTTATTGCATTTTGGTATTCATTTATTGAAAAATTATGAGAAGCAATAATTTGGTTTGATGTAGAGTCAATGATATAAATTTGACGCATATTGTCTTTAATTGTGCTAAATATTTTATTTTTAAATATTTCAACATCAATAGTTGCAACTAAGTAGTGATTATTATCGTTTAATTTTTCACAAATAATTAGTTTGTTTGAATTGTCATCATAATAAATATTTTTTTTGATATTTTTTGAATAAATTATTTTTAGATTTTTAAAATCAGATGATGATTGTGAAATATCGAATAAGTATTTGTTTTGGTTATTTTGTGGGATGAAATCTAAAGCATAAGCAATATCTTTTAGTGCGTTTTTGTCTGAGCCTAAATATGCTTTAATATTTTGGACTATTATATCATTAATCATAGAAGCAGAATATTTAAGTTCATTACGAATTGCGTGTTGATTTACGTTATTAACAATAAAAAAAGCGGTAATAAGGGGAATAAGTACAGAAATAAGAATAACTAAAATCATCTGTTCAACTATTTTAAGTCGTTTAAATTTAAAAAATTTCATTAAATTTTCCTTTTAAGAGATATTTGTTTGTTTTGTATTAAGTCTATATCCTACATTTGTTATAGTATTAACATAAGTAGGTTTTTTGGGGTCTGGTTCTATTTTTTGACGCAAAGTTCCAACATGGACTCTCACCATACGAACGTCTTCATCACTGTCATAACCCCAAACTTCTTGAAGTAAAGTTGCAAGGCTCACAGCTTGGTTTTTATGTTGCATAAGACAGTATAATATTTCAAACTCAGTTGGAGTAAGTTTTATAATTTTATCTTTTATCTTAACTTCAAGAGAATCTTCAAATATTTGAATATCATCGGATTTTAATATGTTATTGTTATTTTGGTTTAAAGATAAAGTACTATCGTTTTTATTGTTTAAATCATTTGTATTTCTACGCAATAAAGCTCTTACCCTTAAAAGGACTTCTTGAATATCAAATGGTTTCACTAAATAATCATCAGCCAAGGAATTAAAACCATTTGTTTTGTCTTCAATTGTACCTTTTGCTGTAAGTAATAATACAGGGATATTAGGATTTTTTTCTTTTATTTTTAAACAAGCATCAAACCCGTTCATTTTTGGCATCATAACATCTAAAATAATAAGGTCATAATGTGAAAGTATTGATTCATTAAAGGCTTCTATTCCGTTAGTTACTGCTTTTACAAAATAACCGCTTGAAGAAAGGTCAAATTCTAAAAGTTCACGAATTTCATCATCATCATCAGCTATAAGTATATTTTTGGCATTATTCAATTTGTTTATCCTCCACTTCAAAAATGAATTGTTATTTTTTTCAATTATATCATATTTTTTTAACTCTTGTTGAATAAGATGTTTTTTGTTGTAAAATAGAGTTGAGCTTGGAAAAAGTTTTAGCATAAAGAGGGTGAAGTAAAGAATGGAAGATATTTTAAAAAAAACGGCACTTGAAATAAGTGAAATGATTCAGAATAAAGAAGTTAAAGCTATTGAAGTTTTAAATGTGACATATAAACGTATTGATGAAGTTGAAGGTAAAATAGGAGCATTTAACTCTCTTACACGTGATTATGCATATAATGTTGCTAATGAAGTTGATAAAAAAATAGAGAATAATGAAACATTACCCTTACTTGCAGGTGTACCATTGGCTTTAAAAGATAATATAAATCTAATTGGTTCAAAGACAACTGCTTCATCAAAAATACTTGAAAATTTTGTATCACCGTATGATGCAACAGTAACAAAAAAGCTAAAACAAAACTTTATTCCAATAGTTGGTAAAACAAACTTAGACGAATTTGCAATGGGTTCTTCAAACGAAAATAGTGCTTTTAGTAAAGTACATAATCCTTGGGATATAGATTATGTACCTGGTGGTTCTTCAGGTGGATCAGCTGCTTCGGTCGCATCTTTAACTTCATATCTTGCATTGGGGTCAGATACAGGTGGTTCAATAAGACTTCCTGCTAGTTTTTGTGGTGTATGTGGAATGAAGCCTACTTATGGTAAAGTTTCTCGTTATGGGCTTATTGCATTTGCTTCTTCTTTAGACCAAATTGGTCCATTTGGAAGAAGTGTTAAAGATATTGCTGCGACTTTAAATATTATTCAAGGTTGTGATCCTTGTGATTCAACATCTTTAAATGTTGAAAATGTTGATTATCTTGAAGGTATTGAAAATGATATAAAAGGACGTAAAATAGGCATTATCAAAGAACTCGTTGGAGATGGACTTTCAAGTGATGTTCAAAAAGCCATTCAAAATAGCATTGAGGTTTATAAAAAGCTTGGTGCAGATATTATTGAAATATCATTGCCTTTACTTAAACATTCAATAGGTGTTTATTATATTTTAGCGACAGCAGAAGCAAGTTCGAACCTTGCACGATTTGATGGTGTAAAATATGGTTATCGTGCTGAAAATTGCAATAATTTACTTGAGATGTACACAAAAACACGTGCCCAAGGGTTCGGTGATGAAGTTAAAAGACGTATTATGCTTGGGACATACGCTTTAAGTTCTGGTTATTATGATGCATACTATAAAAAAGCTCAGCAGGTAAGAAGACTTATTGCGGATGATTTTAATCGTGCTTTTGAAAAGGTTGACGTACTCCTTTCAACAACTTCTCCTACAACTGCTTTTAAGTTGGGCGAAAAAGCTAATGACCCGTTGAGCATGTACTTAACCGATATTGCAACAATTGGTGCAAATCTTGCTGGAATACCAGCTCTTTCAATACCTTGTGGGTTTGATTCAAATGGTCTACCAATTGGACTTCAGTTGTCCTCGAAAGCACTTTCTGAAAGCTTATTGCTCAATACTGCTTTTAATTTTGAAAGAGAGACAGAGTTTAGTAATCAATTTGCACAACTTTAATATCTTTTAAAAGTCTAGTGTATGTAAATAAATTATCGATATTCTCGCTCGTTTCATTATTATTTTGCTTTGACTTGTCCCATATAGTCAAATTGGATGATAATGAAGTTTGAGGATATGGAAAATTTTTGTTTTTCAAATTTTTATTTGCTTCTTTTTGTCTATTTAAATCTTTTAATGAACAAGCATAACCTGTTTCACAAGCTGCCAAAACACTTAATGTACCCATTAATATAAATACAAACATCAATAATAATACAATTATTCTCACTATTTTTAATTCCTATTTTTTATAATCGTATTATTATTGTTAACTTATTTTTTTGTAATTTAATTACACTTGATACCTATTTTTATAAAAAAACAACTAGCCAACTTGGCAATATAAAAGGACTATCCTTCGCATTCTAACTTTTGAAGAAGTTTTATTATATTTAATGCAATTTCTTTTTTAATTTCTATATTAGCAAGTCTCAAATATTCCATAGCTTCTGATGTAAGCTTATCTTTGTCATACCATCGGCGAAGGTGAAATTCAAACATCTCACGAAAACTATTGTTAATAGTCACACCTTTTTCACTTGCTTCTTTGATGATAAAATTAGAACAAACTTCTTTTGCTTCGGGAGTTGAGTTTTCAAAAAGACTAATTGCCAAACTTAATGTCGGTTCACAATCATACCAACGTTTGTTATACTTCTGATCCATAATTTAAATTAACTCCCTAAAATTTAATTAGACATCATTTTATTATATAATATAAAAATAATGTTAAGGTGTCAATTAGATTGTTTTCATTATTATAATAGTTACATATAGATTTTGATATAAGGTTTTTTAAAATTAAAATAAGGCTTTTATTATTCAACTTTCAAAATCATATAATTTATATATGTATATTAAGTTGAAACGTTAAGTTGTAAAAGTTTAAAATATGATTATATGTTATTTATACTAAAATAGACATCTTTTAAATGTTTTGTTGATATATGAGTATAAAGTTGTGTTGTAGATATACTTGAATGTCCCAAAAGCTCTTGTACAACACGTAAATCAGCTCCATTTTCAAGGAGATGTGTTGCAAAGCTATGACGGATTGTATGTGGCGAAATATTTTTATCCACAATATTTTTACCAATACTATGTATAAATTCATAAACATATTGTCTTGTTATTGGTTTCCCAAAAGGTAATAAAAAAAGACATTTTGTTGTAAGTTTATTTTTTTTAACAATGAACTCACGTTCTTTTAAGTATTTTTTTATACACACAATTGCTTTTTTGTTTATTGGGACAATTCTTTCTTTTGAACCTTTGCCTATACATTTTAAAATTGAAGAATAATAATCAATGTCTGTAGTTTTCAGGTTTGTTAATTCTGAAACTCGAAGCCCTGAGCTATATAGAATTTCAAATATTGCTTTTTCCATTATTGTCATTTTGGATTTTAGCATCTTTTCAATTTCATTAAAACTTAATACATTTGGTAAATTTCGTCTTAATTTTGGCATATCAATGCTTAATGTTGGATTTTCGTTTATTTTACCATTTGTTGTTAAATATAAAAAATATCCTTTTATTGATGCAATTTTACGAAATATTGATGAAGATTTAAGGTTTTTATCACGTAAATATTTTATAAAAAAACTTATAAGTTGTCGTTTTATATCTTTATTTTCTTCAATTTTATAATTTTTTAATAAAAAATCACAAAATTCTTTTAAATCAACTTCATAAGCATTGATTGTATTTTGAGAAAGTCCACGTTCTATGTATAAATATTCTAAGTATTCTGATATGTCACTATAAATCACAAATTTATACTCTCTGTTAAGTGTTTTCAGATTTCATCGATAACAAAAACTTTGAAGTTTTCATCAATTTCTTCATAAGCTAAAACAATAAGATTATCAATATATAATTTTAAAAGATCATAAAAAAGTTTACGAATATTTGCAGGGGTAAAAATTATTACTCTATTTGTTTCAATATAAGCTGACATTTTTTTTATTTTATTTGCAATTTGTTTTAATTTTTGTTTACTTAAAATATTATTTTGTGAGTTTTTGTTAAGATAAGATTGAAGACATTTAACCAGTTTATCGTTAAGTTTATATCCACATATAATATTTTCTTGATTAATATAACGACTTGAAATTTGAGCTTTTAAATTAATACGAAGTTTTTTCAAAAGTTCATTTTTATCACTCAATGCAATAACATCATTTATTTTTTCAAAAATATAAACAATATCTTTAATACTTATATTTTCTTCAATAAGTGAAGATAATATTTCTTTAAGTTCAGCAACTTGAAGGATATCTGGTATGATATTTTCAACTAAGAAAAAATTATTAAGTGCAACTTTTTCTAAATAACGGTTAACATCGTTATAGTCAAAAATAGTACTTATATTTTTTTGGCATAATTTATACAAATATAAAGCTATAACATTTTCTGGAGTTTTTCCCTCTTTCCAAAAATCTTTGGCTTTGGTTTCATCAATCCAAACTATTTTTTTTCCAGTTATCGGACAGCATTCTTTGATAGTATTTTCAGGATATTTAACTATATTTAATTCATCACGATAGAACATTAAATGATTGCAATAAGCAGTGCTTTGAAATATATTTACATTACGTATTTTTATGCTGTAACTGTTCGGAGGCAAATTATCATCAATTTCAAATTTAACTTTTGGGATAATGTAACCTAAATTTTCAACAAAATTATTACGGATGTTGACAATACTTGAAAGTAAAGGTGCTTCAAAATCTGGATCAATAAGTTTCAAAAGTTCACTTGTAATTGATATAACTATTTTTTCTTCACCTATTTTATTTAGAAGATAATCAGGTGAAACGACATCTTTTAGTTTCTGTTTAAGTTCTTCTAAATATTTTAAATAATGCGATATTTCTTGATTAAGTTCATTTCTACGGTAATCATTAACATCGTCAATTTGAGCTTTAACAGCAGATATTTTATCACGTATATCTTTAATTTTGCTTTGTATTTCAACACAATTTTGATATGGTGAAACTTCTGTTACCATAATGCGGTCAAGCTGTGTTTTTAAGCCCAAAGAATCATAAATATCATTATATTCATCGTTATTATATGCTTTATTAATAGTTTCTTTGTATTCAAAAGCTTGTTTTTCTTTCATAAAAATGACATTATATTCAAAACCATTATCACGTTCATATTCGTTTATATTAAAAATATCCCAACCTTTGTCACTCATATCATTTAACATATTTTCAAGTTCTTTGGGGTCATTTGCACTACAGGTAAGGATTTTATATTTGAAACTTAATTTATTTTCATCCATTTTATTATGAAATTCCGTATTATTTATTAACTATTTGATTATAGCATAAATAAAAATATTTAATTTTGACCTTGTTTAACTAAATTAATATACAAAAAACAATTAGCAGTAATAGGATCCATGTTTATAAATTGTAAACCACAAACTTTTGTTTCATCATCATAACGTACAACTTTTCCATCAACATTTATATCAAGACCTTCGTATAATATTCTAAAATTAATAATTTCACCTATTTCTATTTTGTCGTTTGTTAAAACTCCCAATCCTTTTGTTGAAATGTCCAAAAGTTTGATTATATGCTCAGATGATGAATACCATTCTATTGAGTCAGTAATTTTAAATCTTAATGCCTCACGTCTGTTTTTTATTGTTATATTTTTTGAATCTTTTATCTCTGAACCATTTTTATCTATTTTTGTTGTTATATTTTTGTCATATAAAACTTGAGTTGGTAAATTTTGATGTGATATAGGTTGGTAAGCTATTGCTTTAATTTTTAAATTACAATAAATACATATTAATAATAAAGATAAAATTATATAAATTTTCTTATTGATCATAAATTTCCCTTTCATTATCATTATAATTTACGACTTATTTTTTAAAAACTTTAATAAATAATAAAAAAATTTACATTTTTTTTGATATAATAATTTATATATTATTTACTGGTTTAAAAATAATTTATGATATGTCCAAAATGCAAAACTAATGTAGATGATAATATTGAAAGATGTCCTCATTGTGACTTATTGCTTAAATATCCATGCCCTAAGTGTTCGACTTTAAATCGTATTAATAATCGTTTTTGTCAAAATTGTAGGGCAGAACTTATTGTTTTTTGTCCAAAATGTAACTCAGCAAATTTTGCTATACAGAAAACTTGTCGTAAATGTGGAATAAGATTGCCAAATAGCCTGCAAAAACCAAAATTAACCATAAAACAAAAAATCTATAATTATTTAAATGATAAAAATATAAAAATTATAGGTATATCTTCAAATGAAGGTGGCGGTAAAAGTTCACTTGTGGCAAGTATTTATCAAAATTTATTTAAAAAATATAATATTCTATATGCACATTTGGATTCTTATACACAAATTGCACCTTATGGACTTTTGGTTAAACTTATTTTAAATTATTTTAATTTTCCTTCGTTTATTAAAGATTTAAATGAATTTAAAAAACGACACGTTGACTTCTTTAAAGATGTCTTTTGTGATTTAAATCAGGATGAAATTGATAGTTTTATTAATATTCTTTATCCAAATATAACTTGTGAATTTGAAAATATTTTAATTAATAATGAAAAAATAAATCAAATATTAAAAAAGATATTAACAACAATAACATCAAGTTCTCAAACTCTTCTTCTTGTTGATGATTTTGATTTAGTCGATGCATCATCTTATCAATTATTGAATGAATTTATTAATGAAAGTTATTTTGTTAATAATCTTCACAACAAAGTGATTGTTACATATAAAAATCATAAAAATATCGAAGCTTTTTTATACTGTAAACATTTAAATGAAAATAATTATAAAAACTTAACTTTAAATACAGTTAATGAAATTGAAACTTACAAAATTATTGATGCTTTATGTGGGGGTAAAAATATTATACCCAATAATATAAAACAAAGAATTTATGAATTATCATTTGGTTCAAAAGCTTATATCGAAGAAGTTATTTTATATTTAAAAGATATTAATTTGATTAAATATGAAAAAAATGTGTGTAAAATAAGTGATGAAATTGAAAATTTTGTTTTTCCGCAAAATATTATTGATATACTTAAAATTCGTCTTGATAATTTAAATGAAATTTCAAAAATATCACTTAAAACGCTTTGTATCGCAGCATTGTTTGGTAATTTTTTCAATATAAAAATATTATATGAATGCATTAAAACTAATAATAAAAATTTTAACACAATAATTAACTTTTTGAAAAGCAAAGGATTCATTAAGCAGGTTGATAGCATAAACTATATGTTTAAAAATTCAACAATTTGGCAAATTATATATGAATATATAAAACAAGATAAAAAATACAAATTATATAATTCAATTATTTATAAAGTTATAAGTAAATATACTTTGTCAAATACAACATTACGTTCACTCATTGCTCAAAATATTTCGGATGAGATGGGTTTTAAACATTGGGAATTAAATAAGCAACTAAGTGCATATTTAGGTGATGTTAATTTGTATGTAATATCTCAAAAACAATGCTTGCGACATATAAAGAATATAGATATAGAAGGTAAGGCAACGTATTTAAATGAAAGTGAGATACAATTGGGTAAACTTCTTTATCAAAAATCCCCAAATGAAGCGATAAAGTTGCTTTCAAAAAATATTGATATAGCTAAAAAACAAAATAATAATGTAAAAGTGGTTGATTTATGTTCTTATTTTGTTGAAGCGTGTAAATATTCTCAAAATTATTTAGGACTAATTGAAACAGTCGATTTGGTTTTGAATAGCCTTGATGAAAACTTATATCATCTTGAAAAAGCAATAATAAAATCTAAACAATTGACATCATTATTTAATATTGGTAATTATAGTCAAATTGTGAATTTGGTTGAAAATGAAGTGCTATCAAATCTTGAAGATGCTCTTTTACATAATGGATTAAACCAAAAAATACCTAAAAGTATTATTTTTAACACTTGGCTTAATGTTAATTTAAAACTTATAGATTCGCTTGCTATATGTGGTAATCATAGATTTTTGGATAAATATGACGATTTAAATGAAACAATTAAACTAAATAATATTAAAGATAATAATTTTGAAGCAAGACTTAAAGTTGCTGAGGCTTTTTACCTTTCGTTTTCGGGTGATATTATTAATTCTGATAAAATATTAAATGAAATTGCTAAAACAGCTTATGAAAAAAAATTAGATCCTAAAATATTATCAAATGTTAATCTGGTATTAATAATAAATAGAATTTTGATTGATGATTTTGAATATATAAATAAAAATCTTCTTTCATATACTATGTTTGCTGATAATACAGGTGATAATTTGTCAAAAAATATGCTAAAAGCTATTTTAGGTTTGACACAAAGTAAACAAAATCACAATAAAAAAGCCTATGATATCATCGCTCAACAATTGAAAATTTTTGTCAATGATAAAATAGCTATTGGTGCTTTATTCTGCTGGTATTTAATAGCTCAATTAAGTCTGAAAACCAATGAGTTCGACAAAGCTCTTGAAATAGCTAAAAAAGCTTTAAGTATAGCTAAAAATCCAAAAATAAATAATCATATTTTTGTCATTTTATATAAAATACTTATAGCTAAGATTTATATTGAAACTCAAAATTATACAAATGCAAAAATGTATTTGGAAAAAGCTTTAAAAATTGCGGCAGTTGAAGATTTAAAATATCTTAATCTGAAAATTACAATTACTTATGCTACAATTTATGAGAATATGTTGAAAGATGATGACAATGATAAAAGTATCATCCTTAAAAATATTCTTGATTTATATAAAAAAGCATTAAAAATATCTCAAAAATTAAATATAGATAATATTATACTTTATATTGAAGAACGACTTGAAACATATAGTTCAATTAATATGTGATTTTATAAAATTAAGAATATCATATTTTAAACTTGGATTTGAATATATAAGTGAAACACCATTTGAGCCTTTTGGATAAAGTTTTATCAAATATTCGTTTTGTGCATATTTATTAACATCTTTTATTCCATTCATTGACATTTTGTCATTTAGACTTGAAACTGCCATTATGTCAGATTTTAAGGAAGTAAGTTTTATAGGAATATAAAGTCCTTTAAAATTAAGCATAGGTGATAAAAGGATGAATGCTCTTGGTTGTATTTTTAATTCACAAGCAGTTAAAATAGCACAATTAGCACCAATGTCTCCACCAATAAAAACTATTTTATTTTCGTCTATATATTTATTATATTTTTCATAAATAGTTTTATAATAATCAGCAATATCATTTGGATATTTTAAAAAAGTTGATTTAGGGAAATATGCCCAAGTTTTTGTTACGTCATTTGTATTTTTAATACTTAACCCATGCCCCCGCATATCAATTGTAAGAACGTTATAATTTGAACCTATAAGAAGACTTGTCAATGGTTTGAAATCATTTTGATTACCACCAAGTGAATGTAGTAAAATTATTAAAGGTCTTTTAATAGGCGGTTTTGATTTATAATAATATAAAGTACCGTGGATAATAAAATTATCTTTTGCATTAACTTCAATTTTTTGTGACAAATTTTTAGGCTTATATGTTTTTTTTGTTTGAGCAAAACAAGTGTTTGAACAAATAATTGAAATTAAAGTAATTGTAAATAAACAAGTTAAAAGTTTTTTCATAATTTTATTCATTATTTTTAATTTGAATCAAAGTATCGACAATAATAGGATCCCATTTAGAAGATGTTTCGCTTTTAATAATCTTTAAAGCTTCATCATTTGATAATTTTTCCCTATGGGGTCTATCTGAAGTCAAAGCACAATAAGCATCGGCAACTGCAATAATGCGAGAGCCTAATGGAATGCTATTACCTTTTAATCCATATTGTGAATCGACACCATCATATCTTTCTCGATTATAGTGAATATAAGGTATAATTTCAGAAAGAAAATTGATGTTCATAAGTAAGTTAACGCCAAAATTATTATGTTCATTTAGTTTTTGCCATTCTTCTTTTGTCAATTTGCCTGATTTGGAGAAAATTGTTTGTGGTAGGATAATCTTACCTATATTTTGAAGTAAGCCTGCGTAATAGATAAGGTCTGTTGTTTTCTCGTTAAGTTCAAGTTTATGACAAATTTCTTTTGATAGTAAAGCAACATTTTGAGCGTGGTTGGTTTTATATTCACTTTTTTCATTAACAGAATATGCAAGAGCTTCAACAAAATTTTGTTGTGCAATACCTAAATCACAAATCATTGAAGTCAATTCTGAACGCATATATTTTAAATCCATTTCGTTTGAATTTGAGTCTTTTATCATTAATCTTGTTTCATTTATCAATTTTTGAAGGTAAAGTGAGGTAGCAAAAAGTTTTGATAAAACGGTTCCCAGTTTAAGGTAATGGTTTGCTATTGGTTTATTATTGTGAAGAATTACAGCACCTACCTGACCAAGATTATTATTCATTGGGATAATAGCGGTATACTTTAAGTCTTCTTCATTATATTCTTTATCAAATTCAAAATCACAATCACCATATTTTTTTTGGATTGATTCATTTTTTTCAAATATATCTTTAACAATTTGGTTATCATTATCGAGTTTTAGACCTAAATCTTTATTTGTTATATCATCTGATAATCTTTCATTTGATGTACCACAAAGTATCAGATCATTTTGTTTGTTGTTAAAATTAGGTATGAGTTTATGAGTTAAGAGTATATGACAAACTTTAACATCAAGCATTTGAGTTAAACTTGAAGCTATTGAGTTATAAATTAAGTAGTCATCTTTTTGGTTTAAACCTAGAATGTTAAGAGTGTTATTAATTGAATAAATACCAATAAGTTCATTTAATTGAATTTTTAGATTTTCAACAGCTGCTTTATTGTTTTGATTTTTAGCCATTTTGTTAACAAGTTCATCTGATATCAAATGTTCAATCAAAAAATCACCCATATTGAGAGCAAATATTTCTTCCATTGGCTCAAGGTCAATTAATTTTGCACTACGGGTAAATAGTGAAGCACCATTTTCATTATTTTCTTTTTTATTCATAACTAATCCACCAATAAAAATTCTCTTTTCATATACTATTATATTATCGACTAATATTTTAAAAAACTTTAAAAATTTTATAAAATTTTATACTTTTTGTTTACAAATCTTTACTAAAAGTATAATTTTTTTTAAACTACATTGTTTACATTATGGAAATAATATAGACAATGTTATATTATGTTTATTATAAAGTTGGGGAAATAGGAATCAAAAATTTTTTATGTATAATGGTGTTAATAATGCTAATAGTAATTTGCTAAAATTAAGGTTAAATTTAGCATATGGAAGTAATAATGTATCATCAAAAAATATTATAAGTAATAATAGTTTACAAGTATCAAATGATGCAAACAAGAATAATAGTGAAATAGTTGATGAAAGTAAAATTTCAAATATTGCATATAATATTTTTGAAAAAGAAAACGATATAAAAAAATTTACAAATCTTTTTTTTTCAAGTGAAAATACTTTAATTGAAAATGCAAAAAGTTTAAATTTTGACAATTCAAATATTGATAGTGTTATTGATAGAATAATAAATAATGAAAAGTTTAATAATGATCTTTTTAGTTAAAAATGGATGATAATGTTATTATTGAGGTTCAAGAAGAGTCAAATATAGATAATGCACTAAGAGCAGCTTGGGACAAAGATTATAGTAGTGCAATAAGTATTTTAAAAAACGAATTAACTACAAATGAAACATCATATATACATTTTTTAATAGCAAGTTATTATATAAAACTAGATGATATAAATAAAGCACGTGAGCATTTAAATAAAGCATTAAAAAAACTACCTGTTTATCAAGGGGTATATTTTCTTCTTGGAAATTTAGAATTTAAGGAAAAAAATTATGCACATGCTATAAATTATTATTTTGTAACCTTATTAAATCAAATGGATTATCCCTATGCCAATTTAAACCTTGCGGTTGCATATTCAAAAATGGGTTTAAAATATCAAGCATTTAAAGCATATGAACGTTATATAAAATATGATGAAGATGTTGAATCAATTGAATATATCGAAGTAAAAAAAATCTTAAAACATGGAATTGAGTTATCAAAAAAATATATTGAAGAAGGTAAAAAAGCATTTGTATCAAATGATTTTAATCGTGCAGTTAAGTTCTATGGAAAAGCTATAAAACATTATCCTACAAAAAATGTTTTATTAAATTTAGCCAATATGTTTTTTGCTGATAAAAATTATAAAAAAGCTTTAGAATATTATGAAAAAGCATATATTTTATGTGGAAATAATAAAAGTTTTATACACAAAATAGCATTGTGTTATGATAAGTTGGAAAAATATGATTATGCCTATGCCTTTTATGATTTATTTATAAATTCTAACGACAGCAAGCTAGATTATTCAAATATTATGAAGCGTATGCTTGTTATAAAGACTAAATTTGCTATAGACGGTGATGAAGTTAAAAGTCATTTAACACTAGCAGAAGAATATGAACTTAATGCTAATTATGAACTTGCATTATGTGAATATATGAGCTATTATGTTTTAACTAAAAGAAATGATAAGGGTATTTCGCAAAAAATAAAAGATTTAAATCATTTTTTAAATCTTGAAAAATATTATATAAAAAATGCGTTTAAAGCTGTTGATAGGTATTTTGAGAAAAGGGAGTTTGATGAAGCAGAAAGATTATGTAATAAAATATGTAAAGTATCAAAACGTACTTCAAGTAATTATGTAAATGCTCAAAAATTTAAATATAAAATAATACTAGCACGAGGTGGACATTAAAAACACTTTGTATTTAAATAGAAAAACTTGTTGTTATTCGTAAATATATACTTTAAGTTTTTATAAAAATTAATAAATAATAATAAGAAGAACAAAGTTAAAGAAAGATATGAAACAAAAATTAAAGAAATTTTATTATAAGTACATACTTAGGAAAAAATACATAAGAACTGGTTTTTGTTTAAAATGTGGACAATGTTGTCAAAATATCTATATAAAACACGATAAAAAGGTAATTGTGGATGAAGTGGAGTTTTATAATCTAAACCAAAAAGGAAAGTATTTAGATTTTGAGATTATGGGTAAGGATGATACAGGTTTAGTTTTTAAATGTAAACTATTGGATGAAGTGACAAAATTATGTAAAAATCATAAAATGAGGGATTTTATTTGTCGTAGATATCCGCAGGAAGAAATTTTTGCATTTGGGGCAAAATTGGCACAAGGTTGTGGTTATAAATTTGAACCGATAGATAGTTTTGAAGATGTGTTGAAAAGTGTGAGCCGTGTGAAGCTTTAAACGAGTGAGTATCCGAGGTTTCGAGTATAAAATAAAGTAGTTAAAGATTTTTAGCGGCTTTGTTGTTGGTATTGTCTGGTTTTGAGGAACTAAACGGAGTGAAACAATTTTGTAAAAACTGTGAAACGAAGTTGCATAGTTCCAAACCCGATGTAATCCAAAACAAGGCAAGATGGCTCAATTGAATGAAGACGGTAAACACAGGCGATGAAAAAGTTTAAATCAATGATTGGACTTCAAGGTAAAAATCGGGTAATGCATTTAAAAAAGCATGAGCCAAAGTGAAGTACTTAAGCGGCTACCACCATAATTTTTAGTTTTTAAAAAGAATAGTGTATTATTTATCCCTTCTTTTCTATCGTTTTTAAGTCTGTATTTAAATATTTAATAAAAAGAATTCCAATAGATGAACCTATAGCACCAATAATAATTGCTAAAATTGCATCAAGCATTATTTATTTCTCCTCATTATTGTATGAATAAACCAAGTTATCCAATTCCTGTAAAATACTGCTTAAATTAGTAATAAATAAGCAACTATAAAATATACCAACAAATATTAAACTGTGTTTAAGTAAAAAATTTAAAAGAAATAAAAGATCTAAATTCCACCTACAACAACTATTACAACATTTGTTACAAGCTGTCTTAAGGCTATCAAGTTATTTATTTCTATTTCAGTTCTTTTATCCATACTTTGATTATAGCAGTCTAGCTTTGTTAAAACAAAAATAAAAGGTGGAAAAAACAAAAACCAAACCTAGTTTCGTCTCAAGTAACGGTGAAAAAAAATTTTAGAATTTTAGAAATAAAAATATAAACTGAAATATCCCCCCAAAAAGGACAAAAAACTCGCTAACAGATAATTTCTGTATTCAATGGCGTTATTATATTTTCCCCCCACTATTTTCTATTTGTATTGTAAATTTCATCTTTCATATATCCGAAAAAACTCTCAATCACAGCATTATCTTTTGGATTAGCAGATAATAACATTGATTGGGTTAACTCCAAAATATTCTAACAAATTCTTGTAGTTATTAGATGTAAATTGAGAGCCTCTATCGGAATGTATTATTGTTCTATTTACTATTTCTTTAGGTAAGTTAATTAATCCCTCTGTTACTGTTAATATGTTGCAATTATTTGAAAAATTAATACAAGTTTTATTTATGTTGGTGTATTAGAGCTTGCAACTTTTTAGGGATTTATTTTTAGCCTCCAAATATTCATTTTTTGCTAATAATTTTTGATAAGCAGATTATTTTTCTTTTATTTTTTTCTTGGGGTAATGTATATTATTCTTTGTTTGTTTCCATTTTGAAAGTATTTTGGAAGTGTAAACTCAATGTTTTGATAACATTTGGAGATTAAAGCCTGTTTCTTGGAATATTTAGCTTGCAGTTTTACCTTGTGCATATTCTTCAATTGCTTTGTTCTTCTGTAAATTTCATAAGTTGTACCATTTATTTTTAACAAAAACATCTAATGCGAGATTTTTGTCCACTTTTTGGGGGTCACTTCAAAATGTTTTGCCACAAATAATTTAGAAATGTCAGAATTGGGCTTATAGTTAAAGCATTGATGAAATGCGGATAAAAACAAATAAACAAATAAACAAATTTATGATAGTATTAAAGATATAAAAATTGTGAAACTTGAACTTATGTTAAAGGATAGAGAAGATGCGTATAAAAAACAGCGTAAGCCGTGCGAAGCTTTAAACGAGGAAGCGATTCAGCTTCCGAGTTATAAAGCGAAGTAGTTAATGACCGCCG
>CALUYS010000019.1 GCA_944325065.1 Candidatus Gastranaerophilales bacterium | reverse complement strand
TTCTGTGTTTTTCTATAATTTCTTTATATTTTTTTCTTTTTAACTTGTGTTTTGATATCATATTCATTAATTCATTGACTATTTTTATTTTTTTTACTGTAACTCCATATTAACTTTCTAAATTTATTGTTCTTGTCCTATAACCTGCAAGCTTTTTTGATTATTTAATTTTTTTTTCTATCATTAATTTTTCAGGTATTTTTCTTTTCTAGCAAGATTTTCTTTGTGTTTTTTTATAGTAATAACTAATTTGATTGACTCTTGAACAAGCACATAAAAAAAAGACATCGAATGATGAATAGGATGTAAAATCAATAAATTCAAAATTCTGAATTACTCCTTTTAACTCCTGCTTGGGAACTTTTTTTAGGAATTTTACCTGTTGTTTCAACAATTTCATTTTTTGTTTGAGCTTTTGCAATTTTTCGTTTATTGTGAATATTGTTTTTTTTGGGTTATATAATGTTTCCAAGTATTCTATTTTCTCTTAAAATTAAAACCCTAAAACCATTTTTTTACTTTGTCTAGGTTTTAGGGTTTCAGTTGATTTATACTTCAGTTCTTTTTTATATAATATTATTTTTAACGTGTAGTCATACCGGTTAGTCGCATAAATTCTTCTTGTCGACTTGTTTTTGATAAGGCATCTTCAAATGTAATTAATTTTTGTCTAAATAAAGTTTTTAAGGCATTTTCAAGAGTTTGCATGCCACTTCCTAATGACGTTTGCAATATAGAATAAATTTGAGCTGTTTTGCCTTCACGAATAAGGTTTGCAATAGCTGTATTATTAATTAAAATTTCTTGAGCCATAACACGACCTTTTTTTGTGATGCCATCTTCTAAGATTTTTGGCAATAAAGTTTGTGATAAAACGGCAACTAAACTTGAAGCTAGTTGAATCCTAATTTGTGTTTGCTGTCCTTGAGGGAAAACATCAACAATACGGTCAACAGTTGATGCGGCATTTGAAGTATGCAATGTACCCAAAACTAAATGCCCAGTTTCAGCAGCAGTTAAAGCAAGTGAAATAGTTTCTAAATCACGCATTTCACCAAGCAAAATTATATCAGGATCTTCACGTAATGCTGATTTTAAAGCATTGGCAAAACTTCGAGTATCTTGACCCAATTCTCTTTGATGCACAATACCTTTTTTAGATGTATGGATAAATTCAATAGGGTCTTCAATGGTTAAGATATGTTCAGCACGTGTTGAATTTATATAATCAATCATTGCTGCCAATGTTGTAGTTTTACCGCTACCTGTAGGACCTGTAACTAAAATCAAGCCACGTGGTTTTTCACATATTTTTCTGACTACTTCTGTTAGTCCCAAATCTTCAAACGAAGGTGGCGTAGTATTTATACTTCTAAAAGCTGCAGCATATGTGCCACATTGTTTATATATATTAACACGAAACCGACCAACATCTTTAACTGTATAACTCATATCAAGTTCCCAAGTTTGCTCAAGTTGTCGTCTTTGTTCACCTGATAATATAGGAAGCAATAGCTCTTCAACATTTGAACGAGTTAAAACTGGTGATTCCATTCTAACAAGCTTCCCGTCAACACGCACAACAGGAGGCATATTAACCGATAAATGCAAATCACTTGCTCTCATATTTATCGAATTTGTAAGCAGTTCATCAATATGCATTGAATTTTACTTTCTATTTTCCTAATTTATATTATTACACCTTTTATACAAAATATCAACATTATTTTCTAATTTCTTGCTATAATAAAAACCATAAGATAAAAAACTTTTTTTAAGATAAAAGTTAAAGAATACATATAGAGATTATAAAATAAGGTCATAAAAATAAATAAGCAAAACAAAGGAAAAATAATATGAAAACAGTTAAACTCAATAACTTTTTAATAGGAGATAATAAACTTACAATTATGGCAGGACCTTGTGTTATTGAAAATGAAGACGTTGTTTTTAAAACATGCGAATTTTTGAGAACATTATGCAACAAACTTGATATTAATTTTATCTTTAAAGCCTCTTATGATAAAGCAAATAGGAGCTCGATAAATTCATATCGTGGTCCAGGAATTTATGAAGGGCTTGAAATTTTAGACAAAATCAAAAAAGAATTTAATGTACCAATTGTAACAGATATTCATATCCCCGATGAAGCAAATATAGTTAAAGAAGTTGCTGATGTAATTCAAATACCTGCTTTTTTATCACGACAAACCGACCTTCTTGTTGCTGCAGCAAAAACAGGGCGTATTGTTAATATCAAAAAAGGACAGTTTTTATCACCATATCAAATAAAAGAAACTGCAAAAAAAGTATCAGATTCAGGAAATGAATTGATTTTAATTACCGATAGAGGAACATCTTTTGGATATAATAATCTTGTTGTTGATTTTCGTTCTGTGCCTATTATACAAGATGATTTAGGTTACCCGCTTATTTTTGATGCAACGCATAGTGTTCAATTACCTGGTGCCAATGGAACTAATTCAGGCGGTGAAAGACGTTTTGTACCAACACTTGCC
Source organism: Candidatus Gastranaerophilales bacterium (assembly GCA_944325065.1). Classification (GTDB taxonomy): domain Bacteria; phylum Cyanobacteriota; class Vampirovibrionia; order Gastranaerophilales; family Gastranaerophilaceae; genus UMGS1477. Next base: position 25,323 of record CALUYS010000019.1, on the reverse strand, counting down.
AAAGCTGCTATTGCATCTGGTGCCAAAGGTCTTTTTTTTGAAGTTCACCCGTCTCCGAATTGTGCATTATGTGATGGTGCTAATATGATTGATTTCCAAACAACTCATAGTTTATTTAAAATAGTTAATGATATTTTTAAACTTGTAAACAACTTATAAACTGTAAAATACTATTGAAGCAGCAACAGATAAGTTTAATGATTCAACTTTGTTTTGCATTTTTATTGTAAAAAATTTATGAGCAATATCAAAAAGTTCCTGACTTAAACCCTCTGCTTCGCTTCCAAACATTATTACTTTTTTTTCTTCAAATTTTACGTTTTTTAAATCAATATCCGCATCAACTTTTGTTGCATAAAATGTGTGATTCTTGAAAGCTGTTTTGATTAATTCAATATCTTTTGTTTTTAAAATTGGTATTTTTAAAAAATTACCAACCGAAGAACGAATGACTTTAGGATTATATATATCTATTGTATCTCCATACAAAATTATTCCATCAATTCCAAAAGCATTTGCACTTCTTATTATTGTACCTAAATTTCCAGCATCTTTTATATTTTCAAGCAAGATAATTGTATTTTTTGTTTTTAAATCGTTTATATTATAATTAACTATACCAAAAACAGCAACACATTTTGAAAATGAATCTGTTGTTGATATTTTTTTTAATATATTATCTTCTACAATTATAATTTTAGTTTTGTCAATAAACTCAAACCTTTTCAATATTGACGGATGAATAAAAATATCATAAAGGGGCAAACCAAAAGAATAAGCATCATAAATAGCTTTAAACCCTTCAACAACAAATTTTTTTTCATTTTCACGAAATTTTTTATTTAAAGAAAGCTTAACAACATATTTAATTCTTTCATTATTTTTACTTGTTATATTTTTCATTAATACCTTCTTTTAAAGTTATGAATTTAAAATTATAGCTTTATTTTGACATTCTTTTATATTTTCGAAATAATCTTTTTTCGTCTTTTGAAAGTATGCTAAAGTCAATACATTTTTCTTCAAATGGGAAATTAACAAAAGTTTTTAACTTTAATTTATTACCTTTTTTAATTGTATAAACTGTATTTTCAAGCCTAACTCCAAAGCATTTTTCCCTATATAATCCAGGTTCAATGGTGAATACCATATTTTCTTTAAGTTTTCTTTTTGAAAATTTTGATTTTGAAATTGAAGGTGGCATTTCATGAACATTTAAACCAACGCCATGTCCTAGTGCATGGTTAAATAAAAACCCGTCACCTTTCTTTTCGTTTAAAATTTTCCGAGCAATTTTATCAAGTTTATAACCATTTTTAACCTTTTTAGCAAAAAATGTATTTAAAAAAGCTTTTAAAACAAAAGTATATATTTGCTTTTGTTGAATATTTGGAATACCGCGATAAAAAGTGCGGGTAATATCCGTAGCATATCCACCTTCAAAATATCCACCCATATCAACTAAAACAAAATTATCATTTTCTAAATCACAATTTTTATTTGGGGTACTATAATGTATAATTGAAGAATTTGTACCAAAAGCCACAATTGGAGAAAAGCTAAGATTTGTTGCTTTTTGAATGTTCTTAAATTTAGTTTCAATGGCATCATATAGCTTGGCTTCGTTTATTTTTTCGCTACTATTAACGATATTTTGTACACTTTTCATTACATTATCGGTTCTTTTAAAAGCACTTTTAAGATGGTTTATTTCTTCTTTTGTTTTAATAGCTTTTAAATTTGAGCTAAAATTATCAGATTTTATATTAAATTTTAAATTTAAAAAATTATAATCGAACAGATTTATTGAATTTTTATTTATTAAAATATTTTTTATATCATAACAATTATTTAAAAAATCAAGATAATTGTCTTGTTTTAGGACTGTTAAATTTTCCCCAAAATCATATTTTTGAGGTAATTTAAAATCTGTAAACAAAACTGCTGGTCTATATTTAAAAATAATCAATCGAGCAAAAAAACTGGAAGAATAACTTTGTGAGTAATTTCTTAAATTAGTAAAATAAGCAATATCTGCAAGATTTGAAATAAATAAAGCATCTTCATTTGATTTTAAAGATTTTTTTAGTTTGTTAATTTTTTGAAAAGCACTTAATCCTGAAATATACTTTGGAACAAAAGATAATGTAATATTCGTATTGAGTTTTTGAGGTTTTACAAAATCAAGAACAGGATCGTTATTTAGAAATTCATAGTTTTCAAAATATGAAGAAAATAATTTAAAAAAATTAAATGATATTTTTTTAGGATTTATTAAGATTTTATCATTTTTATCTTTAATGATAGACTTTATCCCCATAAAAAAAGATTGTGATAAAGAAAGTTTGACAATTTCAATATTTTTATCACTAACTTGTATTGAGGCAAGTTCGTGATATCGTGGGTCAACAAAAAGCCATATTTTATTTTTGGAGTAAATTACATCACCAGCTGAGCCATTAAAACCTGTCAAATAATACCTTGCATTTTGATTTAGGTCATTAAATTCAGTCAAAAACTCATTTGTTGAATTTACAAGTAAATATTTTGCATTTTTTTCGTCTAATAGTTTATTTAAATAATTAATCATAAAATTTATTAAAACATAAAATTAAAAAATGTAACATTTTTTTTTTGAAACTAGCAAATTAATTTTTGTTGAACTTTTATGTAATTGGAATTAGATAATAATAAATAGCAGAAAGCATTAAAAAGTATGAAAATATCTGACTTTTTTTTAAAGCATATGCCTCAAATAAAACTTAAGAAAGATTTATTGAAAAAAACAGTAGATTTTTGCGACAAACACGTTTCCTCTCCTCAGCAACGTCTAGCAATTGGAGTTACCGCATTATTCACACAACCTTTAATAGACTATTATAATACAAATATAGATGAAAAAACACGTGATTTATCGGTACAAAAAACTTTGTCAAAAGCAATTGTTGGAATGACAACCGGGTTTTTTATACGAGATTGGTGTATCAAATTGTCAAATGCAAAAATATTTAAGCCCAATATAAAAGATATTTCTCCAGATAAATACAAAAACTATAAAAATGCCATGGGAACACTTTTGGCAACAATAATTATGACAGGAACAAATTTTTTAGTTGATGCACCGTTAACAGCAATTTTAACAAGTGGAATCTCGAAACCATATAATACCATAAAAAATCATTTTTCCAAAAACAATCAACGAGATATGAAAAATGAGCAGGAGGTTAAATAACAATGAGTTTTAAAGGCTTATTTGAGTCAGGTAAAAAAATACTTTATGAGAAGTTCTCAGAAGGTGGGGGGAATATGCTTATCTTTATGGGAGCTTTGGGTTGGTTTACAGCTGCTATAGCTCAAATTGTTGTTTTAAACCTTAATAAAAAAATCCCAAAAGAAGAAAAAGGATTTTTAATAAAACAAGAAATAGCCGATGGAGCTGTTAATTGTGGTATGTATCTTGGCTTTACTAAACTTGTCCAAACTTGTGTAAATTGGGGATTGGAAAAAGGTAAAATTACAAGTGATACAATACAATCTATTGTTGAAAAAACTGCTATAGATAAAAAAGTAGATTTAACAAAACATTTTGAAAAAAATAATATATCTGATTTATTAAAAGACAAAGCAGATGATTTAGCCAAATTTAAAAAATTTAAAAATGGTGTAGATATTTGTACAAATATAATTGCATCTATTATCGCTTGTAATATTGTAACCCCGCTTGCACGAAATTTTATTGCAGGAAAATGGTCAAAGAAAAATAAATCTAAAAATGAAATAAATCGACCTCAGTTCGAACAAAATATAATTACAAAACCAAAACTTGAAAGTAATAATGTTAGTTTTAATGGTAAATCTAATTCTGATATATATAAATCTTGGAATATGATAAATCGTTTTAATATATAAAAACTTGAAAATGAATTTAAAACATGATAAACTTAGCGATAGAAAAGAAAAAGAGGTAGTTAATTATGAAAAAAAATTTAAAAATTACGGCTTTATGTGTATGTACGTTTTTACTTGGTATGACTTTTAATAATCAGGTTCAGTCTTTACCTGCTAATTTGAAAGTTGCGGTTGTTGATGTTCAGAAAGTTATTCAAAGTTCACAACAATTAAAAACTTTAAACTCTCAAAGAGAAAAAGATGTAAATGCTTTAACACAATTTGTAAATAAAGCACGAACAGAAGTTGCAGCTGAAAAAGATGCTAAGAAGAAAAAAGCGTTAGAAGATAAATATAATGCGGAATTAAATGCTCGTCGTAATAAAATTAACAAGGATTATTCGACAAAATTAGCAGCTATTGATAAATCACTTGCTACTACTATTACAGCTAAAGCAAAAGCAGGTAAATATGATTTTGTTTTCAAAAAAGATGCTGTATTATTTGGTGGTGATGATTTAACTTCTGTTATTCAACAGGCTGTTAAATAATAACTAAAATAATTTTATAAAATAATTCAATATTAAGCACTATGTTTTAAACCATAGTGCTTATAGTTTTGTATAAAATAAAAAAGGCGGCACAGCCAACATTATTTAAATTAAAATATAATAAATTTGTTGGCTGTGCCGCCTTATAAATAAAAATTAAACTAAATCTTTATATGAACTTTTAAATTTATCAGAATATTGAGTATGAAGAAGTTCATGAGCTTTATGAGAATTTGGTTCTTTTAAAAACTCTTTATATAGTTTTTTAATTTCAGGGTTTTGATAAGACATACGTATTTGTAATTCTTTATCTTCCTTATAAAGCCCCTTGGCTCTTTGTTCTTTAATAGAAATATCATCGCAGCTTCTTAACTGTCCACCGCCATTTATACAACCGCCAGGACAAGCCATAACTTCAAGTATATGGAAATCTGTTTCACCATTTTTAAGTTGTTGCAAAGTTTTTTCAGCTTCTTTCAATGTAGAAACAATTCTAACTTTGACTTTTGTTCCATTTATATCTACCTCAACATTTTTTTGGCGTGAGTTTTTATCAACACCACGTGTTTGAATAATATCAACATCTTTTAAAGGTTCATTTGTAACCATATAATAAGCAGTTCTCAAAGCTGCTTCAGCAACACCACCTGATGCTCCAAAAATTGTTGCCGCACCTGAATACTGTTCAAAAGGTGAATCTCCATTTGTTGGTTCAAGTTCTGCAAAATTAATACCAGCTGATTTAATCATTTTAGCTATTTCATAAGTAGTTAAAACAACATCAGTTTCACCTTCTAATTCTTTACGTTGGGCTTCAGCTTTTTTAGCAGTACAGGGCATTATAGAAATAACTTTAATATTATCTTTTGTAAATCCTTCAAAATATTGTGGCACTAGTTCTTTTAAAACAGGTGACAACATACCTTGTGGTGATTTGCATGTTGATAAATGATTAAGCATATCAGGATGCTGTGTTTCCATATAACGTATCCAAGCAGGACAGCAAGATGTGAATAATGGAAGATTTTTACCTTCTTTTAAACGTCCTAAGAATTCTTGAGCTTCTTCCATAATAGTTAAGTCAGCAGAAAAATTAGTGTCAAAAACAAGGTCAAAACCAATCTGTTTTAAAGCAGTATTTAAAAGTCCAATAATATTATCACCTGGATTTAATCCAAAAGCTTCTCCCAACGCAACACGAACAGATGGGGCTATCTGAACAAGTGTTTTTACTTTTTCATCGTTTACCATATCCCAAACTTTGTTGACTTCAGATTTAATTGTTAAAGCACCAGTTGGACAAACAGCTTGGCATTGTCCACAATAGACACAATCAACAGAAGCAAGTTCGCGTCCTGCAAAAGGCTGTACCTGAGTTTTTGAACCTCTATTTGCAAACCCTAAAACAGAATGCCCTTGAAACTCTGAACAAGCTCTTACGCAAGCACCACATAAGATACATTTGTTAGGATCACGAACTATTGATGGGTTGCTATCATCAATTGGTAACATTTCTTTACGTTGAACGTATTTTAAATCAGTTATACCATATTCATTTGCATATTTTTGTAAATCACAATTGCCTGATTTTTCGCAAGTTGTACATTCACGATTATGATTTGCAAGAAGTAGCTCTAAAACTGTTTTACGAATACGTCTAACACGCATTGTATTTGTTTTAACTCTCAAACCTACTTCAGGAGGCATTGTACAAGATGACTGTATACCACGACCATCTATTTCAACGACGCATAATCTACAAGCACCAAACTGAGTTAAATCAGGTCTATAACACAATGTTGGCACAGAAAATCCAGCTTTTTTAATGACCTCTAACAAATTTGGTTCGTTTGTAAACTCAACTTCTTTGCCATTTATAAATAATGTTTTTTTATCACTCATATTTTTAATCCTTCTTAATTACTTTTGTTCAATAGCTTTAAATGGACAAGCATTTACACAATTACCACATTTTATACATTTATTTTGGTCGATGTGATGAGGCTGTTTAACTTCTCCAACAATAGCACCAACAGGGCAATTTCTTGAACATTTTGTGCAACCTTTACATTTTTCCTCATGAATAACTATTGTTTTCATTGCCTTACAAACACCTGCAGGACATTTTTTGTCACGAATATGAGCTATATATTCATCTCGAAAATATTTTAAAGTTGATAAAACAGGATTCGGTGCAGTTTTACCCAATCCACACAAAGACCCGTCCTTAACAGCCAAAGCTAGTTCTTCTAACTTATCTAAGTCAGACATTTCACCTTGACCTTTAACAATTTTTTCAAGTATTTTTAACATATTTTTAGTGCCTTCTCGACAAGGTACACACTTGCCACAAGATTCATGTTGAGTAAAATTCATAAAAAAACGAGCAACTTCAACAATGCAAGTATCCTCATTCATAACAACAAGACCACCTGAGCCAACCATTGCACCGGCTTTAATAAGGTTGTCATAATCCATTGGCAAATCAAGATGTTCTTCTGTTAAGCAACCGCCACTTGGACCACCAATTTGTACAGCTTTGAATTTTTTGCCATTTCGTATACCACCGCCAATATCAAAAACAATCTCACGTAAAGTTGTTCCCATTGGGACTTCAATAAGACCTGTATTGTTAACTTCACCAGTCAGAGCAAAAGTTTTTGTGCCTTTTGAAGTTTCTGTTCCAAATGAACTAAACCAATTTGCACCTTTAATTATTATAGATGGAACATTTGCAAGTGTTTCTACGTTGTTTATGATAGTAGGTCGTCCAAAAAGTCCTTGATTTGCAGGAAATGGAGGTTTGGGTCTTGGCATACCACGTTCACCTTCAATTGATGCAATTAATGCTGTTTCTTCACCACAAACAAAAGCACCGGCACCTTCTTTAATATGAATTGTAAAATTGAAATCACTATTCATAATATTTTTACCTAAAAATCCGGCTGCTTCTGCATCAGCTATAGCACGACGAAGTCTTTTTATAGCAAGTGGATACTCAGCTCGAATATAAATATAAGCTTCATCTGAACCGATTGCAAACCCAGCTATTGCCATACCTTCAAGTAATCTGTGAGGATCTCCTTCCATTAAACTTCTATCCATAAAAGCTCCTGGGTCGCCTTCATCACCGTTGCAAATTACATAGCTTTTTCCGCCTTTATTAGCAGCTGCAAATTTCCATTTTCTACCTGTCGGGAAACCACCACCACCACGACCACGCAAACCTGATTGTTCAATCTCATTTATAACCCAATCAGGATCATTTTTCATCAAAACTTTATGTAATCCTTCATAAGCACCAACATTTAAAGCATCTTCTAAAGATTCAGCATTAATACGTCCGCAGTGTTCCAATGATGTTCTTGTTTGTTTTGCATAGAAATCTATTTCTTCATTTTTAAACACATGTTTCTTTGTTTTGGGGTCTATGTATAATAGTCTTTCAACCGGTTTCCCTAATTTAATATGACTTTCAATAATTTCTTCAACATCGGTTTCTTTGACGTTTGTGTATGTTACGTCTAAATCAGGAATAACCACAAGGACACCTTTTTCACAAAAACCGTGACACCCTGTTGGTATAACAGTCATTTTATCATGATTTGTCAAATTACTAACGTTTGCTCCTAACTCTTCAAACTTTTTGATGACATTTGCTGCACCATTTGCTATACATCCTGTACCTGAACATACTAAAACCCTCAATCCCTGTGCTTTTATTGCTGCTTTTATTGTTTCTTTTTCTTTATTTATATCAATAATTGCCATATATATTAACCCTCTTTTTCTTCTTTAATAATGGTATTTATAATTATTTTAACAGCATCCTCTGTCATTTGAGGATAAACTCTATCATTAATAACCATAACAGGAGCTAGTCCACAAGCACCAAGACAGCTTACTGTTTCAACAGTAAACAAACCATCTTGAGAGGTAAATTTACCTTCTTTTAAATTTAATATAGAACGCAACGCATTTAACACAGGCATTGAACCACGAACATGACAAGCTGTCCCGTCGCATACTTTTATTTCATATTTGCCTTTTGGCTCTAATGAAAACTGTGCATAAAAAGTAGCGACACCATAAACTGTTGCAGGCGACCCCCCTTCTATTTTTGTGCCAATGTATGTCAATGCATCCTCGGGCAAATAACGATATTTTTCTTGAACTTTTTGCAAAATTGCTATAAGATTTGACTTTTTATATTCATAATCACGCAATATGCTATCAATCTGGGTGAAATCAATAGCATTTTGATTTTGAGTTTGAAGACCCATGCAGCAATTCTCCTTCCTATTAAATCTTTTAATAACATTCTCACAAAAAGTGTAGCATAAACATTTGATTTTTTCCAATATTTTTTTTATTATACATTTATTGTCATAATTTCTTTTATAATGTAAAATTATTATAGTATTGAAATGTATTATTTTAGGTAAGATTATATGTGTGGAATAGTAGGTTATGTAGGAAATAAAAACACTATTGATGTGCTTATTAATGGATTGACAAGTCTTGAATATCGTGGTTATGACTCAAGTGGTGTTTCAATTTATGATGAAAAAGATAAAGAAATTAAAATCTTTAAAGCTGAAGGTAAGTTAAACAATTTAAAAAAAATATTAGAAAATGATAACACTTTAATAATGCCAGGTATTGGTATAGGTCATATTCGTTGGGCTACACATGGAATCCCTTCAATTGTCAATGCACATCCACATACTTGCAATTGTGGTAATCTTGTTATTGTCCATAATGGCATTATTGAAAATTATTTAGAATTAAAAAATAAACTTGAAAATTTAGGTTGTAAGTTTAAATCCCAAACTGATACAGAAACGATAGCTCATCTTATTGCTCAAAAATATAAAGAAGAACAAAACTTAACTAATGCAGTAAGGAAAGCTGTTAAAGAACTTAAAGGTGCTTATGCACTTTGTATTATGCATAAAAATGAACCTAATTTAATTGTTGCTGCTAGAAAAAATGCACCATTGCTTATTGGTGTTGGAAATAATGAACATTTCATAGCTTCAGATGTTCCAGCTATTATATCATATACAAAACACGCTTGCTATTTAAACGACAATGAAATAGCTACTGTTTGGGCAAACAAATTTGAAATTTGTGATTTAGAAGGCAAAATGATAAATAAACGTGTTGAAATACTGCCTTGGGAATCTCAAACTATTAATAAAATGGGCTATAAACACTTTATGTTAAAAGAAATACATGAACAACCTGACGTTATACGTAATGTTTTATCAAATAAACTTATTAATCAAAATACCAAAATTAAACTTGATGAAGTGAGGTTAAATAGTGACACAATAAAAAATCTTAACCGTATTGAAATAATAGCCTGTGGTACATCTCTTCATGCTGCTATGGTTGGAAAACATATTATTGAAAGTATGACTAAAATATCAGTTGATGTCGAAGCTTCAAGTGAATATATATATCGAGAAAAAACTACAAATAAAAATACTTTAGTTATTGGTGTTTCGCAAAGTGGTGAAACAGCTGATACAATTACAGCTATTCGCCAAGCAAAAGAAACAGGAGCTCATATCTTAATTATTACAAATCGACCTGATTCAACAATGGCACGTGAAGCTCATAGTCTTGTTCCTGTTAATGCCGGCATTGAAGTATCTGTAGCTGCAACAAAGTCTTATATGGCTCAAGTTTTATCTTTTTATCTTTTTGCTATTTATTTAAGTGAAATTAAAAATAGTGTAAGTTATGATACATTAGTTAACTTAAAATTTGAACTTTCAAAACTACCTAATCTTGTTGAAACAATTTTACAACAAGAAGATAAAATAAAAAAATGTGCCTCAAAATATGCTTCGACAAAAGATTTTATCTATATTTCCCGTGGAATAAACCTTGCAAGTGCTTATGAAGGTGCTTTAAAACTCAAAGAAATAAGTTATATAAATGCTACAGGATATCCTGCTGGTGAATTAAAACACGGTCCAATTGCAATGTTGGATGAAACAATGCCTGTTATGGTAATATTAATGCCAGGTGTTGTTTATGAAAAAATATTATCAAATGCACAAGAAGCAAAAGCACGTCATGCTAAACTTATTGCTCTAACATCATCAGATGATCCTAAATTATATGATACATTTGATGATATAATAAAGGTACCACAAATATGTGAAACATTATCACCAGTTTTAACTTGTGTACCGCTTCAATTATTTGCATATTATATTGCAGAATTTTTGGGTAAAGATGTTGATCAACCTCGTAACCTTGCAAAGTCAGTAACTGTTGAATAAAAATATAATAAAAAACACAGTTTATTATTTTCTTTAATACGAAAGCATTAGTCAAATACAATCTAAATCCATCAGAAAAAGACATAAGAATTTTAAATCAAATTTCAAAAGAGCGAAAAAATTAAAATTCAAAATAAAAATCTAAAAAAAATCAAATTCAATAGAAAAATGTTAAATCTATAAAAAATTTTGATAACAAAACCTAATTTTGACTAGTGTAGGATTTGTGTTTAAAAATGAACCCTCATTCAACACATAAATTCATAACAATTCACAAGAGGACAATTTAAAAATACTAAAGGAAAAACTTATGTTGAAAACCAAAACATTTTATATACCTAAAATAAAAAAATTGTCACTTAATTACATAGATGACTATTTTGCCAAACACAACATTGACCCTATACGATGGGCAATATGTGAAGTTAATAATAATTATTATATTATAAAAGCATCAATCTTTGAAATAAAGTAAAAGGAACAAAAAATACGAACACAATTATAATCTTCAGAAAATACTCTAAAACGAATATAATTCTGACTCCAAAAACAAATTTACCATAAAAAATAATCTATAACAAATAAACCTTAGCAATATACCCTAATATATAAATTACTGCCGATGTAATTTTAAAAAGTGGAGTTAATATTAAACCTAATCAATATATTTTAAGCAGAAAAAACAGATAAAATACAAAAATATCCTAATAATTTGTCTATTGTTGATGACCATTATGCACATAAAAATTTAAATCATGAAGTAATCGAAGATAATATATAACTAATTCAAAAATTATTTCCTATCCACAAAATTACTACTTAATGTTATATTCAATATCAAGTAATTAAACTTTATAAACTTGTGTTATAATATTAAAAAAAACTTACCGTCTGTGAGGATAAAAAATAAAATGTTTGAATATACACCAAGTGAAAAAAAAATTGAAATATATGATACAACTTTACGAGATGGTGCTCAAAGTGAGGGTATTAATTTTTCAGTAAGTGATAAATTGAAAATTGTTAAATTACTTGATGAATTTGGAATTTCATATATTGAACTTGGGTGGTTTGGAGCTAATAATGTTGATAATGAAGTTTTTCAGAAAGTAAAGCAAATAAAATTAAAAAATGCAAAAATAAGTTGTTTTGGCTGCACACGGAAACCGAATATAAATGTACAAGATGATGAAATTATAAAAAATCTTATCCGAGCAAATACATCACTTGTTACCATTTTTGGCAAAACTTGGGATTTTCATGTAACAAATGCTTTAAATACCACTTTAAATGAAAATTTAAATATGATTTATGATAGCATTAAATATTTACAGGATAAAGGCAAAACAGTATTTTTTGATTGTGAACACTTTTTTGATGGATACAAAGCAAATAGTGAATATTCTCTTTTATGTTGTAAAACTGCTCTTATGGCTGGTGCTAAACGTATAGTTCTATGTGATACAAATGGTGGAACTCAAAATAATGAAATATATAATATAACAAAAAAAGTATATGAATATCTAGCAAATATTGTAAAAGAAAATAAATTAAAAGGATTTGGAATCGGAATACATACACATAATGATAATGAAATGGCTGTCGCAAATAGTATTGCAGCAATTGATGGTGGTGCATGTCAAATTCAAGGTACGATAAATGGTTATGGTGAACGTTGTGGAAATGCTAATTTATGTTCCATAATCCCAATTCTTCAACTGAAGAGAGGTTTTGATATTGTTGGTGAAAATATTCAACATTTGACAAATGTTGCAAATACAGTTGCAGAAATTTCAAATATTCCAGTCAATGCTAATATGCCATTTGTTGGATTAAGTGCTTTTGCACATAAAGCCGGAGTCCATGCAAGTGCTGTTGTGAAAAATTCATCGACATATGAACATATCGATCCCCAAGTTGTTGGCAATAACCGTAAAATCCTCATTTCTGACCAAGCAGGAACTGCATCATTAAAAGAAAAATTAAAAAATCTTAAACTTATAAATCCTAGTTACATAAATCTTAACGATATTCCCAAAATTATTGATAAAATTAAAACACTTGAATGGGAAGGCTATGCCTTTGAAGGTGCTGATGCTTCTTTTGAACTTTTGGTTATGGATATTTTAAATATTAAACATAAATATTTTGACATCCTAGGTTTTAGAATGATTGGAGATACGTTTAATAATAATTTAAATGAAATAAATACAGAAGCATCAATAAAATTAAAAATCAACGAAAATATTATACATACCGTATCTGAAGGCTATGGACCTGTAAATAGTATAGACAAAGCAATAAGAAAAGCATTAAAAGATGTATATCCACAAATTAATTCTTTTAAACTTAGCGATTTTAAAGTCCGTATTTTAGACTCAAAATCAGGAACAGCTGCAAAAGTTAGAGTTAATATAGAAACAACAGATGGAAAATTAGTCTGGGATACTGTTGGAGTTAATGAAAATATTATAGTTGCTTCATTTAAAGCTATTATGGATAGTATTATTTATGGATTATGTGCATATTCAAACTCTAATTCTAAAATGAACGATATGCTTCAAGAAGGGATAAATTAAATTTGTCCTCACGGATTTTTCTCAATGCACGTTTTTCTGTTTGGCGAATACATTCTTTTGTAACGCCATAAATGTTGCCAATTTCTTCTAACGTTTTTTTTGCAAGATTATTTAAACCATAACGAAACATTAAAACATTGCGTTCTTTTTCTTTAAGTTTTGAAACTATAAATTCAATGTCGCTCTTTAAATATTCTATCTCATTTTCAAGTTTATTTGTTGTTTTTTCATCAACTAAAATTTCATTTAATGTCAAATTTGAACCGTTCAAATTAAGTTCAAAATCACTTTCAATTGAAACCGTTTTTACATATGCTGATAGATAAAGATCAATTTTATTTTTATCGATATTCATCTCTTTAGCAACAATTTCGTTATTTATTTGACAATTATATTCTTTTTCAAGTTTATGTTTAATCTTTGAAAATTTAGCTAATGTTTCCTGAATGTAAACAGGGATTTTAAAGATTCTTGATTGTTCTGAAATCGCTTTATATATAGCTTGTTTTACCCACCAACTCGCATAAGTCGAAAAACGATAACCCAATTTATAATTATATTTTTCAACAGCAATCATTAAACCCAAATTTCCTTCCTGAATTAAATCAATCAAAGGCATATTTGATGTATATAAAAGTTTTTTTGCTATATTCACAGATAAATATAAATTACCATTTAAAAGTTCTTTTTTTGCACTTTGATCACCAGCAAAAATTTTTTTAGCAAGTTCAAGTTCTTCCTTTTTAGTTAATTTTGGGATTTTTTGGATTTTTTTTATATAAGATGACAAAACATCATCAAATTCATCTTTCAAGTCGACATTGTTTTCATAAGGTTTTGATAAAGTTGAAGATTTAATAGTCATAATTTTTTCTCCTTTTTTAAATATATTATTGTCTTTTTATTCTTTACCTTTTTTATTTAATAATTATTATGGGGTGTAGGGGGAGGGCTTTGCCTATACAAATTATACTGCTTTTATTTTAAGTAACTAATTAATACTGCTGAATGTAAAATATATTTACTCATAACAAATAAAGCCTTTAAAAAGCTTTAAATTTGGCTACTATATGAAGTTTTGCAACAAAATGATATATTGAGTATATATTCAATATATCATTTTGTTTACTATTTTTCAAGTGATTTGTAACAAAATGTTAAATATTATTTGAAAAAATTGAATCTAAAATTAATCTTTTTTAAAATTATGAAACCTTCACGCCCTTATCATATTTCAAAATAAGTTCCCGATAGAAATTAGTGTCCACATTCAATTTTTTGCCTATTTCAAGCAAGAGATAAATAAGTTTTCTATCTTCATCTTTGGTTTCGCTTGTATTTAATTCGCATATAATTTCATTAATTTTTGCATATATTTTACTAAAGTAAATACTTTGCATTTCAAGAATATTGACATCAATTTCAAGTTCATCAATTTGTTTAAACAATTTAAGTATTCCTTCGACTCTTTGAATTTCAAGATTTTTAGATAATTTAAAAAATTTATAAACTAAAAGTTTTGTAAAAATCTCACTTGATTTGCTTTTATCAAGAGTTATTCCAATTTGTTTTGCTTCTGAAATTATATTTTTTGCTTCTTCAATAGATTCATCATCAAAATATTTACCGCAAGACTGAATAATATTATTAAATTTTTTAGTCAAATTATACTGTGCTGCGATTTTAAATTCATCAGGTATTTTCATTCCCAAGGACTGCAGATGATAAATAGAACCTTTATTTTCATCATAAATTTCCTGATAAGTATTTGAAAACTTATTTAAAGTATCTTTCATTAAGATATTTAGAATTTGACGACGTTCTTCCAAGAAGACATCTTTTAAAGTAAAATATGAAATTCCGAATTGTTCATCAAGTTTACGTATAACGCTTGTTATTGGTTCTTCCATATATGCTCTTATTATATCTTCTTTAATTTTTTCAAAATCCATTGAGGCATTATATTTTTTAATTGCACAATGGAAATCACCACCTGAAAATTGAAGAAGTGCAAAAACAATATCTGATTTTTCATTTGTTACAATAGATTTTATTTCCAAATGTCCCATAACAAGATTATCAGTATTCTTAGAAACTTTTTTATAATCAAGTTGTTTAACAGTATAACTATAAAGTGTAGTTTCTTCTTCAAAATCTTCATATATAGATTTTAAAGCCCACAATGAAGCTATTTGTTTTAAAGTTACAACACAAGGTTTTACGAATTTATTATAAACATCCCGACCGTTACCCATTTGAGGGATATTGCTTTGTGCATCTTCTAAAATATCTAAAAATTGTTCTTCATAATTTTCATCTGTAAAATCAGAAGCAAGTTGCATAGCAAAAGCAGCATATTTTAAAATTTGTACAGGTTCAAGTCCTGATAACTCAGCAAAAAACCAACCACAACTTGTAAACATAAGCATAGCTTGACGTTGAATTTCAAGGAGTTTTAATGCACTAACTTTATCATTTTCATTAAACTCACGATTTTCGATTAAGACTTTTGAGAAGAATTTCTTAATATTAGACTCATTTCTATCCAAAATTACGTCAATATATTGATTTCTTGCTTCCCACACATCATTAAAGTACTTTTTCCCTTCATTTTCAAAAAGTACAATCAACTTATCACGTAAGAAGTCTAAGGCATTACGAAGTGGGCATCTCCATTTTTGGTTCCAATAAGGTTCACCGCCTGTTTGGCATCCGCAATCATTTCTCCAACGCTCAACACCGTGAAAGCAACTCCAGCTTGATGCTTGTTTTATTTCGACTTCATATTTAATTTCATTTTCGCTCAAAAATTCAGCATAATTTGAAAGTTTAAACCCTTCTTCCTCTGCTTTAACACGAAGTGCATAGGCAAGTGCCATATCACCAAATTTTGTATGATGTCCATAACTTTCACCATCTGTAGCTATATTAACAACTTGTGGTTCTTCACGATTTGGGTCAATTCCGTCTTTCAAGCGATGAATAAATTTATTGCCATCGGATAATAAATTATCAAACGCTACGGATTTAGAAATAGCACCATCATAAAAGAAAAGGTCAATATATTTTCTTTCTTCGTTTTCTTTTCGTTTATTATCGTCTTTTATATAATATCTATAAGGACGACGTGGGTCAATATTTCCCCAAGATACATCTTCCCAATTATTTGTTCCAATTTTTCTTATTCTATCTGCTTGAAATGGAGAAAGAACTGTATATTTAATACCATTTTGAGCCAATACTTTTAACGTTTCATCATCAACCGCTGTCTCAGCAAGCCACATTCCTTCAGGATTCCTTCCAAAACGGTACTTAAAATCCATTATCCCCCAAATAACTTGTGTTTGTTTATCATGATAATTTGCAAGTGGCATAATAATATGGTTATAAACTTGAGCAAGTGCATTACCATGACCGTTGTGTTGATGAACACTTTTTATATCAGCTTTTATAATACGTTCATATGCCTTTGGCGAATGTTTTTCCATCCAAGACATTAATGTTGCACCAAAATTAAAACTTATAAGCTCATAGTTATTTACCAAATCCAAAACTTTATTATCACAATTTACAATTTTTGAAACAGAATTTGGATTATAACATTCGTAAGTAATTCTTTCATTCCAATCATGAAAAGGACTTGCACTATCCTGTTGTTCAATAGCTTCAAGCCATGGGTTTTCACGGGGAGGCTGATAAAAATGTCCGTGAACTATTAAATATGGTATATTTTTTTGGCTCATTATAAAACTCCACTCTTCTTATTATTTTTTTATTTACTTTAGTTTATGATTTTTTCTTTATTGCTTTATTAGTAATTTTTAAATGTTCAACTTCAATCCAAGGATCTCCTAAAGCATTTGAAAAAACACGTCCATAAACTTCTATTTTATCACCTGATTCTAAATCAATAAACTTTTCAGCAATCTCACGTTTCAAAAAAAGTTTCATTTCGGATAAAGGAACAACATGGTCAACAACATCACTTCTTCGTATTAAAAATGATATATAATCTTTCGAATTACGAAATGCAGGTTTATAATCAAGACCAAGTGTTGAAAACTTATCAAATATTGCATTCATTTTTATTTTTTTATTTAAATAATTAGATGAATTATTAACAACATCAAGTGAATTTACCATCTGATATTGATTTTCATCAATTTGTTGTATGGCTGGTTGTTGTTTTTTTGACTCAAGCTTAGTAGTATCATTTTGACCAAAAACAATACAAGAAGAACTATAAAAACTTATAATAATAAACAATAATAAACTAGATGCGATTTTTTTTATATACATTTATTTGCTCCCTTAATACCTTACTTATTATTTTAACATATTTTTATCACTAAACAAGAATTATTTATATTCCTCTTATGATTACTTTATGTAAAAAATTGACAAGCGTAATATTTTATCATAAACTGTTTTATATATTTAATATAAATAATGAGGATAAAAGATAAATGATGCCAAGATTATCACGTAAACGATTATGTATAGAAAATCCACCCATGCCTATAAAAAAAAACAAAATAGATTATGGATATTTAAAAAATTATGATAAAGTAAAAAAAATAACATTGCAAACAATTAAAAATATACCACTATATAGAAAACTTGAACAAGCACCAAAATTTAAAGAAACTAAAAAAGCAATTTCGTATATGAAAAATTCAAATGCAATTACATATAATTTTGTTAAATATGAAGATACTGTTAAGGGGCTTAATTGTTTAGTTCTCAATAGATTATTAAAATATTCAACAACAGTGCTTAACAAACAAGATAATAAAGATTTATATACCAAGTTGTCTAAAACATTGAATGTTCTTCTTGACGTTAATGATGAAGATATCAAAACTTTAGATGTTAAACAAAAATATACTTCAAAAAACTTAGCATCAGATGTTTATGATAACATTAAAGATCTTGAACCAGCTTTACAAGATGACATATTAAACTCTTTTAATATGTATTTAATAGATGACGGTACAGGAAAAAGTTGTATTGGTAATAAAATTAATAAGTCACATTTAACAATTTTTGGATATCCTAAAAACTATTCATCAACAGTTATATCAATTAATTCACCATTAATTAATAGGATTATTGCAATTGAACAATGTAATCAAAGGTTTAACAATGTAGATAATCTTGAAATTCATACTGAAAACAAAAAATTGAAACAATGTGTTAAAAACATATTTAAAGTTTATCCTGAACTAATTACAATGTTTGACACTTCATTAAAAAAACAAAATGGTATTAATACATTAAAAAATAGTTTACTTAAAATTAAAGCTTTGTATAATGATGCTTTATTTAAAAATTTAGATGATAAAAATAAAAATATTCTTCTTACGTCAGTTCTTTTAAATAATATCTCTCAGAGTAATGAAGAGGATGAACACGATAGAATTATTCAAAACGCAAGTGATACATACGTTATAACCAATAAATATTGCAGTCTTGAAGATAGAAAATTAACTGCGAATTTAATTTTAATCAATGAAAGCGAAGATATGATCAATTATGCTTGCGGGTTAGACCATTCTTTTGATGATGGAGTATATAATGATAAATTAAAACAAAATAAAATTGATGATTCAATAGCCACAATTTTTAAAGGTGAAAAAATAGATTTATACTACCTTTTTCAAAAATATGAAAAAAATAATGAAATTTCACTTCAAAAATTTAATAAGTTGAGAAATTACGCAGCAATAGTAAATAATATTGATTTAATAATAAGAGAATCGCTTGATATTACAAAACTTCCCAATGATCCAAACCTTCTTTACATAAATTGTCAAAGAAATAATGCAAGTTGTATTAAAGATAAAATATTATTTAAAGATAAAAATAATTTTATAATAATAGATATTGCAAAAATGCAAGATGAAAACACACCACAAGCAAAACAAGAAGAATATTTTAAAGAAATGGGTATTAATTGTAAAACTGTTGAGGATTTCAAACTTCTTATACATGCAAATAGTGACTTAAATTTACCTAGTGAAATATTTGAATTTAATGATGAAACTATAAATTGTGATCCACAGCGTGCTATTATCAACATGATAAGTATGGAAATTAATCAAATAGGTTATCAAAGATTATGCACGTCATTTATATCAAATCTCCATAATTATATTTTTTCACAAACAAAAATTGGTTTTATCATCAATCCTGATAAAACTATATTTTTAGATGCAGCTAATGAAGATATTGCTATAGCTTCAAAAGATGCCTATACTGTTCATTGTTTTAATAATGAATTTGGAAATGCTATAAAATCAGAATATATTTCTGACAAGATAGAAATACAATCAATGAATATGGAGGAAATTAAACAAAATTATTCAGAAGAAATAAGCAAAACAAAAGAATTAATGAGTCAACAAGAACCAAATGACTATAACGAAATAAGTATAGCAAATGTTAATGTTGCAGGGATTGTAATAGGAGCAAATATTTCTGATCAAGATGTTAACCCATACGATATTTTAAAAGAACCCTCTGTTGCTAATTATATAAGATCCAAAAATATTCCAATAATTAGAATAAATTTAAATAATAAATAAGTTTATGTTATAATATTTATTATGAGTTATGAATTAAAGACACCATTCAATAACAAGATTATAACAATACCTCAAAAAACAGGAGAAGAAACAATAATTGCAGCTATTGAATCGAGTTGTGATGAAATGGCTTTTGCAATAGTAAAAAACGGTCGAGAAGTTTTGTCAAATATAGTGGCTTCACAGATTAATACACATAAGAAATATGGAGGGGTCGTACCAGAAGTTGCAGCACGTGAACATTTAAACTCCGTTGCTATGGTAATTGAAGAAGGTTTTAAAGAAGCTGGTTTAAAAGGTGATAATATTACAGCATTTGCATCTACAATAGGCCCTGGGCTTGTAGGCTCATTAATTGTTGGGGTTAACGCTGCAAAAGCACTTAGCCTTATTTATAATAAACCATTTATTGGCGTTAATCACTTAAAAGCACACGTTTGTGCAAATTATATTGATACTGACTTAACGCCCCCTTTTATTGCACTTTTAATTTCTGGTGGACATACTCAAATATTAAAAGTTGATGATTATAATACTCAAACAATTTTAGGCGGAACAATTGATGATGCTATTGGTGAAGTATACGATAAAGTCGCTAGATTAATGGGGATTGATTATCCCGGCGGACCTAATCTTGATAAAATAGCTCAACTTGGTGATAAAAAAAGATTTGAGTTTACAAAAGCGAAAGTTGATGAGTTTGATTTTAGTTTTTCCGGAACTAAAACTGCCGTTTTATACCTAATTCAAAAATTAAAAAAAGAATATGGCGATAACTATCCTAAAAATGATGTTGCAGCATCGTTTCAAGAAAACGTTACAAACATTTTATATCAAAAAACTATTCGTGCTGCTAAAAAATATGGTATTAATAAAATTGTATTAGCAGGTGGTGTTGCAGCAAATAGCGAAATTAGAAAAAAATTTTTTGACACAACAAATTATCAAGTTTATGCTCCAAAAATGAAATACTGCACAGATAATGCATCAATGGTGGCATCGTGTGCTTATTTCCTAAATAATAGGATGAACAATCTTGATGTTGAAGTGTTTTCACGTTTATAAAAATTTAAATTCCTCCCTATTGTTTTAACTTTTTTTTAAAGTTATAATAATATTTGAAATTATTGGGAAATATATAAGTTGATTTTAGAAAATATAGATAAAAAAGATTCAATAAAAAATATAGTAATAGAAACTAATTTAAAGCATATTGCTATAATTATGGATGGAAACCGTAGATGGGCAAAAGAACGTTTTTTACCTACAGCAATGGGACATAAAGAAGGCGTTAATGCTCTAAAACGAACATTAAACGCTTGCAAAGATTATGGTATAAAATACTTAACTGTTTATGCTTTCTCAACTGAAAATTGGAATCGCTCAAAAGATGAAGTAGAATTTCTAATGAAACTTTTATTTCAGACAATAAAAGATGAAATATTAGATCTTAACAAAAATGAAATAAAAGTTAAATTTATTGGAGATTTATCAAAACTTAGTGATAGTCTTCAAAACTTACTATATGAAACAGAAAATGACACAAAAAATAATAATGGTGTTAATCTTCAAATTGCATTTAATTACGGTTCTAAAAACGAAATAGTTAATGCAGTTAAAAGAATTATTAATGATGGATTTAAAGCAAATGATATAAATGAAGATTTGATATCAAGTTATTTATACACAGCAAACATTCCTGACCCTGATTTACTTATCCGTACAGGCGGAGAAATGAGAATAAGCAATTTTTTAACATATCAAAGTGCATATAGCGAAATTCTTATACTTGATAAATATTGGCCACAATTTGATGAAAAAGAACTAGGCAATGCTGTAATTGAATTTAAAAGAAGAAATAGACGTTTTGGAACATAAGAAGTTTATATTAGCAACAACAAATAAAAATAAACTTTCTGAAATTAATGCAATAGCCAAGGATTATGGTATAAATTTTGAATTGCCACAAGTCCCATTTGAAGTTGATGAAAATGGTGAAACATTATACGAAAATGCATTAAAAAAAGCTCAAAAATGCGTTGAACTTCAATCTGGTTATCAGGAAAATATATTAAAAAAAGCTAAATTTTGTCCTAAAGAAAATATATCTTTTTCTGAACCAAATTTATTTTACCTACAAGAAAACGCATTAATAGGACATAGTCAATTAAATACTAGTGAGTCAATAAAAATGAATAATATACTAGAGTGTAATTCAGAGCTTGAAACAGTAAAGGACTATGACAAGCAAAATAACCTAAAATTAAAAAAACAAAATAGCTGCTATATTTTAAGTGACGACACAGGACTATTTGTTGAAGCATTAAATGGAGCCCCTGGTATCCATTCAGCAAGATATGATACAACCCCTGAAAAACGCATCCAAAAGTTACTTAATGCCTTAAAAAATAAAAATAACAAAAATGCTAAATTCCTTTGTACAATGGTACTGCTAACTTCAAAAGGTAAAGTTTTAACTACTAATACAGGAGAAATAAAAGGAATTATATCAAATAAAACAAAAGGTATAAATGGATTTGGATATGATCCAATATTTTTTATTGAAAGTTTAAATAAAACCATGGCACAATTATCAAAAGAAGAAAAAAATACAATATCACATCGTGCAAAAGCTTTAATCCCTATTCTTAAATATATAAAAACATTTATTTTATAAGCTTTTTAATGTTTATGTTAAAAAATGTAACATTTTTTATTAAAACTGAAATTTTGATATATTTATATACTTTATATATATGTAAGAGATACAAAAGAGAGCTTAAACAAAATTCCTAACATACAATATTTTTTCTGACTTCCTAATCCTTCCTAATTATTACAAAATTTTGCCTCTAAATTATATTTTAGAGGTTTTTTTTTAAGTAAATATATTATAAATAAGTATTGCTTTTGTTGCTAAAATTCTCAGTCAATATAAAAGCTGGGTAAAATATCATATTATTATCACTAACTAGACCTGACATTAAATTATTTTTCAAGTAAGTTTTTTTAAATTCTTCAAATATAATAAATTCTATAATTAAATTTGTATATTTTTCAGTATATTGAATATCATTATCTATTATTTTTATCATTAAACTTATAAAATTCATTTATACCTTTAAATGCTTGTATAATTTTTGGAATTGAATCATTATCATAATAATACTTCTTGTAATATTTAACTATTTCAAACTTTTTGTCTTTTAATTTTTTACATCTCTCAAAATTTTGAACGGCTATATTATTATTGCATATATTCATATTATTTTTCTCTTATTATTAAAATAATAGGAATATAAAGATAAAATATATAGACAATAATATAGTAATAAAATTTAACAAAGTAAAAACGTCAATTTTATCCTTTAATAGCACCTTCATTTTCACCTGAAATAAAGAATTTTTGGGTAAATAAAAAGAAAATTAATATAGGAATAACTGATATTATAGCACCTGATGCAATAAGTCGCCAATTTGATGAGAACATACTACTTAAATCATTCAAACCTAAAGGTAACGTATAAAGTTTTTTATTAGTTAAAACAATACTTGGCCATAAGAACTCTCCCCAACAACCAATAAAAGTAAAAATAGCAAGAACTGATAATGTTGGCTTTGTCATTGGAAGAAGTACTTTTAACCAAATTTGAAATATATTTGCTCCATCGATTAATGCAGCTTCTTCAAGTTCTTTTGGCAAGTTTAAAAATGCACTTCGCATTAAAAATACTCCAAAAGCATTAACTGCAAATGGCAATATTAAACCCAAGTAACCTTGTACTATTCCATAATAATCAATCAAACGGAGTTTTATCACTATCAAATACATACTTAACATTATTGTTTGAAACGGGATCATAATCGTTGAAAGTATTAGATAAAATATTATTTTTTTCCCAAAAAATTCCATTCTAGCCAAAGGATAAGCTGCAAGTGAAGAAAATAGCAAATTAAGAAGTACTGTCAATATTGCAACAATAAAACTATTTATAAAATAAGTTATAAAAGGTATTTTGTTCCATACATCAATAAAATTTTTTAATGTAAAATATTTTGGGATTAAATTTGGAGGGTATGCAAATATATTTTCAGAATTTCCTTTTAAAGCTGTTGATAAAAGCCATAAAAATGGAAATATGGATATTAATGAAACAATAATTAAGATAATATGTGTTAATATTTTATTTGTACATTTCATATTTTGTACCTCTTTGTTTCAAAAACAAAAATATTTATAATTGAAAACACTAAAACTATAATAAGAAGTATAAAAGAAGCTGAAGAAGCAATGCCCATATCAAGATTTTCAAAAGCTCGTTCATAGATATAATAGACAATTGTTTTTGTTGAGTTTAAAGGACCGCCTTTTGTTAACATATATATTTCAACAAATACTTTTAATGCACTTATTGAACTTATTGTACTTACAAGTGCTATTGTTGGCATTAAATGAGGAATAGTAACATTTTTATGCACTTCAAACCAATTTGCTCCATCAATTTGACAAGCTTCAATTAACTCTCGATTTACTGACATAAGACTTGCTAGGTATATCATCATATAATAACCAACGCCTTTGAATATTGTCAAAGCACATACTGAATATATCGCAATATTCGGATCGGTCAAAAAACTTATTGAAGGAATATTTATTAAGCTTAAAATATAATTTATAACGCCATTTTGTGCATATAACCACTTAAAAGCTATTGCAACAACAACAATGGATATTATTACAGGCGTATATATTATTATTTTATATAATTGTAAAAACATTATTTTTTGATTTATTAATATTGCCAAAAACAATGGAAATATTGTTAAAATAGGCACACAAACTAGAAGATATACAAATGTATTTATTATAACTTTATGAAATTGTGGGTCAAAAATTAAATATTTATAATTCTCAAGTCCAACAAATATAGGTTCATATATATTTGTTGAAAAATTAAAAAAACTTAGTTTTAATGTATATAAAAATGGAACATAGAAAAATATACCAAGCAAAATAATAGTGCCAAGCAAAAAAAGGTATGGTGTATATTTTTTTATATGGCTATACATCTTCTCATTATAAGTTAATCATTATCGTCTTGCAATAACTTTAAGTATTTTAACTTAAAGATTTTAACGAATTTAAAAAGTATTTCAAAAAGTTTATACTGAAAATAATAACAATGTTATTTTATAAATAATAAATTAAAAAGCACATAAAATATTGTTATAGTGAATATCGACAAATATAGAAGCATTATTGAAAATCCAATAATAAAAAAAATATTATAGATTTTATTTTCCAAAATGAACTTATTTTTTATTTTTAAGCCGAATGTGTATTCTATTGTCCAACATATAAAAAATATTCCGGAAAGTATAATAGGAAGAAATAACATTAATCCATATCCTATAAAAT
>CALUYS010000018.1 GCA_944325065.1 Candidatus Gastranaerophilales bacterium | reverse complement strand
CAGGATTGGACTTCTTTAATATGATTGAGTAGGTTTATGAAAAAACAAAAAAGCGAATATTAAAGAAAACTACAATAATTGTTGAAGTGGCAGGATTGGACTTCTTTAATATGATTGAGTAGGTTTATGAAAAAACAAAAAAGCGAATATTAAAGAAAACTACAATAATTGTTGAAGTGTCAGGATTGGACTTCTTTAATATGATTGAGTAGGTTTATGAAAAAAAAAATAATTGAATAAAAAATATTATGTGGGATAATAAAGGCATAAAAAAGTGGAAACACGAGTGTAAAAAAAGAAAAAAAGGAGAAATGAAGATGCCAACATTTATTGAAGATGTAAAAGCACGTCAAATATTAGATTCACGAGGCAATCCAACAGTTGAAGTGGATGTAAAATTATCATGTGGTGTAGTGGGTCGTGCAGCAGTTCCAAGTGGAGCTTCAACAGGGATACATGAAGCATTGGAATTACGTGATGGAGATAAATCAACTTACAATGGCAAAGGTGTAATGCAAGCAGTTGATAACGTAAATACAATCATTGCTCCTGAATTGATTGGTGAGGATGCAGCTAATCAATATGAGATAGATAGACTAATGTTAGAATTGGATGGAACAGAAAATAAATCAAAATTAGGTGCAAATGCAATATTAGGTGTTTCACTTGCTTGTGCAAAAGCAGCATCACTTGCTTACGAAATGCCATTATACAAGTATTTAGGTGGTATAAATGCAGCTACATTACCTGTTCCTATGATGAATATCATAAATGGTGGTGCACATGCAGATAATAATATTGACTTCCAAGAATTTATGATAGCTCCTGTTGGTGCTTGTAATTTCCAAGAAGCTATTCGTATGGGTGCTGAAGTGTTCCATGCTTTGAAAAAAGTGTTGAACGAAAAAGGTTTGGCAACATCAGTTGGTGATGAAGGTGGTTTTGCTCCAAACTTAAAAAGCAACGAAGAAGCTATTGATGTAATTATAACCGCCATTAAAAATGCAGGTTATACAACTGAACAAGTTAAAATTTGTTTGGATGTTGCTTCTTCTGAATTTTATAAAGACGGCAAATATGTTCTTGAAGGGGAAGGTGGAAAGTCATTAAGCTCAAGTGAAATGGTTGATTTCTTGGCTGATTGGGTTAATCGATTCCCAATTATCTCAATTGAAGACGGTATGGCTGAAGAAGATTGGGATGGATGGAAAATGTTAACTGATAAACTTGGTTCAAAATGTCAGCTTGTTGGTGATGATTTGTTCGTTACTAACGTCAAACTTTTAGCTAAGGGGATTAAATCTGAAACAGCTAATTCAATCTTAATCAAAGTTAATCAAATAGGAACGTTGTCTGAAACACTTGCTGCAATAAATATGGCTCAAAAATCAGGTTATACAGCAATATCATCACATCGTTCAGGTGAAACAGAAGATACCTTTATCGCTGATTTGGCTGTAGCATTAAATTGTGGTCTAATAAAAACAGGCTCAGCTTCCCGTTCAGATCGCATGGCAAAATATAACCAATTAATACGTATTGAACAAGAATTAGGCTCTGCTGCTAAATATCCTGGATTAAGTGCTTTCAACGGTCAAAACACATTATGTTCGTGCAGTTGTGAATGTAAATAATTAATATATTCAATATTTATTAATAACAAAAATACGAGGTTTTTAATAAAACCTCGTATTTTTTACAAAAGTTAACTTGACGTAGTAAATCATTTATTATAATTTTAGTATGTATAATGTAATAAATAAAGGAGACTTAATAAATGAATGTAAATGGATTTAATTTATCAAAAACTGTAAATAGTAATATTGTCAAAAATTCACAAATCATATCATTAAATACACCATTATTAAATAGCTCTATTAAAAGCAATCAAGATGATAAATTTGAAAATGGGGATAAAAAGAATTTTTTTCAAAATATGAAAGAAAATATTAAAAGACTTTTTAATTGTTGCAATCCAAAATCAAAAGAAAACGAAATAGTAAATGAACCAAGGGATTCTGCTATAAGCATAGACAGCAATTTTATGGTAGATGATAATGACACATATCAGGGCTTATATATCATTGAGGATAATGTTCCCAAAAAACAAAAATCAAGTTCAGTCCCAATTTTAAGTAGAAACTACGCTTATAAAAACAAATCATTATTACCACAAAATTCTTCAATGGCATCATCAAGCACATCAAATACGCCAATAAAAACTTCTTCATCATATTCGTCATTTTATCCCCGTAGTTATGATTCAGTTGCTGAAAATGCAAAAAAATATTTAAATTGTAAATCTTCACCTACTAAGCCTTATGATTTAGAAGAACCAATGTCGCCATTGTCTAATTCATCATATTCTTCTTCATCATATTCATCATTTTAATTGCATAATTATCATATAAAATAAAAAATATTATTAAGAAAGGAAGTATAATGAATACATCAACACTAGCTAGAAAATTATCGTCAGAAAACAAATCATTTATTACCATGCAAAAAAGCGTATCAAAATTCCCTAAATTTGAAATGGGTTTAAATAAAATTTTATCCTCATTATCAAGTGATACATTGTCATTACATGATAGTGATATTGAAGTTCTTGAGGATTTTAATGAGTTAAATTCAGAACTTAAAACACCGTTTACAAGATTAAGTTCCCAAAAGTCCTTTCATTATAATCCATATTTCTATAATGATGATATTTTACCTTCAATTCCTGAAACAAGGACAAAAGTTGAAGATACAAGCCTTGTAACTAAAGCCAAAGATATGTTTCAAGATACAAAAAGTTTTATGGAAATACATAAGTATCAACTTAGAGCTGATAAATCAGCACTTCCTCAATTATTAATGCAAAAAAGTATGAATGTGGCAAAAGAATTTACTTCATTTGATTACTTACCCAATAAAAATGAAGAGGTATATTCAAGTGAAATGGTAGATCTATCAAGTAATGATTTAAGCTCAGAAATTATGTTAATTGAAGATCCTATTGAACAAAACACTTTGAGCGAAGAAAAACAATTATATGATAATACAAGTCAAAGCGATTCACGTCCAAAGCTTATGCGTACTGAAACTTTGTCAAGTAGCGAAATGACAAATTATTTAAATGGAGTGAAAAGTTCAATAGCAAATCAAAATGACGATGATGATGATTTTTTAAAATTATTCAGATAACATCATAAGGTTCAACATCAATAGTTAATTTTATATCATTTGGCACTTTTATAGATTTAATAAAAGTGCCGATAATATTATGTCCTTTTTCTCCTAATTTATTCTTAATTAAGATATGATATCGATATTGTTCTCTTAATCGTGGAATGATACAAGGGTTTGGTCCTAAAATTTGGATATAATCATTTAGTCCTTTATTGTTAATTATATTTATAAATTTAAAAGTTATTTCATTAATAGCATTATTCACCATTAGATTATTTTTTGAAGAAAGTATAATACGAATAAGTTGGCTAAAAGGAGGATAATCAAAAGCTTCACGTGTTTCAATTTCAGTTTGATAGAAATCTAAATATGATTGATTTGAAGCTGCTTTAATTACAAAAAAATCAGGATTAAATGTTTGAAAATAGACATTACCTTTTGAGTCACTGCTTCGACCTGAGCGTCCTGCAAGTTGGGTTAAAATTTGGAAGCCACGTTCTTGTGCTTTATAATCAGGCAAAGTAAAACATAAATCCGCCATGACCATAGCTGATAAGGTTACATTTTTATTATCTATGCCTTTACCTATCATTTGGGTGCCAATAAGAATATCAATATTACCCTTTTCAAATTCATTTAAGATAAAAATATGTTCGTTTTTTTTAGTCATTATATCACTATCAATACGAGCTATTTTAGCATCTTTAAACAATTTTGAAGCAACTATCTCAACTCTTTGAGTGCCAACCCCTGAAGGTTTAATCGCATTTGAACCACACTTTGGACAAATATCCACCATGTCTTGACTATAAGAACAATAATGACATTTTAATGTGTTATCATTGGAGTGATAAATTAGTGGGATATCACAATTTTTACATTTTATCACTTCACCACAGGCAAGACACTGAATTGATGTAGCAAAACCACGACGATTAATAAGCAATATAACTTGTTTATTTTGATTTAAAGTGGTTTCAATAGCCTTAATTAATGGAATCGAAAAAAAACCGCCTTTTGTTTTAAATACTTCTTCTCTCATATCAACAATATTAACTCTTGCCATTTGAGCATTATTATATCGAGTATTTAAATAAAAAATATTATTTGTATTTTTAGCTTTATAATAGGTTTCAACACTCGGCGTAGCACTTCCCAATAGTAAATTTATATTATATATTTTAGCAAGTTTTTGTGCAACAACAATTGCATTATACCTTGGAGCTGGGTTAGTTTGCTTATAGGAACTTTCATGCTCTTCGTCAATAATTATTAAACCTAAATTTTTTATAGGTGCAAAAATAGCTGAACGAACACCAACAAGTATTCTTATTTCATCATTACTAATTTTTTGCCATATATCATATTTCTCACCCTCACTTATTGCACTATGCCATATTGCAATCATATTTTTATCAAACTTTTTAATTAGCCGTTTTAATATTTGAGAAGCAAGAGCAATCTCAGGCAACAGAAATATAACATTTTTACCAGCTTTCAATGTGTCATCAATAAGCTTAAAATATATTTCAGTCTTCCCACTTCCTGTCACACCATTAAGTAAAATAGGATCAAAATTATAATCAGAGTTTGTAAACTTTTCTCTTATTGCATTATAAACCTCTAATTGTTGTTGGTTTAATTTATATAATGGTTCATTTTCAATATCTTTAAATACATTTAAAGCATCACGAAAAACATTAATTTCAAAAGGTTTAATAAAATTTAAATCTACAAGCTTTTTTATTGTAGCATTTGATGTTTTAAAGTTTTGACAAATTTGACTTAAAGTTAAATTAGGAGTTTTTTTAATTTGTTCAAGTATTTCTTTATGCCGTTTGGTAATTTTTATAGTATCATCAAAACTTTCATTTATACAATAAACTGTTTTAGTTTTTGGTTTATGTTTTTCATTCTCTATTTCATATTTAACAGATATTAAATTATGTCTTTTAAGTTTAGTGAGTATTTTAGAAAATTCAACATTTTTTATTTTCAATCTTTTTTGTAAAGTTGAAACCTTTATTTTATGGTTATCTTCAAGCTTGAGTAAATCTATAAATTTATTTTCATAAAGATTAAATTTTGCACTATCATAATCATTAGGAATATTTAAATAAACCATTTTACAAGGTTGTTTTAAAAATTCAAGTGGTAAAGCTGTTTCAAAAACATTTTTGATATCACAAATATAATAATTTGAAACCCACTCCAAAAATTTTAAATACTTTAAATCAAACAATGGAGTCTTTGAGATAACATCAATAATTTTTTTAGCTTTAATATTTTCATCTAAATAATTTGAAAACCCAACAATAAAAGCCGAAACAATACCAAAACTACCAAAGGGCACAACAACACAAGTGCCTATTTCGAGTTTATTTTTAAGATTATCAGGTATTAAATAACTAAAAGTTCTTGTTCCCATATTTTTGACATCCACAAGAACTAAAGCATATTTATAATTCTTT
Source organism: Candidatus Gastranaerophilales bacterium (assembly GCA_944325065.1). Lineage (GTDB taxonomy): Bacteria > Cyanobacteriota > Vampirovibrionia > Gastranaerophilales > Gastranaerophilaceae > UMGS1477. The sequence continues at coordinate 23,117 of CALUYS010000018.1, read as the reverse complement.
GTATCTAAAATTTTATTCATCACCCGAGCAATCAAATTCGCTAGCAGCAACTTCAATAGCTTCTTTTAAGATTGATAAATGATTTGGTGATATAGTTACTCCTTTTTTTGTAGGCAACCAGTTTGCACCATCATCCGTTGTATAAAATATTCTTAAGTCCAAGTATTTCTTACCCTTATACTCTTTTACGGCAATTTGAAGTTGTTCGGTTGAACTGCGCTCAATTGTTGAGATAAGTTTATTATCACTCATAAAATATCTATTCCTTTTAAATTACTTTTACCATAAAAAGTATAACATATAAATAAAAATTATAGATGACCAGTATAACCACGTTGAACCACGACTTGACCATTTTCAATTGCATCATATAATGCAGCTTTATTTTTTATTTCATCATCTATTCTTGGGTCATTATTAATTTCTTCGCTTAATGTAGGACATTTCCTACGGTTTGTAATATGCCCATTCATTAATGTATCAACCATTAAGCTTAATTGTTTATTTTTATAATTATAATAAGCATCCTGAACATCTTGAACTCTTTGCTGGGTTTCATTAGTAGTTTTTTGTACACCATTATTTACAATTCTTTCAGCACTGCCTTTATTTGCATACATACCAAATCCTTGCATTTTTTGTTTTAAATTTAAATTAACTTTCATATAAAATTATTCCTTTCTATTTTATATTACATTTGTTTTTGTAATATAAAATATACTACAAGTAAAGAATAATATTTATATCATTTAACAAAACTTAATAATAAGTTTTATTTATTTCTAAGTTTCATTAAAGTATTCGTTATATATTTTCATTGAACAATATTGACCGCACATTGTACAAGGTTTGCCGTTGTCGATTTTTTCAAAAACACATTTATCAATTGCATACTTAGCTTGATTGGCCCAATCGAGATTTTTACGAGCTATACTCATATTTTTATCTTGCTCAATAGCTTTTTCACATCCACGTCCAATATCAGCGGCGTGTGCAGCTATTTTACTAGCGATTATACCTTCACGAACTTCTTTTACATTAGGCAAACCTAAATGTTCAGCAGGTGTAACATAACATAAGAAATCAGCACCATGAATTGCTGCAAGGGTTCCACCAATAGCAGATGTTATATGGTCATACCCTGGTGCTATATCTGTCACCAATGGACCAAGCACATATAAAGGAGCGTTGTCTGTAAGGACTTTTATTGTTTCTATCATTGAAGGGATTTTATTTATTGGCACATGCCCAGGTCCTTCAACCATTGTTTGAACGCCATAATCACGTGCACGCTTAACAAGTTCGCCCAAAACTATTGTTTCTGCAACTTGTGCACGATCACCTGCATCAGCAATACACCCAGGTCTTAACCCATCACCAAGTGACAAAGTACAATCATAAGTACGAGCTATTTCAAGTAATTCATCGTAATATTCATATAAAGGATTTTCTCTACCTGTTGCTTTTATCCAACAAGCAAGCATTGAACCTCCACGACTTACTATATCACATATACGCCCTTGCTTTTCCAATTGTTCTACTACAAATTTTGTAACACCACAGTGAACAGTGATGAAATCAACACCATCTTTACATTGTTTTTCAATATCTTGAAAAAATTTATCTTTGCTTAATTTTGAAATATCACGAAATTCATCCAACGCTTCTTTGCCTGCTTGATAGATAGGAACTGTTCCAATAGGTAACTTTGTGGAAGCTATTATTTTACGTCTGACATTATCAATATCACGCCCTGTTGACAAATCCATTAAAGCATCTGCACCTGTTGCTTCAATAATTTTAACTTTATCAAGCTCTTCATTTAATGAACTTCTTTCAAGCGAAGTACCAATATTTGCATTTATTTTTACACTTACTCCATTGCCAATTGCTGTTGGAATTGAATCTTTACGGATATTATTTTTTAATATTACAAGCGAACCATTAGCCACATTTTTTAAAACTTTATTTTTACAAATACCTTCCTTTTGAGCAATATACTCCATTTCAAGTGTCAAATTACCATTTTTTGCTTCAATTAGCTGTGTTGTCATTTAATATAACTCTCCCCCTCATTTAAAGTTTTACTTTAAATCATTAGTTGAATGAAGCAAAATGCCTCATTCAACCATAAAACTCTCTTCTATATTATAAACTGTATCTCCGTTTGTTAATTTTAAATTATAATGATTGGTTCCAAATAGCATCACTTATTGTAGTTTTTGTTTTTTGAATGGAGTCTGATGCTAAATTTACATTATTTGGAGTGAAGATAAATACAGAATCACCAATTTTTTGTTGATTTCCGCATAATGCATGAGCCGCACCGCATAAAAAGTCAACAATACGAACTGATTGCTCTTTATCCAGTAAATGAAGGTTTAATAATACTGTTTTTCTTTCTTTTAAATGTTTAATGATTTGAGCAGCATCATTATAAGCTCTTGGCTCACAAACCATAACTTCATGCCCATTTCTCATAATCGGTAAATCAACTACTTTATTTTGAGCATTATCAAAAGATTTGTTGCTTGGCTGACTATGATATTTCGGACTCAAAGCATAATTCCCATCCGTAGGATAATCCATATTTGAAGCTTCATCTTCTAAATCACCAAAAATATCTTCATTATTATTTTTTTCAAATCCAGCTGTTAAAAAATCTACTAAAGATTTTATTTTATCAGATACCATTGTCACCTTCATTCTCCTTTTTAACTTAATTTTTCTTTAATCAAATATTTTTCTACCTAATCGAATCATCGTTGCACCACATTTTACTGCTTGTATATAATCTTGACTCATACCCATCGATAATTCTTCTAAATTATCTTCATATTTTGAGTTTAACTCAAATTTTATCTTTTTAACTCCATCAAATAGAGCATATAATTCACTTTCATTCATACTTTTAGGTGCCATAGTCATTAAACCTTTTATTTTGACATTTTTTAATTTTTGTATTTCAGGATAAACTTCAAAAAGTTCATTTTTGCTAAAACCTGTTTTACTTTCTTCATTTGCGTAATTTATCTGCAAAAGTATTTTTTGACATTTGTTTATAGATTTTGATTCAATATCTATTTTTTCTGCAAGCTTTAAACTATCAACTGAATGTATTATATCAAAATATTTTACTGCTTTTTTGACCTTATTACTTTGCAAATGACCAATTAAATGGAACATTGAATCATTTCTTATACTTTGTGGTAAGCTTTCGATTTTATTTATAGCATCAACTACTTTATTTTCACCAAAATTACGTAACCCAACTTTATAAGCTTCAATTAGCCTATCAACGCCATAATATTTTGTGACAGCTATTATTTTTACTTGTGAATGTGCAAGTTGTTCCTTTATTTGTTGTATATTTGCTTTTATATTACCCATGTTCATTGATACATTCTAATTATAACAGCTAATACTTATCTGACAACGGTTTTTGCTTATTTTTATTCAATATCCCCAAAAACCATGTTAATCATGGTTTTTCACGATTTTTTGTATGTTAATTTTCGTTAATATTCGCTTAAATTTTCTTAATATTTCTCTTTTTTTGATAATTATATTAATATTCTTATTAAGAAAATATTTATTGGCATGGAGTTTATATCTTGAAAAACATAAAAATTAATATTATTATATATTTATGACAATAGTTAAAAGACTTTTATCTTTTCATAAGGTCAAAAATCAAGATTATACGGGTTATAATAACTGCAAAAAATTCCCAAATATCTTTTTATACTGGATTAATACTCTTATGCCGATAAATTTAAAATTTATGGAAGAAGTTTACATTGCTTATGATAATAAAGATATAAACTCATTAATTTCTGTTAAACCCATTAATCACAATAATAAACGTTTTGAAATTGTTAAATTTTATCTTGATAATAATAGTAATACAAAAGGCAAATTGCTTATGGATTACGTTGTTTCTAAATTCGCTGCAAAAGGTGTAATTAGTTTTACAGCCTATGTTGATGAAAATAAATTTGATGTAATAAACTTATTTTTAAATAACTGTGGTTTTCGTAATTTTTCATCACATCAATTCTTCAAAATTACAAATGAAAATATTAACAATAATTTATCATTTAATGATATATATATTGAAAAATCAAAAAAATCAACTCTAAAAGATATTGTAAAACTATATAACGAAAGTATTCAACCTTATTTTAGAAAACCCTTGGAAAAATCTCAAAATGAATTTAAATGTTCTATTTTTAACATATTTTCAAATAATACATTTATTTTTAATATATATAACAAAAATAATAATGAACTTTGCGGATTTATTAGACTTCTAACTTATGATAATCTTAACTATATTATGGATATAACTTTGCTTAATCCATTTTCTCATAACTTTAATAATATCTTAAATTATTGTTATAATTTTTTAAATGACAAGTTTAAAAACTTTAATTTAATTTTTAAGAATAAAAAATATCAAATTAATTCAAACATTTATGAGAACTATTTTAAGGAAAATAAAATAAGTATGGTATATCGAGAAATAGTGCTTGTTAAAGATTATTTTAATTATATTAAAGAAAATACTGAAAATAAAATGCAAAATTCAAAAATCATATTTTTTAATGATATCAATCAGAATCCGGCTTTTTAGTTTTATTTTTAGTTTCAACTTCTTGGTCTTCTTTAGTTTCAACCTCTTGAACTTCTTTAGTTTCAACTTTTCCATTTGTTAACCTAAAGTTTTTAATTATAGCTATAAAACCATTTAAAACTATAAATTTTTTACAACTTATTATAATATTTTGTATTAATGTTTTAAACATACCATCATTTAAAATTTTGGGTATAAAATTCGCTGAAAATAAAATTTTTCCTAATATATTATTTTGTAATAATTGACAAACAAGCTCAAGGCTAAGTGCCATAGTTATTTTTTTTAATCCAAGATGTAACTTACTATCTTTATTCAAAACATTTTTTTTAATATCGTTATATGCTTCCTTAAAATCATTTAATGTTATATTTTGACAACAAATATTTTGATACAACATATACGGCGTTGAAGGATAAATCTCGTTTAAAGAAGACGCCTGTATGCTATTTTTAAACCTATTTTTTACTTTAGTTTTAGAAGATAATAGTTTATCATTTAATTCTTTAATACAACCATTATAATTACCTATATAATCATCGTCAATTGAAAACGATATATATTCTTGAATTTCATCTTTAGATTTTAAATTTTCTTTTGTTTTTGAATAAAATTCTTTTGTTTTTTTTAAAATTTTATCCTTATCTTGAGTAATTTTAATAATTCCCAAATCAAATAAACACAAAGTAATTAAATTATTTAATCCAACTAATAAAAATTTTGGATAATTTAGCTTACTTTTTTTGTATACTCATTGTTTTCATTGTCTTCATTTTGTTCATAATTTGTTTTCTTATTTTCTTTTATTTTTTGATGAATTGTACCAGTAAAAGTTGATACAATTCCATTTTTTGAAACATCCAATAAAGCATTGGCGGTTTTATCAAAAGGAATAATATTTTGTATTGTATCGTTTAAAAAACCCATATTTCGACTAATCAATATTTTTGCAGGACGTTCAATCACCCGCAAAGATGATATTCTTGAAAACATTTATTCTATAACCTTTATCAATACTTCGACTATACAAATAGTAGCATATTTTATAAAAAATGCAAATAAATTATTTTAAATTTGTAACAATAGCTTCAACAAATTCATCAGTTGTTGCATTACCGCCTAAATCACGAGTCAAAACTTTTCCTTCATCAAAAACTTTGAATAAAGCATTTTTAATCCTATTAGCTGCTGTATATTCTCCCATATATTCGAGCATAAGAATACCACTTCTTAAAAGTGCTGTAGGGTTAGCAATATTTTTCCCTGCAATATCTGGTGCACTTCCATGAACAGCTTCAAATATGGCATAATTTGCCCCAATATTTGCACCAGATGCTACGCCAAGCCCACCTACAAGTCCTGATGTCAAATCAGAAACAATATCACCATATAAATTCGGCAACACCATAACATCAAATTGATTTGGGTTTATTACAAGTTGCATGCAAGCATTATCCACAAGAATTTCATTATAGTCAATTTCATTTTCATATTCTTTTGCAACCTCACGTATACATTCCAAAAACAATCCATCTGTTAGTTTACAAATGTTGGCCTTAGTAACAGCTGTAATTTTTCTCCGATTGTTTTTTATAGCATAATCAAAAGCATATTTCCCAATTCGCATTGAAGCATCTCGTGTAATAATTTTTATAGACTCGCAAGTATTATCATCTATCTTTCTTTCAATACCTGCATATAAATCTTCCGTATTTTCTCTTATGACAGTTATATCAACATTTTCATATCTAGTTTTTATATTATTTAAATTTTTTGCTTCACGAACACAAGCATACAAATCAAGCTCTTTTCTCAAAGCCACATTTACACTTCTAAAACCTTTGCCTATTGGTGTTGTACAAGGTGATTTAAGTGCTATTTTGTTTTTCTTTATACTGTTAATCACATCATTAGGTAATGGAGTGTTATATTTTTTACAAGCATCCAAACCAGCAAGTTGTATATCCCAATTTATATTGACATTTGCTTTTTCAAACACTTTTACACAAGCATCGGCAATTTCAGGGCCAATGCCATCACCTTTAATCAATGTAACTGTTTTCATACTAATTCAAAATCTCCGTGTTTTTTAATATGCTCAATTAAACCGCCCTCGTTCAAAAGTTTTATCATAACAGGTGGAAGTGGTTGTATTTTTATTTCTTCATTTTTAGTGATGTTTTTTACTACACCATTTTGTATATCAATTTCAAGTTTATCATTTGCATTGATTCTATCAGTATCACATTCAATTAATAAAAGCCCTATATTTATTGAATTACGATAAAAAATCCTTGCAAAAGACTTAGCCAAAACAGCACCAACACCTGCTATTTTAATAATTTGAGGAGCATGTTCTCGGCTTGAGCCAAGCCCAAAATTATTCCCTCCAACAACAAAATCACCTTTTTCCATTTGGCTTGCAAAATTTGGGTCTGCATCTTCAAGTACGTGTTTTGCAAACTCTTCTAAATTTGATCTCAAGTGGAACAAACGACCCGGTGCGATATGGTCAGTTGATATATTATCTCCAAATTTCCAAGCTTTTCCTTCAAGTATCATATTTTTTCCCTTAACCTCGTTTTTAAATTTTTAAACAATAGCTTTATTAAACATTTTACTTGGACATGCAATATGCCCCAATATAGCACTATAAGCAGCAACTGCAGGTGAACAAAGGTAAATAAAACCATTTGTATTACCTAAACGTCCCTGAAAGTTTCTGTTTTGAGTTGAAAGACATACTTCATTGTCACCTAAAATCCCCGCATGCACACCAACACAACAACCACAACCTGATGTCACAATTGAAGCCCCAGCTTTTACAAATATTTCAATCAATCCTTCTTTTAAAGCTTGGAGAAAAACATCTCTTGAAGCAGGCGAAACCAGTAATCGAACACCTTCTTTAACTTTGCGTCCATCAAGTATTTTAGCGGCAATTCTCAAATCTTCAATACGACCATTTGTACAACTGCCTAAAAATACCTGATCAACTTTTACATCAGATAACTCACTTGCTAATTTTGTATTATCAACAGTATGTGGACAAGAAACAGTTGGTTTTATTTTTGAAGCATCAATTTTAACTATTCTATCATAATTTGCATCAATATCAGGTTCAACAGCTACAAATTTATCACCACGACCACGTTGTGATAAATATTCAAAAGTTTTAGTATCAGTTTTAAACAAACCAGCTTTTGCACCTGCTTCAACCGCCATATTTGCAAGTGTAAATCTATCTGTCATTTCCATCTTGTCAATTGTATCACCGCAAAATTCTAAAGCACAATAAGTCGCACCATCAGCTCCTATTTCGCCAATCAGATGTAAAATTAAGTCTTTTGGATACACACCAAAACCAAACTTTCCATTAACCTCAACTTTTATAGTTTTAGGTACTTTTAACCAAGTTTTCCCCAAAGCCATAGCAACAGCTACATCAGTTGAACCCATGCCTGTTGCAAACACACCCAAAGCTCCTGATGTGCAAGTATGTGAATCTGCTCCTACAAGTATTTCTCCAGGGTTTACATAACTTTCTACAAGTCTTTGATGACATACACCCTCACCTACATCGGATAATATAGCACCATATTCTTTTGCAAATTCCCTTAAAACTATATGTGAATTTGACAATTCTTTTCTTGGACTCGGTGCTGCATGGTCAATAAATAATATAGTGCGACTTGGATTTGCAAGTTTATCTCGCCCAAGCTTTTTAAATTCTTGAACTGTTAATGGACCTGTTCCATCCTGAACTGCAGCAATATCTACTTTTGATATCACAAGCTCTCCTGCTTTTACATCACGACCTACATGTTTTGAGATTATTTTCTCGGCTATTGTTTGTCCCATTATCTTTTAACACCTCGTTTTTATTTCTTCTTTAAAAACAATAGCATATTTTTTAATTTCATTCAATAATATTACAAATGTTTACTCATTTTTTTTTAAATGTTATAATCGTCTTCAAGGAGAAAGCTTTAAAATGAATACTCTTATAATTAATGGACCAAATTTAAATTTGCTGGGCAAACGTGAACCTCACATTTATGGAAATATAACCTTAAATGATATCAATGACAAAATTAAAACTGAATTTTCAAATAATAAAAACATAAATTTTGAGTTTTATCAAAATAATATTGAAGGCGAAATTATAAATAAACTCCACTCATCAATGGGCAAAATAGATGGTATTATCATTAACGCAGGTGCCTATACCCATACAAGCCTTGCTATAGCTGATGCTATTAAAGCTATTAATATCCCAACCGTTGAAGTTCATCTTTCAAATATTTATTCACGTGAAGAAGTTAGGCATAAGTCATTTTTAAGCCCTTGTTGCATAGGTCAAATTTCAGGATTTGGATTTTATAGTTACATTTTGGCAGTTTATGCTTTAATTAACCATTTAAAAATACGTAACTAATTATTTTTCACTCCAGTAACACATTTTGTCCTTTTGTTTTTTATACAAACACTGCACAACTCAAACCAAGAAGTCCAACTTTGACACTTCCATATTACTTTATATCTTTAAATAAATAAATTGTCCTTTTGTTTTTTATACAAACACTGCACAACTCAAATCAAGAAGTCCAACTTTGACACTTCCATATTACTTTATATCCTTAACTAAATAAATTGTCCTTTTGTTTTTTATAATTTTTAAACGTATTTATACCTGAAACCAAAGAGAATATCCCCCACACAGCCATTGTGGCAGCTGTTGCTACTAAACTTTTCGTCATAGCTTTGTCCTGATTTTTCATTTTTTTCAAAATATAATCGGAAGTAACGCCAACAACCGACGAAATTATTATTGTTTCAAAAGCACCTTTTTTCATAAGACCTTTCTTTAATGTTGTTTCATCGTTTTCCTTATCTTTTTTTTCAATTTTAAATTGCTTTTTAAACCCATAGGCTTCACTAGCAAGTGCCAATCCAATGACACTTGTAAGTAGGATTAATATAGATTTACACTTTTTTGCAAAGGTCTTGCTTTTGAAATCATCAAGCTTTTGTTTAAAAATTTCTTTAACTTCTTTATCAGTTCGGTTAAACTCAAATTGGGAATAAATAAGCCCCATACCAAGTGGCAACTTAAAATTATCAATTGATGCTTGTTCCACATATATATATTTATTTTTATCATCTTGTTTTTGTTTGAATTGTACTTTATTAAAATTATTTTTTAAATTTATTTTATTAATATGCATTTTTTATTTCCTTTTTTTAATTTACTACCTATTATTTTCAATAATTTCTAATAGACGTAAACGGGCGATCCATTGCTTTTCCCTTTTTTTGAGCAAAATTTCTTTTTTTTCATTCCAAGCGTTAACATTTTCAGAAATTACCATTTCAAGTTGACTAACTGCTCTACAATAATCCAAGTCATCACATTCGTTAGGGTTTGTTTCCTCAAATTCAACCCACTTTTTAGCTGATGTATATTCAAAACTATTTTCAAAATCATGATCCCAAATTTTTTTTACTACTTCAATATATTCCTCAGGTGATTTATATTTTAAACAATCAATATCATCAATGGTTTGATGCTGATTAGTCTTTTTTTCGTCAACTTTTTCAGCATTACTATCTGAATCAGAGTCATAAGTTATTGTTTTATTCTTCGGATGATCTGCACGAGCCTCAAAATAATTTATAATTTTATCACCTAAATCTTCTGTTGCAAATGCTGCAATAGTTGAATTGACAGCCAAACCTACAAATGGAATATATTTTGATGCCATACCAGCAAGTGTTGTTGTAAGAGAACTTTGTTTTATTTGTGCTAATTGTTGTACAACAACACTTGATGCTTTATCAGCTAATGGTATTGTCATTATTGATGTTTTACCGCCTTCAAATGCACCTTTAAAAACAGTTTTAAGTTGTTTTTTTAAATCACGATACCCATACTCATATCCTATTCTTGAGGTCATGATTATTTCATTACTAATAAGTGTAGCTGCTGATGCTGCAACTGATGGGATTAAACCACCTGCAACGGCTGCTACAACATGTTGTTTAACTATTTTACGTGAACATTGAATTCGAGAACCAAAACTAACAGGAAAAGTATTTATTTTATTTATACTTTTTATTATATTTTTATTATTCTTATTTATTAACTGATTAAAAATTTTATGAGAATTTTTATCAATTATTCCCATTTCAAGCAATTTATCATTTTTCAAATTCGCTTTATTGCTATTTAAAATAACAACATCTTTTCTTAAATTATATTTACTTGTAAAAATTTTTGAAGGAATAAAATTTTGACTTCGCATTAATTTTTTATTATGCAAAGCATCCCCCCCCCCTACAATTCCATTTAATTTGACTTGATTAATTAGACCAAAATTGCTCTCAGTTTTCATGCTCATTTTCTCCTATTTATTAAAACACAAATTTATTATCTACTAGTATAAACCTATAAAAAAAATAATTTGCGAGTTGAATTATAAATGTTAATAAAAATTAATATTACAAATAAAATTTAAGCAATATCATACAAAAAACAATTAACATAATGAGAATTGGATATATATACATTTGAAGGTGTATAATTCTTACATTTAGGAAGGGAATATGGACATCTTGAATAAAATTTGCAACCTTCTTGAATTGTCTTTAAAGATGGTAATTCACCTTGTATTGTAATATTTTCTTCTTTACTGTTTTTACTAATTTTGGGTATAGAATCCATTAAAGCTTTTGTATAGGGATGTTTATAATTATTAAATATATCATCATTATTCCCAAATTCAATTATTTGTCCTAAATACATTATTGCAACAAAATTTGAAATATATTTAACAACTGATAAATCATGTGAAATAAATAAAATAGTTAAATTAAGTTTATTTTTTAAATCAAGCAGCAGATTAATAATTTGAGCTTGAATTGACACATCAAGAGCTGAAACAGGTTCATCAGCAATAATAAGTTGAGGATTTAAAACTAAAGCTCTTGCAATTGCAATTCTTTGCCTTTGTCCACCTGAAAATTCACTTGAGTAACGATTTAAACTTTTTATATCTATTCCAGTAAGTTTACATATTTCATAAATACGCCTTTGGATGTCATCTTTACCACCCCATTTATGTACATCAAGAGGTTCTTTTAAAATATCGTATACTGTCATTTTTGGATTTAGACTTGCATATGGATTCTGAAAAATAATCTGAACTTGCTTCCGATATTCAAATAATTGTTTTTTATTGAACAATTCAATATCTTTTCCGTTAAAAAAAATATGTCCACTATTTAAATTAATCAATTTTAAGATAGATTTTCCTAAAGTTGTCTTTCCACAACCTGATTCTCCAACTAAACTTAAAATTTCGCCACGTTTAATTTTTAAATTTACATCATTTAAAATATTTATATACGTTACTTTATCGCTTAAAAAACTGTCATTTGCTTTAAATTTCAGTCGTGCGTTTAAAATTTTTAAAATGTCATTCATAAAAAAATTATAACAAACTATTATAAAAAAAGCGAATACCAGAATAATTAATATACATGTGGGTAATACAAGAAAATATATATCTTATTATAAAATTAAAAAATATTATAATAAATTCTTTAAATTTAATTTTACTTACATACAAACGGAATAAATTTTTATGAATATAACAGGTTTAAGAAAAGATGAGCTTGAAAGCGAACTTATTAAGTATGTTAATTCTTATTTTATAAATTTACAAAAATGGCAAAGAGTAAATAACATAATCAATATAATGATGACAATAAAAAATCCTTATTTTATTCACAAGTATATAAAAGATGATTTACATTGGATTTTTGGTATTGATTTCTATGTTGTTTATTTAAGAAAAAAATACTCAAATAAATATAACTATTTTTATCACTCACATGATAATTATAAGATACATAAAGATTATATTTATGATTTTGTGTTAAAAAATAATGATAACATTCTTAAAAATAATCGAGATATTATCTATCAAAATATTTTAAGTGAATATAATATATTTTTTATTATGCAAGAAAAGACAGTCATCGGTTTTATCATAACACATACAATTAAAGATAAATTTTCCGATATGGATATTAATATTTTTAATGTAATAGTAAATAGTTATTCACTTGCTTTAACAAATTTTAGTTACTACAATAAAATCGAAGTAGGGAGTATAAGGAAATTAAATCTTATTGAAAATATTTCAAAAGAATTTAAACCAATGTTAAATAATATTTTAGAATATGCAAGTTTGTTAAATCTAAACAAAACATTGCCAAAAAAACGTAAACAAAATTATCTTAGTTATATTGAAAATAATGTAACATATTTAAAAAATTTAATAACAAATATGTTTGATTTGTCAAATGAAGATTTTAAAACAACTCAACCTAAATTAACAAGCTTTAATTCAAGGGATGAAATAATCGAATGTTTAAATATTTTAAAAGATTTCATTAAACAGCGTAATATTCATTTTATTACTTCCATTATTGCAATTGAGATTTTTGCTGATCTAACTAAATTTAAACAAGTTATTTTCTCACTTGTTAATAATATTACTAAATTTGCAGACGATAATGATGTAATTTACATTACATCATATACCAATAAAACTTATTTCAATGTAGAATTTAAAAATAAAATGTACAAATATAAAAATTCAGACTTTAAACATCAAAATGATATATATTACTTTAACAAACAATCTGCTGATTTGTCAGTGATTAAGAAAATAATTAAACAACATAATGGTAAAATCAAATTTTTGTTTGAAAAATCAACAAATACAATGATACTTCAAATGTCCTTGCCTTTATTAAAGAAGGATTGTGAAAATAATCAATTTACTTCATATGATTATTTATAATTTAAATATTTTTATATAGTTTCTTCTGACATTTTTTTTATTGCAGTTTTAATATCAAAAGATATATCTTTAATAAACTCAACGAATAATCTTGAAATGCTTTGGTTGTCAACTATATTAAATGCACCATAAATTGGATCTTTTGAATTACGAAATCGCATTTGTCTATCTTTTTTTTCAATCAATTCAAAATCAACTTTATTTCCTAAACGTTTTTTTAAATCTTCGTCTAATGCAAAAGTCATGTTTTAGTCTCCTATTAAGTTTACATCTATATATATAAAAAATATATACTATAAAAAATTGCTTAAAAAATAATTTATTTTAACATTTTGTAACATAAAATACAAATTCAAATACAAACTCTACATTCAAGAGCTTTGGTTAATGTAATTTCATCAGCATATTCTAGATCTGCACCTATAGGAAGTCCCATAGCAATTCTGCTTATTTTTATATCAAATGGTTTTAAAAGTTTTGAAATATATAAACTTGTAGCTTCGCCTTCAACCGTAGGATTAAGTGCAAGAATAATTTCTTCGATATCCTTTTCTGATATACGATTAAGAAGTTCTCTAATACGAATATCATTTGCACCAATACCTTCAAGTGGAGAGATGACACCTTGAAGAACATGATAGACACCATTGTATTCATTTGTTTTTTCAATAGCAAGGAGATCTTTTGTTTCACTCACCACGCAAATGGTTTTACTATCTCTATTTGAATTTTGGCATATTTCGCACGGGTCATTTTGCGACATATTAAAACATATACTGCAATAATGTATTTTTTCTTTGGCTTCAATCATTAAATTAGCAAACTTTTGGACTTCAGGGTTTGGCATTTTTAGCAGATGCAATGCCATTCTCTGTGCTGATTTAGGACCTATTGATGGAAACCGCTCGAAAAAATCAATAAGATTAGCCAACGGTTTTGTATATTGCATAATTTAAAATAACCCCGGTATATTTATTCCGCCTGTTAAGCCTTTCATTTTGTTTTCAAAAACAGACGAAGCTTTTTTGTTTGCTTCATTTATTGCCTGAGTTATTAAATCTTCCAACATTTCAACCGTTTCATCATCAACACTTTGAGGATTTTCAGGATTTATTGCTTCTTTTGTCAACTTTATTGACTTAAAATTCTTTTGCCCGTCAACAACAACTGTTACGCTTTTGTTTGGTGCATAACCCACAAGTTCTTGAGCTTTCAATTCTTCCTGAGCCTGAGTCAGTTTTTTCTGCATCTGACCAAACTGCTTCATCAAATTCCCCATATTCATCATAATTTTAATTTCTCCCCAAATATCTATATTTCTCAAATTATTATACATAAAAGATATGTTTATAGCAATTATAAATTGTTGGAGAACTATACTATTTTTGATTATCTTTCTTATAATTTTTCCAAGTAGCAATATTTGAAATTGTGGAAGCCGCAAGTGCAACGCCAGAAAGGCAGGCGGCAATTATGCCGCCTCTGCGGTCTGGCTTTTTGTTTATTGCTTGAGATATTCCGCAAGCGATGAGTGCTCCCAAAATTGCGAGGCATATATTTTTTTAACTATCTTTATTATCCTTTTTAAACTTATCTTTTAAAAATTTATCGAAATTTTTACTTGTAATCTTAAACAGTTGGTGTAGTGTCATCACCCTTTGTTGCAAGATACATGCCTAAAAGGTTGTATGCAATCCATTCAGTGTCACTCGGGTGAGTTGATTCATCTAAGTAAGGTTTGATTTTGTATAAAGCTGTTAAAGGAATTTGATTTTCTTTTAAAAATTCATCTTCATTTTTACATTTTTTGTCATTTAGTGTAAACTTATTAGCCAGAGTATACAATTTAAAACTATTAATTTTGTCATCAATATCTTTTATAGACAAATTAGGTTTTTTATTTTTTATGTCTTTATTTATGAAATCAGGAATATTTATTTTTTTTAGTGAGTTTTTATATTGTCTTTTTTTCCTTAGTTCATTGGATAGCTTTTTACCTGTTAAAATATAACTAATATCGTTAATAAGCCCAAATATAAACAGAAGCATAGTTAAAGGTATAAGTATTTTCATTACTTTATTTGGTAAAAAATTTTTTTTAAATTTTTTAAAATCCTTTAATGCAAAATAGGTTAATGCTCCTAAACAAAAAGTAGTTCCAATAACATATTCTAGTGGACTTAAAGTTATCTTATTTGTTAAAGGAAACTTTTTACCTAAGCGTGATTTTATAGTATCCTGTTTTAATTTGTGCACAAGATTTTCATTTGTTTCCCAATTAGCACCTTGGCTATTAAAATCACTTGCAACACGATATAAGTAATAATTTGGAGCTATATTTGGATTTTTTAAAAGATGATACGAATAATCCAAATCTTTTGGACTGTGAATTATCGTATCATTCTGATTATCATTGTTTTTGAATGTTATGTTGTTGTTTATAGAATTGATTTTCAAAATCATAAGTTTTTTATAGTTTTATATGTATCTCTAATTTTTGGAACTGCTGAATTAAAAAATTCTTCAAGTAGTTCAGCGTTTTCTTTGTTTAATGAAATTTCACCGTATCTTTTTATACCATGTCTTGTAAGTTCATCTGCCACTATTCTTGCTATTTGTGAACTACCTTTCAAAGTTCTCATTACAGGTATTGCTTTTCTTTGGATAGTTTCTTTACTCATATAGTTTGTATCACCAAGAATATCTTTACAAGCTGTTCCCAAAGCAGCATCTATTAAAATTTCGTTTAGTTCTTCAGAGGATATATCTCCTTTATTTTCAATCAATTTTTGTGTTACGCGAGGAATTGTTAATTCAAGCCCTCTTGCTGCAAAAGGAGCCAAACCACTGTCTGCAACTTTTGTTGTAGCTTCTTGCAAAAATTCTCCCATTCCTTTTGGCATATTTTGAACTAAAGCTTTACCTAATGTTTTTCCACTTGTTTCTTGCAAATCAAATACAGGTTCTGCCAAATCAAAACTTCCATCAAATAAATCTGTTATACTATGAAATGCTATAGAACCTATAACTTGTAGTACTTTATCTTCAACATTCATTTTTCCATTCTTATAATCTTTAACAAAAGCCCAGCCCATCGTTTCACAACAACCTGCTGATAAAGCTCCGTTTGTTGCTCGGATAGCTGCACTTACTCCAACATTTCCAATACCACCTGTTGTCAAAAAAGCTGCAATATGAGCTCCCCAACCAAAAGCACTTATAGCCTTATTTAAAAGATTCATACCGACAACACCAGCAGATGCCATATGTTTCCCGGCATGTATCAATGCAGCAGTTGGATCTGCATCAAGAGCATCTGTAAGAAGATTAAACATCATCATTTCTGTTGCACAAAGAAAAGGTACATCAGCTCCAGTTACGTTTGCTTCTCCAATTGCTGCTGAAATTCCTGCACAAACAGCTGAGGACCAATGTATAATTTTATGGCAATTTTGTTTCTGTGTATAAGTTAATTCTCGACCTTTAAATGAAATATTATTTGTTTTATTTATATTAGTTTGAGATATATTTGAAAAACCTTTTATGTGGTCAAGCACCTTCTTTAATTGTTTTTCAGCTGCCTTAATTTCGCTTTTACTTGAACCAATTTTGGAATAATCAGAAACAACCAAAGCTTTGTCAATTGCTTTTACTTCATCTGCATAAGATTTATGCAAAAGTTCAAGTAATTTAATTTTATTTTCTTTTTGATTGAAATCAGGTTTTGACAATATAAATTTACGCAAATTAATTGCATTTTGCAGCCTTATTTTATTAGCATTTGCAACATCAGTAAACTTTACAGGATAAAACTTAGAATCTAAGACAAGGGGATTTGTAGAAGTTCCAAAATTTTGATTAGTTTTTTGTTTTTTTAATTTAGTTTTTTGCCCATTAAATTTGCCCATTAAATTTGCCCATTAAATTTGCTTCAACCTTAATATGTTCCACTTTCATGCTCATTCCCTTCTAAAAATATATAAGCATATGACTTTCTATACATTCATATAAAATACCTAAAAAAATAATTTGCTAGTTTGAAGAAAAATGTTAACGAAAATTAATAAAGAGTTTTTTTTAAAAAAAAAATGTATACTGTTTATATATAAAGTTAGATAGAATAATGTCAAATAATATACTTTTTGAAAAAAATTTAAACGCAATAAAAGCCTATGATATGGATTTATATAATGAACTTATATCACTTCCTTCAAATGATGGAACATTAAGTTTAGATTATACAAAACAAAATGAACCCAATTTGTTATATAAAGACTATCCACTTCATAGTATGGAAGGTGCAATTGATGAAAGTCAAAAAATTATCGAAGATCTCGAGGTTAATGAAAAAGATTTAAATACTTTTATTATTTTTGGGCTTGGGTTTGGTTATTTATTAGATGAACTGCATACAAAATATAGTGATTCTTCAATAATCGTTTATGAGCCTAATATACAGATATTGAGAACTGTATTAGAAACAGTTGATTTTCAAAATACCCTAAACGCATATAATATTCGTATTACAACTAATACAAATATGTTTCGTAATCATATGTTATGTTTATGTTCATCACAAAGCAATTTAAAAGTCGCATATTTAGAGTCATATCAACAACTTTTTACAAATCAAATGTTGGATTTTGTAAATCAAGCTCACAAAACTTATAAAATATTAAAATTTAATTTGAACTTTATGGCAAATTCTTCAATTAAATTTTTTACTGAACTTATTGAAAATCTAGATAAAAAAATCCAATTGCCCGAATTTTCAAAGCTTGAAAATAAACTAAAGAATAAACCTGCAATTATAGTATCAGGCGGTCCATCATTAAATCAGAATATTAATACTATAAAAAAATATCGAAATAAGATTTGTATTTTTTCTGTTGGCACAGCGTATAAAGCATTAAAACGAAATGGAATAAATCCTGATTTTGTCAATATTATTGAATTAAATAACTGTACTGAACAAGTTTTAGGGGAAGATCTTGAAAGTATTAATTTTATAAGTGAAGCATATACAAATAGACATTTTTATGATTTAAAGTTTAAAAATCATTTTGTTACTTTTTCTTCTGAAAATCCTGCAAATTTATGGTATGAAGAATTGATTTCAAATAAAAGAGCAAATAAATATGAAACAAAAGGGACTGTTGCATATAATGCTTTATTTTGTGCAAAAATAGCAGGATGCAATCCAATAATCCTTATAGGACAGGATTTAGCTTATACAAATGGAAAATTATATGCTGATAATTCTCCTTATTGTGAATTTAAGTGTAAATATGATGAAAATCTTAAAAAATATTCAGTTTATATTAATAATTTTGAAAAATTAAAAAATGATTTATTCAAATATAAAGATGTTTCTGATGAACAAAAAGACAGCTATATAAATTATAAATTAAATGAATTAAATCGGCGTATAATAACCATCAAAGGTCAAGATGGAAAAAATTTGCCAAGTGATTTTGGATTTGGGATTTTTATTGAATATTTTCAAGATTTTGCATTTAGATATGGCATAGACAAAAAATTAAAACTATATAATGCTTCAACTGGCGGTGCACAAATAAACGGATTTGAAAATGTTATACTTGAAAATATATTAGAAAACTTTGATGATGATTTTTCTTTAGATGAAATTTTAAATGAAATTGATTTGAAATTCAACATTAATAAAAATGATTTTTATCAAAAGATAAAATCTGAAATAGACATATTAAAAAAAGTTCAAAGTGAACTTCTTGATATAAAACCAACATATGAAAATTACAAAAAAGAAATAAAACGAGCAAAAATTTTAACTTCAAATGCTGCAAAGAATTTACAAAAAGTTTTACGTGTTATTGATAATATTTATGTTAATTTAAGCTCAAAATATAAAATAGTCTTATTAACTTGCATTAAAAACACTCAAAAACTAAATGACTTTTTTAAGTTTTTAGAAAAACAAGAATTAGATTTTAATACACAAAAACTTATTATTGAACAAATAGACAATTTTTTTAAAGAAGCACTTTTAAATATAGAAAAAGTTGTTAAGAAATTAGAAAGTTATATACCATTATTAAAAAATTAGTTTTTATACATAAAATATTTGCTATTTTTTTTATTTTATGTATAATTAAAATTGTAGAAACGCGATGATAAATAATATGAAAGAAAGTTTGAGACAAGCTTGAGCAAATAATGAGCTTCTTTAAGTCTCACAAGACAATGATTAAGTAAACATTAAAAAATAGAATATGGCAGTTTGTAACTTTAATTATAAATATGTAAAAGATAATTCAACACCTGGAAGTTTTCGTCGAGGTTATGAAGCTTACAAAACAAGTGGTGGTGATTATATATATGACGTAATTCAGCAAAATAACGTTTATAAAGCAAAGATAAAAGGGAATTTCAAGGATTATTATGAAACAAGTTTAAGCTTTAAAAAGGATAAAATAATCCCCAATTGTTCTTGTCCTTTAAAAGAACCTTGGTGCAAACATACAATAGCACTTGCTTTAAAAGCTATTGATGAAAAAGCATATGATAATTATGCAATAAAGCAGTATAAATATGAACCAGATTATAGTGATGAATTAACAACACCTATTGAAGAGCCAATGGGTGATTATATCTTTCATTTTAATCCCCAAAGACGTCAAAGTTTTTTTTCAATACTTGTTATATCAAGGAATACCGGCAAAGTTATTCGGGATTTGGAAAGTGTATTAAAAGAAATAGTTAAATGCCAAAAAGAAAACCCCAATTTTAAATTAACTAATCAACAAACAATTGAAGTTATGATATTTCAAAATCTACTTAAATTTTCTAGACTTGATAAACGTGCAGGATGGTATGATATTCAGATAAATAAATTTGAACCTTTTTTCCAGCTTATGTCAAAAGCTGAAGAAGTACTCGATGGACGAACAAAAGATATAATAAAATTTAAAACAGATGGTGTATGGAATTTATCCTTGGATGTCAATTTTTCAATGGTTGGGAATGTTTTGCTTTCTCTTAACTGGCAAAGACCAGATAAAGATGATATTTTGCCTTTTGAAGAAGTTCGATATTTTTCTCGTCAATTAAAGTGGGGCCGTTATAAAAATATTATATTTCCAATAAATATTACCATAAATTCAATTCCTCAAAAACTTATAAAATCGAGTTTTACCGATATAAAAGATGATGAAGGTGCAAAATTTTTATATGAAGAATTGCCAAAAATAAAAGAAATAATGCCTGTTAATTTATCAGAAATGATAAAAAAACTTACTTTAGAAGATAAAATTCCAAATAATGTGGTTACTTTAGGTCTTGATTATGATGGTTCGTTAAAAGCTTCATTGGAGTTTGATTATGATGGTGTAATTGTTCCATATTCAAAACATACAAATCAAACACCATACGTTACAATAAAAAAGCCTAAAGAAGATTTGCTTTATTGGGTAAAACGTAATATAAAACACGAAGAAGAAGCTTATCGTATGTTGCTTGCTTGCAAATTTGCCCCCATGCAGACTAATAATTTAGGCATGGATAAAGAAAGTGCTATTGATTTTTATAATTATTATATGGTACACGCACCTGAGGGTTGGGTTTTCGTTGAAAAAGATGACATGCAGTTTTTTAATATTGCCAAACAAAAACTTGAAATTGTTGCAAATATTGATTTTTCAATAGACACACCTGATAGCTTTGAGGTTGAATTATCAGGACGGGTTGGAAATGAAACTATGTCACTTGAAGAAGTTCACGATTTGATGAGTGAAAACAATAAATATGTAAGGTTTAAGAACCTTGGGTTTGTTGAAGTACCTTCATCAAACTTGTGGTCACTTTTAAGAACTTTTAATACTTTTGATGTTTATAAAAATGACAAAGATAAATATATAGTAAAAACATATCGTGCTGGTATAATATCTGAAATGAAAAACCTTGAGATTGTTCTTGAGATGAGTGAAAAATTTGAAAAGTTTTGGAAGCAAATATCAACATTTTCCGTTTCGGCTAATGTTCGTGTTCCTAAGAAACTTAATGCAAGTTTACGTGATTATCAAAAAAAAGGATTCAGCTGGCTTTGGTTTTTGTATGAATATGGTTTAAATGGTATCCTTGCTGATGATATGGGATTAGGGAAAACTATCCAAGCTTTGACACTGTTACAAAAAGCAAAAGATAAAAACAAAAAACAACCGAATCTTGTTATTTGCCCAACATCAGTTGTTTTTAACTGGGAAAATGAAATCGAAAAATTTACCCCTAATTTATCAGTTTTGAAACTATCTGGAACTGATAGAAAGAGTTATTTTGAAAAGATTAATGATTATGATATCGTCATAACAAGCTATGCTTTACTTCGTCGTGATATTGAAGATTTAAAAGATTATAAATTTAGATATGTTATACTTGATGAATCTCAAAATATAAAAAACCCTGAATCAATTACTTCAAAATCGGTTAAAATGCTCAATTGTTCTCATAAACTAGCATTATCAGGTACACCTATTGAAAACAAGCTAGAAGAGCTATGGAGTGTATTTGATTTTCTTATGCCTGGATTTTTATTTGATAAATCAGAATTTAACCATAGATATGTTAATCCAATTGTTGAAAAGGAGGATAAAGTTGTTGAAAAAAGACTAAAATCACAAATATTCCCATTTATCCTCCGTCGTATGAAACGGGATGTGGCTCAAGATCTACCTGATAAAGTTGAAAACGTTGCATATTGTGAACTCACAAGTGAACAAAAAGATTTTTATTTGGAAGTTATGGATTCTACAAAAGAAGAATTATTTAAATCTATTGAGCAAAATGGGCTTGAAAAAAGTCGTATGTCAATCTTCTCAGCATTGCTACGTTTAAGACAAATATGCTGTCATCCTTGGCTTTATGATAAAGATAATAAAAAAGGAATAAATGAATCAGGTAAATTTGAAAAACTAAAAGAAATGTTATATGAAATAATTCAAGAAAAACATCGTGTTCTTTTATTTAGTCAATTTGTTGATATGCTTGATATTATTAAAGAATGGTTGATATCAAAAAATATTAAGTTTGAATATTTAACAGGTGCGACAAAAGAACGTCAAGAGGCTGTTGAAAGATTTAATAACAATAATGATATCCCCATTTTCCTTGTTTCGCTAAAAGCTGGTGGAACAGGCTTAAATTTAACAGGTGCTGATTATGTAATCCATTATGACCCTTGGTGGAATCCTGCTGTTGAAGACCAAGCTACAGACCGTGCATATCGCATCGGACAAACTAAAAAAGTCTTTGTATACCGACTTATTACAAAAGGTACAGTTGAAGAAAAAATACAAAAGCTTAAACAAACAAAACGAAATCTTGTAGATTCTGTTATTTCAATCGATAGAAATATTGGCAAATCTCTTACTTACCAAGATTTAGAGGATATTTTCTCGCTAGATTAAGATAATTGTAAAATTTGCGTAATATCCCATTTTAAACTAGCAAATTATTTTTTTAGGTATTTTATATGAATGTATAGAAAGTCATATGCTTATATATTTTTAGGAGGGAATGAGCATGAAAGTGGAACATATTAAGGTTGAAGCAAATTTAATGGACAAATTTAATGG
>CALUYS010000017.1 GCA_944325065.1 Candidatus Gastranaerophilales bacterium | reverse complement strand
TATTATTATTTTGAATAAAATCTTTAACTTCAAGCAAGTTGTTATTGAGATTATTTATTGAATCATAAAATCCTTGACTAATATTATTATTTTGAATAAAATCTTTAACTTCAAGCAAGTTGTTATTGAGATTATTTATTGAATCATAAAATCCTTGATTAATATTATTATTTTGAATAAAATCTTTAACTTCAAGCAAGTTGTTATTGAGATTATTTATTGAATCACACATCCCTTGGTTATTATTATTTTCAAAAAATTCCTTAAAACCTTTTAGGTTTTGATTAAGTTTTTCATTAAGACAACTCAAGGAATCAATAATATTGTCATTATGTTTATTAGTTTCTATAGTATTAAAAATTTCTTTTATATTTTCTTCATTTAAGTTATTTTCAAGATTTTGAACTTTTAATGTTTGGATTTGAGAATTTATTTCATTTATAAAAGTATTAAGTGATTCTAATTTTTGATTTAAAGGTATTAAGGCCTCATTAATATTTAAATTTATTTGTGGGTTAATATTTTCTAATTGTGTTTTATCTAAATCAGATTTTAAATTTTCAATAATATCATTTAATTTTTCAATAATTTCTTTTTGATTATGATTTGTTTCAATATTTAGATTAGAATTTTTTAAAGAAGGTAAATTCATCAAAATATCACGTAAGGACTGAATTTCTTTTAAAATATTAAGAGAATTAATGTTTATATTATCTTCAATAGATTGAGTTTCTTCGATAAATGATATATTTTCAAAGAAACTTGCAACTGCTGAAATAATACCGACTTCAACTTTAGAAACGGCATTTAATATTTTTTCAGTATCTGACGAGTTATAATTATCGTCATTGAGAAATTCGTTTAAATTATCATTACCCTCATTATCTTTAAACATTTTTATACTAAATTCAATAAATACTTATATAAATTATTTTACCAGATAAATAAATATATGAAACAATGTAAATTAATTGTTACGAAAATTTAACAATAAAAAAGGCTCCATAAATATTTAATTTTGGAACCTAAAAAATAAAATTTAAAAAACTGACACTCTCATTCTTTTATTTAATAGCGATAAGATGGCTTTTTTGCAATTTATAGTTTTGGTTGTTTACTGCTTTTGCTTCTGCTATAGCCATTGATCGCCTTTTTTTTGCGCCTCTTAGTATAAACTCCACACCATATGATATGTTACTTAGCATTTTTGTTCTTGATGACTTATACATTAATTTTTCCTAATCGTCTATTTATTTATATTTTTAATTACGACATGTTTTTTTAAAACTTTAGAAAATTTAATCAAATTATTACAAATCCTTAACATTTTTCAAAAGAATAATATCCATGTGGAAAATCAATGTATACAACAGGGGAATTTGAATAGTGTTTTAAATATCTATAATAATTTTATAAATACATATTCCACTCTCACTCGTAAACTATTTTACTTCAGGTTGACACTACAAAGGTCAACCTTTTTTTTATGTTATACTTAACATTAAAATAAGGATAAAAATATGATAGCATTTTTACAAACACATATAAGTGAGATAATAAGAATATTATTTTATATTATTGTAGTTTATTTTGGTTTAAATTTAATAAGCAAACTGACAAAACATTTAACTTATGTACTAAAACTTAAAGATACTAATAGTCTTCTTTTGCGATTTATGCCACTTTTAG
The DNA here is from genome assembly GCA_944325065.1 of Candidatus Gastranaerophilales bacterium. GTDB lineage: Bacteria > Cyanobacteriota > Vampirovibrionia > Gastranaerophilales > Gastranaerophilaceae > UMGS1477. The sequence goes on along the minus strand of CALUYS010000017.1, from coordinate 36,174 downwards.
ATAATATAATAAAAGTTGTATTTTTATTTTTTATAGTAATAATATTTTTGAAAAGATATGGTATTGAAGCTACATCACTGCTAGCAGGTATAGGTATTGGAGGTTTAGCTATTGGTTTTGCAGCGAAAGAAACTATTGCAAATCTTTTTGGTTCAGTTGCTTTAATTTTGGATAATGCTTATAAAGTTGGTGATTATATATATATAAGTCAGGACATAATGGGTAAAAATGTTGAAGGAACAGTTGTTGATATAAACTTACGCTCTACCAAACTTAAAACTATGGATAATTCGCTTATTATTATTCCAAACAATGTAACAGCTAATCAAGTTGTTTCAAACATTTCTCGAAGAAACAAACGTCTTATTCGTGAGGTCATAACGTTAACTTATAAAGCAAAAAAAGAAACAATCATAGAAGCTATAAGCTTTATTTATGATGTTTTAAAGTCACATAACGATATTGACAAAGCAGATATGAATGTAGTGCTTGAAGGTTTGAGTGAATATTCTGTTAATTTACTAGTTTGGGCTTATTCAAATAAAACAAGCTATAGTGAATATTTAAAAGTTAAAGGAGACATATTATTAAATATATATACTAAATTTAATGAAAATAATATAGAATTTGCATATCCAACTCAAACTATTGAAATTGATAATAAAGGATAGATAGTAATGAAAAAGATAATAAAAATAGGTGATGTTAAAATAGGTGGTGGGAATAAAATAGTTGTGCAATCAATGTGTACAACAAACACTTGCGATGTTAGTCAAACATTAAATCAAATTCAAGAATTAACCGAAGCGGGTTGTGAAATAATTCGTCTAGCAGTTTTAAATCAAGATGCGGCAAGTGCTTTAAAAGAGATAAAGAAAAAATCACCAATACCAATTGTTGCAGACATCCATTTTGACTACAGGCTTGCTTTAACAGCCATTGATATGGGTGTTGATGCTTTGAGATTGAACCCTGGGAATATTGGTAAAGAAGAGAATGTTAAAAAAGTAGTTCAATGTGCAAAAAAAAATAATATTCCAATCCGTATCGGGATAAACGGGGGGTCGTTGGATAAAAAATATGCAAATCGTGATGATTTAACATTAGCTGAAAAAATGGTTGAGTCAGCAATCGAGCATATAAAAATATTAGAAAATAATGATTTTGATCAAATAAAAGTGTCCTTAAAATCTTCTGATGTAAAGACAACAATTGAAGCATATAGACTTATTGATAAAAAAGTAGATTATCCGCTACATTTAGGTTTAACAGAAGCAGGTACTTTAAAAAACGGAATAATAAAGTCTTCACTTGCTTTTTCGCCACTTTTACTTGATGGGATAGGTGATACAATTCGTGTTTCTTTAAGTGAAAACCCAATTGAAGAAGTTTATGCAGGGTTTAATATATTACGAGCTTTAAAACTTCGTGATGAAGGGATAAATTTTATTTCTTGCCCGACTTGTGGCAGATGCAAAATAAACTTGATTGACCTTGCTCACAAAGTGGAGGAAAAATTTAAAGATGTAAAAACTCCTTTGACAATTGCTGTTATGGGGTGTGCAGTTAATGGCCCAGGTGAAGCCAAACATGCCGATTTCGGAATTGCAGGCGGTATTGGTGAAGGTTATATTTTTAAAAAAGGCGAAATAATCAAAAAAGTTAAAGAAGAAGATTTGTTGAACGAGTTTGAAAAAATACTTAATGATTATCTTATAAATGTTGGTTCATAATCAACCGTTAAAAAAACGTGAGACGTAAAAACAAGAATCTAATTTAAGCTTATTTTTTATATATAAAATATCATTATCATCATTAAATTTTGTATTATTGTAAATAATTTTTGAAATCTTTTCACGGATTGTGTAAAACTCATTCATATTAGCACATTTTGTTAAGAGTTCTTTTAAATTATTATTTAATTTAAGGTTTAAATGGCTAAGAGCTTCTAAATTCCAATATAATGCAAATATTTGTTTATTTATTTTATAACCTTTTTTTATTGTATATAAATTTTCACTTGATATCATTTCAAGACTTTTTTTAATTATCTTTTCTTGCAATGGTTTTTGAAAACTAAATTTATCTAATGTTCCAATAACCAACCGACAAATTGAGGGATTTATGTCGTTTATTGATTTGATTAATTTATCAATAGCATTTTCATTGTTGGCAAGCAAAAAAAATGTTTGGCTATTTTTATGATTTTCATTTAGAAATTCATATAGTTTAAATGCACAAGCTTCACGGATATCATTTGGATAATCGGTTAAATGTTTAAACAACAAATTTGCGTCATTTTGAGTTTTTAAATCCTTTAAGTTTAAAATATAAATAGCTTTATTTTTATCATCATTTGATTTTAGCTTTTCAATTATTTCATTATATTCAAAAGATTTAGATGCTAAAACAAAAGCATTTTGAATTTCATTATCGGGAAGTATAATATTTTCATCGTTTATCATACTTTTAAATATTACCATAAACGGGTATAATTAAAAAAGAAAATAGTTTTAAAGGGTGATAAAATATATTATTTATGATAAATAATAAGTATTATTAAGTTGATAATAAAAAAGGAAAGAATAGAAAAATGGAAGCAATAAAAAACTTTTTTATGGAAATATTTATGCTTAAGGAAGAAACAAACACCCATATAGGGCTTTCAAGTTTTAAAAGCATAAAGAAAAGCTATAAACTTAATGAGCCTAAAATAACAAAAAATAAAAAAGACATAAAACTATCGGATTTAATGAAAGGGAATCTTTAAGGCTCGATTTGAGATAATTTTTCAAGTTTGAGTTTTTGGTCGTGTTGAATGAGCAATTCAAGCAAGTCATCCAAATCACCATCAATAGCGGTCCAAACGTTAAGATTTTGACCGATACGATGATCAGTCAGACGTCCTTGAGGGAAGTTATAAGTTCTAATTCTTTCCGAGCGATCTCCTGTACCGACTTGAGAGCGGCGAAGGTCAGTAATTTCCTGCATTTGTTTTTGAACTTCCATATCATAAAGTTTAGCTTTTAATATTTGGATGGCACGTTCTTTATTTTGAAGTTGAGATCTTTCTTCTGTACAGAATACCATTAAATTTGTAGGTTTATGGACGACACGTACAGCTGTTTCAACTTTATTTACATTTTGACCGCCTGCTCCACCGCTACGGCAGGTTGATATATCTAAATCGTTTGGATTAATTTCAACTTCAACATCGTCAACTTCAGGCATCACTGCAACGGTTGCTGTTGAAGTATGCACACGTCCTTGTGACTCTGTTTGAGGAACTCTTTGCACACGATGAACCCCTGATTCGTATTTTAAACGTGAATAAACAGCATTGCCACGTATTGAAACGACAACTTCTGAAAACCCACCTGCTTCACATTCTGTTTTTGACAGTATTTGAGTTTCCCAGCCCATTTTGTCTGCATATTTTAAATACATTCTCAACAAATCACCTGCAAATATATTTGCTTCATCACCACCAGCTGAACCACGGATCTCCAACATAATATCTTTATCATCCATTGGATCTCGTGGAAGTAAAAGAACTTTCATTTTTTCTTCATATTCTTCAATTTTTTTTTCGTTTAATTCTATTTCTGATTTCAAAAATTCTCGCATAGTTTCATCAGTTTCGCCTTTTAAAAGCTCATTTGCGTCTTTTATTGCTTCATCCGCTTCTTTAAATTGGTTATAAAGGTTAACCGTTTCTTCCATTGATTTTCGTTGTTTTGATAAATCACGAAATTTATTATAATCTGCTATTGTCTCAGGTTTGGATAATATTTCACCAAGTTCATTGTATTTTTTTTCTATTTCAAGTATTTTATCTAACATTTCATTCATATTTTATCTAACGGGCTATCGCCCTTCATCCTTTCTTTTCTTTCACTAACGTGGATTGACTTTTGTTTTAATATAGCGTTGAAGTCCAATTATTTCATTTTCCTTCAAATCATTTGTTTTAGGTTTTATCTAACGAGCTATCGCCCTTCATCCTTTCTTTTCTTTCACTAACGCGGATTGACTTTTGTTTTGTTTTTTTATTATTTATTTAATTATATTTCATGTCCTCCAGACGGGGTTACTTTTTGTGGAAAAAGTAACCAAAACCGCAACCCGATTAGCTGCTCACATTCTCACTAAACTCAACCCGAGCAGCCTAAACTCGTGCTTTGCACTCAAACAGTCGGCTGCCTGACAATGTTTCATTAAGTGATAATTGTTCGCAGCTGCATATGGGTTGCAACTATTTTACCAACTTTCAAAATTATATTTTTCATATTTTATCTAACGAGCTATCGCCCTTTATCCTTTCTTTTTTTTTCACTATCGCGGATTGACTTTTGTTTTAATATAGCGTTGAAGTCCAATTATTTCATTTTCCTTCAAATCATTTGTTTTAGGTTTTATCTAACGGGTTAATACCCTTCATCCTTTCTTTTCTTTTACTAACGTGGAATGACTTTAGTTTTATTCTTGCTTGTTAAGTGTGGGTTTTCGTCCGCAGCTTTTGTGTTCATCACAAAAACCTAATTTTTCACATTTAGGGACAAGATATGGATTTAACCATGGTTCAACTTCGATTAGACAATTTACCATTTGTTGTGTCATTTCACGTATTTCATCTTGAGCTCTTGTACATAATCTCAGATGGCAAAGGTGTATAAGTTCTCTTAAATTTAAACTTGCTATCATTGATGTGCTTGTCGCATTTGGCAATATTGAACGTGCATCTTCCGGTTTAATCCCAAATTCCACCATTTCACGATAGAATTTTGAAGTTGTTTCCATAAAACTATTAAATTTTTTTAATAACTGTTCATTTTTTTCGATAGTTTTTGGAATAATATACTTAAATTGTCCTTTTTCTTCTACATAACGTTGTGATTTTTGTGAAAAAGACATATGCCTATGACGCACAAGTTGATGTGAACAAGCTCTTGATATCCCTGAGATTGCATATGAAATTTGAATATGCTCAATTGTTGAATAATGACCTGATGCTATTACTTTGGTTATTAGATTAAGCATTTTGTCTTTATTATCTTCAATTTCATTATATATTTCCACTGGTGATTTATTACTATAACAAGTGCGACAAGCAGTATATAATGTTTTTAGCATATTTTCAGGTTTTGATATGAGTTTTACTTCAACTTTATCTATATATTCATTATTCACGACAATGCACCATTTTATTTTTATATTCTAAATATATGATAACAAAAAAATCTAAAAAAACAAAAAACTTAAAGCAATGATGATGAAAGAACGTAAAGTAATAACAAAAGGAAGTGATAAATGCAAACCATACGCAGCTGCGAACAATTATCACTGTCTTGGGTTTCCTTTAAGCTCAAAACACTTCGCCTGATGCCCTTTGGGCTGTCTGTTCTTTTTTACCGCTTGTGGCATCCAACCTCATTTCATTCGGTTGTCTTTGCTTGGAGGGCATTTATTACTTCAAACAAAAGCTGAAACTAAATCGTTTCAGCTTTTGTTTTCCGCACGGCTTACGCCTTCTTTTTCACTCGGTGGGACTTCTCCCGTCCAAAAACCCTCTAATGAAACATTGTTAGGCAGGCGACAGTCTAAAAAGCGATAGGCGAATGACTTTAAGCGAAAACGAAATCTAAAACAGCCAATGACAAATCCCCAGCCCGTTATATAAAACTTAAAAAACTTGAAGTAAAAAGTAACAATTGGACTTTAACTTTATAACAAAACAGAAATTAATTCACATTTGGGGATGAAAATATTTATTTGCGGAACATTGCCCGTTATATAAAAACTCCATTAAAAGAATATGAAGCATCACCTGTCATAATAACAGGAAAGTCTGTTTTATCTTTTGAGCCTTGCCAGTTAATGTTTAAGTCGCCACCAGGCAGATGAACAAGCACATCATTATTAAGTTTACCAAGAAGAATCCCCGCAACAACACTTGCACAAGCACCTGTTCCGCAAGCAAGAGTTATACCGCAACCTCGTTCCCACACATCCAAAGTTATTTCATTTGGTGAAATAACTTTAATAAATTCAACATTGGTTTTTTCGGGAAATAATTCGTGCTTTTCAATATCAGGTCCATAATCTGTTGCAAGAGTTTTTGGATTGTCATTTGAGTTGTCTGGCAAGAAAACTACACAATGGGGGTTGCCCATACTAACTGCGTTTAAAATAAACTTTTTAGACCAAATTTCAACTTCAACATTTAAATTTGAGTTCGCTAAAAATGGGATTTTACTTGGCTCAAGTATAGGAATTCCCATATTTACTTCAACTTTCCCATTTTCTAAAACTTTTGGAACAATGACACCTGCTTTTGTTAAAACTCGAAATGATTTTTTATCGCCAAGTATTTTATTGTCAACAATATATTTAGCAAAACATCGCATGCCATTGCCACACATTTGAGCCGTTGTACCATCATTATTATAAAAATGCCAACCTATATCTGCTATATTTTTATCAACATTTGTGTTAATGGCAATAAGACCATCTGCACCTACACCAAAATGCGGTGTGCAGATTTTTTTAACAAAATTTACAATGTCATTTTTAACTTTATTATACTCAGTTTCATCTAAAACTACAAAATCATTACCAAGCCCGTGCATTTTAGTAAATTTAATATTATTTCTCATTATTTTAAGCTATGTCCTCATTGATTTTATTACTTGTTGGTAATTTAACTAGCGGTGCAAGTTTTGATGTTTTTGTTTTGACTAAGTCAGCTGTAACAACATATTCTTTTATATCATCTTGTGTTGGGACATTATACATAATATCAAGCATGATTTCTTCAACAATAGATTTTAAAGCACGTGCACCGGTTTTACGTTTTAAAGCTTCCTTGGCGATTAAATCAATAGCTTCGTTTTCAAATTTTAAGTCAACACCATCCATTCTAAGTAAACATTGGTATTGCTTAACAATGGCATTTTTAGGCTCAGTTAAAATCATTTTTAAAGTTTTTTCTTCAAGCGGATCCAGTACTGCAAAAACAGGGACACGACCAATAAACTCTGGGATTAAACCAAATTTTAATAAGTCTTCAGGTTGTAGTTTTTTCAATATCCTTGAAGCTTCAAGCTCTTTTTCAGCTTGAGTTTTTATACCACTTGCCCCAAAACCTATCGATATGCCGTCGCTTGCACGATGTTCAATAATTTTATCAAGCCCTACAAAAGCACCACCCACAATAAAAAGAATATTACTCGTATCAATTTGTATAAAATCTTGATGAGGGTGCTTACGCCCACCTTGTGGCGGCACATTTGCTGTTGTTCCTTCTATCATTTTAAGCAAAGCCTGTTGTACACCTTCACCTGATACATCACGAGTGATGCTTGGGTTCTCAGATTTACGTGCTATTTTGTCTATTTCGTCAATATATATGATACCTTTCTGGGTACGCTCAACATCATAATCAGCACTTTGATATAAACGAAGAAGAATATTCTCAACATCATCACCAACATATCCTGCTTCAGTTAATGTCGTAGCATCTGCAACTGCAAAAGGCACATCAAGCATTTTGGCAAGCGTCTGAGCCAAAAGTGTCTTCCCTGAACCTGTTGGACCAACAAGAAGTATATTGCTTTTTTGGATCTCGACTTCTTCTTTTATGTCAATTTGTGAATTATGTTCAACACGTTTATAATGGTTATATACAGCAACAGATAAAACTTTTTTAGCATCATCTTGACCTACTATATTCTCATCTAGATATGCTTTAATTTCATGGGGTTTTGGGATTTTAAACTCTTCATTATTTTCTTCTTTTGCTTCTTTTGTTGTTTCTTTCCCGTCAAAAAATTCTTCATCCAAAATTTCATTACATAAATCAACACATTCATCACATATATATACATCAGGACCAGCAATGAGTTTTTTTACTTGATCTTGAAATTTTCCACAAAATGAACATTTTATACTACTGTTGTCATGTTTTGCCATATAATATATACCCTCTTTAAATTTAATTCTATCACAAATAATTTATTAAAATCAATATTTTTTAAAACATATAATTTAAAATTAAATTTAAATAAATATTTAAATAGCATATAAGTCTATATATTATGTTGTAATTTTTAATCTTGTTGTATGTTAAATTTCAAATATGTAAAACAAAAATAACGGAATTTTTTTATTTATGATTAAAAATGTTTTAATATTTTCTTTAATTTTAACTATTACGTTTTTTTATAATGCACAATTTGCAACAAGTGCAACATTTTATGGTTTAAAAAATGCATTTGGCGGGTATGAAGATATAAATATGAAAGTTTATGAAAGAATAAATCCTGCAATAGTTTATATAGATGCTGATGTACCAAATGGTATCTCTTCAGGGACAGGTTGTGTTATTGATGAATCAGGAGTAATTTTAACAAGCTCACATGTCATTGATGGAGCTAAAAATATAATTGTTGAAACATCAAATGGCGAAGAATATAAAGCAACTGTTTTATTTTCAAAAGGAGTAGAAAAAGACTTAGCTTTACTTAAAATTACGCCTAAAAATAGTTTACCTTGTGTAAAACTTGGCGACTCATCAAATGTAAAAGTAGGGCAACAGATTTTAGCAATTGGTAACCCGTTTGGATTTCAAGGGACACTTACAACGGGGATAGTTTCTCGTATTGATTATAAGCGAAACAAAATCCAAACAGATGCAGCAATAAACCCAGGGTCTTCAGGTGGTCCATTGTTAAATGCTAATGGAGAAGTCATTGGAATTTCTCAAAGTATTTATAACCCAGATAATAATAAATCAAATATTGGCATTGGGTTTGCTATACCTTCAAACACCGCAAAGGACTTTATCAAACTTGCAAAAGCCGAGAAAAAGTTTTGAGGTTTAAAAAATATCAAAATGAATTAAATTTTAACATTAAAATTAGCATTATTTACACTAGCTCTTTATTTAATTGCATAAATTGCAATTTTTCCTTGTAAAATTTTATTAAATCAGATGGCAATAAAAATCTTCTGGCCGATGTCTTAAACTCGTATTCAATTTGTTTTTTGGTTATTTTTTTATTTTGACGTATAATATCTTTTAAAATTTCTTCTAAGTGTGTATTTGCAAATCTTATAAAATTTTCCTTTTGTAGAGATAAAAATGTATTTGTTATTTCATTTACATCTCCTTCAACCTTTGCCCTTTCAAGAAAAATTTTAACAAAACTTCTTATATTTTCTTCATCAGGTAGTTCAAGCCCGACAGTCAATGGAATTGCATCAAGCACATTTGAAGGAATGTTAAATGGGTGATTTGTTGTCATAAAAACTGTGCATTTGTATTTTTCTGAGCAGTCTTTTAAAAATTCAGCGAATTTTTCGTTTAAATTAAGTCCGTTTACTTCGTCAATAATTATAAATGAACGTTGCTTTTCAGCTCCACTTTTATCATAAATTTCTTTAGATTTTTTTGCAGCTTTCAATATTTTTGCCATTGCCTCATTTTTATCATCAAAACTACCAGGCCCTATTTTAATAATATTTGCTCCCATTTGTTCTGCAAGTGCAAGAGCAAAAGTGCTTTTACCTGTGCCTGTCACACCATAAAAAAGAATAGCATTTGGAACATCAACTTTTTCTCCAATGGAAGTTTTTGCAAGTGCCATTTTTTTTATTCCAAATTCTCTTCTTAAGTATTCTTTTTCTTTTTCATAACCATAAATGCGCTCAAAACCGTAATTCATTTGTTTCATATTGTCAATTCGATGCATATAGTCAAGAAGTATCTTTGTATCATTTTGTTTATTTATTATAGCCTGTTCAGGATTAGTGCCTGAATAATCTTCTAATAATTCTTGAATATGTTCAGACTTAAGAGTCAATGCTTCACTATCTCGTTTTTTTCTTAAGCTATCGGCTTGTTTATTATATTCTATTAAGATTTTATCAAGTTCAGCTAATTGTGCTTTTACATCTGTTTTAGCTTTTTCAATTTGTGCAGGATTAGATTGTGGCAAATTATCTAAAACACCAGAAGCTGTTGCTTTTGTTGGTTGTTTGCCTTTAATAAGCCAAACAGCCGCAGCTATAGCTGCGGCCGTTAAAAGTATGGGACCACCTATTATTAACTGTTTTCGTTTTTTGTTTTTTTCTTCATCATTGTTATTCCCAAACATAACTTTACTGTTCGTTGTTATATTTTGTTGTCTGAGTCTTAATTTATTATTTAAATATTTGTTATTTGAATATGATGTTAAGTTTTGGATTTTCATTAGATACTCCTTTATTATAACTAAAATAATCTAATCTGCTATATGTGATTCTATCTCCCAATAATCAAGAGCATATTCATTTAAAAATTCTACCGGATCTTCTTTTTCTATATTTTCATCATCTGAGTCAGCATATTTATACTCATCTTTAACATCTTCATTTAAAGCTATATAATCCCAACTGCGTCCTTCAGAAGCGTATTTTTCAAAAGAAGCAAGTTTTTTATTACATTTTTCTTCTTCTTTTTTATCCGCTTCTGTATATTCTGAATTTAAGTTTACTTCCAGACCTACTCTGTGTGGAGCAACAGAAGCCGCTTCAAGTTTCTCAGGTTTGTCTGATTGAAAAAGGATAGTTGTGTGATATTGTTCAGAAACCTCTGCAGCAAAATCATTCCACATAGAAATATTATCAAGGTTTTCAGAACTTTGATCTGCAAGGAAATCATCTAAATTTTTAACATAAACAATTGTACGAATATTTTTTACAGGAAAAATAGCTTCTGCATTACGTGCTTTTTCCATAATTTGTTCCATGCTTTCAAGTGGTTTGTTTTTATCAAATACAACTTTTTCATTATAAACCCCTGATTCTCGAATTATCCAATTGACCATTTCGTCACGTGTTTCTTTGGATTTTCCTGTTATCAATACTCCATTGAGTTCTTTGGCTGTAATTTCATATCCTTTTTTTTCAACTGACAATTTATCTAAAAAATCTTCACGAATTCTATGCTTAGCTTCAAGTTTTTCAATTTCACAGGCTCGCTTTTTTTCTAATAACTTATTTTTCCTATCCAAATAATTATTTTTTTCTTTGATAGCTTTATTAATATCTTTTTGAACATCCCGAATTTCGTCTTGATTGAAAGTTTTATCCCACAAATATACAAGACCTTTCCAAGTGTGTCCCCAGATTTTCATTTTTAACTTTTCTGAATTGTATGCAAATGGAATAAGCCTTTTGACTGCTCGACGATACAATGGATTTTCTTCATATCTTCCAGAAAATGACATTTGACTTTGAATAGTGTTTTGTTTGGCTTTATTATTTTGTTTTTGGTTAAAATAACCTGTATTGACTCCTATACTATTTACTTTCATAAAATTATATTCCTCCTCTTTTTAATGTCAACAATTTTGCTTTGTCGCTATAAAAACTATTTAACAAGTCTTGAGTAACTTTGTACGTATTTTTTAAAGTGTTAAAAGCTTCTTTGATGTCAGATTGTGACACATTTTTTCTATTTTTTATTACTTGTTTTAATAATTGGTCTAAATTTGTATTTGAAAATTTTATACCATTTTGTTTTTGTAAAAGTAATAATTTATCAGCTATTTCTTTTGCATTTCCTTGTATTTTTGCTCGTGTTATAAATTTTTCAACAAAAATTCTTAAATTTTGTTCATTCGGTGGTTCAAGCCCAACAGTCAATGGGATTGAATCGAGCACACTTGAAGGAATATCAAATGGGTGATTTGTTGTCATAAAAACTGTGCATTTATATTTTTTTGAACAATCCTTTAAAAATTGAGCAAATTTGTTATTTTCTACAAGTTCATTTGCTTCATCAATAATTAAAAACGAACGTTGCTTTTCTTCTCCGCTAGTTTCATAAACTTCTTTCGATTTATTAGCAGCTTGCAATATTTTTGCCATTTGCTCATTTTCATCATCAAAACTATCACATTGGATGTTAATAATATTTGCCATCATTTGCTCTGCAAGTGCAAGAGCAAATGTGCTTTTCCCAACACCGGTCACACCATAAAAAAGAATAGCATTTGGAACATCAACTTTTTCTCCAATGGAAGTTTTTGCAAGTGCCATTTTTTTTATTCCAAATTCCCTTCTTAAGTATTTTTTTTCTTTTTCATAACCATAAATGCGTTCAAAACCGTAGTCCATTTGTTCCATGCTTTTGATTCGATGCATATAATCAAGGATTATCCTATTATCTTTTGACTGATTTATCTTAATTTGCTCAGGATCAAGATCAAAATAATCAGACAAAGCATTTATTTCTTCTAAAGCAATTTTCAATGTTTGGGATTCAGTTTCTTTTCTGCGCGAAAGTTCAAGTTGCACTTGAATGTCAGAAAACAAAGAGCCGTCAGATTTAGGCATTGTTCCCCAAATTGCTCGTCTGGATTTTAATTCATCAAGTTTTCTTGTAATAAAAGACCTATCAGTTTTTTTGTCAACATCGTTTGTGTCTTCGCGTCCCTTAAAACTAACAACTTTTGAATTATAATCTATTGATGTTATTTTCATAAAGACCTCTATTAGTTTTGTTAAGTTATTATATCAAGAAAAAGAATAACTTACTATCTTACAAAAATAACCTTTACAAAAGTTTACAACGCTTAAACGCAAGCTTTATTTTTAAGAGAAAATGTTTGTGGATTTATAATATTTGTTTCTTTTAAACTTAACATCATATTTGAAAGCTTTAGTTTGGAAATTATACTATAAACAAGTTTATCACTTACTATCCAATTAAAGGTATTGTTTTTTTCTATGTCATAATATTTTGTTGATATTAAAACTGATATTTTTATTGCATCAAATATATTAAGTGATGAAATATCAATTTCGTAAGTTGTTAATTTTTGATTGGCTATATAATTTTCGATAAAATCAATTACTTCATTTGTGTCAAAGTATAAATTGGTAATTTTTAATGACATATTTTAATTCTCATATAAAAACTTTTAAAACTTATACTTAAAGTTACGTACCTTTTTTTTTAAAATTGAAATTTTGTAAAGAAACTCATACATATGGTTTAAATTTTATTTTTTTAATTGTACTATTATATTAAATAAATTATGGAGAAATTTATGCTTATAAAAGAGAAAAATGATATTTTATCACTTGCAAGTGAAGTTTTTGATATCGAGTCAAATTCAATATTAAAACTTAAGGAGCATTTAGGTGATGATTTTGAAGAAGCTTGCAAGTTGATGTTAAATTGTAAGGGTACGGTTATTGTAACTGGTATGGGAAAATCAGGTTTAATAGGACGAAAAATTGCAGCTACACTTTCATCAACAGGTACTGTTTCATATTTTTTGCATCCTGCTGAAAGTACTCACGGAGATTCTGGCATAATTACTCCAAATGATGTTGTTATCGCTATTTCAAATAGTGGTGAAACGGTAGAATTGTTGAATGTTTTGCCAATAATAAAACGTTTTAACTGCAAACTCATAGCTATGACCGGTAAGAAAAATTCAACACTTGCGAAAAGTGCTGATGTTGTTTTGGATATAAGTGTTGAACGTGAAGCTTGTCCATTAAATAAGGCACCAACTGCTAGTACAACCGTTACACTTGCAATGGGAGATGCTTTAGCTGTTTGTCTTCTAAAATTAAAAGGTTTTACTGAAGATGATTTTTTAATATTCCACCCATCTGGTGCTTTAGGTCGTGGACATATATATAAAGTTAAAGACTTAATGATTGAAGCTAATAATATGCCTGTTGTTGATAAAGAAATGGATTTTTTAAATGCTATTAAATATATTTCAGATAAAAAGTTAGGTTTGACAGTGGTTAAAAACAAAAATAATAAGCTTGAGGGGATTTTAACCGACGGTGATATCCGTCGTACATTATTAAAAAATCTTTCTATTAAGGATTTAAAAGTCAAAGATGTCATGACAAAAACTCCAAAAACCATTTTTGAAGATGACCTTGCAGCTAAAGCACTTACTTTAATGGAAAAATATTCAATAACTTCACTTATTTGTATAAATGAATCTAATGAACCTTTGGGCATTGTTCATATTCATGATTTGCTTAAAGCAAAAATTGCCTAAATTTTAATTTAGATTAAGAAAATAATAATTAAAAATTGAAAATTAAAAATTAAACAAACCTAGTTTTACTAACAACAAGTGTGAAAGCTTTTATTCCGCCTGTGGAATCCACCCTCATTCCATTCGGGTGTCTGTCCTACGGCGGATATTATTTAATGCAGGAGGAAACAAAGCCCCCCCCCACCTCCCGCAACCCTTAATTTGATAAACAAGGATACAGAGTTGCAAAAAGGCTTCGCCTTTTATACTAACCTACCTTTGCGAAACAAATGTTTATTTAAAAAAAAATAAAAACCACGCCTAGTTCTGATACCAACAAATTGTGAAGAAAGTAATTTGGAATTGTAAAAATTGAACTTCATATTATTTAATTGTGCTAGGTTTATATAAAGATTTGTCTTGTTTCGATAAATGTTATATAATAATTAATGGTTAATACAAATATAAAGTTTAATAAATTAATAAACCAAAAATAAGTTAGAAAGAATATTATGAATAACAATATCGAATTAAAATCAAAAGCAAAAAAAATAAAACTTGTAGCTTTTGATGTAGATGGTGTCATGACTGATGGTTCGTTGACGTTTGATGAAAATGGAGTGGAATACAAAACGTTTAACGCAAAAGACGGTCAAGGAATTGTCATGCTTAATCGTCACGGATTCAAAACAGCTATAATTACAGCTCGAGATAATGGAACTGTTGAATGTCGTGCTAAAATGCTTGGGATTACAAAATTATTTATGGGGCAAAAAAATAAAGAAATTGCTTTAAATGATTTATGTAATGAGTTTAAAGTGTCGTTTGATGAAATTGCATACATGGGTGATGATTTGCCTGATTTATGTGTTTTAAAAAAGGTAGGCTTGCCTTCTTGCCCAAATGATGCTGTGGATGAGGTTAAAGACATTGCAATATTTGTTTCAAATAAAAATGGTGGGCGTGGTGCAGTTAGGGAACTTTGCGATTTTATTTTGAAATCTAATGAAGATTTGGTCTTATAATTTTATTTTTTTAACTCATCAATTAAAATATTTATTATTTTGGATATGGATTGTAATTTTTTTCTTTCCATATCTTTTAAAGTCGTAAATAATATTTTGTAATTTATATCATTATCTAAATCAATAGGAATTAAATCGCAGGTCATTAATTGAGACGGTGAAATGTTAAAATATGTACATATTGTTTCCAATGTTTCTTCTTTTGGAAATTGGTTGCCATTTATAATTTTACATAAATTTTGATAAGACATACCTAAATCATCAGATAAATTTTGAAGCGTAATATTTTTTACCCGTCTTAATTTGTCTATATTATTACCGATTATTTTACTAATAAAACCCATACGTTTTATTTTATATTCTATTTTCTTTATTTTATATCAATTTGTGTGAGAATGTAGCATATTAATCGCCTAACACTTGATAATTTAACTTTATTGATTAAAATAATATAGTAATAATAGGAAATCTAATAATAATAATAATAATAATAATAATGAAACTCATATTTGAATTAAAAAGTAAAAAAGACATGACTTTAAAACAGAAGCAGAAAATTATTAAAATTATTTATGAAATACTTCAAATTAAGCAAGTTAACAAAAAATACAATTTTTGGATTGTATCACTTTCAAACGATCAATAAAAAATGTTAATTTACAAAAATTGTTATTAATAATCGGCTTCTTCTTCATCGTCAATATTTTTAACTAAATCAGAAATTAAGTCATCAATATTGTCGTATTTGTTATCTTCTTTAATTTTATTAACAACAAGTTCAGCCATTTCACGTGTAACCTGTTTTTGTGTTTCCTGAGGGCAGTTTTCAAGCATGTTTATAGCTGTGCGTACAGTAATATCGATATCATACCAACGGTCAATACCACGTGGAATTTTTCCATCTTCAACAGCTGTAAGTATGTCGCCTACATCTTTATATTTTGAGTTAGCTATATTATGTTCAATAATAATCTTTATCAAATTAAGTGCGATTTTAATTTGAGTTTCATCAGAGGAGTGTTCCAAAGTATACATAGATTTACTTAATATAGGATCTTTATCATACCATCTTCGAGCTGATTCACCATAGTTCTGTTTCATATTTTTTACCACTCCTTTTTTATATAATGGGATTATGTCTCTCAATTATTTTTATTCCAACACCAATGTGAATTGATTGTTAAATTATTTTTGTTTTTAAAGTCTAATTTATTTATTTTTAGTTGTTTTAATTTTATTTAAAATTTATCCAAATTTATAATTTATGCCATATCTAACTTCTGGATAACTCCATTTTATATGTTTACAACAAATTTTGCAAGCACCACATTCCAAACAATTTTCATAATTTACCATAATAACTTTTTCTAGTTCGTTTTGAAGCTTGTATACATTAGCAGGACATATACTTAAACATATACGATTTTGACAATTTCTACATATTTCATCATCTAAAATTAAATGACTTTTGTCACAACTTAAAGATTTTACCTTATAAAGTCTTGTTTCAATTGGTATTTGATTATAATCATTCATCTAATAAATACTCCCAAAAACATTTTTATTAATGTAAATAAATCTTTAAATAATTCAATAATTGATCTTGATTTAAAGAATTGACAGATAAAATTCAAATAAACTTTTCTTTTTTCAACTCCACTTGCTTCAACAAAAGTTTTGAAAAAAAGTGTTGCTTGTTTTGGATAAAAATCTAAAAACGATTTTTTTCTTTTTTTGACACTTTCTATAATATTTTTATAGCTTTTTAAATCTTTATAAATAAAACTTTCTTTAATATAATTTTCATAAAGTTTAAGTGTATTTTTGCTAACATCATTACAATCAAGTGCAACAATAGCAGCTTTAGCAGCAAGTTGACCTGAAACCAAAGCTAAATTTGTACCTTCAAAATTAATATTATTAATAAGCATTGCAGCATCACCAATAACCATTGCACCATTTGTATAAAGTTTAGGGATTTTTTTATATCCACCTTCAGGTATTAAATGTGCAGAATATTCAATCATCTTGCCATCTTTAATCAAAGGTGAAATTTCAGGATGATTTTTAAATTGGTCTAAATAGTCATAAGGTTTTAAAGAGTTTTTTGCTAGTTCATCCAAGGTAATTCCAATTCCTATTGAAACAGAATCAGAATTTGTATAAACAAAACTTAGTCCTAAAACGTCGTTAAAAGGATACCCTAAACATTCTATCATGGCACCATCTTTGTCATTGATAAGATTAAATTTATCGTTAATTGTATTTTTATCAAGCTGATAAACTTCTTTAACAGCAAGGGCAACATCTTTTGGTTCTATATCTTTTCTTAACCCTATTTCCTTTGCAAGAAGACTATTTGCTCCATCTGCAATAATGACGATGGATGCATATATTTCTTCAATTTCTGTTTTAACACCAATAACAAAATTATTTCTAACAATAGCATTTTTAACTAAAGTACGTGGTGCATAAATAACACCTGCTTTTTGTGCTTCTTCAACACACCATTTGTCAAATTTGCTTCTAATTGCTGTAAAACTTATATTGTTTTCACTATTTAATAATTTATCTGAATATGAAATACCAACAGCTTCATTTTCTGTTAAGATAAGATAATTATGTTTTTTTGTTATCCTCTCAATCGGTGCTTCATTTAAAAAATTTGGGAATATGTCATTTAAGGCATGGGAATACATAATGCCACCATACATATTTTTTGCACCTGCATAATCTCCACGCTCAATGAGTAAAACTTTTTTATTAGCTTTAGCTAAAGAAATTGCAGCACTAACACCTGAAGGTCCAGCACCTACAACAATTACATCAAAATTTGTATCACATCTTTTTATTAATTCACCCATTTTTCTATTATATATTAATTTTACATGGCATTGAATACTATATTTCCATTATATTTAATGAAATATCTCCAATTTGCAATAGTTCATTTTTTAAATCAAATAAAGCATCTTGATTGATAATCTCAAGTATAATAAGTCCGCTATTTGAGCAGTCTATGTTTTCATTATGATAAGGAATACCAAGTCTTGTTTTTATAAAACACCCATATCGTGTTAAAACATTTTGCACTAATGTAGCTTTATCTAATCTATTTTCAAGTTTTATTGCCATAATATAAATCAATTTCTCTTATCCTTTCAAAATATAGCATCGGGCAAGTTTATTTATTACCCGATGCCAATAAAAATTTATTCAATATTTATTTTTTTGGAGTCATCTTTTTGTTCTTTTTGTATTTTAGGAAGTTCTAATGTTAATATGCCATGTTCAAGTTTAGCTTTAACATTATCAGTATTAATCTCTTGAGGGAAATGTATTGTTCTATTATACATTCCAAAGCGAAATTCAGATTTGCGATATTTTTGATTATTTTCTTCTTTTTCTTCATTTTTTTGAGCGTGGATTTTTAAACTTGTTTTTGTTACATCCAAGTCAATATCTTCTTTTTTAACCCCAGGTAATTCAGCTTTGATTTTATATTCATTATCTAACTCCTGAATGTCAACAGGCATTGTCATCCCTTGAGTTTCAATGTTAAACAAGTATTCAGGAAACATGTTATCAAAACTTTTATGTAAAACATGTTCAATTTCGTCATTAATTGTGTTAAAGAAAGTTTCTGGTTTTTTTATTAAATATTTCATTTCTTATCTCCATATAGTTATTACCTATATCATTGTGTACAATAATATAAGCTATTACATTAGCCAAAGGAGCTAATTAGGAGATAATTTTATATCCAATTATCTATGACTGTTTTTTCATAAAGCTAACTTAAAATTCCTATACAAATTATTTTTGTTTACTTTTTTTTATAAACTTAACCAAATGAAGCGTTGAAGTCCAATCATTTTTGTTTACTTTTTTTATAAACTTAGCCAAATGAAGCGTTGAAGTCCAATCATTTGTGTTTACTTTTTATATAAACTTAACCAAATGAAGCGTTGAAGTCCAATCATTTGTGTTTACTTTTTTTATAAACTTAACCAAATGAAGCGTTGAAGTCCAATCATTTGTGTTTACTTTTTATATTTTCAATAACAGCATTTACAAGCAAGTCATATGATTTCATATTTTTTACATCCGATGAAAATTCAAGCATTAAGGTTTCTTCAACCATATTTCTCAATGCGGTTTCGCTTGTTATTATATTTTCATTATCGACATTATTACATATTAAGTCTACATAATTTGACTTAATTTTATAGTCTCTTATTTTAGAAAACATAATCCAATTAAGATGTGGACGTTTAAGTTTTGTGACTGTTTTAACTATTTTTAAATTTTTAGGATTAAACATTATTCCTCCGATTTTAATATAAGGATATGTTGCTTACTTTTATAATTACATCTGCTTAAAGTTCCGTCAAGAAAAAAAATTACCTTTTTTTATTAATATGTTAAAAAAAATTTACAAAAAATGCTATAAACCATTAATTAGGTTATATTTTTATAAGTTATAATATAAATATTTGTATTTAAATTAATTGAGGTATTGTAAATTTTGCTTAATAAATTTTTAATATTTTCAATACTTTGCATTTGTGATTTTGCGAATTGTATTATATTAAAATCAAGTTTTCCAAGTTTCATTGAATAGACGTCTTTGAGAATAATTCCTTTTCTTAAAATTTTTTCACCGACCCGAATATCAACAAGATCCATTTTTTTGTAATAATTTAAATAAACTTCATCTAAGCGAAATGCTATTTTGGGATAAATATTATCTTCATTAATTATTTCATCTTCCATAAAAAGAGGAAAATTAATAGTTTTTGACATAACTATAAAATCCTTTCAGCCTTTATTTTAATATTTATATATATTTTTTGTCAAAATTTATCTTAATAATCATACACAAATTATTTACAAAGTAAATTTTTTTTTTTAGTATTTTTATATGGGCAAAGCAAAAAAACGAAATTTTGATAGATGTAAACATTTATACTCTATGTGCATAAAACGAGAAGATGCCATAAATAAGGTGATTGAGCGTCTTAATAATAATATTTTTGATGTTGAGTCTAAAAATCTTATTACTCTTTTTGGCTTACATCCTGAAGAATTATCCGAAAATGGAGCAAGTTGGGAAAGCGTCAAGCTTGTTGATAGATATGTTTTTTAAGTTTTGTAAATATAACACACAAACTGCTTAACATTTCTTAATGTTGGAAAATATTGCTATTATTGCGATAGGGGATTTTTATAATTTTTTTTGAAAATTATTTAGATAAAAAAGGCAATTAATTATATACGATTGTTTTAATATATACATAAGTAGTAAATAAAAAAACAAACGGAGGAATTACAAAATGGCAAGAGTTTTAATTTCAATGCCCGAAGACTTTTTAAATAAGATAGACAAAATGGCTGATAGTGAAAATCGCAGTCGAAGTGAGTTAATTCGTGAAGCATTAAGAACTTATATGGGAAAACAAAAAGTTCGCAATAATGTAGTGGCGGTTAAAAATGCAACTATTTTAGAATCACTTTTAGCAGAATAATTCAGGCATTAATTATAGATTTGATTTGGTGGAAAATTTAATAAAACATTCAAAGGCATTAATCATAGATTTGGTTCGGTGGAAAAGATTTATAAAATTTGAGAAAAGTTGAAAATGGGATCTTGGGGCAAGTTTTAAAACTTGCCTCATTTTTTTGTATATTGAGGGATGAAAAAATATAAGTTTTTTGTTAGACTAAAAAATAATGATACTATTGAAAGGGAGATAGGGCTAAAGCCTAAATATAAATAATGGAAGATAAGAGAATAATAGAGATATATTCTGGAGCATATGCTTCAGGCAAATCAGAAACAGCAATTAATCGTGCATATCAGTATTTGAAAATGGGTAAATCAATTACTCTTGTTGATTTAGATACAGTTGAACCAGCTTATTGTTTGCGTCCTTTAGTGCCAAAGTTAAAAAAAGATGGAATAAATGTAGTTGCACAATTAGACAGGTTTGGTCTTGGTGAAGCTGCAAGTTATGTCACGCAGGAACAGATAATGGTTCTTAAAAATTACAAAAACGATATAATTATTGATGTAGGATATGGTGCTTCGGGACTTGATATATTAGATATTTTACAAGGCATTGAAAATGAAATTACAGTACATAATTATTTGGTTGTTAACACCTCAAAATTTGAAACAAAAGATGAAGAAAGTATTATTGAATATTTAAATATAGCAAAAGGATGTGGAAATAAACCCTATAAGTGTTTTAACGGGTTTATATCTAACACACATTTTGGAGATGAAACAACAAAAGAAGATATAGTAAATGGTTATAACATAGTAAAAAATGTTTCAAAAGAAGTAAAGATACCTATTTTTGCAATAGGTGTACCTGATTTTTTAGTTAAGGACTTTGAAACTTTAAAATATGATGATACACCTTTGTGGGTATATCATCGCATGATGCCTAATGCTATGTGGTAAAAGGTTTTATTGTCTTATCGTATTTAATCTTCTATGCATATCATTATGTCTTAAGAAAATTCTAGAAATATAATCTTTAGTTCTAGAAAAAAATGATGGAATTGCTCCTGTTTTGGTTTCATAATATTCATGATTTTTATTAATCTTAGGTATATAATATACTCCAGGAAATATAATTTTATTTAAGTAATTTTGTTTAGAGACTTTTTTTGCTTTATTAAAAATAAAAAGAGAATAACTATTTTGTGGATTTAATTGAAAATCGCCATATGAACCTATTTGATGTCCTTCAAGGCAGAAAATTTTCCGTTTTAAGTTTTTATTTTGTTTGTTTTTATTAATAAATAAAGTTAATAAATCATAATATCCATCACCAGTTTCATTAGATATCCTAAGAGCATTTAAAATAGAATTGTTTTCTCCAAATATTTCTTTAAGTCTTTGTAGGTTTATTTCTTCAGGTATCTTTTCTATGTCATTTAATCCTTTATCATTTTTGGTTGTTCTGTAAATAGCAGAAAGTAAAGCAAGACATGACATAGCAGGAGAAAGATGTTCAGTTGCACCTATTTTTGAAACCTCATCTACAACTTCTTTACTAAATGTTACTTTTTTCCCATCTTTTAATGTTATAGAAACATATTCTAATTGACCATTTTCAACTTCTGCATTAAAATGACTATAAATAAAAAGTTTAAGTTGAGGATCAGCTTCTATTTCTTTTATTGTTGCAATAAGCCAGCAATTGCCTATAATCTGATGTGAACTGGAACTTTCAGATCCAAAAAGAAGTTGTGCCGTTTGCTCATTCAATTCTGTTTTAATTTTTTGACTTGTTCCTTTAAATCCAAGATATCTAGTTTCATCTTCTTCTTGCCAAACTTCACATTTATCTGTTGTTCTTGGTATACGAAAACTTGTAAGATTAGGCTGATAATTCTTGCTTACCGTTTGATTTTTTTCACGATATTGTCTTAATACAGGTTTTGTTTTAAGTAATTTCTCATTGTCAAACTTACCGTTTGTTTTTAATTGGTTTAAAAATTTTATAGTTTGTTTTACTTTTTTATTGTCTAGTTTATTCTTTTTATTTTTCTTTTCTAGTGATTTTATTAAATTGTTTAAAAATTCATCTCTATTTTCTGGTTTTATTTGTTTTAATATAATAAGTGCAAGGTTATAAACACCATCATATGTTTTACTAGATATATTATCCATATTAACATTAGTATCTATTTCATCAGCACTGCCTATTACATCACCAGCTAATTGGTTAGTTTGTTCTGCAGGTTCCATTTTACAATTAAATGTATTAGTAAGTATATCATAATTTGTTGTTAGTATATTAATAAGATTATTTTGCTCTTCCTGATTCTCCAAATCATATAATTTACGGCTTAATTTTAAATCTATTAAATACTCAAGTTCAAATTGTTGTATATCTTTTTGAAAATTTGTAGATATTGTTCTATTGATAACATCGTTTTCTTTAATAGCTTTTAAATTATCATTTGTCAAGTAATTTAATGCTGGATGTAAAGAAATTTCAGGTGATAACGTATTCTGTTCATTTTTATCTTTGATAATATCATATATATATTTTTGAATTTCATCATTTTCTTTTCCTAATCTTTTACCAAGTTTTGCGAAGAATAAATTTAAAATATGAGGCAAAGTTTTATGCTTTGGTTTATCTATAAAAATTGTTTCATTATACTCATTATCTGTTTCTGTATTGTCTTGAGATTTTATAGCAATAGAATAAAGCGTATTATAAAGTTCTTCTGCTTCGTTTTTTTCGAATCTTGATATTACATCTATTAAATTTCTTATAAAAGATCTTTGAATAGGTTTATCTGTTACATTTTCAAACATTCCATAGTTAAGGGCTTTATTGAATAATGATATTATTATTTTTTTATTATTTGTTGTTAAATTACAAGATAAAATAGATATATATTTTAATTTATTTTCTTGTCCTGTCTTTTTTGTTGTTCGTTTAATATTAGAAATATGCTTTTCAAGTATAAATTCCTTAATATTTTCAGAATTTGGCATTTTATTTATTGCATTTGCTATATAGTTTAGATATGTGTTTATAGGGAAGTTAGTTTTACTAAGATCTTTTTGATTAAGTAATTTCTTAATGGTTTCTTCTTTAAGGTCATTAGTTTGACATAAAACTTTAGAAATTTTTAATAGGCAATTATAATGTTCCATTTCGCACATTGAATTATTATTTAGGATATCAATGAATTCATTAATATCTTCATCTTTATATTTGGCTTTATAATCTACATAATCGCAAAAGGATTTTTCTGTTTGAATTTTAGTTTTAATATCTTTTTTTGTAAGTCTTATAAGTTCTGGAGTATTAATATTGTTTTTTTTAGCAATATCAATCAGAGAATATTTTGTGGAATAGTTAATCTTATCAGTGTTGACAGCAGCTTGAATTATATCAATTAATAATTTTTCCTTTTTCTTTTTAGTAAATTTAGTTTGCTTAAAAAAATTAATTAATATATTAATTGTATCATTTTTAAGCCCGTAAGATTTAGCAGCTGTTTGACTTAACAATAAAATTGTTTTTTTGCTAAGATTTTTAGTTTGACTTGCAGCCTTTGTTATATTATCCAAATATTCACTTTTTTTATCCTCATTAAGATATGTCAAATTACCAAGTAATGTTTTAAATGTATCATCTTTAAGATCATAAGTTTTATTAGCAGCTTCAGCTATAAAGTATAAATATTCACTTTTTTTATCCTTATTAATATATGTTAAATTACCAAGTAGTGTTTTAATTGTATCATTTTTAATATTATAAGTTTTATTAACAGCTTCCACTATAAAGCAAAGATATTCATTTTTATTATTTTTAGCAATATTTTTTATATTTTTAACTAGTATTTTGATTATTTCTTCTTCAATTTTATTAATATTAGTAAAAGTTTGACTTAAAGATAAAATTATATCCTTGCTAAGATTTTTAGTTTGACTTACAGCTTGGGCTAGATACATTAAATATATATTTTTTATATTATCGTCTTTGATACTACTAATATTATTAATTAATGTTTGGATTGTATCATTATTAAAAGTTTGGGATTGATTTACTAATAAAGTATCTTTATAAGGAGTATTCTTACTTGCAGCTATTAATAAATTAAACAAATATTGTGTTTTTGAGTTCGGGTCTAACTCATCAAATAAAGTATTATGTGAAAGAAAGTTAATAACTTCCGTCATATTTGAAATGCTATTTTTTTTATCAGCAATATACAAAGACAATGTTTTAATTAAATTTAGAGCTTGATGCTTAGAAGAGTTTTTACTTGATATAGATAGCAATAATTCATAAGTATCAATAGAAGAATTTTTCTTAATATTTTCAATTAGCTTTTTTGCTTCTTCTTGTTCTTTTTGTGTCATACCCATAATGAGAGTTGATTTTTGAGCAATTGTTTTTTGAGTAGCTGTTTGAGTTTTTGAAAGTATTAATTTACCCTGAACAGTAGAACCATAACTAGCTTTTGAAGACATTATTTCTTTTGTATGTTCTATTGTTTCTTGTTGCTGTGTGTTTTCATATTTATTAGATTTTTTTAACAAAGTTTTTTGTATTTTCTGGGTGTTTGTTAAACTATTAATTGGATTTGACATAATTTTTTACTTTTTCTACTAATTATATAATAATATATATATATAAAAAATTTTTCATATCAAAAATTTCAAGATTGATAAAATTTATTACAAAGCCTTAATATTTAAATGAATGGTGATGAAATTTAAAAAATACAATGATACACTTTTGTAAATGTATCATTGTATAATGAGAGGTTCTATGTTTTGGACTGATTATTAGTTTCTGTTTTGTTCTAATTGTTGAAATATCCAATTATATTGTGCAGTTCTTGCATCTTGCTCCATTAGGTTTCCTCGATATTTCTTATATGATGACAAACTGTCTGATGAATATCTTTGCTGAGCTTTTAAATATTTTTCGGCTTGTTGTTTATCATCTTCATTAGTAAGTTCACCACCAAACGCATTATAAAGTTGATTTATATATTCAAGACTCATTTTTGGTTTAAAAGTCTTCACATAATTTTCCGGTCCTAATAATCTTATTATGAATATATTTTGTTGGAAATGTCTTAATTCGTGTCTCAAATTTGAGAATTCGAATAAATTGTGAAATTCGTTTTTTTCTTCTTCGTTTAATCTTTTATATTTTGTCTTTAATTCTCCAAAACCCTTTGATTCTAAATCAGCTAAATCTTTTTCAATAGTTTTTCTGTCGAATGGACATCCAATTAAAGATGTCATTATTTTATTTGTGCTAAAATTATAAGCTAAACCGCTAGGATCTTTATAAAGCGCAGCAAAATTGCTATCTACGTAAAATTTAGGCACGTATGGTTGTTGCTCAACATTAAAAAGTTGTTGAGATATTAAGTTATATTCATTATATCTGTCTGATAAAGATTGATTTCCATGACCTTGACCTTCATCATAATTTATAAATATTTCATCAACATAAGCATTCATTTTAGCTTTTTCTTGATTTATAGCATCATTTATAAATGGTGCAACATCTTCATCTTGTCTTAATTTTTGAATTATTGGAGAATGTTCAGCACGTTTAGTTATAAATTCGCTAATAAAATGTTTGCAAACCTCTTTAATCAGCAAATCTACTTGACCTGCGATTTTATTTTCATCAATATTTAAAATTCTGCATATTCTACCAATATTATCTGTGTAATACCTATGTTTATTTATTAAAGTATTTAATGTATTTTGTTTTTCTTCTTCCGTTTTAGCAGTACGATTATCTGCCATATTTATGTATAAATGAGGATTAATGCTATATGTATATAATGCCAATAAATTTTTAAATACATTGTCAGGTGAGGTAGGATTAATTGGGTGCTTATTAATTTGGTACACAGGGTTGAAAACTCTTGTTCTTATTCCTTCGGGTGAATCTTCACCAAGAATATCTGCTGGTATAAATACACTAGGGAGAAAAATATTGTCAGTGTTTCCTATTCTTAAATTGAATGGGAAAGGTTCCAAAATTACGGAAGAGAAAAGATTGACATTTGGAAAATCAATATCCGACTCGTTATTTTTATATCTATTTTCTGCAAACATTTTATTTAAGATTTTTTTATCTTTTTTTGATATATCCATTTTTTCAAGATAAGGATCAAAATTGTCACTATATTGATGTAAAATAAATAACTTTAATAAATTTTGATTTATTTCTTCTTTTTCATTTGCGAACCCTAATTTTTTTAAACCATCTAAAGATATCTTATTTAAATAAGGGATATATGCATGTTGTGTTTTAGGTAAGGATTCTTTAATTTTATTTTTTAATTTTTTAGCTTCAGCAAATTTTTCAAAAGGATTAATCAAGCATCCTCTTTTTACTTCTAGTTCTTCTTCTTTTTCAAAAGTATCACTTTGGATATCAAGCTCTTTTGACATTCTTAACTTTTGTATTTCTGAAGTAATTGGTTTTGCAACTATTTGTGATTGGGTTAATTGTGGTAGATTTACGCTCATAATATTTTCTCCTAAGTTTATAGTATATTAAAATTAAGTATATTAAGTTGGATAATTTGCCAAAATGTTACAAAACTTTACAAAAAAATAAAAACATGGATTGACGAGAGATTTTGTTTATATTACATTAATTAAAGCAAGTTAATAAGTAATAGAATTGTGAGAAATAGGAAAAATAAAATGGCAACTACAGGTTCAAGACAAAGAATTAGAGTATGTTTAAAGGCGTACGATCATAAGTTAATCGACTTGTCAGCCGAGAAGATAGTAGAAACAGCGAAGCGTACAGAGGCAAAAGTTGCGGGGCCTATACCTTTGCCGACAAGAAGAAGGATTTATTGTGTATTAAGATCTCCTCACGTTGATAAAAAGTCGCGTGAGCATTTTGAAAGAAGGGTGCATAAGCGAATAATTGATATTTATGAACCAACCCATCAAACAACTGAGGAGTTAAGTAGAATGGATTTGCCATCGGGTGTGGACATTGAAGTTAAGTTATAAATAATTTAAAAGACAATTTAATATTAAATGTGAACTACGATGGCGTGAGGTCTGTCGCTTGTTTAAGAAAAAATAAAATACGTAGCGCTCGCAAGAAGGAAAGGTGAAGAATGACATTAGGAATAATAGGTGAAAAATTGGGCATGACTCAGATCTTTGATGACAAAGGTCTTGTGATTCCGGTTACAGTGTTAAAAGTGGAGCCATTGGTTGTAGCTCAGGTTAAGACAAAAGAGACAGATGGTTATGATGCTGTCCAGCTTGCATATTGTTTGGGCAAAGAGAAGCATTTAACGAAAGCTGAAATTGGGCATTTAAAAAAGAATGAGATAGGTGCTTATCGTCATTTAAAAGAGTTTCGTGTCGATAATCCAGAAGAATACAAGGTTGGGCAGCAAATAACGGTTGAAGCTTTGAATGGTGTTGAAAAGGTTGATGTAACTGCTAAATCAATAGGTAAGGGGTTTCAAGGCACTGTTAAGCGTTGGAATTTTGGTCGTGGACCTATGGTGCATGGTTCAAAAAATCATCGTGAGCCAGGTTCAATTGGTGCAGGCACAACTCCTGGTCGTGTTATAAAAGGTAAAAAAATGGCGGGTAACATGGGGAATGAAAATGTTACAATAGCTAAGTTGAAAGTTGTGCAAATTGATGCTGAGAATAACTTATTATTAATAAAGGGTTCAGTTCCTGGTCCTGAAGGGAAATTTGTTACAGTTAAGCCATCAAGAGTAAAATGGAACTAATTTTTGATTTGGGATTGAGAAAGCAATAAATGAGGAATTTAGAAATGACAAAAGAATTATCAATATTAGACATAAAAGGTGCTGAGGTTGGGCAAATTTCGTTGGATGAGAAAGTCTTTTGTGTTGAGCCAAATGTGCATGTTATGCATATGGCGTTAAGACGTCAATTGAATAACGGTCGTGCAGGTACAGCTTGTGCGAAGACTCGAGCAATGGTTTCAGGCGGCGGTCGTAAACCTTGGAAGCAAAAAGGGACGGGTCGTGCTCGTGCTGGTTCGCTTCGTTCGCCATTGTTTGTGGGTGGTGGTGTTTCATTTGGGCCAAGTCCCCGTGATTATAGTTTTAAAATGCCATTGAAGGTTAGAAGGCTTGCTTTGAGGTCTGCACTATCATCACGTTTATTAAGTAGTATAGTAGTTAAAGATTTTTCTCAAATAGATGAGCCAAAAACAAAGCTGATGGTTGAGGCTTTAAAGGCGTTGAAAGTTGAGGGTAAGATTTTGATAATAGCTGATGATAAAGCAGCTGAAAACGCTTTTTTAGGTTTGGCGGTGCGTAATTTGCCGAATGTAAAATTAATATTGCCTTCAAATTTAAATGTAAAGGATATATTAGAAGCTGATAATGTGATCTTGACTGAATCAGCTGTAAAAGAAATTCAAGAGAGGTTATCATAATGAGAAGCAGCAAAGAAAAATTGTACGATATAATTAAACGTCCTATAATAACTGAAAAATCAATGATACAAACAGGCAACAACAAATACACATTTGAGGTTGCAAAGGATGCAAAAAAGATAGAGATAAAACAAGCGGTTGAGTTGGTTTTTCCTGGGCGTAAGGTAAAGAAAGTAGCGACAGTATATATGCCATCACATGCAAAGCGTGTTGGTATGACAATGGGTCGCACGCAGTCAAGTAAGAAGGCTATTGTCACAATTGAGGGCGAGCCTATTGAAGAATTAATGGGAGCATAGAAATAAATGGCTATTCGTAAGATTAATCCGACATCTCCGGGACAAAGAGGTATGACAAAGAGTGATTTTGCTGAGATCACAACAGATAGACCTGAAAAAACATTGTTAAGACCAATGAAAAAGAAATCAGGTCGTAATAACACTGGTCGTATAACATGCCGTCATAAAGGTGGTGGGGCAAAACAAGCGTATCGTGTTATAGATTTCAAGCGTAATAAATTCGATGTAGCTGGTAAAGTAGCAACGATTGAGTATGATCCAAACAGAAACGTTCGTATTTCGTTGGTTGTTTATGCTGATGGTGAAAAAAGATATATATTGACACCTGAAAAATTGAATGTTGGCGATGTGATTATGAGTGGTTCGAATGCAGAGGTTAATATAGGAAATGCAATGCCTTTGGAGATGATACCTTTGGGTACGATGGTTCATAACATAGAAATGGTTGCGGGCAATGGTGGTGTTATGGTTCGCACAGCAGGGGCAGCTGCTCAAGTTATGGCGAAAGAAGGCAACTATGTAACTATAAAATTGCCAAGTTCTGAAATGAGAATGGTGCGCAAAGAATGTTTGGCGACTGTTGGTGTTTTAGGTAACGCTGAATACAAAAATATGCAAATTGGTAAAGCGGGTCGTAAACGCCATATGGGTATAAAGCCTACAGTGCGTGGGGTGACGATGAACCCTTGCGATCACCCTCATGGTGGTGGTGAAGGTAAAACAGGTCCTGGTGGGCATCCTCGTACACCTTGGGGTAAGCCGGCGTTGGGTTATAAAACGCGAAATAAGAAGAAAGCTTCGAGCAAATTAATTGTTCGTGGTCGTAAAAGATAATTAAAATACAAGGAGATATAATTAATGGCACGTTCATTAAAAAAAGGCCCATATGTTCATGAATCTTTACTTAAGAAGGTTGAGAAAATGAACGAGAGTAATGAGAAGAAAGTAATAAAAACTTGGTCACGGTCATCAATGATAATACCTGATATGTTAGGACATACAATAGCAGTGCATAATGGAAAAAGCCATGTGCCTGTATATATAACTGAGCAAATGGTCGGACACAAGTTAGGTGAATTTGCTCCGACTCGATTGTTTAAAGGGCATGCCGGACAAGATAAAACGGCTAAGAGAAAATAGATAAAGAAAAGTAAAACCTGAAAAAGAGGAAGAAATTATGGAAGCTAAAGCAAGACAAACAAATATAAAGATGCCGGCACGAAAATTAAGACGTGTAATAAATGAGGTACGCGGCAAATCTTGTGACGAAGCTATAAAGATATTAAAATTTATGCCTTATTTTGCAGCGAAAGTTGTTGAGAAGAATTTGATTGCAGCTATTGCTAATGCTAATGAGAAATTGGGTGTTGGGAGAAGCGACTTAAAGATTTCTGAAATTTTTGCAGATGAAAGCGTAACTTATAAAAGAGCTCGTCCTCGTGCACAAGGTAGGATGTATAAGAGATTTAAGCGTACATCTCATTTAACTTTGAAAGTAATGAAAATAAAATAAAAGGAGAACCAAATTGGGACAAAAGACGCATCCGACAGGATTTAGAGTAGGAATAATACAGCCTTGGGCAAGTACTTGGTTTGCAACTAAGGAATATCCTCAATTTGTGGCTGAAGATGCTAAAATACGTAAATTTATAAAGAAAAAGTTATATACAGCAGGTATTTCAAAGATATTAATAGCTCGTAAGGCTTCAAATGTTTTGATAACAGTTGTTACAGCTAAGCCTGGTATTGTAGTTGGTCGTGGCGGTCAGGGTATTGAGGAAATGAGAGCTGCTGTTGCTAAGTTAATATCGAAGAACGTGACATTGGATGTTGTTGAGGTTGCTAAAATTGATGCTGATGCACAATTGGTGGCAGAGCAAATTGCATTACAATTGGAAAAACGTATTGCATTTCGTCGTGCTATGAAGCAGGCAATGCAACGCACAATGAGGTCAGGAGTTCAAGGTATTAAAATTATGGTGTCAGGACGATTGGGCGGTGCTGAAATAGCACGTTCAGAGTGGGCTAAAGAAGGTCGTATTCCACTTCAAACATTGCGTGCTGATGTGGATTATGGTTTTATTGAAGCTGATACTATAATGGGTAAAATAGGCGTTAAGGTTTGGATTTACAAAGGACCGTTGATGCCTGGTGAAAAAGCTGACCAAAATATTAAATTTAAAAAAGTTTCTAGTAATTTCCAAGAAAACCGCAGTCAAAATAATTCTAACCCGAACGGTCGTCGTGGAAAAAGAAGAAATATTGAAACACAAGAATAATGAAATTAGGAGCAAATAACAATGTTAATGCCTAAAAAAACGAAATATCGTAAAAGAATGA
The DNA here is from genome assembly GCA_944325065.1 of Candidatus Gastranaerophilales bacterium. Lineage (GTDB taxonomy): Bacteria > Cyanobacteriota > Vampirovibrionia > Gastranaerophilales > Gastranaerophilaceae > UMGS1477. The sequence goes on along the minus strand of CALUYS010000017.1, from coordinate 4,480 downwards.
AAGGTCGGATGAAAGGTCATGAAACTCGTGGTACTAAATTAGAATTTGGTACATATGGTTTGATTGCCTGTGATCCAGCTTGGATAACAAGTCGTCAAATAGAAGCAGCACGCCGAGCAATGACTCGTGAAATTAAGCGTGGTGGTAATGTTTGGATTAAAATATTTCCAGATAAGCCAATTACAGCAAAACCTGCTGAAACTCGTATGGGTAAAGGTAAGGGAAACCCTGAATATTGGGTTGCGGTTGTTAAGCCTGGTCGTGTTTTATTTGAATTGGAATATTCAGATAGAAATGTTGCAGTGAATGCTTTAAAATTGGCGGCACAAAAGTTACCAATTAAAGTTAAGATAATTGAAAAAGGTGAAAATGATGAAGTTGCAAGAAATGCGTGAAAAATCAATTGACGAATTAACTTCAGCGATTATTGATTATAAAAAAGAGTTGTTTAATTTTAAGTTTCAAAAATCTTTAAACAAACTTGAAAATGTAGCTCAAATTAAAAAAACTAAAAATATAATTGCTCGAATTAAAACAGTTATTGGTGAAAAAAAATTAGCTCAAGCAAGTGAGGTAAGTGAAAATGCCTAAAAGAGAAAAGCAAGGTGTAGTTGTTAGCAATAAAATGGATAAAACTGTAGTGGTTGCTGTTTCAGAGTATACACCTCATAAAAAATACAAAAAAATTATTGAAACAACTAAAAATTATAAAGCACACGATGAAAATAACGTATGTAACAATGGTGACATTGTTCGAGTTATTGAATCAAAGCCAATATCAGGTGATAAGCGTTGGAGAGTTGTTGAAGTAGTTGAGGCTGCTAAATAGTTTTTTAGTCTTTAATTAAATATTTAAGATAAGGAAAAATAAAAATGATACAACAAGAGACAAGATTAGCTGTTGCTGATAATACAGGTGCTAAAGAATTGTTATGTATTCATGTTATGGGTAGTAGTAACAAAAAATATGCAGCTGTAGGTGATGTGATCACAGCTACTGTTAAGGAAGCAAGTCCGAATATGACGGTTAAAAAATCAGAAGTGGTTAAGGCTGTTGTAGTCCGAACAAAAGCTGATATAAAACGAGAAGATGGTTCAGTAATTCGTTTTGACGAGAACGCTGCAGTTATAATAAACAAAGACGGCAATCCTCGTGGAACTCGTGTTTTTGGACCTGTAGCAAGAGAACTTCGTGAAAAGAACTTTATGAAGATTATATCTCTTGCACCTGAGGTAATCTGAGGAGATGAAAGAAATGAAAAAGGCACAAGTTAGAAAAAATATACATGTTAGAACAGGAGACCGTGTTGTTGTTTTAGCTGGTAAGGATAAAGGTAAAGTTGCCAATATTAAAAAAGTTATTACATCGACTTCAAAGGTTGTTGTTGAAGGTGTCAACATGGTCACAAAAGCAACAAAACCAAACCCAATGGCTGGGATTCAGGGTGGATTGATTAAAGTTGAAGCACCTATGGATTCTTCAAATGTGATGTTGTACTGTCTATCATGTGAAAAGCCAACACGATTGTCGCATAAGATTGTTGATGGTAAAAAAGTTCGTGTTTGCAAAAAATGTGGTGAACAACTTGATATTTAAGGATATAAGAAAATGACAGAAACTAAGGATTTAAGAAAACGATATAACGAGGAAGTTGTCAATACCTTAATGGAAAAATTTGGGTATAAAAATCGGCATCAGGTTCCAAAGTTAAATAAAATAGTTATAAATATGGGAATGGGTGAACATTCTCATAATTCTAAGATGGTTGATTTATTAGTAAAACAATTGACAAAAATAGCTGGTCAAAAAGCTGTTATAACACGTGCTAAAAAATCAATTGCTTCTTATAAGTTGCGTGAAGGTATGGCAGTTGGTGCAACTGTTACATTGCGTCAAGAGCGTATGTATGATTTCTTGCAAAAGTTAAATGCGGTTGTTTTACCTCGTATACGTGACTTCCGTGGTATTTCCAATAAAAGTTTTGACGGTCGTGGAAATTATACATTTGGTTTAAAAGAGCAGTCTTTATTTCCTGAAATTGGTTATGATGAAATTGATGCTGTGCAAGGTATGGATATTTCAATTGTAACTACAGCAAATACAGATGATGAAGCACGTGCTTTGTTAACTGAATTAGGCGTGCCGTTTAGAAAGTAAGGAGAATAATGTAAATGGCTAAAAAAGCAATGATAGATAAAGAATTAAAAAGAGAAGCGTTGGCTGCAAAAGGGAAATATCCAAAAGTTCGTTTGCACAATCGTTGCTCAATATGTGGGCGTCCACACGGATATCACCGTGATTTCGGTTTATGCCGTATTCATTTACGTGAAATGGCTCATCGTGGTTTGTTGCCTGGGGTAACAAAATCAAGTTGGTAATTTAAAATTATAAAAAGTTTGTATTTATAAAAATCAGGATTATAATTATGCCTTTGGTTTTTATCTATACTGCTAGATTACCATTTTAGTAAGTAGACAAAAAATTGTAAAGGAATTTAAAAATGACAACAGATCCAATAGCTGATATGTTAACTCGTATTAGGAATGCAAATATTGTTCATCATGTTGATGTTGCAATGCCAAGTTCTAAATTAAAAGTTGAGTTAGCAAAACTATTAAAAGAAGAAGGTTTTATTGTTGACTTTTCAGAGACAGTTAACGATAAAAATCATAAAATATTGACAGTTGAGTTAAAATATGATATGCAAAACAAACCTGTTATTAAAAATTTGAAACGTGTTTCAAAACCTGGTTTACGTATCTATTCAAAATGTAAAGATTTACCAAAAGTAATGGGTGGTTTAGGTGTTGCTGTTGTTTCAACAAGTAGCGGTTTATTAACTGACAGAAAAGCTCGCAAGGCTAACTTAGGCGGCGAAGTTTTATGCTATGTTTGGTAATTAAGTAATTTAAATAATGAGATTGGAGAAATAATAAAATGTCACGTATTGGTAAATTACCTATTTTAATACCAGATGGTGTTGAAATAAAGATTGACGGGCAAAAAATAATAGCAAAAGGACCTCTAGGAGTTGAGGAAGTTGTTGTTTGTCCTGAAATTATTTTAGAAAAAGAAGATAATAAGATTATTGTTAAACGTATAAATGACGAACGCAGAAGTCGTTCTTTACATGGTTTATCAAGAACTTTGATAAATAATGCAGTTCACGGTGTTAAAGAAGGTTTTGTTAAGCGTCTTGAAATACAAGGTGTTGGTTATCGTGCTAATATGCAAGGGACTTCTTTAAACTTGCAATTGGGTTATTCCCATCCTGTTGTTGTTGACCCACCACAGGGTATTAAAATAGAAGTTGAAGCTAACACTAAAATTTCTGTTAAAGGTACTAACAAACAGTTAGTTGGTGATGTAGCTGCTAATATCCGTTCAAAACGCCCGCCTGAAGTTTATAAAGGTAAAGGTGTTCGTTATGAAGGTGAATATATCCGTCGTAAGGCTGGTAAAGCAGGTAAAAAGTAGTTTTAAGCTAGTATAAGCCTATTTGTTTATTATACAAAATTAGGCTTGAGTTAATAAAATTGAAAGGTACTATAGATTATGATAAAACAAGTTAATCGTAAAGAGCAAACACGTAAACGTCATTCTCGTATTAGAGTAAAAATTTCAGGGTCTCCAGATTGCCCTCGTTTGGCTGTTTATCGTTCTTTGAAACATATCTCAGTTCAAGTTATCGATGATGTTAACCGTGTTACATTGGTTTCTGCTTCATCAAATGATAAAGAACTTAAACAACAATTAAAACACGGTGGTAACGTTGAAGCTGCTAAGATTGTTGGCGAAGCTATTGCTAAAAGAGCTTTAGAAAAAGGTATTAAAGATGTCGTTTTTGATCGCGGCGGATTTTTATACCACGGTCGTGTTGCAGCTCTCGCTGAAGCTGCTCGTCAAGGTGGTTTGAATTTTTAATATTAGCTTTAAAATATTGATTAAAAGGAAGAAGTTTATTTTACTTCTTCCTTTTTTTGTTAAATCATTCCGCTTCGCTTGTTATACAGGCTCATAACGTTTGTACTTTAGCTAGTGTTCGATTTGTAAAGTTTAGCATGACAAGTGATAAAAATGTTAACAAAAAAACGTACAGCTTCATAGGGTTGTAAGTGGATTTCCGGACGGGTGCCGTGCCATGAAGTTTGCCCCAGACTCGGAAAACAAAAAGTCTGAGCCGACAGCCCAAATAGCCACAGGCGAAGTGCTTTAGGCTTGAAGAAAATCCAAAAAGGACAATTAACTCGCTAACAGATAATTTCTGTATTCAATGGCGTTATTATATTTTTCCCCCACTGTTTTCTATTTGTATTGTAAATTTCATCTTTCATATATCCGAAAAAATTCTCAATCACAGCATTATCTTTTGGATTAGCAGGTAATAACATTGATTGGGTTAACTCCAAAATATTCTAACAAATTCTTGTAATCAATAGATGTAAATGGAGAGCCTCTATCGGAATGTATTATTGCTCT
>CALUYS010000016.1 GCA_944325065.1 Candidatus Gastranaerophilales bacterium | reverse complement strand
CAAATTTAATGGACAAATTTAATGGGCAAATTTAATGGGCAAAAAACTAAATTAAAAAAACAAAAAACTAATCAAAATTTTGGAACTTCTACAAATCCCCTTGTCTTAGATTCTAAGTTTTATCCTGTAAAGTTTACTGATGTTGCAAATGCTAATAAAATAAGGCTGGAACATTCTAAAAAAATATATGATTTTATAAAAAATTCATCAAAATTAAATGAACACGATAGAGGAATAGGCTTATTAAAACTTATAAAATCGGCTTATGTTGATGAGTTAAAATTTATAAATAGTGGTTTAAAGAATAGTTATGAAAAAAATGGAACAAGTGTTGAAAATATAAAAGAAACAATTGAGCAAATAGATGAAGTTCTAAGTGTTGATGAAGCGGAAAATAAAACTAATGTTAAAAATAAGAATGAAGTATCTTTTGGCGGTAAAAAGCATATAACAAGTTCACAAAAAAGTGATTGTCATAAAATCATACACACAACAGCTTTAATTTGTGCAGGAATTTCTGCGGTCATGGGAGAATTATGTATGGCAAAAGCAGATTTACCTTTCTTGATTACTGCAGAAATGGGCATGTTTGCAGGATTGATTGATACACTTGATGCCGATCCTGTTGCCGGAATGATACATGCTGGGAAACATTTTGCTTCTGGGGCAACTGTCGGAATGAACATATTACAAGGAATATGGAATGTGTGCGGTTTTGGTGCACATATAGCTGCCGCAATGACAACGGCCGGAGCCGGTAATGTTGCTGTTTCAGGTGCTGTTCGTGCCGGTAACGGTGCTTTATCTGCAACACTTTGTGAGTCTATGGGATGGGCATTTGTTAAAGATTATGAAAATGGCAAAATGAATGTTGAAGATAAATTACTTCAGGTAGCCTCTGGAATAGCATCACAAATGTTAATGCATGGTTTTGAAAGTGTTTTAGATTTAGAACATCACGCTTTCGATTTAAAAGAAACTGCAGCAAAAACTTTGGGAGCTGATATGGTACGAAATATGCCCAAAGGAGTCGGCTTTTTTATAAAAGAAGCAAATGAAATTATTCAATCTGATGCAACAAATTATGCGGCAAGAGGACTTGAAATTGTAATACCGCAAGTCGCTCAACATGCTATTGAATCTAAGGGAAATATGGATGATAAAACTTTAGAAAATATAATAAAAGGTTCTTTATTTTCACTTATTACAAAAGATGTGGTAGGGGTGTCAAGAAAATCACAAGATGATTTAATACGAGATGAAATTAAACCAATAATGAAAACGCTTATACGTGATAATCGAATAAATAGTCTTATTAAAATAGAATTAGGTAGACGTGGGATTATAGAATATGGCAGGGTTGTCCTAAATGAAAATTCTGCAAAGGAATTAGGAAAAATATATGAAAATCTTGTACCTGAAATTAAAAATATTGTAAGAGGGATGGGATTTTAAATAATGAAAATAAATAGTTTTCATTATCTTTCTTTCCACAGTTCGGATGAAAATTACAAAGCTGCAAAAAGAAAACAATACAGAGAACATATAAGACACAAACAAGATAATGATTATGCTTATAAAATTTATAATGACCCGGCATCTGCTCCAGACTTTCTTAAGTATGAAGCAGAAGGGTTTAATCTTGCATATCCTAATTGGCGAAATAATCCAATGGTTGTTCACCAATTGAAACAAGACACAATTTGGGCAAGAGCAACGGGAAAAATTAATCCAGGGCTTTTTGAAAATCATCATATTCCATTTTTTGGTATTTTAATGGGATTGTGTACAATTCCAATTACAATAATATTAAAAAAGAAAAACTGGAAAATTTTCCCCCAAAAAAGTGACACTTTTAATAATGTTTTTTTATATTTATTTTGTTTAGGTGGACTTACTATGTCAATTGATGATACATGTTATATATTTACAGGTAAAAGAATAGATAAATTAATAAAGGAAAAATTTAAAAAGGAGAATAAAAATAAGGATGGTTAAAAACATAGTGTGGAATATGGGATTTTAATTAATGCAAACAAAAACTCTTCCACTGGTGAATATTTAAAGAAATTGTATGACGAGCAAAAATGATTTTTTATAAACGTTCATTAACATTTTTCTTCAAACTAGCAAATTATTTTTTTAGGTATTTTATATAAGTGTAAATGGTCATGTTTTAATTAAAATAGGAGGAAAAAGAGCATGAGAATCAATGGTATTAATTTAGGGCTAACAAACAAACAAACAAATATAGTTTCTAAAAATAAAATAGGCATGAAACGACAACAAAGTTTTGGTATGAAGATGAATAATCAACATGCTTCACAAAAAGATAAACTTAGTTTTGGAGGACCTTGGGATATATTTAAAAAATATATAGATAGAATGGCTTTACATAATGCTGTTCTTACACCTGTTTGTATTCCATCAGAAGCTAGTTTACATTATCTTAATGAGCTTGACTCTGAAGAAGAAAAGCAAAAAGAAAAAAAATTAAGTAAATATGAAAAAATTATTAGACGTGTTAGTAAAAGTTTAGGATATGAAATTGGTTATAATTTATCAATACTTGAAGAATATATTAAAGAAGATAAAGGCGAGATAATTTCACCAAAAGAACAAGAAGCAAGAATTGTTGTTAATACTTATACTGTTGCATCTGCAACTACAGGAGGAGCATTTTCTTTAGTTCCATTTGCTTCTTTGGCTGATTTATCTTTAGCTCCAAAACAACGGAAACTTATGGTTGAAGAAATTGCTGATATATACGAATTAAAGCCAGAAGATAGATATATAATGACAAGAACTTTGGGATTGGAAGATACAGAACAAATAAACAATTTTATAACTGATAGTACAATTGAAGCATCACGAGGTTTATCTGAGTATATTAAAAAGAAAGCCGTTGAAGAATCCTTTACTTCAACTTTAGGAGAACTTTCACAAACAGTTGTACAAATAGCACCTTTTATTAAAGCAGGATTAAATACCCGTTCAGCGAAAAAAATTGGTGAAGCTGTTATTGATGCTTGTAAGTATCTAAGTAAAAACTATTAATTTTTAAGGCAAACAAAATGACAATATCACAAATAAGTTTTAGACAAAATAACAATGCAGTTTTAAACAAATCTCAAAATAAGAAAAATGATTTTTCACTTAAAACACCATTGGAACCTATATGTGCACCAATATATATTACATCTTTGATAGGTGGTACTTCTCTTGCAATGGATGGAGAAAAAAAGTTTATTGAAGAATATAAAAAATCAAATAAATTATTACTTTGTTTTTGTACTGCAATAATTATCCTAATTGGCTCTTTGCGTTCGTCTGAAACTATAGATGATATTTTTGGAAATACAAATGATAAAAAAGCAAAAAATTATTTAATATTTAAACAAATAAGTCAATCAGCTCTAGCATTAATGTCTTTGATTGGAGGATTGGATAATGCATTTGGTAAGAAAAAATTTGACCGCAAAGGCGGCATAATTGCCGCCTGCCTTTCAGGCGTTGCACTTGCGGCTTCCACAATTTCAAATATTGCTACTTGGAAAAATTATAAGAAAGATAATCAAAGCCTATCTTAATGAAAACTTAACGTGCCACAAGCATTAAAAAAAACATCGAAACTATATGATAAATGCTTTTTTACATATAATTTAAAAGTGAAGGCATTTGTATGCTTGAAGCTGCCTGCATTGAAGCTTGCAATGCATATTGTTGTGCGATTAAATCCGATATTGCTGAGACCAAGTCAACTTCGGTTAAGTTAGATTTTTGTTCTGATAGTGAAATTTCATTATTGGTAAAATTAGTTGTTTGAACTTCCAATAATTGAGCTTGTGTGCCTAAAAAAGTACGAGCTTTTGTTGCTTCATTTGCATTATTTTCAAACTCATCGATTAACTCACGCACACCATCTGTATTTGGCGGGTCTTCTTCTAAATATGCTACAAATTTTCCCAAAGTGCCTAAAGCACCATTACCTGTGTTCGTTATTGCATCATAACTGCCAAATATAGATTTTCCATCTACATTTATTGTTACAGATGCTGTATCTGATATTTTAACTTCTCTTTTATAGTTTCCTGTATTTGTACCTTGATATGTTATATTCCCATCGTCATCCGTAGTGTAGGTTAACGTTTGTGTATTTAAACCTGAAAATATATAATTACCATTATATTTTGTATTGGAAAAGTTTTTAACAGTTTCCAATAGCTCACTAACTTCGTTTTTTATAGCAATTAAACTTTCTTCACTATTTATTTCATTGGAAGCTAGAATAGCTAAGTCTTTTCCACGAAGTAATTTATCACCTAATTCAGCTAACACACTTTCAGATGTATCAATTTCACCCTGTGATGTTGATATATTTCTTTGGTATGTCACAATATCATTTAATTCACGACTTAAACTTAGTATTTTTCCAGTATTTAAAGAGTCATCTGAAGGTTTTGTTACTGAATAACCACTCATTAACTTGTTTTGAACTTCAAGAAATTTATTTTGAGATAAAGTAAGACGATTTAAAGTATTGTTATTTTGTCCTATATTTGTAACTCTTGTCAACATATTAAAAAACAACTCCTTTTTTAACTTACTTTCCTAAATTAACTAACGTCATCATAAGTTCAGACGTAACGTTAAAAATTCTTGATGCTGCTTGATATCCTGTTTGATATTTAACCAAATCTATTAATTCTTCATCCAAATTTACACCTATTTTATTTTGACGTTCATTTTCAACCACCATTTTTGTACTTTGACTTATTTCATAATCTGATTTAATATTTGCAGTTTTTGTCCCTATATTTGAAACAATAGATGTTAAGAATTTATCAACACTTGTATTATTTAAATCTTGATTATTTGTATCACGTGCTTCTATCATAAGTTTTATGTTGTCACTATTGCCGACTTCAAACTCGTCATAATTAGTTATATCAACACGTGCAGCGGCTATTTCATTGGGATTTGACAAAATGACATCGTTGATTTTAATATTTGAAGCGTCAATTGGGTTACCATCACTTGATACAAATAAATCTTCCGTTGCTTGAGCTAATTTTAACTCGCCTGATGCTGGATCAACTTCTATTTTCATAGCCTGTATATCACCATTTGAATATTTTTGTATTGCATTTAAATCATTTGCAAAACCACTTGCAAGCTGATTTAACTGGGAAATTACATTAGAATATGACAATGTATTAGGTTCACTTGACCCCATTTCCAAATATGCACCTAGTTGTCCGCTATTAATTTTATCGTTTACATTAGCAAATTTTATATTTCCTTCTTCATCAAGGACATTAATAATAGCAGGAGTCGCCTCATCACCAACTTCGGCTTCAAGTGTACATTCAAGTTTTGCACCTTTAACCAAACGCATATCATTCATATAAAGATTAACTGTTCCATTTGAATTTTCTGTTACAGTAACTGGAATTTGACTTGATATTTCATCAAGCAGACGACTTCTTTCATCACGTAAAGAGGCTGACCCGTTGCCTTTTGCTTCAGCTATTATTATTTTATAGTTTAAATCAGCTAACGATTGTAATTTTTCATTAACTTCCTCGACTGAAATTCCTACCATTGATGAATCTAAACTCCCAGGGTCATTTACATCGCCTACTATTTCCGTTCTTTTTTCGCTTAAACTTGAATGTAACTTATTAAAAACATTACCAACATTTTGTGCTTGCGTTGCAAAATTAGTTCTATATACACTATTTGAAGGATCAGATGCTAGACTTTGGGCAGCATCATAAAATTTTTCTAAAGCATTTTTTATCCCGCCATCTTCATATTCATTCATTATCGTTTCAATGTTACTTGCATATTCATATAAAGTTTCATTTAACTTATATTGAGTATTTTCACTTCTAAAATTCCTATCCATATATATATCACGATATGTGGAAATTTTAGCTATTGTAACACCATTGCCTATATAATTGCTTTTACCTGCTGAATTTGCTATTGCACTATAACCTTTAAGATTTTCTAACTCTACACGTTGTTTTGAATATCCTTCTGTATTCATATTTGCGATATTATTTGATACAACGTTTATAGCTGCCTGGTTTACGTTTAACGCACCCAATCCTATATTCATACTTGCTGATAATGACATTTTTTATTTCCTTCTTTTATGCATTCCCCCGCTTCAAGCGTTGAAGTCCAATCATCCTTTTTCCTTCTTTTATGCATTCCCCCCGCTTTAAGCGTTGAAGTAAATACATCTTCTTCCTGTTTACCCTTCTTCTATTATTGATGATAATTCAAGACCTTTGTTGTCTATCTTTTTGCCTGTATTACTATATTCACAGGTATTTATATATGCATTATTTGTTATTATTTTTATTGTATTTCCTATAATTTCACTTGTTTTTGAAATCAATGCACGGTTTATTTTATCAAGCTCTTTTATTTCATCAACCAAACTATTTATTGTTTCTTTCATATTTATAAAATTTTGTGCATCATAACTATTATTTACTGCATAGTTAATTATTTCACTTAAATTGCCGCCATTTTGATTTATTTCCAACTCATTACATATTATTTGACGTTTAATTTCGTATTTATTTACCTCACTTGCTTTTATTATAATTTCATTATCCGTTTTTTCAAGCAAAGTTAAATCCCCCGCAATAAGTATATTGCGTTTATCGTTATACAAATCTTTAATATTTTTATAAATATCTATTTGTTTTTTTATAATAATACTTATTTCATCAAGTTTTTGTAACATAATAGTTTCTCTTTTAATTTTTTAAGCAATATAATCAGCAATTACACTTCTTCCATATACAAGACCGTATTTAATATCATCATCAGTTAAATTTTCATTCATTTGAGAAGCATAGTTTTTAACCTCCTGTGTATTAATTTTTGAAACCATATTTTTATCATCAAAAGTATTTTGAACTTCTTTATTTTGATTTATTTCACTATTATAATCTTTTTTATTAGTATTTATATTTTGAAATGCATTTTTTGCACTTATATACTGTAAAAGGTTTACACCTTGATTATTTTGAACCGATTGAATACCCATATTTTTTATCCCTATTATTTCTAAATAACTTCTCCATTTTTATCATCTTGCACATATTTTTCCATTTGTTGATAAATTTGTTTAGCAAATCCAAAACTTGTCCTGTCATTTGCTGCCATTTCACGACCTAGTTCCATGTGGAAGTATGATTTAAAATTCTTTAAATAATCACCACCACCCAAAGCAAAAGAACCTTCATCACGTTCAACAGTTTTATCTAAAACTTCCAACATTTTTGAAATAAATAAACTTTCAAATTCTTGGCTTACTTTTTTAAGTTGTTCTTTTTGTGATTTGAGTTTTGATATTTCATCAACCGCAGCATTTTCCATGCTCACGGAATGATTTGTTAGCGATATTTGTGTTGTAATATTGGTCATATTTATTCCTTTAATTGCCAATATGGACTTATTGTTAAATTTATATTATCTCAATATCTGCTTTTAATGACCCTGCTTCTTTCAACGCTTGGAGTATTGATATCAAGTCTATTGGTTTTACTCCAATTGTATTTAAAGCTTTAACAAGGTCGTTTAATGTTGAATTTGCTTTTATTTCAACAAGATTTCCACCTTGTTCTTCAATATCTATTTCAGAATTTGAGACCCCAACAGCACTTCCACCCATTGTAAAGGGATTTGGCTGGATTACTTCATTTAATGTTGATATTGAAACAGTTATTCCACCATGAGCAACCGCAGCTGGCATTAATTTTACCTCATTACCAATAACTATTGTTCCAGTACGTTCATTAACAACAACTTTTGCACGTTCAACTGATGGATCAACACGCAAGTTTTCAATAATTGACAAAAAACCGACACGATTATTTTGAAACTTTGGAGGTACGGTTATTTTTATACTACTCCCATCAACTGCTCTTGCAGGTGCAATAAGATCACTAACTGTTTGAGCAATACGTGCAGTTAAGGTATAATCTGTTTTATTTAAAGTCAAAGTGACACTTGTGTCATCACCAATTTGAGTGTATATTTCACGTTCAACAATCCCACCATTTGGCACACGACCTGTTGTAGTGATTGATGTGCGTTTGCTTGTACCGTTTGCTTGTGCAGATGTACCACCTACTGAAACTGGTCCTTGACCTGTTGCTATAACTTCACCATTCGGAGCACGAAGTTGAGTCATTACAAGAACACCTCCCTCCAAGCTTTTTGCATCCGCCATTGTTGAAACAGTTAAGTCAATTTTATCACCGTTTTTTGCAAAAGGACCAACTGTTGCTGTAACCATTACTGCTGCTGAAGAACCTTTTTGAATATAATTTGATTGTTCAATTACTGTTCCTAAATTCTGCAACATTAACTGGTTTGTTATTTGAGTTGAACGAGAATTATCACCTGTTCCTTGAAGCCCTACAACTACACCATAACCTACTAATTGATTATCTCGCACCCCCTGAACGTGTGCAACATCCTTTATACGAACTGTCGCACTTTCAACAAGTGTATTAGTTTGATTTATTAATAGTATACTAATTGCTATTAATGTTATACTTATTAGTTTTTGTATTTTAGTTTTCATTCTATCTTTATCCTACAAAGCTTGTTAAAAAATATATTTAATTTTAATGTCCTCCGGACGGGGCAACTTTTGGTGTCAAAAGTTGCACAAAACCACAACCCGATTTGCCGCTCACATTCTCACTAGGCTCAACCCAAACAGCCTAAACTCGTGCTTCGCACTCAAACAGTCGACCCTTTGACAATGTTTTGCCAAGTGATAATTGTTCGCGGCTGCATATGGGTTGCATCTGTTGTTTTCATTTGAAATTTTTATATCTCCTTTTATTTTCATCGTTCCTTTTTTCTTTTTTTATACAATCTGACTTAGAACAAATAACGTATTGCACGGTTTATTATACCCTCGTTGCCACCACGAGAAGTTGAACCCTGTGATGACATTGCAAATTGCAAATTAGCTACATTTTTTGAACTCACAACACCAGCATTGCTTATCCAACGCGGATCAACTATCCCACTTACAAGCAAATCCATACGCTCGTTTGCACTCATTATTGTTTTTTTACCCTGCACAACAAGATTGCCATTTGGCATAACTTGAACAACCTGAACAGCTACATTATTCTTAAAGTTTAGAGCCCTCGATGTAGAAGTATTACTTGAAACTTCATTTGACCCACCATAATTGTTTATATTATTATTAAATATCTTACCAGGCAAAAGTCGATTTATTAAATTTGTAAAATTATCTACAGTAGTTGAATCACGAGATGATGAAAATTGTAAACTATCATTTGATGTAACACTTTCATCTAAAGCAATTGTAAGCAAGTCACCCAAAGATCTTGCACGAACTGAACCATATAAAGATTTTGGCTCAGAATATCCTCCTGTTTGACTCGCTTGCATATAATATAAAGACTCACTTTTTGCCATTATTCCTATATTTATCACTAAAATTGTTAAAATTATTCCTGATATAAAGTTTTGTTTTCTATTTATTCTTTTCATCTCACTAAATCTCAATTTGTACTCTATTTTTACTTACCACTTTTCCTGTATAAATTTTATTATATACGCTATTTTTTACATTAACTAAATCACCTATATTTCCGTTCGTTAAAGCTATTGCATCAACAGATATAAATAGTCCGTTTGAATTTTTGAAAATTACTTCTATTTTATCATTTTTTGAAATATCGGGCTTATACTTTACAAAACGTTTATCAATAATTTCATCTCGTCGAAACATTTTATTCGCTATTATTTCACCGTTTAAACTCTTTTTATCAAGCACATTATCTTGAAATTTGCTTACATTTACACGTTTTACATATACATTATTATAACTTATAGGGCTTTCTTTTGTTATTGTATCATTCGCACAAAGCACATATTTATAAGCTTTAATCTCAAGTGGTACACCAAAAGTTTTAACAGGCATTCCGTTTTTTAATATCCTAACCTGCCTAAATTCTCTTTGATTTAAACCGTTATTACCTTTTGATACAACTACTTTATATACACCATTTTTACTATATAATGACAATATTGGCATATTTAACACACTTACATTTACATCTTCATAACCTTTTAATTTTAGTTCGTTTGTAACAGTCATTATAATTTGTTTTTCAATATCATCAACGGTTAATGTGTTTGCAAATAAGATATTTGAAGACAAAGCAAAACTTAACATCATTAAAAATATTAGATTTAGTATATTTAACTTTTTTATAAACCCTTTCCCCATAAATCTTATCCTAAATATTTAATTTAAATTAAACAATTTGATTAGTTTGTTGAAGTATATCACTTGAAGCTGTAATGACCTTAGAATTTGACTCAAAAGCACGTTCAGCCTTAATCAAATTGATTAGTTCTTCAACAATTTGCACATTTGAACCTTCCAAATAAGTTTGCTGCAAAGAACCTAACCCATCTTCCCCAGGAGTTCCAGCAATTGGAGTTCCTGATGCAGGGGTTTCAACAAAAAGGTTATGACCTATTGACAAAAGCCCTGAAGGATTTTGAAACTTAACAAGCTGTATTTGACCAACTATTGTTTGTTCATTTTCGTTTCCTTGTTTTACACATACATTACCATCTGGCGTTATAGTTATTTCATTATAATTTTGAGGGATTGTTATTTGTGGTTGTATAAGAAGTCCGTCTGCTGTACAAAACTGGCCTTGAGCATCTATCTTAAATGAACCATCACGTGTATATGCAATTGTGCCATCTGTTCTCACTATTTGAAAAAAACCCTCACCTTCAATAGCCACATCAGTTTGATTCCCTGTACTTTGAATAACTCCTGGGGTAAATATTCTTGTTGTGGCAGCTGTTTTCACTCCCAAACCTATTTCGACGCCAACAGGTTGATAAGTACCCTGTGTAAGCATTGCTCCAGGAGTTTTTTGTGCTGTTGATAACAAATCCTGAAACTCCGCACGAACTTTTTTGAAACCCGTTGTATTTACATTCGCTACGTTATTTGCAACAATATCCAAATTGTTTTGCTGTGCTATCATACCTGTTGCTGCTGTTGTTAGTGACCTTAACATTTTTTATTTTGAACCTTTCATTTTATTTTTTCTTTCATCATGGTGAATTTATGTGAACATCTTATCAGTTTGTTATTAATTTCACGTTGGTTGGGGCGAAACTAGGTGTAGTTTTTGCTTTTTCCCAACAACCATTTATTTCTCCAACCTTGGTTAGTGCAAGGGGGCTTCGCCCCCTTGCAACCCTATGGAATAGTTCAATTCTTTGTTATTTTTCCTTTTTATCAATTTTTCTTTCCCTTCCTTTATTAATATTTTGTGATAAATTCAATAATTGCAACCCATACGCAGCCACGAACAATTATCACTGTCTTGGGTTTCCTTCAAGCTCGAAAAACTTCGCCTGTTGCCCTTCGGGCTGTCGGCTTCGGTTACTCGCTCACCGGGACTTCGCCCGTCCGGAAATCCGCTAATGCGACAACGTCAAAGCCAAGTTTGTTTGAGCATTAGACATCGACCAATGCGATTTACTCAGGCTCGAGTTGAGTTTAGTGAGAATGTGAGGGACAAATCGGGTTGCGGTTTTGGTTACTTTGTCCACAAAAAGTAACTCCGCCCGAAGGGCTTTAAATATATTTATATTATTTATAGTTTTAATTCGCATTTGTTATTTACTTTTATTATTCCTTTGTTTTCTTTCTTTTTTACTTTTTCAGGATGACACGAAGTATTTGGTGTTTCCATTTGAAATTCTTTTACCTCCTTGCATTCTTTCCCCTTTTTTAAATTACTTTTTTACAAATTAACCCGTGCCAAATTTATAACACGACTTAAATTATCAGATTCCGTTTTCATAAATTTGGATAAACTTTCATAATTGCGTGAAACATTTATCATATTAACCATTTCACGAATAATATTACTGTTTGATGTTTCAATTGCTCCTTGTTGAATCGTAAATTTTTCTGATTTTAACTCAGGATTAACCCCAATATCACTTGGCACATAACGTGAATGCCCAACAGATTTTAAATCTTCTTTATTTTGAAAATCTACAATCGCTAGCTTTTGAAGTTGCAACCTTGTATTATCCATATTCAATTCAATCTGCCCATCTTCACCAATAATGATATCACCACGAGTCCGCAAATTTCCTTGTTTCAAATCTATTTTTATAGGTTTATTTAAAACATCCAATACATAATTACCCTCTTCATCAACAAGCATATCTTTATTATTAATATTGAATGCTCCATTTCTAGTATAAGTGATTTTACCATCAGGACTCATAGTTTTAAAAAAACCATCACCCTCAATAGCTATATCAAGAGGATTGCCAGTTCTATTCAATGCACCTTGTGAGAACTCATTTGTAAGCGTGTTTACCTTTGACCCCATGGAAATATAACCTAAATGTTTATGTTCTGCATATTTAGGGTTTTTTGTTAAATTAACCTTCTCAACTGCACTATCATATATATTCTTAAACGTTAACCCTGCTCGTTTAAATCCTGAAGTGTTAACATTTGCTATATTATTTGCAATAGTATCGTTAAAATCAATTAACGCATTCATACCCTTTGACGCTATTTCCATGCCTTTTGATATCATAATTCACCTCCCGACTGAATCCTTTGATACATTGACATTATGTTTTTTACATAGTTTTGTGTTTCATTATATGGTGGGATACCATTATACTTCTTAACTGCATTCGGTCCTGCATTATATGCTGCAAGTGCCAATTTCATATCGCCATCAAACCTATCCATTAGTCCTTTTAAATATTTAACACCACCTTCAATATTATCACGTGCATTATAAGGGTCAGCTACATTTAATGCCTTTGCGGTTCCAGGCATAAGCTGCATCAAACCCATTGCACCACATTTTGATGTTGCTTTTTCGTTAAATCCTGATTCTTGTTTAACTACTGCTTTTACAAAATCACTATCAAGACCATATTTTTGCGAATATTCATCAATTAACTCGTTAATCCGAGTTTTGCTTGTGAGGGTATTTGAACGATTATTGTTTGTTATCCCACTATATCCGTTTAGGTTTATATAACTCTCATCATTGTTTAAACTACTATTTTGAGCTTCCTCGATAAGTTCTTTTGCATTCAATATTTGTTGAAAATCCTGTTTATTTTCAACTTCTCGCACATTAGAAACATTAAACGCATCGTTTTCACCTACTATATTATTAAAAGCACTACTTAACACATCAAACTGACGTTCAATATCTTGCATTCTATTTAATATTGTATCCAATCCGTTTATACTCAAAACCTTTTACCTACCTACCCCTCACTTTAATTTATACTATTAAAATACAACATTTGTATGATTTCAAACATCCACCCAATGGTCGAATTTGTTATAGTTTATATTAATCTTGAGGTTTATAAGATTCATTTATATCACTTTTTAAATCAAGTGAAAGGTCATTTATCGCTTTTAAATAGTTATAAATTATCAGGATTTTTTTGTTTATATTTTTATCAAGTTTTCCAAAAAGATAGTTAAAATTATTGTTAATTTCTTTGCCAACTATAAAAAAATTTTTAAATCATCATTCATCTGAATATATAATTATTTTAACGTTTTTTGACTCTAATAGTGGCAAACGCTCTTAGTAGTATATAAAAAAATAAAATTATGTGCAAGACTTTTCAAAAAGAAATTAGAAGAAAGTTGAAGTTATTCCGAAAAAAGATTGTCTCAGGAAGAGCTATTTTTTTTATCCTCCATCTCAAGGTCTCATATTGGAATGATTGAAAATGGTAAACGAGATGTAACTTTAACTGTAATTTTTAAGTTATCTCGTGCATTAAATATAAATTTATATTAGGACATATAATATGTCTGATAAAATAAGTGAATAAATAGAAAAAAGAATACCTTGTTAAAATATACTATAGTTTCTACAAAGCAATTAGTATTTGGGTTAGTAATATTTTTTATTGTATTGACATGTATTGTTTAATATTACTAGAAGAATCTCAAGTTGTATATGAAAATAATAATGGAACTATTTTTTAAAATATAGTAAAGAAGTAAAACAGAGTGTAAATGACTATATTATAACAATACAAACTACAAAACTAATAAAAGATATAAAAAATATATATGATGATGGTAAAATAAGATGTTTTTATTTTTTGATTGATGAAAATCTTTGGTATAATTCTACTAATTATGAAACCAAAAAGATGATTCTCAATGCTAGTGAAATTTATTCATATTCAAAAAATCGTCTTATAAATTTTATGTTGGCAGAAAAAAGTCTTTAGAGAAAAATTATACGATATATGAGGTATTAAAGATTAATATAAATAAACTTCTATTTAAAGATTAAAAAAAACAAAAAGATAAGATTAATTAAATAGTTTTGAGCATTTTTCTTGAATATCTAATGCAATATCTTTTGCAAATTTTTCCTTGAGTCCTATATTTTTTGCCACTGCTAGGATATCATCTATGGTCGGATTTTTACCCTCGCCATTAATTGTGGTTGCGTGTTCTCCATTAAATGAAAAACTGTAAGTCAAATCATAGGCTGGAGATAAGTGCCATTCGTTTTTTGTATCATCATAAAGGAAAGAAAAATTCTTTGAATGGTCATCTCGATTGTTTGCAAACACATTAAAGCACATTAGTCTGAATAATTGTTCAATATCCTGATAATTTCTTGTTAGTTCAAGTGTTAATTTCATCAATGTGTTATAATCAAGATTAGGAAGCCTGTGACTCGTCTCTAACAGTCCACTAACTGATACCATATAAACTTTTTTACCATTTTTACGGTCAAACCTTTTTATTCCAAAATATCCTGAACAAATTTTAGATGGAAAAAGTCTTGTCTCAGTCATATTTATTCCGCAATATTTTGCACATAAGGAATATTGATATTCTTTTTCTCCTATATTTTTAGGATCAGGTGATGACGGAAATTTAATAATCCAATCCTCATTATCAATAGATGTCAAAATTTTTGGTCTTGCACCACCCGATGAGCCACCTAAGAAAAAAAGTTCATCCAAATTTTCTGAATTTTGCGTTTCTAATATCTTTGAACACTCTTGAGCAAGAATATCATGATCAGAAATGTTATTTTCTGATTCAAATCTATGTTTTGGTTTATAAGTTAAAGCCCCCATACCACTTTCTTGTACAACAGCAAGTCTATTGAGGTTATCTATTTGAGCAGGGTTAATTTTATTTTTCAAAAACAATCTGTCAACTAACAATCGTCCCCAACCATCAGGCAAACTGTCGTTAAAAACTCCAAATAAACCACCAAATGGATCATATTTTGGAATAAAAACTTTCTTGATGAGCGGTAAACTAAAAGGTGAAATGCTAAACCCTTTATTCAACCAATCTGAATCATATTCAAAAGCTACAACTCTATTAGGGGTTTTTGCAAGAGTACCAACTAAAATATAATTATAAAAAACTTTTAAATATTTATAGTTATCCATTTATAACCTCATCAATTGAGTTGTAGCTTTTTTGTGTGAACAAATTTTCTAAATCCTGCTCTAAATTAAGAGCAATTAGAATTTTTATAAAAGAATTCAATGAAATTTCATACTTGGATTCAAACCTTTTAATAGAACCAAGACTAACACCTGATTTAGAAGCAAGTTGTGCCTGAGAAATTTTAAGCTTTTTTCTATGCTGCTTAATTTTCTCAGCCAATTCACGCACTATATCATTAGGAGTTTTAAGGTTAAATAAAAAATTATTCATAGATAATATATTATACCAAATTTAGTAAAAATCAATATTTAGATAATATATTATCCAATATTTTAATAAAGTATATAATAAAACATAATGAAGTTGTATTGTATTTTTTAAAAGCAATTAATATTGTTTGTAATCAACTTAAGTATGAGGTATTATTATTACTATTTAATCATTATATTTTTTTTAGATAAATAAATAATAATATATTTTATATATTATTAGAGTTAGTTTAGTTTATAAAAAATACAATAGGTGAAAAACCCATTGAAAAGACAATGAGTTTATCACCAACACTTGAAGCTAAAACAGAAGCACAGCAAATTGTAGCTGATATTATTGCTAGACAAATTCGTTAGATTTCTTTCACTCTAACAATATATGTTAAAGTATTCTTATTTAATAAGAACTTAATCCAATTTATTTGTGCTTCTCTTAATTGTTCATTCCGCTCGCATAACACTATAACCTGATTTTTCATAGTAATCTTTTACAAAGTTTTCTGTTGTAACTTTCTCTCCTGATGAATTGTAGAAATATAATTTTTTTTCACCAGTCTTTTTAGCTTCAATTATCCTTGTTATATTATTATATTCCATATTTTTCTCTTTCAGCCTTTATTTCTTTTAAATATTTAATCCATTTTGGGATATTATCTAAATATGTTTCCATTGTTTCATTTTTTAACCAGTCAACAAAATCAAGCGACATAATCTGCATACTTGAGCTTTTTTTACCAAATTTTATTCTTCCAATTTGCATATCTTCATACATAAAATTACAAGTACCATCCTTGAGTTCATCATATTGCAATTTTTGCAAATCATAGCCTGCATTTTGTAACTCTTTTTTTTAATTGCTCTATAAATTTTTCAGTAGATAAGTTTTCAAAATAACTTTTAGGCAAGTTTTTGTCAGCTTCTATTTTTTCTTCTATATTCTCAATGTTGAAATCTTCTGGTAATTCTACTCCCATTGCAACAAAACAAAGTGCGTGAAATACTTTGTCCAGTATTTCTTTGTCAAAATCAATTTTATAGTGATTAACAAAAAAACTTTTAGCTTTCTTTTCCCCTGCACCCATCATTTGTGTATATATTGCTGTTGCTTTTACCTCTTTTTCATATTTTTCTAAACATTTTGGTAGTTTAAACGGTAACTCTGTATCAATATATAAATGAAATGTCTTTTTTGTATTGTTCCAGTCGCAATTTATACCTCTAGGAGTGAGTTTGCTATTTTCATACTCGCATACTAGTTTATACGCTTCGTCTAAACGATTATTCAAAATTAAATTATAACAGTTTTTCTCAAAATCAATATCTTTTGCTATTACAGTTTTTTCTCCTTGTAAAATATTTTTTCCTTTTGCTGTAAGCACAAAAAACTTTTCTTTATTTTCAGACATTGATTTGATTTCATCTTCATTTAAATTTTCTTCTATTCTTTGTATTAATTCTTTTTTAGTTCCTACTATTTTAAGATTTGCTTTTTTTAGTATGTTTTTGAGCTCATCTGTTGTCATTATAGATAAACTTTTATATTCACTTATTTCGAGATACCCGTTCTTAATTAGTTTTGATATTAAGTAATTGCAATCTATAAAATGTTCATATATCCAGTAGCCAGCTAGTTCAAAACTATTAGCAGGTTTAGCTTCCATATATTCTAAAAACTTTTTTTCTACACCATTAAGATTACTAATCAATTCCGCATTTTCTATATCAAGTTTGGAATAATTATACGTGTTAGCTTCTTTCACTGTTTGATATAGGTAATCCGTGTCTTTTGCTATTCGATGTTCTATACTAGTTATCGTTTCGATAGCTTTTTTTATTGCAGCACAGTCGGAACAATACCCAAATTCATCTAATGAGCTTAGTTTATTACATCTTATGCAATGACCATTTTTATCAAAAGTATTTTTATTTTCTTTTGTTTGAGCCATAGTTAAGGACTCACTTTTATCAATAAAACTATCAAATATTGTCTTTAATTTTTTTATAATATTCATTTCAACCCACCTTTAATTATAACAAATTATACTATCTTATTTGGTTGTAATAGACAAATCTTTGCAATAATCTAGCCAATAATTTCTCATAGGATAAGTTTTTATACATTGGTTTTTAAGTTCTTGAGCATATTCAGTAGCTTCATCTATAAGTTTTTTATTTTTATTTTTACGTTCTGTTTCTAAAGAATTTAATTGTTTTTCAAGTGCCTTATAATTATTTTCAAATTTTTGCCAAGCAATTTTTTCATTTTTGCAATATACTCCTGCTTTTTGATTTGATGGTAATTTTGCCAAACATTTATTAACTGCATATGTATCATCTGCAACAATAAACCCACTTTGTGTTCTAAGATATGTTGTTTTATTTAATAAATGCCCACAAGGTCCATTAGCCAATTCTTTCCACGAAGCATTTTCTTCGCACAAACTATATTTCATATAAATTGAATGTTTTTGCTCATCCATTTTTTGCAAGGAACTTCTTATTTCTCTTATTTTAGGATAGTACTCATTATCAATGCTATCAAGTTTTTTATTACATTCTATTGTATAGTCTTTTAACATTTGAATATAATCACGCTTGGTGTACTTTTCTGGCTTTACAGTATTGCTTGTATCAGCATTAACAGATGTTGCAAATAGGCATAGCATAAGTAAAATTAAGTATTTCCTTATCATTTTGAATACCTCATTATTTTTTAACTACCTCAACAGGATATTAACACAAAAAGGGATATAAATATACCTTATATATATTAAGTAATAAAAATATAGTTAAAAACTAGTCATAGATATTCTATTTTAAGAAAAATAGCGAGGTACAACCCTATGATATTTTACGATAAGGAATTTTTAGGTAAAAAGTTTAAAGAATATAGAAAAAAGGCTAAATTAACCCAAGAAGAACTATCTGAAAAAATAGGAATTGCAGAAAAGCACTATGGAAAATTGGAAAGAGGTGTTTTTATGCCTAGTCTTGAAACATTTTTTAAATTGATAGAGGTTTTAAATGTACCGCTATCAGAATTTGGGTTTCAATTTGAAGAAAATAAAAATTTAAATAGGGAAAAGATTATAAAAGAAGTCTATTCTTCTAATAATGCCGAGTTAGAGTTATTTTTAAATTTTTTAGAGTCAATAAAGAAATACAATAAGAAAATAAATGGATAGAGTAACATTTCTTTATATATACAAGAGTATTATTTTAATTTATAAAGTATTATTATTTTTTTTTCATAAATTATTTTTTACCATAATGTTTTACTATAAAATCTCTAATAACAGTAGTCAGTATTTAATAAAAAATATATTATTTTATAATAAAAAGAGGATTAACTTGTCTTTTGTTATTATTTGCGTATAATTATAATTATGCTCATTGCGGAATTTGCAAAATATTTAAAAGCCAATAACTCAAAACATTGTAAACCTAGTATACTTACATTAACGCAATGGCTACGACTTAGATTAGAATCGCCTTGTGTGAGTAATATTGACAAAATTTTACATAGGGAGATTTTATTAGCAACTAATGAACGTGGTTGCTTTTTTTTTATAGCAAAAAGTGACTCAGGGCGGGTGTTATTAAATGCTTTATATAATTTTTGTGAATATTACGATAACTATAAAAAAGCAAAAAAAATAATAACCTGTAGAAAAAGTAAGTAAAATATGTAGAAAACTATAAAAAAATTGTAGAAAACTATGTTCAAAACTTGTAGAAAAAGAAAGTAAAATGTAGAAAATTTTGAAAAAAAATAAAACACTTAATAAAATTTTCTACACTTTTTATATTTTTTCTACATAATTTCTACATTGTTTTCTACAATATAAAAATAGTTAAAATTATTGCAGTGCAACGGTTTAAAAAAGTTTTCTACAGTTTCTACATGTATTACTACTACTATTAATATTATATATATTATATAAAATTAATAATAACAAAAAATACAAATAGTAAAAAACAAATAAAATATATATTTATGATAATATAAGTATAAACAAAATCATACAAATATTAACTGTTAGAAAGGTATAAAATAAAATGAAATTTACAATAGATAAAAGTTATTTGTTAAATCGGTTAAAAGTAGTTGAAAAAATAGCATCGCTGCGAGGCATAAATCCAATATTATCAAATATCTTAATAGAAGCATCTGAAGATAATAGAATAAAGCTCACCTCAACAGATATGGATATGTCAATAGAAACAACTCAAGTTGCAAGTGTTGAAGAGTCTGGATCTACAACAATGGGAGCGAAAAAACTTATAGAAATAGTAAATAAACTACCTGAAAAGCCAATACTTTTTGAGCTTAATACCTCAACACAAATAATGGAAATAAGTTGTGGCAGTACGAAATATGAAGTTATAAGTATGGAATCTGGAGATTTTCCTAAAGTATTTAGAGATTTGTATGAGGTGAAAGAGATTGAAATAGAAACAGAACCATTTATAAAAGGGATAACCCATACAGTTTTTGCTTGTGCCTCACCAGAGAGCCGTAATGTAATAAGTGGAGTTATAATAAAGGTTCGAAAAGATAATATCGAAATGGCAGCAACAGATGGAAATCGACTTGCACGTATAATACAACCAATAAGTGAAAAAGAAATAGAGCAAGAATTAACAATAATAATTCCGTCAAAAGCTTTGAACGAATTTTCACGTGTTTGTCAACTTACAGAAGATAAAAAAGTGACAATAATAATATCTAAAGTAAAAGTGTTGTTTAAAACAGAAAATTTTGTGCTAGAGAGCCAACTGCTAGACGGTGATTTTCCACCATATAATCAGTTAATTCCAAAGAGTTTTCCAAAGAACGTGATAGTAAATAGAGAAGAGTTTTTAAATGCATTAGATCGTGTTTCAACAATGGTGAGTGATAGAACAAGTATTATTGAGTTTAGTTTTATTTATAATAAAATAAAAATGCTTGCACAAACGCCAGAAGAAGGAAAATCTAGTGATGAAATAGATGTACAATATCAAGATGGTGATCTTGACATTGCATTTAATTATAAGTATATAATAGAGTCAGTAAAGAACATGGATAGCGAAAATATACAGATAGGTTTAAATGGAAGTTTATCAGCTACTATGTTTACACCAATTAATGAAGAAAATTATGTATGTTTGATTATGCCTGTACAGTTAAAAGAAGATATTAACAAAGAGTAAATCGATAGTTTAAAAGAATAAGAAAGGATGAAGGGTGTTAACCCGTTATAAAAAACTAAGGCGAATAATTATAAGAAAAAAAGTATAAAATGGACTTGATTAAAGAAAATTATAAAATCAATCCACGTTATGGAAAGAATAAGAAAGAATAAAGGGTGTTAACCCGTTATAAAAAACTAAGGCGAATAATTATAAGAAAAAAAATATAAAATGGACTTGATTAAAGAAAATTATAAAATCAATCTACGTTATGGAAAGAATAAGAAAGGATGAAGGGTGTTAACCCGTTATAAAAAAAATGAAAGTAAAAGTAAAAGTACCAGCAACAACGGCGAATTTTGGACCTGGATTTGATTGTTTAGGAATGGCACTGCCTATATATAACGAAATAACAGTGGAAGAAACTGTTATGCCTGGGTCTGGAGTTAGTATACAAATAGTAAATAAAAATAATGACGATGGAGTTTTGTTTATACCAACGGATGAAAATAATATTGTATATAAATCCATTGAACTATTATATAATTCCATAGGTATGTCACCAAGCGAATTAAAGATAACAATAGATACAAATATACCACTAACACGAGGGTTGGGAAGTAGTGCATCAGTAATAATAGGCGGTATTATGGCAGCTAATCGACTGCTAGGTAATCCAGCAGATGAAGCAGCTATTTTAACAATAGCAAGAGAAGTTGAAGGGCATGCTGATAATATAGTTCCAGCTTATGTAGGTGGATTTTGCTTAAGTGCTGTTGAAGACGATGGAAATATTTTATATCAAAAACTAAACTGGTCAAAAGATTGGAAGATAAATATTTGTGTTCCAGATTTTGAATTAGCTACTGATATTTCTAGGTCTATATTACCAGAATGCTATAAAATGAAAGATATAACTTATAATTTAAGCCATTTAGGTTTGCTATTAAAAGCTTGTGAAAAAGAAGATAGTGAACTTTTAAAAAAAGCATTAAAAGATAAATTACACGAACCGTATCGTCAAAAACTTGTTGTTGGACTGGATAAAATACGTGAAAAGTTTAAAAATAATAATGATGTTTATGGAACAATGTTATCTGGTGCAGGACCTTCTATTGCTGTTGTGTCTAATATTGATGCGATAAGTGAAGTGCATGAAAATGTTAAACAAATATGGAGTGATTTAAATATTAAATCGCAAATGTTTACGTTTGATATTGAAAAGAATGGTGCTACATTTGTTGAATAATATTAATAAATATGAACAAATAAAACAAAAATATAGTATATATCAAGACACATTTTATACTAAAATTAATAAATTATTCTATCAATTAAGTTCTAACTTTAATAATGATGTTTTTGAATTTATAAACAAATCAAAAAATATAAGAAGCCTTGTTTTATATTTAATAAGTTTAACAAATAAAATAAAAATAGATGATAATATAATAAATATTTGTATAATTACAGAATTAATTCATAATGCTTCTTTACTTCATGATGATGTGGTAGATGATTGTGAACTGAGGCGAGGGATATACACTTTTAACAAAAAATATGATAACAAAATAGCTTGTCTACTTGGTGATTATATGTTAACAATTGCAGTTACTGAAATGTTAAATTTAAATTACTCACGAATAAATAAGTATTATAATCGTGCAATAAAACATATGTGTATTGGTGAAATAAAGCAATACGAATCAAAATATAAAATAATAAGTATAAAAGAATATATCCAAAAGTGTATAAGAAAAACATCATTATTATATGAAGCACAAGTTTATGCATTTTGTTGTTTGTATATAAAAAATTATAGTAAAACTATTCGACTAATGAAGTTTGCGAGATATTTTGGCATTGCATTTCAGATTAAAGATGATTTAAACAATATAATAAATGAAAATAATAAAAAACCGAAATTAAGTGATATAAAAAATGGTATATATAATTCAAACGTTATATATGCAAGTTATGATTATCCTAATTTATTAAAAAAACAAGAAAAAGAATATATAGGAATAATAAAAAGGGAAAAATACACTAATAAAAGTAAGAAACTTATTCAAAAATATATTAAAAAAGCAAAAAAAGAATTGAAAGAAATATCAAATAGTTCTTATAAAGAAGATTTATTTACAATAATGGATATGTTTATGTTATGATTATAACGATTATAAAAAAATAAAAGGAAAAATAAAAAAATGCAAGAATATAAAATAAAAGAGTTAGAAAATGAATTAAATAATCAAGTTGAAAAATCAACGCCACAGTATATAAAAGAAAGGAAATTAATTAATTTAGAAAATAAAGACGAATTTATATTTAAACTAAAGAGAGAATATTTGTATCCTTATGATGCAGAAAAAAATCCTGAGGGTTTGAATTTAAATGAATGGTTGATAAATTATGAAAAAGAAGCAAAAGTTTCAACAGCTGGTATAAGAGGTCCACAAAACATTTTATATCCTGAAGATACAAGATTCCCAATAAATATGATAGGGATAATGTTAGCAACAATTGCAAAGGCATTGGTTGCGAAAGAAAAATATCCAAATAAAGAAATATATAAAATAGTTGGTCGAGAAGTTCGATATAATAGTTCAAAAATGCAAGAACTTATTGCAAGAATACAAGCAGCCCAAGAAATAAGAACATTAATAGCTAAAGATAGAAAAACAATACCAATTTGGTTAGCTTCATTTTTAGCATTTAAACTTGATTTATTGGGAGGTGAGTATATAACTTCAAGTCATGGTATAAGTGTAAAAAATGCAACGAAAGATTTAAACTCTCAGGGAAGTCAATATTTGCCAGAAGAGTCGTTGGAGTTTGTTAATAAAATAAAACAAATTTTTGAATATGCAGATAAAAATGGAAGTTATGATATTAAAATTTCGGCAAATTATAGTGAATATATTGATGAAAATATAATGGAAAAGATAAATGATGGTATTGACTTATATTATGAATATTTAAAAACAGGTGTTGCGAATGATGAGAATATTGAACTTATAAAGAATGCAAAATATAAAACAGTCATAGAAAATGTTGGAGGGAGTGCTTATCGTACATTATCCAAACTTTTATCAAAACTTGGAATTTGTGAAAGTTTTGAGTGGTTTAATATAGAAGAGGATCCTTTTTTTCATGGTATAGGTAAATATGATCACGATCCGAAAGGAAATAAAGTTTTTTATGATTATTCTGTAGATGCAACAGTTTTATCAACTAAATTAAGTGGAGAGCTATATTTTCCGGTTATAGATACATTAAACTATAAAGAAAAATTAAAAGACTATCCGATAGGTACAGCTGTTTTAATAACTGATCCTGACCATGATAGATTAACAGTTTGTCAAATTGAAGATGAAAAAAATATAGATATAATAAAAGAAGCCGGTATAGATTATATAAATCTTGATAAAGGTCGTGTTTTAACTGTATTAACAGCAAATCAATCATTTTTACTTATAATGGATTTTTGGTATAGCCAATTGAAAAAATCAGGAAAGTTTTATGAACATCCTCGCTTTATAATAAAAACAACAGCGTCTGCAATGAGTTGGGATGAGTGGGCTCATAATAATAAAATAAAAGTTGTCAATGTTCCTGTTGGTTTTAAAGAAATAGCTAACGTTATGAAAAAGGTTGAAAAACAAATAAGTGAAGATCCTACAAAACCAGTTGTTGTTACTGATGTTTTTGGTAAAGATATAAATCTTGGAGTTAATCCACGATTGATATTTGGTGGTGAAGAATCAGGTGGTATGATAATAGGTTCAAATGATTTAATAACTTCAAAAGCTGGACGAATAGCAATAGCGATGAGAGAAAAATCAGCAACTGAAGCTATTATAGTTGCAAGTTCTCTTGTTGCAAAACTTAATAGTAAAGGTTTAACGTTATCACAGGCTTTATTACATTTATTTGATACTAATAAAATTATAGCAAAATATGATGTACGTGAAGATATTTCATATTATAATGAATCTGAACCTGATATAAATAAATTAAAAGAGGCTAAAAAAGCAGGCGAAGCAAAAAGAACGTCAAATGACTTATTCTTTTTAACTTTAGCATTAGCTAAAATTGATAAAAAAATAACAATAAATGATGTTATAACGATTTTTAATTCGCTTGGTTCAAAACTTGATTTTTCAAATTTAAAGGATATAAAATTTGTAGGTGATGGAACATATTTAGAATTTACTGACAAATTTATTGAAATTCGTCCATCAGGTACAGATGCAAAAACAAAAGCTTATGGTTCTGGTGATGATAAGGATAATATTATAAAATATGCACAGTTTTTAGGTAATTATTCAGGCGAATTAAATAACGTTTATAAAAGAATTATTAATGAAAAAGACTATAAAGAGGCAAAAGAAAGTTCTTTAAATCGTTATTTAGATTTTGCTAATAAAGATAGTGATGACAGTAAATTTGTTATACCTTGTTATAAAAAAACATTAGATTTAATATAAGGAGGGTTTATTATTTTTCTTAAGTATTTATCACATAGTGGGTTTTATATAAACATCAAAAATAAGTATGGCTTAATTATAGATCCGTTTATAAAAAATAATCCGCTTGCAGATTTTAATTATAAAAATCATTTGTTAACACATATTTTTGTAACCCATGCTCATGGTGATCATTTAGGTTGTGCAATAGAAATATCTAAAAATACAAAAGCACCTATATATTGTATATTTGAGCTTGCAAATTATTGTATAAAGATGAATGCAAATGCAGTTGGTGTAAATTTGGGTGGTGAAATAAAATTTGAATTTGGTTCAGCTTTATTTTTAAAAGCCCAACATTCATCATCTTGTCCTGATGGTTCTTATGGCGGTTGTGCAAGTTCAATACTGTTTGATATTAATGGTAAAAAGATATTACATTTAGGTGATACAAGTTTACATTCAGATTTAAAATTTTATGGTGATATCTATAAGCCTGATATAGTTTTATGTCCTATTGGAGGATTTTATACTATGGGTATTGAGGATGCTATTATTGCTTCTAAAATGTTGAATGCTAAAACTATAATACCAATACATTATAACACTTTTAATTCCATAAAAGCTAATGTATTTGAGTTTAAAGAAAAAATAGAAAAAATAAATAATCAAAAATGTATTGTTATGAAAGTAAATCAGGAAATTGATATTGAAAAAATATAAAAAATTTTTATAATAAAAATAGTATATGAAGTTTATAGTTTAATTAAAAAAAATTAATTTGCAATAAAATAAAAGATACATTAAAATATTATTATAAAAGTTGGGAGTTATTAAGATGAAAAAAATTATTTTTATATTTTTTATAATGCTTTTAGGAATTAATGCGTCAGAAGCATATATGACGCCAAGTGATATGACTTCGACTACAGTTTTAAAGAATCTTAGATATTCAGATGAGACAATACGTTTAATACAATTAAAGGCTACAAATTTATTTGCCGAACCTATTGAGCCTGAAAATGAAAAAAATTATATTAAATTCTATAAATATCTTAATCCTGGAACTGATGGTTTAGAATTTGGCATTCGTGATATTAAGTTTTATAGCAATTGGCGTGATAGTTATTAAAATTAGATAATAAACTTATTTAAATTGTTTATTTGAGGCAAATATTGACTTAATTTTGCCTCATTTGCTATATTCATTGCTTTATTTAATAGCGATTTTGCTTTTTTTGTATTATTTAAATCTATTAATATTGAAGCTGCCATAATATAATTTTCGACTAGATTTTTCGAATTATTTGTTGTTTTATCATATTCTATTGTTGAAACTTTTAAATCTTTCAATGCTTGAAGATTTTCGTTAAAATGTTTATAGGTTTTAGCTGATTTTGAAAATATTTTACCAATAGTTTTACTGTCTTTTGTATCACAAGCTATATTTTTTGCCGTTTCAATAAAATCAAAAGCAGTATCTTTGTTATATCTAGAAGCATATATTTTGCCAATATCGTATAAAGCAAAACTTTGGAGTTTTATATTATCTATTTCTCCACCATATGAACAAGCTGCTATATAGTGATTTAATGATGTATCAATTAAAGATGAATCATCGTATATTTTACCTAATGCCATATGAGATAATGCTTTTATATTGTTATTATCATTTGATAAATTTATTGCATTTGCATAATATTCAATAGCTAAATTTGTATTATCCGTTTTATCGTATACTTTTGCTACTTCATAATATATTATGGGTTTAATTTGATTATCTTTTATTTCCTGTGCATAATTTAATGCATCTTCATAAAAGTTTAAAGCATTTTGATAATCTTTTGCATTGCCAAGTATTTTAGCTTGTGTAAACAAACTTTTTAATTTAGTGTCTTTCGGGATATAATTTTTTTGTATATTATGAGGACTTGAAGTATAAGTAACATTATTATTTTTAAATTCTTCATTTTCAAGTTTTGGTAAGTTTACAACAATATTTGTTTCTTTAATAGAATCTTTTTTATTATTAGTTATTTCTTGATTATCAATAAAATTAGTTCTATTGTCTAAATTTATAATATTATTGTTATAGTTTATATTATTATCAAAAGAGTTTATATCATTTGTTGTTTTTTCTTCAATTTTATTTAAATTTATTTCATTTTGTTCTATAATAGATGATTGTGTATTAGGATATAGAATATCTAAATTTTGAGATATTTTTTCATCAACTTTTGACCCTTTTGGGAATTTGAGTTTGAATGTTTCATTGATATCATTTGGATTATTCTTATAATCAATATCCTGTAAAAAAAGAGCATTTAACCAACCCTCAACAACGTGAGAGTCTTTGTTTAATGTTTTGGATATATAATTATCAAGAAGTTTTGATGCTTCCTTTAAATTGGATTGTATATAGTTTTTGTTTGGATTTTGAGAATTAGATTCATAATCTACTTTTGCTAAAAATTTATTAACTTCATTTACTATTTCATTTGGTGCGTTTATAGCTATTTGAGTTTTTCTAAAATCCGTAACAATTTGATGTATATTTATAACTTTTTTTAAATGTTTATTATTATTGTTTACAAGATTATATGGATTATTTTGATATGAATTTAGGTTAAAATTTTGAGCGTTTTGATAGTTATTAATTGTGTTTTGGTGATAACGATGTTGAAGCTCATCTTGTGTAAGCTGGGCATTGCCATTTGAGAGGTTACCGTTTTGATTTTGGTTTTCCTCTTCCTTGCTTTGAACCTTTTTTTTGTTTTGGTCAGTTTTATAACTATAGTGTATGTTTACTGGGTAAATACCGTTATACAAAACTTTTTTCCCTCAAAAATTTTAATTCCCGAATTTGGTTATAATATCAATTATTTATGTTGACGGATATTATAACTTATTGTTTAAATATACGTAAAAAAAATCATCTTAATGTATGATTATTATAGTTTTACATTAAAGTATTAATGCTATATTAATAATTTTCAATTTTATATATTTAATTAGGGATTTATATACGAGTTTACCCTAAATATGAAACATTCGTCACTACGAGCTTTAGCGTAGCAACCGTGAAAACTATACTCAACATAAATAAGATAATTGGATTGCCCCGAAAATCAAAGATTTTCTCACAATGACGATAAGTTTATGTAAAATTGTATATAGTCGCCTTTAATTATTTAAAACGAGTAATGTTTGGGTATATTGGACGGAGAACACAACCAAAACCATTCAAGCAATCTGTTTTTATATTATCTTTATATTGAGTTACTATATTTCCACTATCATCTTTACATTCACAGTATTTTGAAAAATTTTCACCTGTATATTTCATAGCATCACAAAAATTAACCGGTTCATTATTAAGACGTTTAATTTTTTTAGTATTAGTATCACGTGTTATGACATTAAATTTTAAAGGACTATTTGTATCATAAGCAAGGATTCCAACCGGTATTATTTTTGTATTAAAATGTTCAAAAGCAAAGACATCTTTTCCATAAGTTCCATATTTAAAAGCATTATCAATCGCTACATATATAAAGTGGTTAGGATATGTTAAGCTTGAAGTTCCACTTGTATCTTTTTTTGTTGTAAATGTTCCTTCATTTACATTTGATAAATTTACACCACTTTTATAAAATATATTATTATTGTTATAATTTTTAAAATAATTACTCCATTTATTATAAAAATTTGTTGGATCTTTAGCATTTGGGTCATTATTAGTTGAAGGCATTTGAACACAAGGAATTTTACTTTGGCATATTCTTTCATAACAATAGGGATTTTCACAAACAGTTCCCCAAGTTTTTCCTGTCCAACCTCGTTTACAAGATTTTTTAACTCCTTTATTTGTATATCCATATATACAACATTGTTTATTACCATAAGAATTATATAGATTAAAAAAAGTTTTACATCTATCAGAATTGTATAAATTTGGGATTTTACTTTTGATAGTACTCCAAGGCTCACCACAAGTTTTTACATTTCTTTGAGTTGTAAATATCCCTATATCACTTGCACTTGCACTACCAAAACGGATTTGATTTAATTTACCTAAGAAACTTGAAATATTATAACTTACACCATATCCACCAAAAATTCGATACGGTTCGTAAATAAAAAGATTTTTATAAGAAGACTTAGAAAATGAACCTGTAGGTGCTACATCACATATTGCATCTTGATATACATTTGCAGTATAGTTATATATATTTTTTTCACTATAACCATTATCAACTAAACTTTCAGTTGTTATAAAATAAAAACTTACATTATTTGATGAAACAAATGCTTGGCTTATTATTTTTTGGTTTAAATTAAACTCAGTAGCTTCATTTTCTTCATATTTTGGGATTTCTTCTGTTGTTTTTGTACACGAATAATATTTATTACCAATTTTTGCATTATCATTTATAAGATTTTTATAGTTATAAGAATATGGTGAAATATCATTTATATATTCGGATGTAGATGGAATATATATTTCATTTAAAACACCACTTGAATTAACATTATAATTATAAGTTCTTGTACAATTATAGGTATTTATAATATTAGGTTTAACATCTTTTGATATCATAATTTGTGTTGTTCCTTGGACACAATCAATATAATTATAAGTATTTATATTAGAAGCAAATGCATCACAATAATTTATAGCATTTGTTTTAAGCAATATATCTTTTATACTTTCATTTTTATTGTTATTAATAAGTTTTTTATTTACAGCTTTTGATGCGTGTTGTAATTCGTTATAAATATTATACATATAAACTTTTACCTTGTTTTCCATATTTTTGTTTATAATTTTAACAACACAAACCCATAAGAAAGCTATAAAAACCATTACTAAAATAATTTCAATTAAAGTAAAACCATTTATTTTTTTATTCATAAAAAAACCCATAATTAATATTTTATAAAAAAATAATAGCACAAAAAAGCAAGTAAAAATATATTTTTTCTTGCTTTTTTTACAAAATTATATAAATTAATATTATTTAAGCGGCGGTTTTAGCGTTTTCTACAATAATTTGGAAAGCATCAGGTTCATTAACAGCCATTTCTGCAAGCATTTTGCGGTTAATATGAATATTAGCTTTTTTAAGAAGATTCATAAATTTAGAATAACTTAAGTCATATAAACGACAAGCTGCATTAATACGAACGATCCATAAACGACGCATATTACGTTTTAAAACACGACGGTCACGATATTGATATTTTAATGCTTTCATAACAGCACAATTAGCAACTTTAAATATACGTGAACGAGCACCTTTGAAACCTTTAGCTAATTTTAGTATTTTTTTATGTCTTTTTCTTAGAACATTACCACGTTTTACTCTCATTTTTAATTATCCTCCTTGATTTTCTATCTTGAATACTTCATATACGGTAATTCTTTTGATACCAACTCTAAATGTGTTGAAGAAATTTCAACCATTGAGGATAATCTATTTTTACGTGCAGGACTTTTGTGAGCAAGTAAGTGTTTTTTACCGGCTTTACGTCTTGTAACTTTACCACCTGCTGTAACTTTGTACCTTTTTGCAGCAGCACGATGTGTTTTCATTTTACTTTTCATTTGTTTTCTTTCTCCTTTTTTTCATAATTTTAGCCACGTTACTTTATATTGTAAATTAGGCAAAAGAGCTTCATTTATTTTTAGATATTACATTAAATATTTTTTTTTTGCAACTTTTTACTTATATTTGTAAATATTTCTATCTATATATTTTTTTAAATATAATATTTAAATTAGTTTGTATGGGCAATATAAAAAATTTTTCTTGTATGCAATATTTTTTATATGAAAATAAAGCATTACATTTTAATAGTTTTTATATTCTTTTTATCAACTATTGTTTATGCACAATCGTATAAAGTTTTTAATCCTAATAATTATACTCAAAGTAATAGTATAAGTAGTGCAAAAGAATTAATATTATTTATTGTTGATTTTTCAAATAGTATGAATGAGACAATACAAGGTACAACAAAAATAGAACTTGCTTTAAAAAGTATTTCAAACATTTTATCGCGTCTTCCAAATGATATTAATATAGGTCTTCGAGTTTACGGAC
Organism: Candidatus Gastranaerophilales bacterium; assembly: GCA_944325065.1. Classification (GTDB taxonomy): domain Bacteria; phylum Cyanobacteriota; class Vampirovibrionia; order Gastranaerophilales; family Gastranaerophilaceae; genus UMGS1477. Next base: position 6,984 of record CALUYS010000016.1, on the reverse strand, counting down.
ATAAAAATAGTTTTAACCCAATAACAAGCTGCACGGCTTCTGAATTACTCGTTTCTCCAAAACAAAATGCACAACAAAATATTATAGCAAGTTTATATTCAACAAAGGCGACAGGTTGGACGCCTATTACATATTCCTTAAAACAAGCTGTAAATAGTGATTTTATAAATTATCCAAAAAGTAAAAAACGTATTATTCTCTTAACTGATGGTGGTGAAAATTGTGATGAAAACCCTTGTGAATACGCTATGAAACTTATACAAACACGTGATGATATTTTTATTGATGTAATTGCTTTCGATTTAAACGATAAAAAAGCCAATGATGAACTTCGTTGTACAGCTTTAGTTACAAAAGGTAAGTTTTATAGGGCAAATACACACGCACAACTTCTTAATAGCCTTGAAAAATCTTTTAAAATAAAAAAAGAAGTCTCAGCAACCATTGTTCCTAGATAAAAGATAATCCAAACATTCTTTATATGATGGTATTTCTATAATATAATTTTCCAATCCCAAATCTTTGGCAGTTGCATTTATACAACTTGTGTTTTCTTTTATTGCAATAACCTTTACATTATTATTTAAAGCATTTAAAACAAGTTTAGACCCTAAAGCATTATAAGGCAATATTAAAGCTTTCACATCTTTTACATTTATTGAATTTGAATCATTAATATTATAAATCGGTTTATATGCTTGTTGCAGCCCGAAAAATAAACAGGGAAGGTAAGTTAAAGTAATATATTCTGATGCTGATTTTGGATGTATTATACGTTTTTCTATTTCAATATTTGAAAAAGCAGGTGCGTGAACTGTCATTATTTTAAGTTCTTTTGACATATAATGCGATATAATAGCCTCAACACCACCAACTATATCGACACCTTGCCCTTGGATATAGTCACTATCTTCATCAAGTTCATCATCATTAAAATTACATACAACACATATTTCAGTTGCACCGAGTAATTTAAGTTTGGCTCCGGTATCAATTAATGTTTTCGGGTTTAAAACATCACCAAAAGAACCGCCATTTTCATCTTTATAGAATTTTACCCCAACTTCTTTATTTGTAATAATATATGGTAAAATATCATAATCATAAACCGTTTTTATAGCATTTATTGTATTTATATGAATATTTAAAATATCATTATTAATAGCTTTATCAAAAATAACACCTATTTTATGATTATGTGTTTTTTTTAGATTTATATTATTAGCAAAAAACTCATCTAAAAAATACCCTTCACAATAAATCATATTTTTTGTAATGCCTGAAAATAAAGCAGCATTGACAACATTAGGGTTGACAATCACATTAAAATGTTGTGCAAACTTTCTAGCATAACTTGAAGCATCACCAGCAAACCCACCTATTTTTGCACCGATACCAGTTGGAACTATAAAACTTATTATGTCTTTTTTTTTACTTTTATACATATTTTCTTTATAATAAATTTAATAAGGTAAACCCTTTGACAAACTTCTTAAAGTTGTGTGGGACGAACTGTAAATTCGGCACAAGTCATAACAACGAAAAGGAGGTGATGTCGGAAATGTTGATTTGTATTAATATAAAAGCACTAATATTAATATTATTAATAATAATAGTGCTTAAACAAAAAAACATTTAGGGTTTTTAAAGAGCGGGTGGTTAAACCGCTCACCCTATTTTTATTATACATTATTTAAACTTTTTTTCAAGTCGTATTTAACTTTACAAAAGTACATATTTTCTTTATAATAAATTTAATAGGGTAAACCCTTTGACAAACTTCTTAAAGTTGTGTGAGACGAACTGTAAATTCGGCACAAGTCATAACAACAAAAAGGAGGTGATGTCGGAAATGTTAATAACTATTAGCGAAAAAGCGTTAATAATAATTTTATTTATATTACTAACGCTAATTAAATTAACAAATTAGGGTTTTTAAAGAGCGGGTGGTTAAACCGCTCACCCTATTTTTATTATACATTATCATTCATCTGATTGCAATATTGTATATTATTTTTACAAAAGTACATATTTTCTTTATAATATTAATAAGCTTTGAAAATTTTTATCAAAGTTGGGTAAGCTTTCTGGGGATTTAGTCTATGCTTGAACAACAGATTATAGTTAAGAACAGTCAAGCGGATTTTTGGTAGCACGGAGTTGAGCAAATGCGAGCGAACCTGTAACAAAGCTAAAACAAATATTTGGTTGTGCATTTAAAAAAATGAGCTGCAATATACAAAATAATCCGCCGAAGTGTAGCCTTAAAAATGCGAAACGAAATGCAAGGATTGTGTTAAGCCGAATATTTCGACTTAAATCCATCTTGAATTAATAAAAAAAGTTCTAGAGCTACTAGAACTTTTAATTAGATTAATTTTGATATTAATCTAGGGGAAGTTAAGAAAGGTTTCAGGGATTCGCTGTTCTTGGAATCTTTTCCCTTAGATATATTTTTATTAAACCACACCTTATTTCCTTTTTCAATTCTATAAATAGATAATAACTATAAAAAAAGTTAACAAAATAGACATAAAACCCGATTAATGTTACAGTGTTTAAAAGAAAGGTTATAAAAAACTCAAAATAAAAATGCGAAATGATTTAGATACAAAAGCAAAGTATAATAAGTTTAATAAAAAACTTATGGCAACACAGATTCTTGTATTTTTTCTTTTTTTATTACTAGCAGGATATTTATTTTATCGTCAAATATTTGATACAAAATCTTATCGTGCAAAGGCAAAAAGACAAAGAAGTGCTTTAAGTCTGGTAATGCGAGGACAAATATTAGACCGTAACGGTATAAAACTTGCATCGGATAAGACAACATATAAAGTATATGCAATAACAAGGGATTATGACCATGCACTAAGTGAGCTTGCAACAAAATTGTCTCCTGTTCTTAATATAACATATTCTAAATTAATGAATCTTTTAAAAAAAAAGCAACCTGTCATACTATTAAAGAAAGATTTAGATAAAAAAACAGCGACTCGTGTTCGGAAATTGGGTTTGCGAGAAATATCAGTTGAGCAACAAAATGATAGAATATATCCTCAAGGTAAAATGCTTGCACATGTTTTAGGTTATTATAATGCCGAAGCGGATGTATCTTCAGGTATTGAATATACTTGTGGAGATAAGCTTGAAAAAGCCCCAAAACGAGTAGAATTTGAAAAAACACCAAACGGTAACATAATATATAATTTAAACACAGACCCGCTTGCAACAACGACACCGGTGTCAGGAGAAAATGTAACTTTAACTATAGATACAGCTATACAACACGTATGTGAAACAGAATTAAATAAAGTAGTAAAAGAAAAACAAGCAGCACGAGGGTTTGCAATGGTTATGAATCCAAAAAATGGAGAAATTCTTGCATATGCAGTAAACCCTACATACAACCCCAATAAATATAAACAAGCAAGTGCATTATCGCTTAAAAACTGGAGTCTAACTGATATATTCCCACCAGGGTCAACATTTAAAATTTTAACCGTAGCTACAGCGATTGAATTAGGGATTTTAAATGAAAATTCGCTTATTCACGATACAGGTAAAGTTAAAATAGGTTCTTGGGAGATAAAGAACTATGATTATTACAAAAATCCAAATCCAGGGATGATTGACCTTGTGTATTATTTTGAACATTCAAGTAATGTAGGTAGTGTAAAAATAGCACATATGATACCCAAACAACAATATTATAACCAACTTAGACGTTTTGGTTTTGGGTCAAAAACAGGGATTGATTTGCCTGGTGAATCTGTTGGGTTACTACCAAAATATACAAATTGGGATACAGCAATGCATGCTTCAATGGGTTATGGTTATGGAGCTTCTGTTACAGCTATTCAAATGGTGCATGCAGTTTCAGCTATTGCAAATGATGGTATTGCTGTTACACCTCATGTTATAAAATATAAAGATGAAGAACTTGAGGAAAAGGTAAAACACAAAGAAGTTGTAAAACCTGAAACAGCTAAAGCTTTGAAAAGGATTTTGACAAAGAGTATAAACAATTCAAAAGGACCATTAAATTTACCACAATATACAGTTGCTGCAAAAACAGGTACTTCACGTAAACCTTTAGAAAAACAAAAAGGGTATTCAAATCAACTTTATACATCCGTTATTGGTTTTTTACCTGCTGATGATCCTAAGGTGTTAATATATGTAGTTGTTGATTCACCAAAAGGTGAAGCAATATGGGGTTCAACTGTTGCTGCTCCAATTTTTCGTGAAATAGCTCTACAAACTGCTAGGATTATGAATATACCACCTGATAAAAATATTAATAAGGATAACAAAATAAATTAAGGATAAAGTAATATGGAATTAAAAAAATTATTAAATAAAATAAACTATATCGAAATTAGAAATTTAAATACAAATTTAACAATAAATGGTATTTTAATTGATTCAAATAAAGTTAGACCTGGTGACATATTTGTTTGTATACGTGGTAATAACCAAGATGGTCATAATTTTGCATATGATGCTTATAAAAAAGGTGCAAATGTTATAATTTGTGATCATTATTTAGAAAATATAAAATCTGTTCAAGTCGTGGTAAAAGATACTCAGCAAGCATTGATTGAGGTGTCAAATGCATTTTATAATTATCCTTCACAACAATTAAAAGTTTTAGGAGTAACTGGGACAAACGGTAAAACTACAGTTAGTCATATTTTGGAATATATCTTAGAACAAAATGGAGAAAAGTGCGGTTTAATTGGTACTTTAGGATATAAAACAAACTTTGAGGATTGTTATCATCCCACAGATAATACAACACCACAAGCAAATGAGCTCCAAAGTATTTTAAATCAGATACGTTTATATGGTTCTAAATATTGCGTATTTGAAGCATCATCACATTCAATTGAGCAAAATCGTATTGGTGGAATAGATATTGAATTAGCTATGTTTACAAACTTAACTCAAGACCATCTTGACTATCATATTACAATGCATAATTATTTTGAATCAAAAGCAAAACTGTTTAAAAACTTAAAAAAAGGAAAATATGCAGTTATAAATGCGGATGATAAATATGCAAAAGATTTTATTAGTGTTATCCAAGAAGGTGTAAATATTATTACATATGGAATAGAAAATGAAAAAGCTAAAATTAAAGCATGTGATATTGAATTTTATGATGATTATATTGAATACAAACTAAAAGTTGACAAAAGTCTTTTGAAAAATGATGAAAACAATGAAATTGATCTTAAAATAAAATTATCAGGTTTATTTAATGTATATAATTCATTATGTGCAATATCAGGTGCAATCAGTTTAGGTATTGATTTAATAACGATAAAAGAGCGTATTGAAAAAGTATCTCCTGTTCGTGGTCGATTTGAGATAGTGAACACAAATCCGCTTGTTATTGTTGATTATGCTCATACACCGGATGGATTAAAGAATGTTTTAAAAGCTGCAAAAGCTTTAAAAAAAGATGAAAAACAAAAATTAATATGTTTATTTGGCTGTGGTGGTGATCGTGATGCCACAAAACGCCCTAAAATGGGTAAAATAGCAGATGAACTTGCTGATATAGTGGTTATTACATCTGATAACCCACGAAGTGAAAACCCTGATGTAATAATTTCTGATATTTTAACGGGTATAAAAACTATGGATAATAAACGCATATTTGTTGAAAGCGATAGAAAGCAAGCGATTGAATTTATTCCTAAAATATCAAAAATAGATGATATAGTTGTTATCGCAGGCAAAGGACATGAAACGTATCAAATATTAAAGGATAAAACTATTCACTTTGATGATAGGGAAATAGCCCAAAATGTTTTCCCAAAAATGAGTTTGTTTATAAAAAAATAACAAAAACTTTTTTCAATCAATTTCAAGAACTTTATTTAAACAGTTGAAAAACTCTCCCATACAGCAGATTTTTAGAGAATAATAGACATTTAGACCTTCTTTTCTGTCTTTAATTAACCCTGTTTCTTTCAACTTAATCAGACTTTTAGATATGTGAGGTTGTTCATAATTTAATTTTTCTACAATTTCACAGACACATTTTTCGCCATCTGCTAAAAAGTCTATTATTTCAAGCCTCACCGGATTGGATAGAGCTTTGAATATTTGAGCTTTTTTTTTATATAAATTACTTTTCATAAAAATTCTCCTAGCAGGTATTGACAATATTCCAAAAATGGAATATTATAACATTATATATTCCAATTATGGCATATTAATATTATTTGTCAATTTTTAAGGAGGCTAAAATATGGATTTTGACATAAAAAAAGAAGTTAAAGATTTTTACGGTAATATTGCTAAAAAAGTTCAAGAAAATACACACAGTACATGTTCTTGCTGTCAAGAGATTTCACGAGCTGAAAGAAATTATGCAGGACAAAATCTTGATGACATTCCAAAAGAAGCAATAGATGCATCTTTAGGATGTGCAAATCCTCTTGTGTTTGCTCAAATAAAAGAAGGGGAGATTATTCTTGATTTAGGTTCAGGTGGTGGCATTGATGTTTTAATGGCATCTAAATATATAGGGGAGTCAGGCAAAATTTATGGGCTTGATATGACAGATGAAATGCTTGAGCTTGCAAATAAAAACAAAGAAAAAATGGGTGTTAAAAATGTAGAATTCATAAAAGGGTACATTGAAGATATTCCGCTTGAAGATGGGACACTGGATGCTATAATTTCAAATTGTGTTATCAATCTATCAGATAATAAGCAAAAAGTTTATAATGAAGCTTATAGGGTACTAAAAGAAGGTGGCAGAGTTGCAATAGCAGATGTTGTATCACTAAAACCAGTTTCCGAACATATAAAAAAACAAGCTCAGCTTTGGGCAGGATGTATTTCAGGAGCTATGCCTATAACTGAATACAAAAAGATTTTAGAACTTGCAGGGTTTAGAGATATTTCAATTGAGCCTGTGCATATTTATACAAAAGAAATTATTGACGGGTTATCTTTTGATAA
>CALUYS010000015.1 GCA_944325065.1 Candidatus Gastranaerophilales bacterium | reverse complement strand
ATCCCAAATCAAATCCCATTTTTCTCAAAATAAATATATACATACACAAAAATCGCCATATTTATGGCGTTTTTTTTGCAAGAATTTTGTTTTTTAATAGTCTTTATCTATTATATCCTTCAAGTGATTCATTGAAAATATTAAATACCACATCTTTTGTTGCATTTATTGGAGCTATGCTTAATAACAAATCTAAAGAAGGTGTGTTAAAAGTTAGATCAACTATTTTATCAATATCATTTTTACAAAAGCCTTCATCGACAAGTTTTTGAGTTACTCCCATTTCAAATAACCATTTTTCTACTGCACTTGCAACATCTTGAGCTTCACTTGGCTTACCTTTTAATCCATCGACTATTGGAGAAAGGATATAAGCAAATATGTGCGGTTTTCCACTATATGCATATTTTATAATTGAAGGTAATAATATAGCTAAGCCTAAACCATGAGTTAACTCAGGTTTCATACCGCTTAATGGATGTTCAAGTGCATGTGTCAAATGCAGAAGCCCGTTATCGAATGAAACCCCAGCCAACATAGAAGCATATGTTAAATAATATCGTGCTTCCAAATCATCAGGATTTTTAATTATTTTAGGTAAATATTTAACGACAGTTTTTATTGTTTCATAAGCTAGCGAAATTGCTAATGGTGATGCAACTTTTGATGTGGCTGCTTCAATTGCGTGGTTAATAGCATCAAGAGAAACATATAAAGTCTGTTTTGGGCTTAGATTTTTCATTAATTCAGGATCATCAATTGATGCGTAAGGATAAATACAATCATAAGCTATAGCTGGTTTAAATTCAGTTTCAGGAATTGTGGCAACAGCAAATCTATTGGCTTCAGTTCCTGTACCATGTGTTAAGTTGACAGCTATAATTGGTGCAGCAACAATGGGGGTAAATTGAAATGTATACAAATCTCGTGCATTATAATTTGGATTTTTTAATAATATAGCAACTGATTTTGCTGTATCAATAGGCGAACCACCACCAATACCAATAACAGCACTTGCTTCAAATTCCTTTGCCATTTGAGTCGCTTCATCAATATGGTCAACAGTTGGATTTGGGGTAACTTTGTCATAATTTATATATCCAATATTGTTAGCTTCTAATGCTTTTTTTATTACATCCCATGCACCTGTTGTTTTGTATGCATTTTTACCTGATATTACAATAATTTTGGAAATATTTTCCCCTTGTAATTTTTTTAATATTTCATCGATTTTATTTATAGCACCAATTCCAAAATAAACATTTGATTTAACTCGTATTTCTTTAATTTCATTAATATCTATATCATTTTCCCACATAAATACACTCCTTTTATTAAAATCATCTATTAATATTTTTTACCATTTAATTTTTAATTAATAATAATATTTCAGATTAATCAATAGTCACAGCACCATATTCAGAACTTTGAACTGTTTTTGCATATTTTTTCAAATATCCGCTTACTTTTTTATTTGGTTGCATAGGTTTGTTTTGACGTCTTATAGAAATTTTATCATCATTTACAAGTAAATTCAAAGTTCTATTTGGGATATCAATTTCAATTTCATCACCATCTTGAATATAAGCAATAAGACCATCATTTGAGGCTTCAGGGCAAATATGACCTATACATAGACCACGTGTTCCGCCTGAAAAACGTCCGTCAGTAATAAGTGCCACTTTTGCACCAAGTCCTTTACCTACAATCAAAGAAGTAGGACTTAACATTTCTCTCATCCCAGGACCTCCTTGAGGACCTTCATAACGAATTACAACAACATGACCTTCTTTAACTGTATTATTACTTATTGCACAAACAGCATCTTCCTCACAATCAAAACATATTGCTTTACCTTTAAATCTTAAAGCTTCTTTATCCACACCAGAGATTTTTACAACACTGCCATTTTCTGAAAGGTTTCCGTATAAAACAGCTAATCCTGGGTTGTTAGTTAATGGTTTATCTAAATTATGGATAATGTTTGAATCGACATAGCTTGTTTTTGCTATTTCACTTATTTTTTTACCTTCAACATTTGTTGTATCTGAAAAATAAGGTGTTTTTCCATATAAATTTCTTATTGCACCACTTACTCCACCTGCCATTTCAAAATCAGTCATTGTTAAATTTGAAGATGGGTCAAGTTTTATTATTTGTGGAATTTTATAACTTAATTTATCAAAGTCTTTTAATGTTATATCAATATTTGCCGTTTTGGCTATTGCAAGTAAATGAAGTATAGAGTTTGTTGAACCACCTAAAGCTAAATCCATAACGATTGCATTTTGTATGCTTTCTTTTGTTATAATTTGTTTGGGCAAAATTTGTTTTTGAACCAGTTCTACTATTTTTACACCTGACTCAAAAGCTATTCTTCTTTTTTTTGCACTTGTCGCAGCTGCACTTGCACAACCTTGAAGACTTAACCCCATTGTTTCTGTTAAAACTGCAAGCGTATTAGCTGTATATAATCCCTGACAAGAACCTATTGAAGGACAACAATTTTCTTCCATTTTATGCAAAGTTTCTTCATTAATTTCTCCAGCTTGTAATTTACCAATTGCTTCAAAAGAACCTTTAATGAACGTAAGATGTTTACCTTCACAACAACCATCATTCATAGGACCACCAGTTACAACAATTGATGGGATGTTTAACCTCAAAGCTGCCATAATCGCACCTGGAGTAATTTTGTCACAATTTGTAAGCAAAACTAATCCATCAAGTTGATGTGCTTGAGCAACTGTTTCAATACAATCAGCAATCAAATCACGAGAAGGTAGCGAATATTTCATCCCTTCATGTCCCATTGAAATACCATCACAAACCGCAGGTAAACCAAAAATAAAAGCCTGTCCGCCACCAGTATGAATGCCTTTTTCAATTTGTCTTTCTAAATCCCGCAAACCAACATGCCCAGGAACCAAATCTGAAAATGAACTCGCAATACCAATAAATGGTCGCTTCATAGCATTTCTTGTTACCCCTGTTGAATACAACAATGCCCTATGCGGAGCTTTTGACATTCCTTCTTTGATTTCATCACTTCTCATATAATTACCCTTTTTTACTATTTTTATTTAAAATTATTTTACAATAATTTCAAATAATTTGTTTTTTTATTAAAAAATATTAAGAGTATCGATTGATTCTCAACTGTCCTTATTTTGGTTTTCCTTTTTAAAATTGTGGTACGCCATAGTGTTATTTGCTATACTTGCGATTGCACCTAAAACAGTCAAGACACCAAGTCCAACAATTTTTGCTTTTTTGTTGGAAACATCTTTTTTATTTAAATTATTTATAGCGAAAGCAGAAAGCAAACTAAAACTTAACTCTGTAAATTGTTTTAATACAAGCATTGCTTTGACTTTTTTTAAGTTGTTTTCATTATTTTGACTATCTTTTTTTATATTAATTTCGCCAATATTTGCAAATCCAAAAACGATTGATGTTAATACAACAAGGCTTTTTAAAAATTTTTCATCTTTTTTTAAACTTGAATATGCTGATACCGCTAATGGTAAATCAAGTAATATATTTTTACCGTAATGAAACGGATATTTTAATTTAATATCCGCTTCATTATTATTTAAATTTAGTGTTTTATTATTTTTCGTTGTTTGTCCGAATGTATTATATTTACTATAAATTTGCACAGAATTCAAATTTATCATAATAAAGTTCTCCCACAATAAACTAGTTTCTTTTACGAACAATTTTTTTACAAGCCTTTATTGTGTCCTCACCTAAGATTTTTGTTAATGTACTAGCTGTACCTGATTTTACGATCGGACCAAAGAAAGGAATTGCACCAACAATTTCTGTTGCAGCAGCTGCAGCAGCACTTTCACCAGCTTTTTTAGCAGCATAGTCCACTGCCATCATCGTGCCACCACCAATTCCGGCACCAACTTTTGCGCAAATGTCCACTTTTACTTCTTTACCAAGCTCTTCTAATTCTTTTTCAGACAAATTATAAGCATCTTCACCTATTTCACGAACCATTTTTGTTTGTGCAGCACTTAAAGGTATAGCATCAAGCCCTGTAATTTGTCCAACAGTTAACGCACATACGGCATTTCCTGTTGTATAAGTATTAACAATTTGTCTTGCTTCACGTTCTCTTGGTGTGCTTGGCTCATTAATAATTGATTTTACACCTTCATGTATTTCATTTGAAATCCACCCTATTGGAGTACCTACAACTTTTCCACAAAAACCTGCAACATCTTGAGTTAATTCCCATAAATCATCAAAAAACGGTGCACCAAACGAAACCTTATCCTTTTGCGTAGCATGCCGGTTGTTCATTTTCATGCCAAAACTTGGTTGTTGCTTCATGCCTGTTTTTGTCCTAGAAGCTACGTTTGTTTGTTTGTTTGTTTGTTACTTCATAATTCACTGCATTAACTCTCATGCTTCTTCCCTCCTATTTTATTTAACAAATAAATATTTATACTCATACAAAAACCGTAAAAAAATAATTTGCCAGTTTGAATGAAAATGTTTACAAATGTTAATAAAATATTAATTAATCTAAGGGCTAGTAAAATATACATCCTGAGGTTGATATTTTTTTCGAGTAATAAATATAAAATAAAAATGTGAGTTGAGAGGATATAAATAAAAAGACTTGGTTATTGAAGTTAAAGATAGTTTTTTAAATATGGAAAAATTTGTTTCTGTTACAAATCCCATTCGTGTTACAAAAGCTAAAATTTTGTTAACAAAAGCAAATGCATTAAGAATGGGACGATTGTTTAGAGAATCGATTGGATTTTATTTAAAAACTATATTTATTAATCGAAATAATTCAGATGCTTATTTTGGTTTAAGCCTTTCTTATAAAAATATAGGTAAATATGAAAAAGCAATTGATTGTTTAAATAAAGCTCGAAAGCTTACACCTTTTAATAGTGAAATTTATTATCAGTTAGGTATTTGTTATAATATTATTGCTCGTCCTGATTTAGCTGTTAAAAATTTAAAAAAAGCTATAAAATTAAATAAATCTAATCTAAGTTATCAAATACAACTTGGAATTTCACATGAGCTTATGGATGAATATAATATGTCTTTTTCAATTTATGAAAAAATTATTAATGAAGAACCTTCTTATTTGCTTGCATATAATTATAAAGCTACATTATTTTTAAATATGAAGAATTATAAATCAGCTTCATCTTGTTTTTATCAGATATTAAAACTTAACCCTAATTATTATAATGCATTTTTAGGTATTGCAATATGTTTTGATAGAATGGGTGATTATTTTAAAGCTATAAGATTTTATAAAAAATATTTAAAACTAAAACCACGTTCAAATAATATTTTTAGTGTGCATTCAAGAATTGATATATTAAAGCATAAAATAAAACAAAATAAAGGAATAAAATTAACTTTGGTATAAGTTATTTATGGTTGTTTGACCAAAAAATATTTTTTTGTAATAATACATAAATAAAAGTTTTGAGGATAAATTTATATTTATGGGACAAGTTGATATAATTACAATTGGTGAATGTCTTTTGGAATTATCAACCAATGAAACATTATCAGAAACCGATAGCTTTATAAAATATTTTGGTGGTGATGCTTTGTGTTCATCCGTTTGTGCAGCTAGATTGGGGTCAAATGTTGGATTTATAACAAAAATAGGTAATGATTTTTTTGAGAAATTTTTATATAAAAAATTGAAGGATGAAAAATTAGATACATTATATGTTAAAACTGTAAATGCAACAAATGGGGTTTATTTTGTTGGTAAGGATGAATTATATAAAAACGAAGTAGAATTTTATCGTAAAAAATCAGCTGCATCGTATTTATCTATTGATGATATTAATGAAGAATATTTTAAAGATGCATCTGTTTTTTATGCAACAGGAACAACACAAGCACTTTCGACAAATGCTCGAGAAGCTGTGTCGGAAAGTTTTTTCCTTGCTAAAAAAAATTCACTTTTATGTGCGTATGACCCTAATTTCAATAGAAAATTATGGTCAGAAGCTGAAGCCAAAGAAGCATTTGATGAAATAATTAATGATGTAGATGTTTTATTTTTAAATATTGATAAAGATGTTAAAACAATTTATCAAATAGAATCAGTTGATTCGATTATTAAATATTTTTGGGATCAGGGCGTAAAATCCATTGTTATTAAATCACTTGTTGATTCAGGATATTTTATTGGTTATAATAATGAAATAATATTTATAAAATTTTTTGCAACAACAAAAGATGCTTTTGGAGCAGGGGATGCATTTAATGGAGCGTTTTTACATGCTGTTAATAAGGGATTAAGTTATTATGAAGCAGGTAAATTTGCATCAATTGTTGCTGGATTACAAGCTCAAAAATCCGGAGCTATTAAGTCTATACCTTTAAAAGAAGAAGTGTGTGAATATTATGGATGTTGATTTAAGAAAAAATGTACTTATTTCAGGTTATTATGGAGATAAAAATTTTGGTGATGAAGCTATTTTATATGTTTTAGTTCAGAAATTAAGAGATATTACAAAAAATATATGTGTTTTGTCCTCTGATCCCAAATATACCAAGAATATATATCTAGTAGATAGTGTTTATAAATATAATTTATTCCAAATATTAAAACAAACAATTAAATCTCAAGTTTTAATCTCAGGTGGCGGTAGTTTGCTTCAAGATGTTACAAGTCTAAAAAGTTTATTTTATTATCTATTTATTATTTTTATTGCATTATTTTTTAAAAAAGACGTTATTATTTTTGCTCAGGGTATAGGTCCAATAAATAGTAAGTTAGGGAAATATTTGACAAAAATATTATTAAAAAAAGTAAAACTAGTTACAGTTCGTGATATGAAAAGTTATGAATTATTAAAAAGTTGGTCAATAGATTCTATAAATATAAATGATCCGATTTTTGGTTTATCTCTACCTCAAAATACGCCTATGAATAAAGTAGGTATTCAATTAAGAAAATGGAAAACACTGACTCCTAAATTTTTAAACGAATTAGCTTATTATGTTAACAAAAATTTTTCTTATAAAGAAATATATATATATTCACTACAAGATAGTTACGATATGCCTGTGTGTCAAGAGTTTGCACAAATTTTGCTAAATTTAAATCCAAAAATTAAATTAAAAGTTAAATACAATTTAAATGTACCTGATATAATATCAAGTTTTCGTAATTTAGATTATATGATTTCTATGAGATTTCATGGTTGTTTATTAGCTTTAAAATATGGTATTAGGACTTGTGCTTTAAGCTATGATCAAAAAGTTGAAAAACTTGCAAATGAATTAAATATTCCTTATATTGACTTAAATAACGAAAGTGTTTCTAATTATAATTTTGAAGATGCTTTTAATAAACTTGTTTGTGTTGATAAAAGGCAACTTTTTAATAAAGTAGAAACAATTGAGTTTAATTTTAAATCAATTTATAATTGCTTAACAAAAATAAAAAATAAAAAAAATAATACTTGACTTTAAAATATTTCTTTAATAATATAATCATATAACAAAAGGGCGTTTAGCTCAATTGGTAGAGCGTCTCCCTTACAAGGAGAGGGTTTGGGGTTCGAGTCCCTAAACGCCCACCATTTAAGAGGTCTTTAAGATCTCTTTTTTAGTATGTATTTTTTCTAAACATCAAAATCCCTGAAGTTATAGAATTTTTATCATATAGTTTCAGGATTTTTGAGTTTGTATAAAATATATAATGAATAATTTCTTTATGATATTCTAAATAAAAGGATTATCTATTGTGACATTTAGCTTTAGCAATGAAGTAGTTAGATTTTTAAAAGAAAATTATAATAAATATTATACTGCAAGAGAAATTGCTTTACATATAGCGAATGCTTTTCCTGAAGATTGTGATAAAAAGATTAGAACATCAAAGGATGGATATTTAAAAAACAGAGAAGATTGTATTGTACAATGGATGAGAGAAATTTATTCTAGCAAAAATACTTGGGTGAAAAAAGGTATTTCTATAACAGCAGGTCGTCCGCGTAAATATTATTATATTGTAGAAGATATTGAAAAAGAAAAAAAATTTGTGAAGAAAATGAAAAAAAGCATAATCAACCAGAAAAAGAGTTATATCCAATACTAGGTCAATATTGTAATTCTATTAACATTAAAACTTTACGTATTGATGAAAAAGAGTCAAAGAAAGATAAAGGCAAAAATTATAATAAATGGTTACATGCTGATGTGGTTGGTTTTAAAGATTTAATTAGTGATTTTAATAAGCAAACAAAAGAATGTTTAATTGAATACGCTGATGAAAGAAGTTATTTGTATTCATTTGAAGTCAAAGCTGGAACTATTGAAACAAGTGATTTAAGAAAATACTTTTTCCAAACTGTTTCAAATTCTTCTTGGGCAAATTATTCTTATCTTGTAGCAGAAGATGTAAATGATAAAGCATTTGAAGAATTACAACTACTTTGTTCAAGTTTTAACATTGGTTATATACAATTAAATACAGAAGAACCACAAGAAAGTCAAATTGTCATAAAGGCTCCTAAGACATCTCTTGATTGGAATATGATAAACAGAATTGCAAATGAAAACAAAGATTTTCAAAAATATTTAGATAATATAACTCTTGTTTATCAAGGTCATTCTAACGACAAAACTAGAAAACCAATGTGGGATGTCAACTAAAAAAATTAATGTAATTAAAACTTTATTTTTTATTCAGCTTTGCATCATTCAAAACAATAAAAATCTGAAGTTGTTGTCATAAAAAAAATCACCACAATAAGGAATTTTTATAAAAAATTCTTTAATTACATTTTAAATTTTATCCAAAAGGATAATAAATGACATCGATTATAATTTACTTAAATTGGGAAAAGTCTGTAATCGTAAATAAAGCAGATGGGAAAATCGTAAAATTTATCGTTAAAAACTCGTTAAAAATTCCAAATTTAAATTTAATTATTAAACTAAAGGAAGCAAGTAAAAAGTACTCAACATAGAGCATTTCAGAAAAAGCTACAAACGTGATTTATTATACAATTAACAGTCAGACTATAATAAATTTAAAATTATTTTATTTGACGTTTTAAATCATATTTAATTTCAGATAATGGACCATTATTTGGTGACATAATGTTTTTATAATAATTTTTTAAATAAACAAAAGGATATTTAGGCAACCATAAAAGTTTTACAAATATAGACATTGTATCGGCACCTTGAGATAACATAAGTTCGTCAATTGTTTTTTCATGAGATGGTGAAATTGATGAGAATATTTTTAATAAATAGTCAGTGAAGGAAACAAGCGAATAACCTGTCATTGTTGTAGGGTTTTGGATAAGTGTTGAAATGATAAAACTTTCATCTTGCATAACATCTTTAACATTTTCAGGCAATGATAGCGTTTCTTTACTTACCTGCTCTATTTCATACCATATACCATTATATTTTATTCTCATAACATTAGGTTGTGGCATATAAATATCATCAAATTTATTTTCAAGAATTGTTTTGCCATTATAATCAACAACACCATATTTATAATCTTGACAGGTTAAAAGCATACCGCCAAAAAGAAGATCTATTGAGGAATATTTTCTTTCTAGAATTTGTTTCCCTTTTTCATCATATAAAGCATAGGTACTATTTTTACCTATTTTTAAATATTTTCCAAGTAATCTATCGACATGTGTATATTCAATTGGTACAAGAATATTACCATTTAAATCAACAAGCCCAAATTTACTTTTTTTCTGTACAATAAAAGATGACTGACCAAGTCTTATAATTTTTTTGTATTGAGGCTTAATTATAATTTCATCACTGTTTTGCCTTTTTATTCCAAAAACTTTATTATCTTCGGTAAATATTTTTACTTCACTTGATTTTGTTATTGAACCTTTTTCAACATCTGCAAAAACAATATTTTGAAAAAATAATATTAAACTTATAAATAATAAAAACTTTTTCATAATTTTATAATAACATAAATTTTTATTATGATATAATTTTTTTGTGTGGGAGAAAATATTTTTGAGGAAATTAAATGAAGAAGAATAAAAATAAAATTATTGTTTCTATTTTTTTACTTATTTTATTATTATCTCTATTATTTTTTATTTTTTATATAAAGATTTTACCAGCTTGTGTTTCTAATTCTAAGATTATAAATTATGTTGAAAATATTGCGGAAAAATATCTAAAATGTGAAATTGAAATTGAAAAACCTAAATTAAAAACAGAATTGTCACCTAAAATAGCCTTTCAAATTGATAATTTTATAATTTCAAAAAATAGTAAAAACATACTAACAATTGAAAATTTTAATACACAATTTTCTTTAAAAGATTTATTAAGAAATAGAATAATTCTTAATCGATTTGAACTTGGCTATATTTATGTGGATGTTAATAAGCTTATAGATTTATTGCCAAAAGAAGAAAAAGAAAAAAAAACAAAACAAAAGTCATTTGATATTGATTTTTATGATGCAATACTTACCTTAAAAAAAAGTCTTATTTTGTATGAAATAGAATCAGGCTATAATTTATCATTAAAAGTTAATGACTTTTTTATTGATAATACTAAAAAAAATGGAAGGCATTTGCATTTTGATATTAATACATTATTGAGTAAAAATGGTAAAAATGTTAATTTTGCTATAAATGACAAAAATAAGGTTTTATTAAAAAATAAACATATTTATATTGACGATTGTATTTTAAATATTAATAAATCTAAAATACATATAAATGCGAAAGCTTCAAAGAAAGATGGAATTAATGTTAACTTAATGTCAAAAGGTTTTAGATTAAGTGATATTGTTGATATTATTAATTCAAATATTTTGATAAATAATGGGAATGAAATGCTTTCTTGTTTTAAAGATATTAGTGGTAATTTTGATTTTAATATAGATTTGACAAAAGATAATATAAAAGGCATTATTGATTTAAATAAAGGATTTTTAAAAATTATACCGCTTAATAATTTGCCTGTGACTGTTGCAAAAGGGAAAATTTTTGTATCTTCAAAAGATATAACTTTGAAGGACTTTTTGGGCTACTATGGAGCAAAAAAGGCAAATAGCGTGAGTCTAAACGGAGAAATAAAGGATTATTTAAAAACCTGTAAAACAAATTTAAATATAAGTACAAAAATTACAAATGATTTTACAAAAAACTATTTATCAAAAATGATAAATGCAAAAATGGAAATGGTAGGTATTGCACCAGGCATAATTGTTGTAAAAGCACAAGACAATAAAGTTGATATTACGATGGCTGCCAAAGTGGCAAAAGGTGATGACATTTTGATTGAAGGTGCTTCTTTTTCACCAAAAGGTTATGATAGGGCATTAAAAACTGAAATGTCATTTCAGAATAATATATTAAGTATTAAAGATATAAATTATTATATAGCATCTGTATTAAAAAAAGGTGTAAAAGCTAGACCTGTAATGGTTTTAAAAGGTAATATAAATTGCTCAAATCCCATACCACAAATTATGGATTTTAGTTTTGATGTACCAAATCCTTTACCAAGTGAATTTTTGAATGTATTTATAGGACAAAAAGTATTTAAAGGTGGCAAATTTTCAGGTAATTTAGGTTTTGTAAATGATTCTATTTATCCAATCATTAAGGGAAAAATGGAAGCAAATGAAATAAGAATTCCTAAAGAACGTTTATTTATTAAAGATATAAAATTGACAACAAATAATTCTTTAATTAATATCAATGCAAATGGCAGTTATAAACGTTCTAAATATCATTTTAAAGGTAATATTATAAATGCAATTAAATATCCAATCGTTGTAAAAAATGTTGATTTTAAAGTTGATAATATTGATATAGATAGACTTTTAAAATCATTTAATAGTCAAAATACAAGTAATGTTGTTCAAAATAAAAGTTTAACTTTCGATAAAATGGATATTGAGAACGAAAATGAAAATGAGGATGTTCAGGTTTTTGATGTTAATAATCTAATTATTGAAAAGTGTATATTAAGACTTGATAAAGGGAAGTATAAAGACATAAATTTTGGTAATTTGGCTGCTGATTTAACCTTAAATAAGGATAATATATTAGAGTTAAAATCAAATAAGTTTGATATAGCCGAGGGAATTTCAACTTTAAAAGTATTTTGTGATTTAAAGAATCACAAATATAATTTGCGTCTTGGAATAAAGGATGTAAATTCAGATATTATGTCAAGTTCTTTATTAAATTTAAGTCGGGAAATTGCAGGTAAAGCAAGTGGTTTAATTGAATTAAATACAGATGAATCTTTAAAATTAAATGGTTCAATAAAATTTTTAGTTAAAAATGGGCAAATACAAAAAATAGGTTTAGTTGAGTATGTTATGAAACTGGCAGCTTTATTTAGAAATCCTTTGGTTATGATTAGCCCATCTACTCTTTCAGATCTTGTAAATATTCCTGAGGGTAATTTTGATAAAATAGAAGGAGAACTTTATATAAAAAATAATTCTGTTGATTTATTAAAAATAAAATCAAAAGCACCCCAGCTTGCAAGTTATATTGTTGGATGTTATAACATAGAAAATAGTGATACTATTTTAAGAATTTATACTAAATTTAGCAACAAAAATAAAGGATTTGCAGGGTTTATGAGAAATATATCATTAAATAATATAGCTAATAAAATTCCCATAAGTTCAAGAAATGATGCACATTATTATGCTGCAGAGTTAAAACATATACCTGAAATTGAAGCAGAAGAAAAAGATTGTCAAATATTTTTAACAAAAGTGGATGGAGATGTTGAACATAATAATTTTATATCTTCATTAAAAAAAATAAAATAGAAAAATACTTGACATAGATGTTTGTGAATGATATGTTATGTATATTATATGGGCTTGTGGCGCAGCGGTAGCGCAGAGGACTCATAATCCTTTGGTCGCAGGTTCGAATCCTGCCGGGCCCATTTTATATGATGAACATTATAAAAAATTTATTGCAAGAGTTTTTGACTCTTGTTTTTTAATATTATAAGAGTATAAAAGGTTTTTAATTGTGAAAAAGAATAAGTGTAAACTGTGCAATTGTGAAGATGTTATAATTACTTCTTATAAACTTCGGGATAATGATAACATTTCTGTTTTAAAATGTAAAAAATGTGGCTTATCGTTTTTATCTTCTTTTGAACATATCAATAACAATTTTTATGAAAATGGTAATATGCATCAAAATAAAGCTTTAAAAGATGATTTTGAAGCTTGGGAAAAAAAAAGTTTTATAGATGATTCTAGACGATTTGAATTTTTAAAAAATAAAATAAAAAATAAATCCGTTTGTGATTTTGGTTGTGGTATTGGTGGTTTTATTAAATTAGCAAAAAATGTCACAAATAATGCTTGTGGTGTTGAAAAACAACAAAATTTAAAAACTTATTTTGAAAAAAATAATTTAAATGTTAAAAATAATATAAATGAATATAAATGTAAGTTTGATTTTATAACCTTGTTTCATGTTTTAGAACATTTGAAAAATCCAAAGGTTGAACTTCTTCAATTGATAAAAAAATTAAAGAAAAATGGAGAATTGATAATTGAAATACCCAATTCCGATGATGCCTTGCTTTCTTTATATAAAAATAAAGCATTTGCCAATTTTACCCATTGGAGTTGTCATTTATATATGTATAATCAAAAAACTTTGAAAATGCTTTTTTTATCCTTAAATTTAAAAATAAATTATATGAAAAATGTTCAAAGATATAGTCTTATGAATCATTTATATTGGCTTATAAAAAATAAACCAGGTGGACATAATGTTTGGGCAAAATTTGATTTTAAGATATTAAATCTTTTATACAAAAGTTTTTTAAAAACTATTAACAAAAATGATACAATAATAATTAGCGTATCAAAGTCAAATATGGTATTATAGTATTTATGAAAAAATTTATAAAAAAATTATTTTCAATAATCATTATTTTTATTTTATTGTTCGGTGGTTTTTTTTATTTTGGTTTTTTTACAAAACAAATTGAAAAAGCAAAGGGATATTATTATGTATATTTAGGTGATAAAGCATATAAGAAAAAAGATTTAGTAAGTGCAATAAATTTTTATAAACTTGGACTTCAAAAATACCCAGGACATTTTTTGGCGGCAAATAATTTAGGAAATATTTATGTTGCTTATGAAGATTATTTTCAAGCTTCTGATGCTTATCTTTTAGCATTAAAATATAAGCCTGAATTTTTGTTATGTAGGATAAATTATGCACTTATTCTTGCGAATCAGATGAAAAACTATGAAGAAGCAATAATTCAATATAAAAAAGCAACAGAGGCTAAAGTTACAATAATAAAAATTCCATTTATATATAACAATAAAACATCAACATTAAAAAATAAAGGATTGGCTTTTTATAATATGGGATTAAGTTATAGAGCTTTATCATTATTAAGTGATAACAATTATATACGAAATGAAAATTTGATGAAATCAAAAGAGATGTATGAAAATGCTTTAAAGTTTTTAAAATCCGATTATAATACATTTTTTAATCTTGCTATTGTAAATCATCTTCTTGGTAATTATAAAGATGCCGGACAAAATTATTGTAAAGCGATTGAATTAAAACCTCTTGATTATGAAGCACATTATAACCTAGCGATAATGCTAAAGAAGATGAAACGATTTAAAGAATCTTATAATGAACTAGAAAAAGCTGTTTTAATTATGGATGTAAATGGTGATGCAAAGACAAGTCGGTATATTTTTGATATACTAAATGAAGTAAGTCAGAGACTTGCTGTTTCCGGCGATTATAATTATCTTGTTGAACATTTATCGGATGAATCAAAAGAAGGAAATTTAACTTATATTGATGGTAAGGTTGTTGTTTCAGATGAGTTTGATGAAGCTATGAACAATAATATGGAAGTTTGTGAAGGAAAGGAGCTTTTCTTTTAATATTTGGCAAATAAAAAGGACTTAGTTTATGGAGAATATTAATTTAAATTTTATTTATGATGTAACAAATATTTTAAATACCTCTTATGATTTTAATAAAGTTATTGAAAATTTAAGGATTATTTTTAATAAATATCTGAATACAACTAATTTTAAAATATATACAATGGAATCTTTTCAAAATAGTCTTTATAAAGATATTGAAAAAAATTGGGTTATGTTGGATGAGAACACTCAAAAAATGTTTAATTCTTTTAGTCAAAAAATAGATGAATTTGATAAAAAAGAAAAATATATAATAATAGATGATAATGTTTGCGAATTTTCCAAAATTCAAAATTTAAATAAAAATAATAAGATTTATATTCCATTTAAAAAATATGGTAAAATATTTGCATTTTTGGAACTTGAGAATGTAAATATAAATATATTCAAAAATAACATACTAAAAACATTTGAAGTTATCTTATCTCAAATTTCATTTGGAACGTTAAATAATCTTTTAAATAATCAAATGCAAATAAATATAAAATTTTATGATGCTATGAAAAATATAGCAAAGATTATTGAAAATCAATATGAGCTTAATTATATCATTCCAATTATTGGTGAGATGATAGACAGGTTTATAGTAAATCACCTTATATATGTATTTTTAAAAGATGAAAAAGAACAATATAAACTTATATGGCCCTTATCATGCAATGATATAAGTATTTTAGAAATGCTTAATAAAATTTCATTTGAGGAAGAATATATTTTATCTGATGATAAAAAGATAGCGGTTTTTCCTTTAAAATCTGAAAGCAAAGTTTTAGGAGGAATTGTTGCTTCTTCAAATATTTATCCGTTAAACGAGAGAGAAATGACATATTTACTTCAACTTACAAATCAATCATCAACAACAATAGCTAGAGCCAATATGTATTCTGAGATTTTAAAACATGCAACAATGGATGCATTAACCGGATTAAACAACCGTCGACAGTTTGAAATACGGTTAAATCAAGAGTTTGCAACAGCTAAGCGTAAAAATAAAAAATTATGTTGTATGATGACGGATATTGACTATTTTAAGAAAATAAACGATACATATGGTCATATTGCAGGTGATATTGTGTTAAAAAAAGTTGCTTCAATAATAGAATCACAATTGCGGGAATATGATACAGCTTCACGATATGGTGGAGAAGAATTTTGCATTTTGCTTCCTTATACGACAATTGAAGAAGCAAAGTTTGTTGCGGAGCGTTTAAGAAAAAAAATTGAAAGTGAAAAAATAGACATTTCACAAGCTTATAGTGAACAAAAAGAAGTTAAAGTGACAATAAGTATTGGAGTAAGTGAATTTAACGAACATACAATTTTAAACCCAAAAGATTTATACAAAAAAGCTGATGAAGCTTTATATCAAGCAAAAGAGCAAGGTCGTAACCGAGTTATATTGTATCAAACCTACTAATTTATTTTTATAATCAATTCTTTTTTTCTGTAAATATTTGTAAAAGATACGAAAGTAAGCTAGCAAATTATTTTTTTACGATTTTTAATATCAACAAATAGATTAATTGCTGATATTAATGGTATTAAAACGATATATTTATGTATAGTTTTAGCATAAAGAGAAGAAAAAATAGGAAAGGAGAAAAGTTATGAAACTTGAGAGAGTGGGATTGAACCAAAACAAAAACGAAGTGCGAAAAGAAAAGAATGTCAAAAACAATTTTGCGATGACAAAATTTGGCTTGCCAAAAATGCAAAAGGGACATTTGACAAAAGATGTTGTAAGTTTTGGGAGTCCTGTAGTTCAAAAAAATGTTATTTGGCGAAATGTGAGTGAAGCAACTATTTCGCATCTTGCAAAATTCATTGACAAATTTGAGGATGCAACTGCGTGGATGAGAAGAAGTGATTTAGGACGAAGGCTAGTCAAAGATACAAGTGATGACAAAAAAGTTGCACAAAAGAACGGTATTTCGTATCCTGATACAAGGTTTGAAGAGTCAATAAGTACCGGTTTTTTTACATCTGATGATTATCGTGCTACGTATTTAGGTGGTGGTATGTCAGGAGATGCTTATCGTGTTCAGGTTGATGGTGAAACAAAATATGTAATAAAAGAGGCAAAAGATAAAAAATGTAGTGACCCAATTGATGGACCTGGTGGCATTAAGCATGAGTATGACATGTTAGAAAAATTTGAACCTGATAGTAAATTTCAACAAGGCATCGCATTAATGAAAACAGAAGATGGTAATTATTTTTTGATATCTCATTATGCAGAAGGCGAACCTGCCGGAAAAGACGGATATAGTTTAAATAGAATGAGTCATGAAAACATAAAGGATACTTTAAACATTTTAGAAGATATGGATAATAAAGACGTATTTAACCCTGATTGGAACTTAGGTAATATATTTTATAAAGGCAATAGCAAATATCCAAAAGTATTGGACTTGCAATGGGCATATCCTACATATCGAGCAAGTAATTTTTTCCATTTTGTGCCTGGAGAAAAGAAAACAAATATGGTTGCATTTGAAGGTGGGGCAATAGCCTCATATATGCATCATTTGTATGACGAAACAGGTTCAAAGAGTCAAACAAGAGATTTTTTAAAGATGTATTTAATGGAACGAGCAAAACACTGTGACACATCGAATCGATTGGAGAGAATACGAAAAACTGTTTATAAAAATCCAACGGAAGATGTTTTGGATGCTGAAATATTGAGATTATCAATTTTGCAAAATAATATTCACCAATTTTTGTATATAGACAAACAAAATGAAGAACCGAGAGATATGTTAAAAATGGTGAGATATCAAGCAAGGGCGAACTTTGCAGCAAAAATGCTAGAGGAATTTCAACCACAAGGCTATGTTTCAGGTGAACAAAAAGAATATTTTGAAGAAATGCGTGATTTTGGAAGAGATTGGCATAATAAAACAAAGTCTGATTATAAAGGTTCAATAAATTATATGAAAAAGCTTGTGACAGGTGAGGAACGACAAACGACGGGTTATTATGCTTCAGGTTTATTTTATTTTCCTAAACTTTTTGGCACAGGGGTTGACGGAACAACACATTCTTATAAAAACGCTGTACCTGATAAAACCATGCTTTCTGATGTGTTGTCGGATGGGGCAAAAGCAAAGTGGGATGATGTAATGGAAAAAGAAGAAAAAGAAGTTATAAAGGGGAGGACTTTCAAAATACCAGCATTAAAAGAAACTATTAGAACATTAGAAGGCAAATTTGTTTCTTTAAAATATGCTGTTGATAAAAATGATTACTCTGCTCAAAGTGATTTAAAATCAGAAATATCAGATTTAACTTCCGAGGTTTTAATATGATAACATCAAACATAAGTGTAAACAGGGCTTGCCCTGTTTACACCTTTAAAATCCAAAAGAATAACCAACAGACAAGTTTCAAAGGAAACGTTTCTGAAAAACAAAATCAAGGCATGACAAATGAACAAAAAACATGGGTTGCTGTTGGGTTGACAACGTTTATCGCCCTTGCAATTGGTTTGATTGCGTGGGCATGCTCAAAAGGTAAGAAAAAAAATGAAACAAGAACACCTAAAATAAAATCTGCTGAATCGCAAAAAGTTGAAATGAAACCTAAAACAAACGAAGCTTCAAAAACAGTTGACAAAACAAAATTTACACCTCAAAAACAAGTTAAAGAGCTTGAAAACAAGATGCAAAAACATTTTGTCAATGTTAGTTTGAAACAATACAACCCAAAATGGGATATGGTTAAAACCATTCCAAATGTGCTTGCAGATTTTGAACCAAAAAACGATTTTTCATTGTATGAACAAATGGTGCTTGTTCCACAGCTTTTGGGAAGGAAACAACAATTGTATACCGATAAACTTTTAAGCTCAACAACTCTTTATGAACTTCACAATTGCCACGACGGAGTTCAAGAAGCAAGGTTGGTTAAAGGGATTAAATATAGAGACCATTATGAAGATAAACCAAATGGCGAAAAAGGTTTGCCAACTCTTGAAAAAGAAGCTGATGATTATGCCGATAAAAATGCAAAAATAAAAGAAACATTTGTCGAATATTTAAAACTTAGAAGTGAATATTTTAATAAAGATAACGAATTTGATGTTGTTAGAAGTGAAATGTTAAAAAATCCAAGCGATGATGTTGTTGATGTTGAAACTTTAAGACTTCATTTGCTTGCAAACAACACAAGACAGTTTCTTTATTCAGATAAAAGTGTTGAAGAACCACACGAAATGGTGAAATTTGTTCAACCATTACTTATTGCAAATTATACTGCCAAAATGCTTGAAGAATTTAAACCTAAAAAAGAAAATTTAAGTGAAAATGAGAAAAAATATTTTGAATATATGAATAAACTTGGAAAATTTTGGCATGAAAGATTAAAGAAAGAAGCAAGCGAAAAATTGCCAAATTTTGTAAAAATAATAACAGGTGAAGTTGATGCACCAAAATGTTATACAAAAGGACAAGAAGAAGTCTATGATAAAAGATATATCTTCGTTACTAACAGTCAACGACATACCATGCTTTCTGATATATTGTCTAGTAGTGCAAAATCAAAGTGGGATAATGTAATGGAAAAAGAAGAAAAAGAAGTTATAAAGGGGAGGACTTTCAAAATACCAGCATTAAAAGAAACTATTAGAACATTAGAAGGCAAATTTGTTTCTTTAAAATATGCTGTTGATAAAAATGATTACTCTGCTCAAAGTGATTTAAAATCAGAAATATCAGATTTAACTTCCGAGGTTTTAATATGATAACATCAAACATAAGTGTAAACAGGGCTTGCCCTGTTTACACCTTTAAAATCCAAAAGAATAACCAACAGACAAGTTTCAAAGGAAACGTTTCTGAAAAACAAAATCAAGGCATGACAAATGAACAAAAAACATGGGTTGCTGTTGGGTTGACAACGTTTATCGCCCTTGCAATTGGTTTGATTGCGTGGGCATGCTCAAAAGGTAAGAAAAAAAATGAAACAAGAACACCTAAAATAAAATCTGCTGAATCGCAAAAAGTTGAAATGAAACCTAAAACAAACGAAGCTTCAAAAACAGTTGACAAAACAAAATTTACACCTCAAAAACAAGTTAAAGAGCTTGAAAACAAGATGCAAAAACATTTTGTCAATGTTAGTTTGAAACAATACAATCCAAAATGGGAAATGGTTAAAGTTGTGCCAAATGTAGCTGCATCATTTGAATCACAAAATAAAATAATAGTTTAGCTTAAGTAAAGGAGAGTATTTATGAAAATTGAAAAAATGGGATTGAATTCAAACAAAAACGAAGTAAAAAAAGAAAGAGAAACTAAAAACAATTTTGCGATGTCCAAATTTGGCTTGCCCAAAATGCAAAATGGAAATTTGAAAAAAGATATTGTGAGTTTTGGAAGTCCCGTGGTATATCAGGAGGTTATAAAACATAATCAACATCAAAATTTTCTAAAAAGATTATCTAAATTTATAGATAAATTTGAAGATGAAACCAAACACAGACAAAAAGAATGTTGGGACAAAAGATTAAGTTATAATGAGAAATATAATAGCAAAATTAATTCACAACTTATGAGTGCACAATACTTAGGAAGTGGAATGTCTGGAAATGCATATTTAGTAAAAGATTGGTTAACTTCAGTTGATGATGGTAATTCAAACGGAAACTCTTTACCTTGGCACTACGAGCCTCATCCTTTAATTTTTGAAAAAACATTAACATTATTATCTGGAGATTACACTCAATTTGTAATAAAAGAAACACAAAAAAGTAATTCAAAAAATCTTGAAAATGAATTTGAAGAATTGAAGAAAGTAGTTGATATGCCAAGTATGCAGCAAGGTGTAGCATTGATGAAAACTCGTGATGGCAGTATCTTTTTGATATCAGAATTTCAACCTGGAGTATCTAAAGGACTAAAAAAAAGAAATGGAGATAAAAAATTTAATGTTTTAACTCGACAAAATATAAAAGATGTTTTAAGTATACTATCGCAATTAGATAAAAAAATGTTATTTAATCCAGATTTAAATCTTGGAAATATATTATATGAAAAAGAAACTCCAACAATCATTGATTTAGAATGGCAAACAAATATGAATGAAGCAGACAAAGTGTTCACATTTGCCCCAAATGAAAAAAGAACCAATATGTTAGGGTTTGAAAATGCTGGCTTAAGTTCATATATAAAAGATTTGTATCAAATTAATGAACATAATGGTATGGATTATAAAAATAATAAAAAATCTTGTCGAGATTTCTTAAAAATGTATTTTATGGAAAGAGCCAAATATTGTGATACATCAAACAGACTAGAAAAAGTTCGTAAAGCAGTCTATGAAAATCCGACAGAGGATGTTTTAGATGCAGAAATATTAAGACTTTCAATATTGAAAAACCATGAAAAACAATATGGATACCTTGATACAGAAAATTGTCAACCCAAAGATATGTTAGAAATGGTGAGATATCAAGCAAGAGCAAACTTTGCAGCAAAAATGTTATCAGAATTTCAACCTCAAAGACCTTATTCAGAAACTTCAAGGGCTGAAGATGAATATTTTGAAGAAATGAGAAAATTTGGAAAAGATTGGCATAATAAAACAAAAGATTGGTATAAAGGTTCAATAAACTGGATGAAAAGACTTGTAGCTGGCGAAGAGCATCAAAATAACCAATCCGGATATTCTTATTTCCATCACCTTTTTGGAACAGGTGTTGATGGAGCAAAACATCCTTATAAAAACGCTGTACCTGATAAAACCAAGCTTTCTGATGTGTTGTCGAATGGGGCAAAATCAAGGTGGGATGAGGTTATGGAAGATGATGATGACGAAGAAAAAATTGGTTTAAAAACAAGAGTTATAAAGTTAGAAGCAGCTTTTATTAATTTAAAAAATGCTGTAGAAAAACATGATAGTAGTCTTGAGTCAAAAGCTAAAAAGTCAATAGGTATATTAACTGGAAAGGTCTTACCATAATGATAACAAATCTTCAAGGAATGAGGGCATGCCCTCATTCCTCTTTAAAAATAAAAAACAACCAACAACCAAGCTTCAAAAGCAATGTTGTTAAAACACAAAATCAAAGCATGACACAAGAACAAGAAACTTGGCTTGGGGTTGGGTTAGGGTTTGAATTTAAATTATTATAAATACATAGCTGAAACAAATCCAGTGCTCCAACAATTTTGAAGATTAAACCCACCACAAAGACCATCTACATCAAGTGCTTCGCCAATAAAATATAAACCTTTTATAGTTTTACATTCTAACGTTTTTGGGTTAATTTGGTCTAAATCAACACCACCTGCTGTCACAACTTCACCTTGTTTTACTGTATCAATAATATTTAACTCATATTCACAAAATAAAGAAGCTATTTTTTCTTTTAAAGCTTTATTTGCATCTATATTTTTAATATTAAAAGGTAAATTATATTCACTTAAAATTGTGTTTACAAAAGATTTTGGGAAATAGTATGATAATGTGTTAATTAAGAGTTTATTTGGTGATTCTTTGATTTTTATATTTAAATCGTTAATAAATTCTTTTTTATCCATATTTGCAAAATTTAACTTAACACAATAAGGCATTTGTTCATAAGCCATATAAGAAGACAACTTATAAATTAAAGGCCCTGTAATAGCTTGATGTGAGAACATAATATCATCATTAATGTTTAAATCTTTATATTTTAAATTTACATTTTTTAAACAAACTCCAGGTATTTTATATAAAAAATCCTCTTTTACCTTTAATGCACAAAGAGCTGGTTTAGGTTGAACAATATTTAATTTTAGACCTTTTAAGATAGTTTTTAAATTACTTTTCCCGCCAATAGCAACAATGACTTTATCGAATATATATTCATGATTAACATTAAAAGAGCAATCTTCATACAATGAAACATGTGAAATTCTTTTTTTGATGACTTTGATTCTTGTAGTTTCAGCAATTTTTTTTAATAACGCTTGTCTTACATCTTGTGCATTATTTGAAATGGGGAACATACGATTGTCATTTTGAGTATATAATTTTATCCCAAGATTTTCGAAAAAATTAATTGTGTCAAGAACATTAAACCGTGCAAAAACAGAATAGAGAAATTTATTACCACGTGGATAAAACTTGGTCAACTCTTTAAATTCAGGTTCATTATATGTAATATTACATCTTCCATTGCCGGTTTGAAGAAGAGTTTTTAATAAATCTCCTTTTTCAAAAATAGTGATATTATAATTTTTTTGTGCAGCAAATATAGCTGCCATTACACCTGAAGGTCCGCCGCCAATGATAGCAATCTGCGGATAGTTAATTTGGGCTTGTATATCTTGTTCCATATAAGTAAACATCTTCTAATGTCTCCAAATTATAATACATTTCTTCAAGTGTAATATTAAATTTAGGATGTTTATAATCAGCAATCAACTCGAGCAAAGGTACAAGAACAAAAGCCCTTTTATGCATATATTTATGAGGGATTGTTAAATTAGGTTCATTTAGAATTAAATCATCATAAAAAATAATATCTATATCAATAGTGCGACTTGACCATTTAGGAATATTTTCATCACGAACTCTTCCTAATATTTTTTCAACTTCAAAACACGCATTCAATAAATCTTTAGGTGATAATTTTGTGCTTATTTCGATACAAGCATTAACAAACCAATCTTGATTTTTATTCCCCCAAGGTTCAGTTTCATAAAAAGCCGAAGTTCTTATAACTTTAATATTATAATTTGAAGATAAAATACTAACAGCCCGCTGGATATTACCCAATCTGTCGTCTATATTTGATCCCAATGATAAGTATGCTATTGGCATTTTATTCCTTTATTTAATAACAATATTTACAAGTTTTTTAGGCACAACAATAGTTTTAACTATTGTTTTACCTAAAATAAAATCTTTGACTTTTGGACTTTCGAGTGCTTTATTTTTTAACTCGTCTTCATTAGCTTGAGATGAAACAGTAATTTTATCGCGTAATTTACCGTTTATCATGACAACAAGTGTTATATCGCTCATTTGAGTAAGGTTTTCATCATATTTTGGCCACTCAAGTTTATGAATTGACCCTTTCCCACCAAGATTTTGATATAATTCATCAGTCATATGAACACAAACTGGTGACATAAGCTTAAGTAATGTGATTAATGCATAACTTAAAACATTATTATCTATTTCTTCAACATTTAAATAGTCACATATAGAATTAACATACTCACGATATTTTGAAATAACTGTATTAAATTGAAATTCATGCTCAATATCAGAAGTTATTTTCTTTATTGCAATATTTGTAAGTCGAACTAATTTATCACTATCTTTTGATAAATTATTAAAATCAATTTTATAATCTAAACTAATTTTGTTTTGATTTTGGTAGTATAATTTCCAAACACGGTTTAAGAATTTATAGCAACCTTCAACACCAGCATCTGACCAATCGAAATCACGTTGTGGTGGTGAGTCAGATAAAATAAAGAGTCTAGCTGTATCGGCACCATAATTTTCAAATATTTCATCTGGATCTACAGTATTACCTTTTGATTTTGACATTTTAGAGCCATCTTTTAAAACCATACCTTGAGTAAGTAGGTTTTTAAATGGTTCATCTGAGTTTAAGAATCCCATATCTCGGAGGGCTTTTGTAACAAAACGGGAATAAAGCAAATGTAAAATAGCATGTTCAATACCACCAACATACTGGTCAACATTCATATATTTATCGACAAGTTCTTTGTCAAAAGGTTTTTTTTCGTTTTTAGGATCACAATATCTTAAGTAATACCAACTTGAACACATAAAGGTGTCCATTGTATCTGTTTCTCTTTTTGCCTTTTTGCCACATTTTGGGCAAGTGGTATCAATAAATGTTTTGGATGTTGTAATTGGTGAACGTCCAACAACGGAAAAATCAACATCTTCCGGTAATAAAACAGGCAATTGGTCTTCTGGGACAAGTTGGATACCACAATTTTCACAATATACAACAGGTATTGGAGCTCCCCAGTATCTTTGCCGAGAAATTAACCAGTCGCGCAAACGATATTGAGTTTGTGCATTTCCATAACCTTCTTTTGTAGCTTTTTGAGTTATTTTTTCTTTTGCCTCAACATTATTTAAACCGTCGAATTCCCCTGAATTAATCAAAATCCCATCGTCAGTAAATGCTTCAGTTTTGCAATCACTTGGATTTTCAGGATTTTGAATAACAACTTTTAAAGGTAAGTTATATTTTTTAGCGAAAGCAAAATCACGCTCGTCATGAGCCGGAACTGCCATAACGGCTCCTGTGCCGTATTCAACAAGAGCATAATCGGCAGCATAAAGAGGAACTTCTTCACCATTAAATGGGTTGATAACATAAGTTCCAAGTTTTACACCTGTTTTTTCCCTTGCAGTTGATAATCTTTCTATTTCAGTTAAGCGTTTTGCATTTTTGCGATAAGTTTCAACAGCTTCTTTGTTTTCTTCTGTTGTTAATTTTTCAATATCTTTATATTCAGGTGCTACAACAAGATAAGTTACACCATAAACTGTATCAGGACGAGTTGTGTAGACTTTAACCGACAAATTTTTTTCACCTTTTACTTTAAAATCTATTGTTGTTCCTTGGGATTTACCTATCCAATTTTTTTGCATAAGTTTGACATTTTCACCCCAACCATCAAGTTTGTCAATGCTATCAAGAAGTTCTTGAGCATAATCTGTTATTTTTAAAAACCATTGTGATAGATATTTTTTCTCAACGATATTGTCACATCTCCAACATTTTCCATCAATAACCTGTTCATTTGCAAGCACCGTTCCACATTTATCACACCAATTTACAGCTGCTTCACTTTTATAAGCAAGTCCTTTTTTATAAAATTGTTGGAATAAATATTGAGTCCATTTGTAATAATCAGGTAAGCAAGTTGTGACTTCTCTATCCCAATCATACATTAAACCAAGGTTATTTAATTGTTCTTTCATATAGGAAATATTTTTTAACGTCCAATCTTTAGGATTTACACCTTTTTGAATAGCTGCATTTTCAGCAGGCAAACCAAAACTATCCCAACCCATAGGATGAAGAACATTATACCCTTGCATCTTTTTGAATCGTGCAATAACATCAGTTATTGTATAATTCCTCACATGCCCCATATGCAACCTGCCAGATGGATATGGAAACATAGACAAAGCATAATATTTAGGTTTTGAGATATCTTCTGATGTTTTATTTATTTTTAACTCATCCCAAAATTTTCTTTGTTTTTTCTCTATTTTTTGTGGAAAATACAATTCTTCAATCACAATTCAAAAACCTCTTTTATAATAAAATCCATAATATCATTTTACTATAAAATATAATTTTTTACAAAAAAAAGCCGCCTTTTTATTTTAAAGCGGCACTTAAGACTTGGGGAGGAGGTGTAAAGCAAAATGCCTTACATTTTTATTTGTCGACATATAATTTAAAAAATTTAATTAATATATAAAAATATCATCTAAATATACTAAATCAAAAATTTGAGTTATAATAAATTAAGCATAAGCTTTGTAAAAATAAAAATATAAGTATATAAAAATTTAGGAGAAAAAGATGTTTGACACTTTGTCACAAAAATTACAAGAGATTATTCAAAAAGCACAGGGTAATGATAAATTAACTGATGAAAATATACACGATGCATTACGAGAAATAAGACGTTCTTTGCTTGAAGCAGATGTAAATTTAAAAGTAGTCAAATCATTTATTTCAAAAGTTAAAGAAAGAGCTATTGGTGAAAAAGTTATTACATCAATAAATCCTGGAAATATGCTTGTTAAAATTGTAAACGATGAATTAAAAGAAATTTTAGGAAACAAAAATATTCCACTTAATTTAAAAAAACATCCTTCAATAATAATGATGATGGGACTTCAAGGGTCTGGGAAAACAACTACCTGTGCAAAACTTGCATTAAAACTCAAGAAAGAAGGAAAAACAAGCTTGCTTATTGCTGCTGATGTTTATCGACCTGCAGCTCAACAGCAGCTTGAAGTTCTATCTAAACAAATTGAAACTAACTATTTTTCAATTGAAAATTCTAAAGATGTAAGTGATATCGTTAAAAAAGGTATTGATTATGCAAAAGAAAAAAATATTGATGTTATAATAATTGATACCGCTGGGCGTTTACAGCTTGATTCTGATATGATGGCTGAATTAATGATTATAAATAATATGTTTGAAATAGATGAAAAACTTCTTGTGATAGATTCAATGATAGGGCAAGAAGCTGTTAATGTTGCATGTGATTTCGATAGTCAAATTGGAATAACAGGTATTATCTTAACAAAACTTGATGGTGACACTCGTGGAGGTGCCGCTTTAAGTGTTGTATATTGTACTGATAAACCAATAAAATTGACGGGTAACGGTGAAAAACTTGAAGCTTTAAACGATTTTTATCCAGATCGTATGGCATCAAGAATACTTGGAATGGGTGATGTTGTTTCTTTAGTTGAAAAAGCTAAAGAAGTTTTTGATGCAAAAGAATCAAAAGAATTAGAAAAAAAATTGCGAAAATCAGGATTTACTTTTAATGATTTTTTAAAAATAAAAAAACAAATGAAAGCCTTTGGTTCAATAGGTAATCTTTTATCAATGCTTCCTATACCAAATTTAAATAAAGATATGAAGGATTTAATATCACACGAAGGTGAAAAACAATTAAATAAAATCGAGGTTTTTATCAGCTCAATGACTCCTTATGAACGTGAAAATCCAGATGTTATTAATGCAAGCAGAAAAAAAAGAATTGCAAAAGGCTGTGGGTTAAGCATTAATGAAGTCAATGATTTTCTAAATCAGTTTAATATGATGCGAAAAATGATGAAAGGCATACCCACATTAACTAAAAAATTTAAAAACGCAAAAGGCAAATTTCATCCAAATATGCTTAATAAATTTTAATAATTAATTAGATTATTACTTGACAATTGTAATTTTTTTGTAATTATAAATGTAGCAATATTTGTATAAATAATAAGGAATGGCTATATGAAGGTGTCTTTGTCAAGTAATTTATTTGTATGTTCAAATAATGATAATAAAGTAAATAAAAAAAATAGGTTAGAACATATTAGTAAAAGTAATGTTGTGGCGTTAAATTCCATAAGAGCAAATCAATTTGGTGTTTCAAAATCATTAATAAATTCAAATTATTTGTCATTTGGTGTTAAAAGAGAAGAGATAATCGCTCCTAATTTAACAAAGGATGAAATAGAAATCTGTCATATGAAACCAGGACAATTATCACTTGAGCAAAAAGAGTATTATAAACAGGAACTTTCGAAACGTAATAATATAATTGCTGATTATTGTATAAGATTGATGCTAGGCGAAGAACTTGAAGACCTTAATACGGATGAAAAATGTGAAAACTATATTACAATAAGAACTAATGAAATAGATTTGAATATTGATAGGACTAGTGATGCATTTTTAGAAGGGATACAAAATCAATTGAATGAAGGAGTAGATGCGATTTATAATAGTATAAATGATGCCTTACCCCAAAATTCTGCAGATATAAGTGCTGCGATTCAGAGTTTAAAAAGCTTACAAACAATAAAAAATATTGCGATAACGCAACATTTATCTAAATCAAAAAACACAACAACATACTCCGAAGATAATAAAAACATTCGTTATTTTATATTGGGTGAGATAGCAAGGGTGGATAAAAGTTTTTTAGACCATCGAAATAATTTATATAAATTATGTGCATTTGCTACTATAAATTCAATGTTATTGGATGATTTAAAAAATATAATCGCAAGTTTTAATAGCC
Source organism: Candidatus Gastranaerophilales bacterium (assembly GCA_944325065.1). GTDB lineage: Bacteria > Cyanobacteriota > Vampirovibrionia > Gastranaerophilales > Gastranaerophilaceae > UMGS1477. Next base: position 13,344 of record CALUYS010000015.1, on the reverse strand, counting down.
GTCAAAAAAAGGTGAATCAAAGACAACAAAGCAATATGATTTGCACTTTTATAACAAACAATAAAATTTCACCAAAGATATTAAATATTTTAAAAGGTTCAGAACTTGTATTCCAAAATTTTAATGATGAAGATCGACTTGATTCTTTTTATACATCATCAATAAACTTATATCTGCTGGATATTATTTTGGATTTGGGAATTAAATTATTAGAAAAACATTTAGAAATTGTAAAAGCAGAAGAAGCAAAACAAGAGGCAAATCTAAATTTTGATGATATTTTTCAAGACTTTGATGAACCCTCACAAAAAACAAAAGCAAGTCCAACAAAAAAGAAAAAGAAAAAAGAAACACCAAAATCTAAAGGACTTTCTTCAAAACCTGTACAAATTGATACAGCCAAAGAAACAATTAAAAAAGAAAAAGAAACAACAAGTATTGAATTAAATTCAGAAGATTCATTAGACGAGTTTTATAAAAATATTGAAGAAGATGGAGAATTTAAACTTGTTGGAGTAACTCTTGATAATTCATTAACTGACTTAGATAATAAAAAGTTATTTAGTAAAATTGTTAATGAAGATTCTACACATGAAAGATATATGGCAAGTAGTGAGGTTGTTCAATCTTTTTTCAATGGATTAATGGATAATGAAAGTTTAGATGTTGGAATTAGAAATCATATAAAATTTAATCCTAAGGCAGAAGGTGACAAACATTTTGTTGGTGCTTTCTTAGCTCGTTTAAAAGATCGAAATCCTTATTTAAAATTATCAGAAGCTATAGAAAAATTAGTAAATATATTAAATAATGGTGTTTTAGTTCATTCATTAACCCAAGAATATAATGCTAAACTTGAAGTTTATTCTTATAAAGATAACATTATGATACCTTTAATGTTAGACGAACAACAACAATGTATTCATTTAAAAACAATGCTTGATTTTCAGGACCCGGATCAAAGAAAAACACGGCTTATATCAAATCCAAAAAGCGACAAACTTAATTCATATGGTACATTAGATACATTCTATAGTAAATTAGTTGAAAACACAACAATTCCTACCCATTCATTAAAAGATGTCTTAAACCAAGGATTTAATTACTTTAAAAAGATATATACATCACAGCATTAATATTCGATATTTATTTGAGAAAATTGAACAATTTTATTTTTCCCACGTTTTTTAGCATTATAAAGAGCGTGTTCAGCATATCTAATTAAAGTATTAGCAGATTCTTCTATATTTTTTAAGAATGGGTATGATGAAATACCACCTGAAATTGTAATTTGGTGTCGTTCTTCTTCACCTGCTGGTATAAATTCCATTTTTTCTATTTCACGGCGAAAACGTTCAGCAAATATATAAGCATTATCTTCATTTGTATCAGGTAATATTATTATAAATTCTTCATCACCATATCGTGTTAAAATGTCTTCTTTACGAATAAAGCTTTTTAACATTTCGGCTATTTTTTTTAACAATACATCTCCCCATTCATAGCCATACATATCATTTACTACTTTAAAATAATCAATATCAAAAAGTAAGCAAGAAACTTTAGATTCGTGTCGCTTAGCACGAGAAATTTCTGCTTCAAGACGATCTTGAAGATATTTTCTATTATATAATCCTGTTAATTCGTCTGTAGTAGAAACAAGCTTTACTTTTTCTACTAATTCTTTAATCCTGACTAAGTTACAAACTTTTAACAAAAGTTCCTTTTCTATTGAAATATTTTTTAAAAAATCATAAGAACTACCACGTATTATAATTTGAGATGTATAATCACAGTTTAATACAAGAGTAGGTGCAACCATTTTATTCACCATTGTTATTTCTTTTGTTTTATTTTCTTCTAAATTTAAAATAATTAAAGATGGGTTATATTTTTTTGCTTCACTAATTTTTTCAATATTTAATGTACGAATATCATAATCTTCATTTGTTTTCAAAATATTCTCTAGTTTTGTACTACTATTACCATTTTTATCAAAAATTATAATATTTTTCATATAAACCTACCTTTATTGATTTTAATATCTTATTTTATTTTAACAAATTTAAAAAAAAAGTCTATATTAAAATTAATGTACTTATATATATAATTAGCCAAGATTACTTATTTATTATAAAATACTTCTTATATGATAAAGGTGCTACAATATTTTTTTAGCTATTTTATTAGTGTTACTATTAGGTTTGTCTAATGCGATAACTCTACCTATTAATGCTGAACGGCATTTTATTTTCTAAACGTTTATACTTAACTCCTTTTCTACTATAAAAAATGCATAGATGCATATCAACTGTATATCATAAAACTCAATGACAGGAAAAACTTCCAATTATTATACTATTGTTAGTTTTTATTATAAATAATTGGTAATCGAAACTAATAGAATAAAGACTAGATAAATATTCCATAAATTTTAACAAGTTATATATTATAAGTTTTAAAATTAATAAATTAGCTTTTGGCATTACTAGCTACTTAATTGTAATATACATTTAGGAAGATATATACAATAAAATAAACATTTTAATTACAAAATAATTATTAAAAGAATATTGTCTATCTTAAGCTAAAAAAGCAATAAAAAAAAACAGAATATTAATCAAAAATATTTAAAACTAATTTTAATATAAAACTAGTTTTAAAAGATAAACAAATTGTAAAACAAAAAAATATTGATAATAAATTAAATAATACTTAAATGTTATTTAGAAAAATAAAAAAATAAGAATTTATGAAGAGATATTATGTTTTTTGTCGTATTCAATACGACCAATGAGTTTATTAATTTTTTTAGCTGTTTCAATAAATTGTTCAATATTTAAACTTTGAGCACCATCTGATGAAGCATTATCAGGATCGTGATGTACTTCAATCATTAAACCATCGGCACCGGCAATTAAACTAGCTTTTGACATGGGTTCGATAAGATATCTACGACCTGTACCATGACTTGGGTCTGCAATTATAGGCAAATGTGAATATTTTTTAATTATAGGTATTGATGCTATATCCATTGTATTTCTTGAATACTTATTATCGACACCTTTAATTCCTCGTTCACACAGGATAACATTTGGATTACCATTGCACATTATATGTTCAGCAGCAAGTAGAAATTCACAAATAGTAGCAGCTGCTCCACGTTTTAACAAAACAGGTTTATTTGTTTTTCCCAAGGCTTTTAAAAGTTTAAAGTTTTGCATATTCCGAGCTCCAACTTGGAATACATCGGCATATTCATTGACAAGAGGTATATCAAGTCTATCCATAACTTCTGTTACAACTAAAAGTCCAGTTTTTTCCCTAGCTTGAGCCATATATTGTAATGCTTTTTCTTCTAATCCTTCAAAATCATACGGAGATGTTCTTGGTTTAAAAGCCCCCCCTCTTAGAAACTGACAACCCATTTCTTTTGCAGCTATCGCAACAGCTATTAATCCGTCTATATCTTTTTCAACAGAACACGGTCCAACCATCATAACAGGTCTATTTGTACCGCCTATTTTTACTCCATTTGAAAATTCTATTACGGTATCTTCACTTTTTCCTTCTCTTGAAGCCAATTTGTATGGTTCTTGTATTGATTTTACATCTCTTACTCCTTCGTATGAAAGAAGTGAATTAGGGTCAAAAAGTCGTTTATCTCCAATAGCTGCAATAACTGTCATTATATCACCATGGTTTAGTTTAATTTTAAATCCTTTATTTTCTAAAACTCTTACAACACTATTAATATTATTTTGACTGGCTTTTGGTTCCATTACAATAATCATATTTCACCCTCAACTTTTTATTTTAAACAGTAACTAAATTTTTTTTATTTGCTAATATTTTATTATAAACCGATTCACAAATATTAAAATTGTTGCCTACAACCACATTTTCCAACGTTACACCTGATTTTATTATAACATTATCCCATATTATAACATTTTTAAGCTTAACATTTTCACCAATTTGACAATTTCTGCCAATAACACAATTCCCTTCAATTATAAGACTTTGGGGCATATTATTAAAATTTGTATTACTTATAAGTTTTCCATTATTAAAATTTTTAATATTTACATTTTTTAGATTAATATATTTGTTGAACACATCATTATTACATTTAATATACTCATCAATCGTACCAATATCAGTCCAATAACCTTTATAATTATAAGTATTTATTTTTTCATTATTTTTTAACAAAGCTGGAAAAACGTTTTTAGCAAAATCAAAGAACGTATTTTGAGGAATATAGTGAAATATACGTTTATTAAAAATATAAATACCAGTATTAATTTGTTTGCTTAAAGCTTCTTCAACCTTAGGCTTTTCTTGAAACTTTGAAACAAAATTGTTTTCGTCCGTTACAATAACTCCATATTTATAAACATTATTTTTGCTAACTTCTTTTGTAACTATTGTAGTTATAGCATTACTTTCAAGATGAGTATTTATTACATTGTTCAAATTTATATCACACAAACCATCTGAGCTTAAAACTATAAAATTTTCTTCATCTTTAAAAAATGCTTCACATTTTTTTAATCCCCCTGCTGTGCCTGATAAAGTTGTTTCATTTAAAAACTCAATTGGTAAAATGGTATTTTTTTTGTATAGTTCATGAATTTTATTAGCTAAATAATGGGTATTGGCAATAACTTTTTCAATCCCACATGCTTTTAGATTATTTAAAATTATATCCATACACACCTGATTGCAAATAGGTGTAATAGGTTTAGGCACTGTATTGGTAAGTGGCTCTAAACGAGAACCTACACCAGCTGCTAAAATCATTGCTTTTTTTATTTTTTTTTGTGTATGCATAATTAGTTATATTATCATATACATAAACTTTTTCAACAATTTTATTTGGGAATTATATATATAAATAATTATAACTGTTAATTGATTATAAAATGACTTTGTTAAAAAAACTAATAATAATATTAAAAAAAATTATATATTAATATGTGTAAACATTTCTAGGATAAAAAATGAGATAATAATATTTTTTGTAATAATTGAATGACAAATTTACTTATTTTACATAATAACTTTCATATAGGAATTAACAAATTAATATAATATAATATAGATAAAAATAGGCAAATATTTTGTAAACATAGAGTTCTTATATAAATGATTGTTACAACATTTATATAGAATAGTAAATCAAAATCAAATATTTGTTTCATATACAATATTATAAAATATTATTTTAAGTTAAATTGTAAAACTCAATTAAGATTTTCTAAAATAATCTCTGTCTTTAATTTCATCAGGTAAAAACTGTTGTTTATGGTTATAATTAAGGTGTGAATAAAAATACCCGGCACCATATCCATATTTTTTAGCATCTTTATAGTGACAATCTCTTAAATGCATAGGTGGTAAATAATCTTTTCCAGTCTTTATGTCTTTTATAGCTTCATCAATAGCTATAATGGTTTGGTTAGATTTAGGTGCATTGGCTATATAAATGGCAGCTTGAGCAAGAGGGATTCTACCTTCTGGTAGCCCTAAAATTTCAACTGCTTTATGAGCATTTATTGCAACATTTAAAGCATTTGGGTCTGCATTACCGACATCTTCACTGGCTGTAACAATCAAACGACGTGAAATAAATCGTGGGTCTTCCCCCGATTCAATGAGTTTTGCAAGGTAATAAATAGCAGCATTTCTGTCACTTCCACGAAGACTTTTTTGAAAAGCTGAGGCAAGGTCATAATGTTCTTGTATTGAATATTTAATATTTGTTCTTTGTGCAAGAGTTTCAATTTCATCAAGTTTTATAATACGTGTTTTACCATCAAAAGATGATGAAAAATATGCTTTTTCAACAAGGTTCAAAGCACTTCTAGCATCACCATTTGCAAAACGGATTATAAAATTGATTATCTTATCTTCATATACAACATTTCCATAACGTTCTTTTAAATAATCAAATCCTTTTGTGACTATTTTTTGTATTGATTCATTATCAATTTTATTTAATTGTATAACAGCTGTTCTTGATAAAAGAGCACTATTTACCTGAAATGAAGGGTTTTCAGTTGTTGAACCGATTAAGTATATTAAACCTGATTCTAAATGAGGCAATAACGCATCCTGCTGGGTCTTTGAATATCTATGTATTTCATCAATAAACAATATAGTTTTTTTGTTGTAAATAAGATTCTCTTTAGCACTTGCAACAATATCTTTTATATCTTTAACACCTGATGATGTAGCTGATAACTCAACAAAACGAGCATTTGTATAATTGGCAATTAAACGTGCAAGTGTCGTTTTTCCACATCCTGGTGGACCAAAAAATATAAAAGAAAACAAACGTTTAGATTTTAATAATTTTAATAATGGAGAATTATTTGATATGATATTTGTTTGCCCTAAATACTCATCTAAATTTTTTGGACGTAATATTTGAGCCAATGGTTCCTGTATATTTTCATTTTCAAGTTGTGTAAATAAATTCATTTTCTTTTACCATTTTTTATAATAATATAATAACATTAATTTATATATTTGAGGAGTTTAAAAATGATTAATTTTGACTTTAAAAGTATAAATATTAAACGTGTTATAGTGCTTATTTTTTCTTTATATTTTCTTTATATAATTACAAGTTTTATTGTAATTAATATAACAAAAAATACTCCAAAATGTACCTGCTGTAAACAAAAAACTCAGCTTACATTTTGGACTCTTCAATTATATAGTCAAGAGAATTATTTTAAAAAACTTATTCAAAAATTTGAATTTGAAAATCCTGATATAAAAATAAATTGGGTTGATGTTCCATATCAAGAAGGCGAGAAAAAAGTTTTAGCAGCAATACTTACAGATAATCCACCAGATTTAGTTAATCTTACATACGATTTTTCAATGACACTTGCCGACAAAAAGGTCTTACATGAAATACCAGAAGTTTGTTTTCAAAATTATGTGAATGAAATAAAAAATTCTCTAAATTATAAAGGGAAATATTATTCTATACCCTTTTATGCAACTTCTGCTATAACTATACTTAATTCTGATTTATATAATAAATCTCAATTAAATAAAAGAATAAAGACTTATGATGATATATTTAAATATGCAAAACAAGTTAAGGAAAAAACAGGCAAGTATATTATTTTTCCAACTTTAACTGAAAATGATACTACTTTAAAATTGTTAAATAAATACGGCATTAGTTATTATAATTTAACAAATGAAAAAAGTTATTATATATTCAGTGAATTTAATAGGTTGTATAATAACGATTTAATACCAAAAGAATCAATAACCCAAGGGCATCAAGAAGCTTTGGAACAATATTTAAGTGGTCAAACCATGATGATTGTATTAGGAGCCAATTTTTTAAACATAATTCGTGAAAATGCACCTCAAGTATATGAAAAAAGTGTTATATATCCTCAGCTTACAGGTGATAATGGTAAATATGATTTTTCTTTAATGGATTTAGTTATACCGGTGAAATCTAAGCACAAAACGCAAGCTATACGTTTTGCAATGTTTTTAACAAATGAAAAAAATCAATATGATTTAGCACAAAAAACATCAATTTTACCTGTTAATAATGAAGCATTGCAAAAATTTATAAAAACTTTAAATACTGAAAAAACAAAAGAAAATAAAGCCAAAATAATAAGTGCAATGCAATTAAACAATCTTAATGTTACAAAATATATAGGCAATAATAAAAAATGTATAATTGATACAATAAATATATATGTCCAAAAAATATTACTTGAAAAAAATAGGTTTCAAATCAAAAATCTACTTCAAATAGTTGAAAATAAAGTAAAAAGTTGTAAAAAATAAAAAAATACTTGTCATATTTAAATTTTAAGTATACAATAAATACATAATATTTAATGGTGCATTAAGATAAAGGTTTATTAAAAAAGAGGAGTTTTGTTTGCACCCCTGAGAATTTTTAAAAATGAGATATATATTTACACTAAAGAAAAAGAATAAAGGGAACTTGGAAGATAAATGTATACTAATAAATGTATAAAATGCGGTTGTGAGTTTGAGACTAAAAATCCAAAAAGGGTAATATGTCCGAATTGTTTGTATCCAGAAAAAAGAATTGTAACATCAGAAGATGGAAGTTTTACATCACCGTCAAGTAATACTGAAAATATTCAGAAATCATCATATAGTAGTTATTCAACTGGTAATGAACATATTAATAGTTACTCAAGTCAACAACGTATGTCAGGTGATGGGAATTATAATAGGTCAAATATAAATTATTCAAATCAAAGATACAATAAACCTTATAATTCACAATATCGTAGAGAAGTTGGAAATAGTGGTAGTTATAGAAATAATTCTTATAATATAACACAAAAATCATACGGTGGTCACAATCCGAGACGTTCCCAACAAAAAACATATAATCAACGAGGTTCTATAAAATCCCGTTATCAACAAGGCGGTAAAGTTCAGCATCGAGATGTTTCAAAACGTTTATTGATTACTAAAGAGCAGATGCTAGAGATTGAGAATTTATATAAAGCAATGTTACCTTTACCAAATCATGATGCACATGAGGTTATTGCTGAAAAATTAAGCTTAGAACCCAGGAAAGTATTTTTTGGTATAAATCTTATTCGTCAAAAATTGATGTTGCCAAAGTTGAATTTTCCCAAACGTAAGCTTGCAGTAACTGAGGATCAGGTGTTTGCTATAAAAAATTTGTATGAACCATTATTACCATTGCCACCTATAGGTTGTCATAAAATAATAGCTGCACAGTTAAAGATGGATGAATGGCGTGTTCACGTTGGAATTGGTGTAGTCCGTCGTCAAATGGGACTTGAAAGATGGAATTTAGAACGAACTGATATCCCTGAATCATTGAGAGAAAAAGAAGTTCAATCTAAAATAAAAAAAGCAGAAAAAAAAGCATTGGAAAAAGCAAAAAAAGCTGAATTAAAAAGAAAGCATGAACTTGAAAAAGCTGCTAAAGAGAATGAACAAAAACAAGCTATACTTAATAATGTTGATTCAAGTATTGATGAGATAAAAATTATTCCACAAAATGACAATTTAAAAGATGTTGATAATAACAATCAAAACGAAATAAGTGAAGTTAAAAATACGACAACAAGTGTAAAAAAACGTGTTGTTAAAAAAACTGAAACTGTATCGGAGGAATAATGTCCGACAGTGAGTTTATTTCTGTTGCAAAAATTCTTAATTTTCATGGGATAAAAGGGGAAGCAAGAGTCGGGTATTCTGTTGGTAATGAAAATAAATTAAAAACATTAAAGTCTTTTTTTGTTTTCTTTCAAAATCAATATTTAGAATTGAAAATAAAAAGCTTAAAGTTTCATAAAAATTTTGCAATTATTAAATTTGAAAATATAGATACAATAAATGACATTGTTAAGTTTAAAGGGTTAAATTTATATATTAAAAAAAGTCTGGCCATTGAAAATTTAGAAGAAGACGAATATTTAATTTCACAGCTTACTGGATTAAAGGTTTATGATAAATATGGTCTATTTTTAGGAATAGTGGATGAAATTGCTGAGAATAAAGCTTCAAGTTTGCTAAGTGTAAGGTATAGTGAAGATAATAAATTGTACTTTGTACCATTTGTTAAGCAACTTGTTTTAAAAGTTGATTTAGATGAAAAATTTATTGTTATTGACAATATTGAAGGTTTAATTGGACAATAAATATGAAATTTAATATATTAACTTTATTTCCACAAATGATAAATGATTATTTGAATTATAGTATTATAAAAAGAGCTTGCGAGCATAATTTGATTTTTGTTAATACAATAAATCCAAGAGATTTTACAAAGAATAAGCATAAAAAAGTAGATGACAAGGTTTATGGCGGTGCGGCAGGCATGTTACTCCAAGTACAGCCGTTTATTGATGCTTTAAAATCAATAGATTTAACTGACAATAGTCAAACTATAATTATGTCACCTGATGGAGAAACTTATTCTCAAAAAATGGCTTTTGAATTTAGTAAATTAAACTCTTTAAATATAATATGTGGTCATTATGAGGGATTTGATGAAAGAATAAAAATTCTATCAAAAGCACGTTTAGTTTCAATGGGTGATTATATAATGACAGGTGGTGAACTAGGAGCTTTGAATATTATTGATAGCGTTTCTCGTTTAATACCAAATGTTTTAAGGAAAGTTGAGTCTTTTCAAAATGAGTCTTTTAATGAATATTTGCTTGAAGCACCTCAATATACAAACCCAAGAGAATTTATGGGATATAATGTCCCTGATGTTTTATTAAATGGTAATCATCGTGAAATTTATATATGGAAACGGATACAACAAATAAAAAAAACTAAAGAATTGCGACCTGATTTGTTCCAGAAATTCTTAAAATCTAAATTATCAAAAGATGATATAAAAATATTAAAAGATTTAAATATAAATATATTTACATAAATTAATCTTTTTTGACTTTTTTTTTAAAATGAGCATATTTATAATATAATTATACTATAGTCTAAATATATAAGGTTTAATATATTGAATAATTCAAAACTTACATTATGGATATTTATAGCTTTAGTGCTTGGTATAATTTTTGGTTGGTTAGCACCAAGTTTGGCAATAAAATTTCAACCTCTTGCGGATATGTTTTTGAGAATGGTAAAAATGATAATAGCACCATTATTATTTTCAACATTAGTTGTTGGAATAGCTGGACATGGTGATATAAAAAGTCTTGGCAAAATAGGATTGAAGACTTTAATATATTTTGAAGTTGTAACAACTTTAGCTTTAATAATAGGTTTACTTTCTGCATATTTTTTCAAACCTGGGTTAGGGTTTAATATAGAAGCACAAGCTAATCAAATGCAAACTGTAAATCAAATGTCTCAAGTAAGTTCTCATACGTCTGTATCTGATATGATTGTGCATATTGTTCCAACGAGCATTATCCAGGCAATGTCAGAAGGGAATCTTCTTCAAATCGTTGTGTTTGCTTTATTCTTTGCTTTTGCAATTTGTGCTGCTGGTAAAAAAGCTAAACTTGTGTTGGATTTTTTAAGTTCTACTTGTGAAATAATGTTTAAATTTACTGAACTTGTTATGTTTTTTGCACCAGTTGGTATTTTTGCAGCCATTGCAGCAACTATTGGAAGTAATGGAATTGGAGTATTGGTAAGTTATTTTAAAGTAATTGTATCTGTATATGCTGCTTTAATTCTATTTGTGGCAATTGTAATTGCGTTTGCTTGCAAAATTACCGGGATTTCCTTTATTGGATTATTAAAAGCTATACAGGAACCTGCATTAATTGCTTTCTCCACAGCAAGTAGTGAGGCTGCGTTCCCAAAAGCAATGGAGATTATGGAAAAATTTGGTGTCCCCAAAAATATTGTAAGTTTTGTTATTCCTACAGGGTATACATTTAATTTAGATGGGACAACTTTATATCTTTCTTTGGGTGTAATTTTTGCAACACAAATTGTTGGTATTGAAATGTCGCTATCACAACAGATTATGATTATGTTAGCTTTAATGCTTACTTCAAAAGGTGTTGCTGGAGTTCCAAGAATTTCTCTTGTTGTTATGGCAGGAACCTTGGCAAGTTTTAATTATCCTTTGATAGGTGTTGCTATTTTGCTTGGCATAGACCAAATTCTTGATATGGGAAGAACAACTGTTAATTTAATCGGAAATTGTATTGCATCTGTTGTTATTGCTAGATGGGAAAATGAATTTGATTTTGTTAAAATGTCAAAATTCTTGGAAAATAGAAATATAAAAGTCGGAAAAAATATTAAAAAATATATAAAAATACAAAATTTAAAATCAATCAATAATTATGATAATAATCTAAATAATGAAAGCTACATTAATTCAACTTTAAATTAACCATTTTACTATTTTATTTAATTATAATAAAGTTTAATATCTTGTTATGAAAGATATTTTATTTTTTAACATTGATTTTAAACTTGATACAAAATTAATAAAGTTTAATATTGATAATTATAATGTTCTATTTTTCGAAAATAGTATTAATAGCATTGATTTTGAAGATGCAAATTTAAATAATGTTGAAATAATTTCTGTTTTTACATCATCAAATTTAGATGGTAGTATTTTGTCGAAATTTGTTAATTTAAAATGTATAATACTTCGTTCAACAGGATATAATAATGTAGACTTAGCTTATTGTAAAGAACGTGGGATAAAAATATATAATGTACCTTCATACGGAGATAAAACTGTCGCAGAGTATGCCTTTGGTATTCTTTTGACTCTTGTACGTAATATTAATAAATCATCTATTGATCTTAAAAATTGTAAGATATCAAATGATAAATATGTTGGTTTTGAATTATATCAAAAAAAAATTGGAATTATAGGACTAGGAAAAATAGGAAAACATACAGCTAAAATTGCAAATGGTTTTGGAATGAATATTTTTGCTTATGATATTAAATATGATGACAATTTTATAAATGAATATAATATTACAAAATCTAGTCTTGATAATATTTTAAAAACTTGTGATATTCTTATTTTAACATTACCATTAAATAATAATTCATACCATTTAATTGATAAAGAAAAATTTGATATTATGAAAGATAATATAAGCATTGTGAATGTTTCTCGAGGTGAGATTATTGTTACTGAAGATTTATATAATGCCTTGCTTGATAGAAAAGTTGCATATTGTGCTTTGGATGTTTTGGAGTGCGAACAAAATATATGTCCAAAAGGCTATGCTTCAACAATTGATTGTCATGATTATGATTGTATGAAAAAAACATTAATAAATCATAAGATATTAAATTTAGATAATGTAATTGTTACATCCCATATTGGCTATAACACTTATGAAGCAATAGATAACATACAAAATACTACAATTCAAAATATAAATAATTTTTTATCAAATAGTGATATAAATCTAATTTGTTAAATTTATATCACTATTTATTAAAATTATAGCAATCCTTCTTTATTCATCTGTTTTATTATAATAATAGCAATAAAGCAGTAAATAAAGAAGGTTATATATGGCAGCATTAGTAAAAAATTGTAATCAAAAATTATTTAGTCCACCAGTTACAAATTTTGCTAAAAATGAGAAAAATAAATATGCAAATATTGAAATTACTCCAAAAGCAGAAGAAAGTAAGAGTTAAACAAAAGTTAATAGTGATTTAGCTCGAGTATTATATAATATAAAACCTGAAGGAGCAAATAATAGGTTTCTGGGACATTGAGACGGAGAAAATTTAATAAAAAATCAAACAGACAGCACGATTGAGGCTGTTTTTTAGTATTGAGATGTACCGGTCTTTTCT
>CALUYS010000014.1 GCA_944325065.1 Candidatus Gastranaerophilales bacterium | reverse complement strand
ATGTTGTCTCACGTGTGATAATTACTCGCTCCTGCGTATGGGTTGCATATTATTTGTTAAGTTTATATGATTTATGTCAAACCATATACTAGAGCGGATGGCACCAGTGTCAAAGGATACTATCGAAGTGTGAGGTGAAATTTTTTTAACCTAAAGAAAAACTAAATGTTATTTTAAAAATAAAAAACTAAATAAGATGTAGGATTAAATAAAAAAAGATAGTAATCGATTATTGCAGTACCTCAATAATAGGATATATAATGAAAACATAAAACAATATTGAGCAAAATTGCACTAAGGGAATAATCGAGCATATTATTCCAAAGCTGAATAAGATAAAATAAAATTTGTTTGATAAATTATTTTTTTTAGATTTTGTATAAAGGTCTAATTTTTTACGTATAAAAAATTCAATAATTAAAAAAAATAAAAGTAAAAGAAAAATAAATAAATATAACAAAAAACAAAAACCTTCATAGAAGCCGGATAGTATATTTTCACCATATTTTTGAATTATTTCCTCATTAATTATGAGATTAACAGGATTATAAATCAAAAAGTAATGGATATAGAATAAAAAAATAAGATATCCGAATAAAGAAATTAAATTAAAAATATACATACATATATAATAACATAAATTAAAAATTAAAAGAGAGGGAAAATATGACAACAAATTATGAAAAATTAAAAGCTTTATATGATTTTATAATTAATAAAGAAACGCAAAAAAAATTTAATAATGAAATTCACAATAAAACTATGCATTATCAAAAACAGTATGGTTTTGAATATAATAAAAATAACCCAAAATACCCAACATGGAATAACGAAGCCGATGCATTTAAGCATGCTTTTATGCAAGCTGTTTTAACAAATCGATATTATAACTTGGTAAGTAAACTTGGAGGTGATATACATGAAATAGATAATTTATTAAAAAATGCTCCTAAATCCGAAAGCAATATGGATTGGTGGAATAATAAAATTGGGCGGGAAATAGCAAAAGAAGTTTATAAACAAACAAAAGGATTAAAAGTTACAAATAAACAAATAGAAGATATATATGCTCAAAAAATTGTTGAACGTATGCAAAACGGAGATTTAATAACAAGTCCAAAAGATGCAAGAGCAAAAACAATTCCCCAAAAAATAAAAGAAACCTTTAATCATTTTACCGGTCAAGCAGCCCCCGTTAACAATATTTACACCCGAGAAATGATAGGTAAAATGACAACGGATGAGTATCTAGAACATGAGCCAATGATAATGGAGCAATTAAAAACAGCTTTAAAATATTTTATTAATATCTTTTTTATAATGTCCTCCGGACGGGGTTACTTTTTGTGGAAAAAGTAACCAAAACCGCAACCCACTTGTCGCTCGTATTCTCACAACGTTCGACCTAAAGCCTGCGTAACTCGCATTGAGCAAAGCCCAATGCTCAAACAAACTTGGCTTTGATGTTGTCTCACGTGTGATAATTACTCGCTCCTGCGTATGGGTTGCATATTATTTTTTAAGTTTATATGATATATGTTCAATCCTATACCCGAAGTGATGGCACAGAAGTTAAGGGGTATTATCGAAGTGTGAGGTGAAAGTTATCAAAACCAAAGAGGGTTGCAAATGTTGCATCACACGTTTTTGAAAAAAATTGCTAACAAAAAATGTACCGCTCGATAGGGTTGCAAGGGGGGCGAAGACCCCTTGCATAACACCTATATGACGAAACAAAGGGTCGTTTGAAGAAAACAAAGAAACGTCTTTGTTTCGACCCAATCGATGGTGAAGTTGTCATTAAAACTTTATAGGAGTTTAAGATAGTTTTATTATTTTTATAATATTTTTTATAGCTATTTTAATAAATAGCTTTTTTAGTTTGTTAAAAATTTACTTGTGAGAAGGAGGTGGTGGCCTATTAATTATGGCTTAAACTGTTTTTTATATATAAAAGACTCGTAAATATGGAAACAGGGAGTGTAAACATAATTACGAGTCTGAGAATAGATTACATCCGTAATATCTTCTCATATTTATTAAACCACATATTAATAAAAAATATGCTATTTTTGTCGAAAATTTTACAAAATTTAATAATTTATAGTTTATTTGTACATATATTTTTCAAGAATAGCATTTATGTATAGTGAAATTTAAGAAAGGAAAAATTTATTATGACATTTACTAACAATTATGATGCATTTGTACCTGAGATATGGGGAAGCAAACTGAATGCAGGATTAGAAAAAAATTGTGTTATGCTTCAATGTGTTAATCGAAATTGGGAAGGTGATATAGCTAGTCAAGGTGATACTGTTAAAATACTTACACCTGGGAATGTCACTATTGGCACTTTAGACTCAACTGTTTCATATAGTGAAATTGCACCAACTAGCACAAGTTTAGTTATTGACCAACAAAAAGTTTTTGCTTTTAAAATCAATGATGTTGCACTTGCTCAAGCAAATACTGACATTATGGAGGGTTATTTAAATAAGGCTAAACATGCTATAGAAGTTGAGCAGGATGTTTATCTTTTGGGCAAACACGTTGATGTTGCCTCTGGTAATGTTATTGGTGGAACTAGTACTGTTGCTTTGACTGTTTCAAATATTTATGCTCAATTTGTTCAATTGGCACAAATTTTAAAAAATTCTTCAGCTATTGTTGATGGTAAAAAACCTTGGGTTGTTATTAACCCTGATATTGAAGCAATTTTACTTCAATCGACTCAATTTACTTCTTCTTATCAAATTGCTGATGAAACTCTTCGTAATGGTTCTATTGGACGTATCGCCGGTATGGATGTCTTGGTTACTCCTAATTTAACTGCTACTGACGGAAAAATAAATGTCCTTGCTGGTACTAATGATGCTATTACTTATGCTTCTCAGTTAGCTAAAATAGAGGTGCTTCGTGATCCTGATTCTTTCTCTGATTTGGTTAGAGGTTTGTATTTATATGGTGCTAAAACTGTTAATACAGACGCTTTAGCTAAATTAGTCTGCTCTGTTTCTGCTTCATAGTGTATACTCCTTGTCTATTGTATGTGTTGAAATGAGCCATTTTTTGGCTTGTTTCAACACTTTTCTTTTATGTGTTGTTTATTTATGAAAGGGTTTATATTATTTTAATTCCCAAATTTAAAAATGATTTTATTAATATTATTAATAATTTTGAAAATAAATTAAGTAATTTAGAAAGTATAAATGCTATTATTGAGCAATTGGACTTATTGTATAAAAATCTTGTTATTAATAATGATGAAATTTTAAAACTTCCTAAATTTTCTAAAAAAATTTGTCTAAAACTTTTAAATGATATTAAAACTTTAAAAAATTTAATCTATCGTTTTAGTATTTTAAAAAAATATAATTTTGAAAACGATGCATATAATGAGTTAATTAAAATCGCACAAATGATTTTTAAGTTTAAACAATACTACTGTTTAAATTATAAATTTAGAAATGTTGATGTTTATTCTAGAATTATTGATTTGATGGAATATTTTAATGCACATATATTAAATGTCGGTTTTAAGTTTGCTATTCGTGATTTACAATTAGGCTTAAATTTGCTTAATAAAAAACGACCATATTCTCTTTTTGCAGATAAAAATATTTTAAAAGAAGATGGTATTTTTGGCTCTAAAACTTGCAGTGCTTTATTTAATGTATGCAAAAATTATCCGTTGAGTGTTATAAAAAAATATATTAAAAGAGGAATTTTGAATAATATTATTTTTGACACTAAAAATAATAAAGATATAAATTCTTTTAAACTTGTTTGTGAGGTTTTAAATATTCTTGATTTTCAAAATAAATGTATTGGAGGTTTTTAGTTATGTCAAATTTAGTTTTAAATGGTGGTGTAAGCAATGTCAAATATATCTGGCATGTTGAATCCAGTCAAGCTTGTGATGCTTGTCAAAGTCTTGATGGAACGGAATATATTTATGAAGGTGACATTCCGGATAGACCCCATCCAAACTGTCGTTGTTATATTGAAATTGTGAAAAATATTGAAAACAACCAAAATCAAGACCAAGAGCCTTGCGATTGTTGGGAACAAATTCAATCTATTATGGATGAGACGGATGAACTTGAAGGTGAAGCTAATTCTTTGATTGATGAAATGTTTTTTATACAAGATGAGGTTGAAAATTATTTATATATATTAGAAAATTATATATCTCAAATTGATAATTTAAAAAATGAATTGCAGGAAATTGACCCTTGTGGGGAAAATTGTGTAGCAATTACTGGTTATGCGGTTAATATTAAAAATGATGAAGAATTGTATAATATTATTTTTGAGTTAATAAAAAATAATGACAGTGCGAGAGAAACATTAGAAATATTTGATAAAAATAAACAAGAAATGGAGTCTATAAAAGATTCATATGATAAATACTATCATGCAAAAGCAAACTGTGAGGCTGCAGAGCTGGGCAAAATTCAAACTTTATTTGCAATACTTTTGAGTATTGCAAAAGAAATAAAAGATTATGCTAAAAAAGTTTTTATAGAACATCAAAATGCTAAAAAAGTTTATGAGGATTGTTTAAATGATTTAATAGCAGATTTATATGGGTTACAAAAAGCTAAGGAACATGGTTATTGTTCTTATAAAGTTAAAGATGTTGAAAAAATATTTAAAAAATAATTTATAAACTTTAAACCTTAAACTTGTTAAATTTTAATGATAGAATAAAATTATAATATGAATAAGCCTATATTTTTTAAATTATTAAAAATAATTATATTTATTTTAAAAGTATTATTTTCTATAATTTTATGTTATATTACAATCATCCTTACATTGTTTGGATATACAGAATCAAAAATAACGATAAATCCATATGTAGTATTGTTATTTTTAATTTTTATTATTATTTTTATTAATTGGGCTATTTGGCAAAAAGGACTTTTAAAAAAAATATTTATGTTAGTAGTCCTATTTATTATTGCAGTAAATGCTACAATTTATTTAATGGATTATATGGGTCTTGAAAGTGATTATTGTATTGAAGATGGATATTGTGAAGAAGGACGCGTAGTTAACACCCAACATGGCACAATCACAATAAATAAAGAAAACTGCATAAAATATGGTTGGGAATGGGACGAAAAAAGAAAAATGTGCAAAATAAGATAAATTGCTATAGTTTTTCTAAAATCAAAATGTTTAATAGTAGGTTAGGGTTTCTACCCCAACATTATAATTTTTGAGGAAGTTATTGTTAGGATAAAAATCCCAACTTACTATTAAATGGTGGTGTGAACAATGGGTTGCAAAAAGCTAAAGAACACGGTTATTGCTCTGATAAAGTTAAAGATGTAGGAAAAATATTTAAAAAATAATTTTGGATAATTTTTTAAACAATATCAAATATAACTTTTAAAAAACAAGCAATTATTGCATAAATTAACAATATAAAAATGTTTAATATAAATATAAGGTAATCTTTTTTGGTTTTCAATTGTTTTACTTTTTTCAAAAGTGTCCAAAACAAAATAAAACATCCAAATGGAACTATAATTATTGCCAATATTATACTAAAACTAAAAAAGAAAAATTCAATATTGAATATGGTATGAGTATTTTTAATAAAATTAAGGTTATTAAAATCTAGGAATGTTATTGAAAATGGCAAGATTGTGAAAATTATATTAGATATTGATGTGTATAAAATAATTTTATCAATTTTGCTCAACATTCTTTCATAATATCATGTTTTCTAAATTTTTGTCTGAAAAATAATAGCAATAATAAATTTATGATATAATTATGAAAATGAAATCATTTTTATTATTTATTTCTGTAATTATAAAAGTATTAATATGTTTAATCTTGACTTTTTTATTTCTTGGAAATAATGTCTTAATTTCAACACAAAATCATGATTGGCAAATAAAATTATATGAATATTTTTCAATTTTTATGATTTTTGCAACTTGGGCAATTTTTTTTGTAAATAATAACAATGTATGTAAATTTCTATATTTATGCTTATTTGTATTATTTATGAACATTCAAAATATTTTACCGAGTGTTGACAATGCTTTTAAAGTAGATTTGTGTTTCGACAATGGTTATTGTTATGAAGGTATAAAGTATAACACCCAACATGGCACAATCACAATAAATAAAGAAAACTGCTTGAAATATGCTTGGGAATGGGACGAAAAAAGAAAAATGTGCAAGGTGAGGTAAAAATTAAGTCAGCATAATACACTAAGCCATATTAAAAGTATACTATTATAAATTTTTATGCTTGAATATATTTTTTTAAATACAAAATATACAATAAGATTAAACCCTTCCTTTTAAGTTTTATTTTTTTTTACAAAAAACAAATGCAAAAGTTTTTCTTTTTTGCTAATAACTTTATATATTTTTATAATGGTTTGTGTTTTACAAAATCTGTCAGTTTCTTTTTGCACAAAACACTTAAGAGCATTAAATAAAAAATGAAGTTATTTTTGTAATACAAAAAATAGAGCAAAAAAAACGATGCAACAAATTTAACCTTTATTGCATCAGGTTTACACTAGCCGAAACATTAACAATACATTTATTATACATATTTTAAAAAAAAAATCAATATTTTTTTTAATAAATTTAATAGTTTTTAATAAAAATTAATAATTATATTTTGGAGGTAATTTATGAAACAATTATTTACTGATTTTTCAGGTGGAATTAATGTAAGTTCTACTAAATTAAATTTGGGGTTTGAAACTAAAAAAGTTTATGCCCAAAGTGCAACAAATGTTGAGATAATGTTAAACTATGGTATTTGCAGAATGAAAGGGAATACTTTATTATTTTCACTCAATACTCAGGATGATAATAATTCTAATTATTCAATAAATTCTTTATTTTCAATTGACAATTATATTTTAGTTTCAACTGATAATGGAGAATTGTATTCTTATAATTATGAAACTTCATCTCTAACCTTGCTTAAAAGTTCGTTAAAAGCCAATAATAGGTGTAACTTTGTAAAATACCTAGATGGAGTATTCATTACAAATGGATATGATAACCCAATGTATTATAAAAGTTCTGATAATTCAATTGAAGTTTTGGAATTAAAAGGTGCGGATAATCAAAATATTATTGGTGAAGCTGTTGCTTCTTTTCGTTCACGTTTATTTGTAGCTCAAGGTAGCAAGCTTTATTTTTCAGCTCTTGGAAATTATAATGATTTTATTACAGCTAATGATGCCGGCTATATTGCCGATTTTCATATTGATACTGCCCAAATTATTGCATTAAAACCTTATCAGGAATATTTGGCTATATATAAAGAAGAACAAACCTATCTTTTATCAGGCTCCTCGCCAAGTGATTTTTCGATTATGCCTTTTTCAAATAAAGGAGCTTGTTCAGCAAATGGAACATCAACTGTAAATAATAAACAATATTTTTTCTCAAATGGTCTTTTTGCATTATCACAAACAGGCGAATTAAATCAAATTGTTATGAGTTCTGAAATTTCTTTAAATATTAAACCTTTGTTAAATGATATCAATCTAAATAAAAAAGATTCTATAATTTTACTGCCATATGAAAAAAAGAATCAACTTTGGTGTTTTGTTCCAATGCAAAATAATAATTATATAAATAATGTTTTTATTTATGATTATACAAATGATGCTTGGGTCAAACGTGAAATCCCTCAAAATATTACATCTGCTTGTCTTTATAATAACAGTATTTTAACAGGTGATAGTTATGGAAATGTTTATTTAGAGGATAACGGCAATACTTTTAATGGCGAACCTATTAATTTCTTATTTCAAACACCTTTCTTTGCTTTGGGAACAAATAGTGAACGTAAAACTATTGAGGAATTTTATCTTATTATGGATGAAGATGTTGATAATAAATTTATATTTTCTTGTAATAAGGATTATGATGATTTATTTGAATCTGACATGGAAGAGGTAAAAATTTTAAGCCTATTCTCACTTGTTTGGGATGATGATAATTCACATTTTACAATTGAAGAAAATCCTCCTTCATATGATTATCATGATTGTTGGTCTAAAATGTTTGACCCAAAATATAAACTTGAAATATCAGAATCGCTTTATAGTGTGCAAATATGTATTCGAGGGAATGATATCACTCACGATTTTGCAATTGTCGGTATTGATTTTAAAGAAATATTGGTTGATTAATTATGAATAATAAAAATCCTTATTTTATTAATATTTTAGATAATTATTCATTAATTTTTATCTTTGACTTTATAAGACTTTTAAAAAAAAATAAACACCGATTATTTGATGATGGTGATTCATTTAATGATATAAAGTCTATAAATGAATTTCTTTTGTCTTTACATGGATTTTTGTGGTTTATTATTGACCCTTCCAAAAATAAATTGGCAGGGTTTATTTTTTTAGATGGTTGGTGGGCAAATGGCTATGGGGTTGATATTTCAACTTGTTTTGATAAAGCCTATTATGGTCAATTTGTTCGTGAAACAGGTAAGATATTTATTCCTTATATTTTTAAAACTTATAATATTAAGAAATTACAAGCACAGGTTTATTCAACAAATATTGTTACAATCAAACTTTTATATGATTTAGGTTTTAAATATGATGGAATACTTAAAAAACATACAATAGTTAATAATAAAGTTGTGGATGTTATGTTTTTTTACATAACATCTTAATTTTTAGTTTTGATTTTGTGGAGATATTAATATATATGAAATATAAATTATTGCCTAAACAGCGGGAGTTTATTGAAGTGCCACATGATTATTCTCTAGATGTTGCGGTTTATCAAGGTGGTTTTGGTTCAGGTAAAACATTTGCTGGTTCTTTACTTGGGATTTTACTTGCATTAAAATTTCCTAAAATAGTTGGTTTAGTTGGAGCATTAACTTTTCCAATGGTGAGGGATACAACATTAGAAACTTATTTTGAGCATTTAAATAACATGGGCTTCAAAGAGCGTAAACATTACACTTATTCCAAAAGTGAATGTCGAATAAGTTTTAAGAACGGTTCAAAAATACTATTTAGACATTTTGAACAACCTAGTAAATTAAAATCTTTAAACTTAGGATTTGTCCAAATTGAAGAAATGTCTGAAGTACCTGAAAGTACCTTTTTAATGCTTTTAGGTCGTTTGCGGCAAAAAATTCAGCCAACTTGGCAAGATTTTAGATATCGGCTTTTTGGTCATACTAATCCTGAAGAGTTTAAAGGGTACATTTATAAACATTTTGTTGAAGAAAATAATCCTAATTATCGTTTAATTATTGCACCAACATCTCAAAATATATATTTGCCAGAAGGTTTTGTTGATGAATTAAAAAAACTTTATGATGAAGACTATTATCGTGCAAATGTTTTAGGTGAATGGGTTGATGTAAATACAAATCTTGTTGTTAAAGATTTTAATAGTGAAAATATATTTGAAGCATATCATAACCCGAATTTGCCCCTTCATATAACTTGTGATTTTAATGTGGATCCTATGTGTTGGATTCTTGCACACAGATCTGATGAAAATGTTTATTTTCTTGATGAGATAGCACTTGAAAATGCAACAACTGCAAAAGCTTGTGATGTTTTTTATGAAAAATTTAAAAGTCATGAAGGAAAAATAATTATAAATGGTGATGCTTCAGGCGATAATCGAACTTGTACATCAGAATATACAAATTATGTTATAATTCGTAAAAAACTTGAATCTTTTGGTTTTAAAGATATAGAATTCCATATTCGAGCTTTTAACCCACCGATAAGAAATAGAGTGCAAAGTTTTAATTCAAGAGTTAAATCATTTTCAGGTGAAAGGCATGTATTTATAAGTAAAAAGTGTAAACAACTTCTATATAATATTTATAATTTAAAATATCGGGAAGGAACATCACAAATAGAAGTTCCCATGCACTATCAAATAAAGAGGGATAAAAAATTAAAGTTTTTAACACACCCTTTTGATGCGGCATCATATCTTGTTGAATACTATTGGCCTATTATTTATTAATTTAGTGTATATTCTACGTTTATTATGAAATTTCTTATTGAATTTTTATAATTTACTTTAAGAGTTAAACATAAAAATTAAAAAATTATAGCAATTTCTTAATAAAACTTAACAAAATGTTTCAAATTATACAATTTGTCCTATCTTGAAAAGTCTTACGAAAAGGATTAAGTGCTGTTTATACACTTAATACTAAGAGCCTTGTTATTATTGTTTTTTGCCAAATTTTTGCAATATTGCATTAAAGGGTTGACAAACTTTTATTAATGTTGCATAATAAAAATGTGGTTAATAAGTGTAATAAAAACACTAGAACTTACGAGGTAAAAATTATGAACAATAATTTAATAAGTAATTTAAATGTTTCTACTCCAATTAAATTTGCTTCTGATAATAATAAAGCTAAAGCTATTAATACTGTCAAACAAGAAAGCTTGATTGATAGATATGTTAATTCAGCTTATGAAGCTTCAAAATCAAGTATGGTTGATAACTCTATATTCTCAGCTTTTGGACAAAAGGTTAAAAAAATGATGAATTTAATTAATCCAAAAGAAATTAATAAAAAAGAAGTAATCAATGAAGCTCAAAATGTAGACAAAGAATTATCTCAATATGTTCAGTCTGGAGCTTATGAAAAAGAAATTAAACATAAAGCAATAGATTATGTTGCTTAATTTGTAAACTTATTTTGACCATTATAATATAACTAGCAGAACAAACAACAAAGGTCATAACCGCCAATTATTTATGGCGGTTTCTTTTTTTATGCTAAAAAGATTAAGAATATATATATAATTTCATTGACAATGTCCTTTTAAGATGTATCATAAATATAAGAATAATTTCTGCACAATGATTACCAGACTATTTAAATATGAAGGAGGACAGACCTATGAAAGTTAATGGGATTTATTCAGAACAGACAGGGGAACAAAAGCAAGTAATAAAAGAACATAAAAGTATGCTAAAGTATTCAAATTTGAAATTGAAACCGCAAGTGAGTGCGGATGTTGTTTTGTTTAAAGGCAAGGAAACTGTTTTGACTCAAGAACAAAAAGCTTTGAATAATTTGAATGCACTTTTAAAACAAAACGTTATAAATCGTGAATTAAATGATGTTTTAATAAAAGAAGTAAACGCTAAGAATAAAAATGTAATAAAATATTTAAATGCAATAAAAGCTTCAAAAGACCCTAGTTTAAAAGGTCACAAAGCGATTGCCCAAAGACTTGTGGATAATCATGCTCAAATATCAGGTGCCATTGCATCATTAAAAACTGTTGATGATGAAACAAAACAGAAACTTGATTTTGACAACCAAAAAACAATGGTGCATGGGATAAATGATATTTATACCAAAGATAAGGATGTTGAACAAACAGAACAAACTAATGGCAAAATTGGCTTTGGTGGAAGAAAAGATAGGGCGATGAATATTGTTAAAAAGCATACTGGTATTGCTGTAACTTTGGCGGCATCTTTAGCACAACTGCCTTTTTTTGATGTGATTCCATTAATAATAAATGAAATAGATATGGTAAAAAAAATTGCTGCAGAATATGGAATAAACCTTAAACAAAGTAGTGAAGATGCTGCACATACGGCTGCAGAAGGTACTGTAGTCGGTAGTTCTGTTGCTTTAGGTGGAAATATTGCGGTTCAGCTTGCTGTTCAAGAAGCAGTAGGCAAGTTATCAGAAGAAGGTGCGAAGATTGCTTTTGGTTGGATACCTTTATTGGGAAATATTGTTAATGGTTCAGTTTCGGGAGTAACAACAAATGGACTTGGAAAAAGGATTATAAAAATTTACCAACAGCAAACAGGACATTATGATTAAAAAACTTAAATTAATATAATTTACAAGTTAATTAATTGGGAGAAAAATAATGGTTATTAATAATGACTCTAGAATAAATTGTAAAGTTTTTTATAATAAAAAAACAAATAATAGTTTTACTTCGAAAGAAAAAACATCAACAACTATGTTCAAAGTTAAAACACATGCTCCAAGCAATATTTTGAATGGAACGGTATTAGGTGGTTTAATATATACAGCTATTGATGGTTTTATATTAAATAATGGTAAAGATGTTGCAAAAAACGTTAAGAAGGATGCAAAAGATAATTCGATAAAGCTTTATCCTTTTATGGACAAATTGGATGATGATATATTAAAAATAAGGAAAGATAAACCTTGGGCTTATGCACTTATGGCTTGTGGTTTAGTTGTTGGCGTTGCAAGTTTGCTTCAAGTGGCTAATAATAATATTTGGGTTACAAAAAAAGAAAATGAAACAAAAGAAGAAGCTTTGGAACAAAAATTAAGACGAAGTGAAGAATACTTGCCAGCACGTTCGGTTTTAAGTGGTCTTGCAGTTGCTCTTCCTTGCATGAAACCTCTAAATGAGGAAGTTATAAAGCAATATAAACAAAATGATGCATTGAAAAGAGTGGGCTTGGTATCACTTTTGAGCCTTGCTGTAGCAGGGGTTACATATTTTGGAACTAAAATAACCAATAAGCTTACACTAGATAAGTTTAAAAAAGAACAAAAGCAAGAAAATAACGGATAGTATAAAATTTTTGGAAGTGTCAACCGTTGGGATTATTCACTTTTTATATTATTTATATTGTTAAAATAAAAAGTTGGTTGTAAAATATTCTAGTGATATAATTTTATTATTAAATAGTTTTGTAAAGTGAGATAAAATATGAAAAAACAATTGGTATTTATTGGGCCGCCTGCTTGTGGTAAAGGTACACAGACAATTAAGCTTTCAAAAAAACTACATTTGCCTCATGTTGACACTGGCAGTTTAATTCGTGATGTAATAAAAAATCAAACTGAAGATGGTATTATTGCAAAAAAATATATTGATGAAGGCAAACTTGTCCCACCTGAGATAGTTGCTAAAATTATTAAAAACAGACTTCTTCAAGATGATTGCCAAAATGGTGTAATATTAGATGGTTTCCCGAGAAGTCTTGAACAAGCTCAAACATTAGACGAAATGAATAATACAATTTTTAAAGATGATAATGTTAAAATGATGGCGATTTATTTTGAAGTTGACCAAAATATTCTTATGGATCGTATCATTAATCGTCGGAGTTGTCCTAAATGTAAAAAGATATATAATTTAAAATTTGCACCCCCAAAGAATAATGACGTTTGTGATGAAGACGGTGAAAAATTGGTCCAACGAGCTGATGATACTTTTGAAATTGCTTTAAAACGATTCAAAACTTATGATGAGGAAACTAAGCCTCTTGTTGAGTTTTTTGAAAAAAGAAATCAGCTTTATAAAATTAATGCAAATGGCAAAGTTGATGAAATTTTTGAAAAACTGTTAAAAATTGTTGAGGAAAATTAAATGAGTATCAGCCGTAAATCTCGTGATGATATTAAGTATATGAAAATAGCAGGGAATATCGTTGCTTTGTGTCATAAAAAAATGAAGGAAATTGTTCAACCTGGTATTTGTACAATTGAGCTTGACAATGAATGTAATAAAATTATTAAAAAATATAAAGCTATCCCTACGTTTTTGGGATATAATGGTTTTCCTTTTTCAATTTGCGTTTCGATAAATGATGAAGTTGTTCATGGATTTCCTTCTAAAACTAGGCAACTTAATGAAGGTGATATCGTAAGTATCGATATTGGTGCTACTTATCGTGGTTTTGTTGGGGATAGTGCTTGGACTTATCCTGTAGGTAATATTTCTGATGATTGTAAAATGCTTCTTGAAACAACAGAAAAAGCACTATTTGCCGGTATTGCTCAAATGAAAGAAAACAACACACTTGATGATGTTGGTCGAGCCATTGAAAATGTTGCTATAAATAAAAAATTAGGTATTGTGAGAAATTATGGCGGACACGGTGTTGGTCGAAAAATGCATGAAGAACCTTTTGTTTATAATTATTCTACAGGTAGCAAAATTAAGCTTAAACACGGTATGACTATTGCGGTTGAACCTATGCTGAATTTAGGTTGTGATGATGTATATACTCTTGATGATAATTGGACTGTTGTTACAAATGACGGCAAACCTTCTGCACATTTTGAACATACTGTTTGTGTTACAAATAATGAACCCCTATTGCTTACTCAATATGATGAAACTTTATTATAACTTGTTTGAGAATTTGTTATGACGATTCTTGAAAAATGTCTGTATATTGTTGCAACGCCAATTGGTAATTTGAATGACATAACTTTTCGTGCAGTTGAGATTTTGAAGCTGGTGGATATCATTTTATGTGAAGACACTCGTAATTCAAGTCATTTGCTTAGCCATTTCCAAATTAACAACAAAAAACTTATGAGTTACCACAAGTTTAATGAAAAAAGTCGTGTTGAAAACATAAAACGTTTGATTTTGGAAGAAAACAAAAAAATTGCACTTGTTTCAGATGCCGGGACTCCTTGCATTTCCGATCCAGGACGAGTTTTAGTGAACAGTCTTTCTCAAGAAGGCATCAAAATTGTGCCTGTTCCAGGGGCTTGTGCTTTCGTTACTTTTTTATCGGCTATTTATAAACAAGACGAGGCTTTTGTTTTCCTTGGGTTCTTGCCTCGTACTTTTGAAGCTCAAAAAAAATTTTTGTTAAAAAATTCTTTTAATGATATCGTTTTTTATGAATCAGCCAGTAGACTTATAAAAACCTTGAACAATATTGAGAGAATATTTGGTGAAGATACTTTTGTTTCAATTGGGCGAGAGCTGACTAAAATTTATGAAGAAATTAAAACTGACAGTATTAAAAATATTATTGATTTTTATCAAAACAACATTTTAAAAGGCGAAATTGTTGTTGTAATTTATAAAAATAATAGCAACAATTTCGCCTTAGATTTAAAATTATTAAGCAAAATTGAACAATTGAAAAATAAAGGATTTTCAAAAAAAGATATCGTTACCATTCTTGTAACCTTATATGAATTTAACAAAAATGAAATTTATAATAAAATATAATTTAATCATCATGATGATCTGCAAAACTAGCATTATATGTTGAAATTGCATTTTCACGTTCTTGTAGATTTTTATATGCTTTATCTGCAGTCTCATTAACTTGTTTTATATATTCTTCTTTGTATTTTTTCATTGATTCTTTTAGTTTTATTTCAGCTTTTATAGCTTCTTGGCTTACTCTGTAACATGTAGGAATTTTAATATAATCTTCTAATTTCATTTTTTCATATTTATGTGGCAACCCAAAAGATGTTTTATTATTATTATTATCTTTATTGTAGTTATTACCTTTTATATTTAAAAATGAATTTACTTTCATTAATATGTCTCCTCTCCATATTTATATTATCCTAATAAAAAAAAAGACTACTGTCAATATAGTCTTTTTTTTTATACTTTTTTATAAATATTTTTATAAAGTATTGATATATTTATCAATTTCCCAAGTTGATACATAAGTTCTAAATGCATCCCATTCCTTACGTTTAGCTTGACAAAATTCATTATATATATGTTCACCTAATGCTTCTTTCGCGACATTACTTTTAGACATTTCGTATAATGCTTCTTCAAGGCTTCCAGGAAGTGTATCTATTTTTTGCAATTCACGTTCGTGTCTTGAAAGCTGATATATATTACTTTCTACTGGTGCTGGAGGTTCAATTTTATTTTTTACACCATCAATACAAGCTTGAAGTATAACGGCAAATGCTAAATATGGATTACAACTTGGATCAGGTGAACGTAATTCAACACGTGTAGCATTACCTCGTTTTGCTGGAACTCTAACAAGTGCACTTCTATTTGCTAGTGACCAAGCAATGTAAACAGGTGCTTCATAACCTGGAACAAGACGTTTATAACTATTCACTGTTGGATTTGTTATTGCAGTAAAGCCTCTTACATGTTTTAATAAACCACCTATCGCCCATGTTGCTTCATTTGATAATTTATATAATGCATTTTCATCTAAAAATGCATTTTTATTACCATTAAATAGTGAAATATTACAATGCATTCCTGAACCGTTTATCCCGAATATAGGTTTGGGCATAAATGTTGCATGAAGATTATGTTTCTCTGCAACTGCTTTTACTGCAACTTTAAAACTACATACATTATCAGCTGTAGTTAATATATCAGCATATTTAAAATCTATTTCGTGCTGTCCATCTGCAACCTCATGGTGTGATGCTTCTATGTCAAAACCCATTTGCTGTAATGTTGCAACCATATCACCACGAACATTTTCACCCAAATCTGTAGGACCTAGATCATAATAACCAGCTCTATCATTTGGTATTGTTGTGATATTGCCATCTTTGTCTTTCTTAAATAAGAAAAACTCAGCTTCAGGTCCTATATTCATTGAAAAACCAAGTTCTTCAGCTTCTTTCATAAGTCGTTTTAAGTTGCAACGTGGACATCCTTCAAATGGTGTACCGTCGGCATTATGAATGTTACATATCAGCCTTGCAGCTTTTGAGTCTTCACGTGTTCTCCAGGGTAATATTGTAAATGTATTAATGTCAGGATAAAAATACATATCCGATGTTTCTATGCTACGAAAACCTTTTATTGATGATCCATCCAACATCATTTCATTATTCAATATTTTATCAATATGAATTGATGGGATTGATAAATTTTTAACATGACCATTAATGTCAACGAATTGAAGCTTAATAAATTTTATATTTTCTTCTTTAATAATTTGCTTCACTTTGTTAATGTCATAATTTTCACCATCTAATCGGCAGTAACTAAAATCACTCATAAATTTATACCTCAATTACTTTTAACGTTTATCATTTTACTATTCTTTTTTTATTTTCGTCAAGAAACTTTATAAAATTTTAATATCCATTATTTAGATATTCTCTTTCACGAAATTTTACACCTAAATCATTCGCTATTTGTCGACATTTTTCAACGTCTATTGCATAATCTTTAAAATGAGTGACAATGGTAACTGTTGTATCTATCCCATTTTTTTTACATTTTTTTACAAAATCAAGCATACCTATATATGCATTCTTTATTCTCGGTTTTGAAATTTTATTATAAGTTTCTTCATCTTGTGCATTGAGACTTATTGATACACTATCTATATATTGAGCAAGTTGAGGAACTATATCTGTTTGATATACTAAGTTCCCATGTCCATTTGTGTTTAATCTTATTTTTTTATTCTTAAAATTCTCTTTTATATATTTTGCACTTTTAATTAAAGCACTAAGTCTTAACGTTGGTTCACCATAACCACAATATATTATTTCATCTTTTAGATTTTCTTTATTAATATTTAAAGCGTCTATAACATCGTCACCAATAATATTATCATATTTGAACCACATATTCTTACCGATAACATCATCTTTTATATTACGTATACAGAATTCACATTCATTTGTACAGCTATTTGTTAAATTTATATATGTTTTGCCACATAACTCATATACAATCGTATCTTTTTTATCAATCATCATTAATCAAATCCCTTCGTTGAAATTCAAGTATTGAATTTATTTTACCATAAATTTTAGTTGAAAATACTAAGTTTTCTTTTCCATATTTATAATCATAATAAACCTTATCATAAGAAATAATATCTGCTAATTTGCTTTGTAGTTCTCTGATTTTTATCATGTTTTTATTGGTTATTTCTTCAAGTTCCTTTGCTTTGTTCTGTAATATTTCTTTATCTTTATTTATTTTATCAATTAATTCAGATAAATTATTTTTATTATCTTTTTTCTCTTTGTTAAAATTTTCATAAAAATTTAATAAACTTTGAAATTTTGGAGTAAATCGTCTCCCTCTTTGCTGTTTTTGTATTTCATAAAGTTTTATATTAAGCTGTTTTTCTTCTTCTTTTAGTTTTTTCCTTTCATTAAAATTCTTTTTTTCTATTGTATATAAATAATCTATTTCTTTTTGAATTTCTTTTACTTCGATGTTTGTTTTTTCTATATCTACATTAAGCTTTTTTACTCTGTGTAATTTTGATTTTTCAATATTTCCATTTTTATCATATTCAGGTTTATAATCTGTATATGAAATTTCATTATCAATAATCTTTTGACTTAATTTTGCACTTTCAATCGTATAATCATTTCTAAAAACTGGATTTTCAATATAAATTTTTATATCGGGTTTTTCTTTTGTCTTTTCTTGTATAATATAAAAATCAGGTTTCAAATCTTCACAATTGCCGTTTTCCCAAATCAATCTTTCTTCAACACTTTTATCATCTTGTTTATATATATTTAATCGTTCTTTTTTATCAAAATCATATATTTCATTATGAATATTATAGAAAGCATTTTTATAAGTTTCTTTTGTATCATCATCATATGTTATTTCTGTTGATTTAGTAAATACTATTTTTTCATCTCTAAATTTTACATTACTATGTATAACAAATTGTTTTTTATCAGCTTGATTTTCATAATATTCATGAACATATTGTGCTTTTATTAATCGACCATTTTTATCAAATTGAGGATTAATTATTATTTTTTGTTTTAAATCTTTATTTTTTTGGGTATCATATTGATAAAATATTTTTGAAGCTGTTGTTATATTTTTATTTTTATCCAAATTACAATTTTCAAAAATTTTTAATATAACATTATCATGGTTTTTTTTATAATAATATTTCACCTCGTCTGATGAATACTTATCATTATTTATAGATATCAAATTTTTATAACTTCTTTTTACCAGACCTGACTGTAAGTTTGGAAATAATTTATTCCAGATAGATTCAACGACTTTACATTTATTATTTGGCACTTGTATATTATTTGCCTTAAAACTTAGACTTTTATTTTTATTTTTATTTTTAATATTATAATTTATTATTTTATTATTAAAAATATTTTTATTATTTGAAATATTATTTATTTTCATAATTATTAACTCACTCTTTCTATTTCTATCATATTAATATTTTTAATACTATTATAAAAAAATATATATACAAGTTTAATTTACTAATAATAAAAATAGTGTTAAAATAATGTTTGTTATTTGAAATATATAAAAGAGGAGTATTAAGTTATGATTCATGAAAAAATGAGAAAAGCATTAAATGAGCAGATAAATAAAGAATTTTATTCTAGTTATTTGTATTTACAAATGGCAGCTTATTTTGAAGAAATGGGTTTAAAAGGTTTTGCAAACTGGATGAAAGTCCAAGCTCAAGAAGAAAACTCTCATGCACACAAATTTTATGACTATTTAGTTGACCGTGGTGGAAAGGTTGTATTAGAAACAATTGAAAAACCGCAGAATGAATATAAATCTGTTATTGATGTATTTGAAAAAACTCTTGAACATGAAGTTTATGTTACTTCATTAATTAATAACCTTATGGATGTTGCTGAAGAAGTTAAAGATAGAGCTTCCTTGTCTTTTTTAAAGTGGTTTATTGATGAACAAGTTGAAGAAGAATCTAATTGTGAAGATATCATTGCTCAACTTAAAATAGTTGATTGTTCAGGTGATGCTTTATTTATGATGGATCGTGAAATGGCTCAAAGAGTTTTTGTCGATAATACACAAAATTAATTATATTTAAAATACTTTATTTAAAAAAGGAATTTTAAACTATATCCTAAACCTAGATAAAGTCAAAAAAAGTTTGTTCAAGAAACTTTTAACAAAAGGTTCCTGTATTAACAGGAACCTTTTTTAATTTGTTCTATTGAATCATTTCGCTGGTGTAATAATATATATTCCCCTTTACTAGAAATTGATTGGATAATATTATTTTTGTTTTTAATTTATTAATTACATTCAATACTATTAACATTCTTAGATATTTTGCATCTTTTTATAAAACTATTTCTCTTGTTTTAATATCTTTCTTTTTAAGGCTTTTATTTACAATTTTTTTCTATCAGTAATTTTTCAGGTATTTTTCTTTTCTAGCAAGATTTTCTTTGTTTTTTTTGTGGTAATAACTATTGCGATTGACTATTAAACAAGCACATAAAAAAAGACATCGAATGATGGATAGGATGCAAAATCAATAAATTCAAAATTTTGAGTTACTTCTTTTAACTCCTGCATGGGAACTTTTTTTTTAGAAATTCTACCTGTTGTTATAAGTATTTAATTTCTTGTTTAAGCTTTTACAATTTTAATATGTAAACTTATTTAATATTAAATAGAATTTCATCGTTTTATTAATTCTCTATAACTTATGATTAAAATAAATATAATAATCTCAGTAATTTTAAACAATCTTTTAGCTATTTTTAGCTCTAAACGCAATAAAATCAATAAAATGATAGTACTAAAATTGGATTATTTCAATGGTAATCTTTACTTTTAGCTAAATATCCCTCATAATAAATATGTAAAAGCTATAACAACTGGAGAAAAATCAGCTTATAAATATAGATATAAATGATATTTCAGATGGCAGTTGAATAAACTCACACGAGAAGCTATAAATCTAAATAAGTCTGACTAAAACTTAAATCCACTAGACAATTTACATTTAAAATCTTGGAAAGTAATTATATGTTTGAAATAAAGAAACAATTTTTATTTTGGTTTAAAGCCTCTCGTGGTTATTCGCTTCCTATAAGCATAGTTTCTTGGATTATTATTTTTCTCTATACCTTAAAATTTAATAATGGCAATATATTCTATGGTGTTTTATCATTAATTGCTATTATTTTTACTCATCTGGGTACTAACTTATTTGATGACTATATTGATTTTAAAAATAAAGTACCAAAACAAAAATACAAATCAACATATATTGATAACAAAGAAACTGATTTAAAAACAATATTTAAAATGGTATGTTTTTATTTTTCTATTCCTGTTTTAATTGGCATCTTTTTCACAATTAAGTTTGGTTATATTATCCCTTTAATGTCAATTTTTGTTGGTGGGTTGTGTTTAATTTATCCCAAAATAAATCATATAGGACTTGGAGAAATAGTTGTTGGAACTATTTTTGGGCCAATACTTTTTTATGGAGTCTATTATGTTATGACAAATCAGATATATAATTTTGAAATATTACCTTTATCTTTTTGTGTATTTATTTTTACCATAATTGTACTTGATATTCATGCATTTATGGATTATGATACAGACATTCAAGCAAAAAAAAGAACTTTATGTACACTATTTAAATTCAAACAATATGCTTATCTAACAATATGTATATTAGTTTTAATAGGATATTTGCTAACTTTATTTTTAATAACAAATAAAATAATATCAAATTGGGGTTTTTTAACATTTTTAACTATCCCACAAGCTCATAAACTTTTAAAATCCATCAAAAAATATAATCCTGAAAATGAAAATGAATTTATTATAAATTTTATTATGGCACGTAATTTAACAATAGCTTACGAAATATTACTAATCTTTGGCATTATCTTATGAAATATATTAAAAACGAGGTAAAAATAAAAGAACTATTTAACAAAATTGCAATCAACTATGACAACAACAACAATATTATATCTTTTGGACTTCATAACTTTATAAAAAAAAATGCAATAAAAAGATTAAAAATTAGACAGAACACACTCATTCTTGACATTTGTACTGGTACTGGGGACATTATTAATTATATCTTAAATAATAATCAACCTAGAAAAGTTATAGGTGTTGATTTTTCATCAGAAATGCTCAAACTTGCTAGAAAAAGATTTAAAAACAAAAAATATGTAAAATTTATTAACTCAAATGCAAATAACTTACCTTTTTGTAATAATACTTTTGATTATATTACAATTAGTTTTGGTTTTAGAAATATAAAACATAAAATAAAAACTTTGAAGGAAATAAACAGAATATTAAAATTAAATGGAAAACTTATGCATTTAGACTTTGGTAAGTCAAATAAGTTTATGAATATAATTTTTGAATTTATTGTTAATTTTATATTAAAAATATTTTATAAAAAAAGTTCGCCATATAAATATTTGCTCAAATCAAGAAAAGACTTTTATTCACCAGATGAACTTATTAAACTTTTTAAAAATAAAGGATTTAGTTTAGAAAAACGCGTTGACTATTTATTTGGAATAATTTCGCTACAAATATATAAAAAATCAAGTTGAAGCAACAGTAAAAGGATAAATATACAGAAAACCATTTTCATTTAAGGTTTTAATACATTCTTTGATAGTTGTACCGCTTGTTAAAATGTCATCAATAAGGATTATTTTTGTGTTTTTATTTTCTAATTTGGTATTATTTACTTTAAAACAATTTTTTATAATTTTTTCTCGTTCCTGTTTTGTTTTGTTATATAAAGATGATGTATATTTTGAACGTATTAAAAGTCCTTTATTAAATCTAATATTTAAAAGTTTTGATAATTCATATGCTATTATATTCATGTGATTGAACCCACGTTTAAAAACTCGAAAATAATGAGAAGGTACACAAACAAGTTCAAAATTTTTTTTATTATCCACAATTTCAGGTATTTTTAAAATAATTAAATCATACAACAATTTTGCAATAACTTTAGCTAAATAAACTTTTTTTTTGAATTTATATAAATGAATCAATTCTCGGATTTTATATTTATATAAAAACGCACTATATGAAGTAAAATTTAAATTACAGATATTAGTTCTAATAAAAAACACTCTTTTTTGTATAAAATGATTATCAACATTAAAATCATATATGTAATCATTTTTGTTAAAAATTGTATTTAAAAGTTGTTTTAAAAACATAATCATAGTATAAATATTATAATAGTGAATAAAATTAGTAAAGAAAAATGGGATATAAAAATAGAGGATAGAAAATGAATTTAATAATAATGTTAATATTAATAAGTATTTTAATAATAGTCCATGAGTTAGGTCATTTTTTTGCAGCAAGATTATTTAAAATAAAAGTAGACAAATTTGGCATAGGTTTGCCAATAGGTCCAACATTATATGAAAAAAAAATAGGAGAAACAAAATTTTTAATCCACGCATTTTTACTTGGAGGATATGTTTCATTTCCTGATGATGACGAAAATTGTGAACTACCCAAATGGTCACCATTACGTTTTGAGAATAAACCCATATATCAAAGAGCAATTGTAATAGCATCAGGTGTCATAGCAAATGTACTTGCAGCGTATTTCCTTGTTTTCTTAACAGCGACAATGTGGGGGAAACTCCCACTTAATAGTTACGATATATATGTTTCTAAAGTATTGCCAAATGTAAATCAAGAACTTAAAACAACAAACTTGAAACCAAAAGATAAAATTATTAAAATTAATGGAGCAAAACTTGAATATCCAAGTGATATAAATCTTTATGCAACTTTAAGTAAAAAATATGATAATGAAACAAATACAAAACTTATAAGATATCATTATAACGAAATAAAAAAACTTAATCCAAACTTAAATGATGAAGGAGTTATAAAAAAAGGAACTAAAGTTATTTTACCTAAAATAAAACCTGAAGATGAAATCCATTTGACAAAAGATATAAAACTTGGAGTAGGAAAATATCAATCAAATGATGATGTTAAATTAACTCCTGGACTTATTGAACTTAGAGATAAAATTGTTAATAAAAAAACATATATTATTGACGGCAATTATACAATGACAGATCTTGCGATTGCATTATCTGATAATTATCATCCTATAAATTTGACTATTATACGTGATGGAAAAGAAATAAATATAAAACCAATATCCCCAACCGAAGATGGTGTAATTGGGATTGAAAAAGAAATAGTTGAAAATTTTATAAATACAAAAACAATAAAAGATAAAATTATATATACCAATAAATATCTATATGAAAACACCTATATGATGATATATGGATTAGGTAAAATGTTTATGGGTAAAGTTCCATTAAAAGATTTACATGGAATTGTTGCAATAACAAAAATAGGTTCGGATATTATTGAATATCAAGGTCTTTTTAAAGGATTATTATTAACAGCCGTTATAAGTTTAAATTTAGCGATAGTAAATATATTGCCAATTCCCGCTTTGGATGGTGGGCATTTACTTTTTCTAGCTATAGAAAAAATAAAAGGACAAAAAGTAAATGAAAAAACACTTAATATGATATCAAATGCTTGTTTTCTATTATTAATAGTTCTCATGCTTGTCGTCATATTTAATGATATTTTAGGACTTATAACAAATAAATTTTAATTTTGAAGCTGAAGCAATTCAAGTTCAAAATTGTCACGAGTTTTAAGCATAGCGTGACCGCCTTTTATAATATAAAAGGCATATCCTCCAATACCTGTAAATATATTCCCAGCAGAAACCAAAGGAACAACCCAAATGCTTCTATTAGCACCATGTTTTTCAATAACACCCTCAAGTTTTATATTACGTATTGATTTATCTTTGAATTGAAATCTTTCAACAGTAATATCACTCGGAGTCCCTGCAAAACCATTTGGTGTAATATTTGTAATTCTTCCTATAATTGAAGTTCCATCTTTAATTAGATGATTTTTAAACTTAATATCACCAACAGTTTGAAACTCAATATATTGACCTAAACGACAATTTTTAGCAGAAATTTTTTTTATAGGTTTTATTGTCAAAAAGCTTAATGTATCTTGAAAATTAGTATTATTAACATTATCTGGGATACAAGTTTTATCATAACTTAAATTTTTAATATCCTCATTCTTAATGACACCATCCATATTTATATATGGTTTTTTAACAGAATGTAAATAAAAAATGTCTTCATTATGAATAAAAGGGTCTTTGACTGAAGGTTTTTCAACATATTCTAAAAATTGAGTTAAGTCATCATTAAAATATGGTTTTTGATATTTTTCGATTTTTAAATTTTTGTTTTTTAAAGTAGCTTCAACAAGTTCATCTTTTATGACTTCATTTGAAGCTAAAACAAAATTACTGTTAACTATTAATATAATAAGTAAAAAAGTTAAATATATATTAAAGTGTTTCTTTATTTGCTTCATCCTTTAATGCCTCATTTTTTTCCATTATCTTTTTTTGTAATTTTCTACGTTGTTTAACTGATGTAAGTAAGAAATTTTGATAAACAGGATTATTTTTATAAGGAGAATGAACTAAAAAATATGGATATTTATTGTAGATATATTCATAGATGTGCATTAGACGTAAAGAACCTCGTGGATGAGTACATAGAATAGTCCAAATTCTATTTTCATTTAAAACACGATTTAAAGCAACAATCATACCCAAAGGATCATAACCTGCTTTAACCATATAATCAACAGCACGCACATCAGCTCGATATTCATATTTTCGAGGTGCAATTAAAGATGTAAATAAATAAGATATCATATTATAATTATATGAATCCATAGCATGAGAAATTTCATGAGCCAAAACCCCAGCAACTTCATCTTCAGTTTTCAATATATTTGCAATTCCTTTATAAAATGTAATTTCTCGATTAATACTATTTGAAGTAGCATTAATTATATTTTTATTACTAAAAACAAAATTTACTCTTCTATCTATACGATTAGCATTAAGCAAACGATAACCTATATTTTCAATATAATTTTGATTTTTTTTCAATTCAGCACTTTCAGTAATAATATCATAAGTATTAGCTTGACATATTGAAAAATTTGAAAAACAAATTAAAGTTGAACAAGCGATTATAGAATAACAAAGTAATTTTTTAAACTTAATTTTCATAGATTTATCCTTTCTTTTTTACAAAATAATATACTTTTTTCTATTTTACAATCAAATTAAGCTGATTAATAGCTGGATAATAAAGCTTATTAATAGAAAGTATTTTATGAAAAAGTTCACAAGCTTTATCAATTTTATTATATTTCAGATAATATTCACTCAAGATATAAAAAGATTCAATATCATCATCTAAAATTTGTATTGCACAATTTAAATAATCAAAAGCAAGATCATCATACCCATTATTTAAAAGAGAACGTCCTATATATTTATAGACTTCACAATTTATATCTTCTAAGATATTTATATTTTTTAAGAACATATCACAAAAATCGTTTTGATTATTTTGTAAGAGGACATCAAAAAAACTTTCAAAATAGCACTTAATTTGAAGATAAGAAGGTAGATCTTTAATTTTATTTTCAATGAATCCAAGCATAGAGCGACTAAAATAAATCATTGAATTTTTATTTTTATCAAGTCTATTCCAAATTCTTTTCGTTTCTTTTATATTTCCTTCAAGCAAATAACAAAGCCCCAATTCATAGAGATATTTTTTTCTCTTAAATATATCAATAGCATATATTTTATTTGAAGAATAAATTAAATTTATTTTAGTCTTTGAGTTCATATATTACAATCTTTTTTTTTCAAATAGCTTGTTAAGTTCGTTTAAGGATTCAACACTTGTCAATTTAGCATCATTATTATTTTTAATAATTTCCCGATAAATTTCCTCACGAAGAATAGTAACATTCTTCGGTGCAACAATGCCCAGTTTAACCGAATTATAGGAGCTTTCAATAACAACTATTTCAATTTTATCATCAATTATAAGTTTTTGTCCGTTTTTACGAGATAATACAAGCACATTAAATATCCTTTTCTCATTTTAATTAAGCTTCAAAAAGTCGTTTATTTGGCAAATGATTTGAACCTGAAAGTATAATTTGAGCTCCCTTATTTTCTTTAATATTAACGACAATAGGAGCAAGGAGATTAATTGTAGCATCTTCAGGTCGATTTAAAGGTATTGTCACAATATTAAATGTTAAAAGATCATTAGTATCGTTCAAATTCAAAAGTTTTTGATTATTATCATCAATTTCAAAAGTATAATCAATATCAAAAGCTTGTGGCACAGTAATAGGAAAAGTAACACTTTCATTATCAACAGACTGAAGCCAACTAAATTTATCATTTTGACTCAACTTAACAATTACATATTG
The DNA here is from genome assembly GCA_944325065.1 of Candidatus Gastranaerophilales bacterium. Classification (GTDB taxonomy): domain Bacteria; phylum Cyanobacteriota; class Vampirovibrionia; order Gastranaerophilales; family Gastranaerophilaceae; genus UMGS1477. The sequence continues at coordinate 15,479 of CALUYS010000014.1, read as the reverse complement.
TTTTATTTGCTCAAAACCTATAATTGGTGAAACAAAATTAATTATTGAACTTTCATCAATTTCTAATTCGCCCAATTTTTCACTTGGTATTCTCATAATAAAAAAATCTCAAAACGCTTAATTACGACTACTATTTGTATTCATACCAAAATCCAAATTTGGCATCATTTGTGACATCATCATCGTTTGAATCATTTCTGGTGTCATTTTGAAATTTGAATTTTGATTATTATTTGACATCATCATAAATGGCAACATATTCATCATATTATTGTTATTTGAATTGTTATTTGCTTGTCCCATTAACATACTTAATTGCATCATATCATTATTTATACTTTGCATTTGTTGCTTTTGTTGTGAATTCATTTGATTCAAAACTAAATTAGGTTGTGAATAAAAAGGATTTATACCAAGTTTCTGAAAAGTTTTAACAGCCTGAGCAATTTCATCATTTGTAGGTTCTGCTTTTGACATATTATTGTTGTTGTTATTATTAAAAGAATGATTTTGTTGTTGTTCTTTTATTTTTTGTTTTTTAAGTTCTTCTGTTTGTTTTTTAATATCACTATTTATTTCGTCTTTTTCTGCATTAAGTCGTTGTTTAGACATTTGACTTGCTGCTTCTGGCGCGACTTTTTTCCCACTTTTAATAAAATCACTTACTTCATCAGACATAAGATTCACATCTTTTAGAACCTCTGGATTATTTATTGAGTCAAGAGTTTGTTTAGCATATTTACCAACAATTGAAGATGGGTCAAGTAAAGATGTTGATTTGAAATAATTTAAAGCATCCTCTTTTTTACCTATTTTTAAATTAGCTAAACCTAAATAATAAGTAACAACAGAGTTATATGGCTCATTTTTTTCAACATTTTTTAAAATCTGCAAACAAGATGTATAATTTTTGCCTTTATAACAATTAATAGCCTGCCTAATTTGTGAAGTATAAGATGACTTTTTACCTGCTTTTATAATATCCAATTCGGATAAATGTTGTTCAATATACTCAGGTGTATATTTTTCGCTGATTTGAATATTCTTCTGTTCATTATTCCCACTTGTCTCATCAGCAAATGACAAGTTAAAACATAATAAATAAGCAATTAATAAACACAAAATTTTTATTTTCACTTTTCAATACCCCGATATTTAAATACCTTCTTCTATATTTTAATAACACGGTTAATAATATCAACACTTTAAATTATACTAAAATTTCATCCAAAAAACTTAATATATTTAAATTATTTTTTATAAAAAAAATTACGAAAATTAAAAACTTTCGTAATATCAATTGTTATTATATTTATTTGTTATGAAAGAGAGAATTATGAAACTAGACTTTTATACCGATTGTATTTTTTATTATATAAAATTTTGCATTTCTCGAGTTATATCAAAATCAAGATCCATACTTGGACTTATTTTAGATTCAATATCTTGTGATACTTGAAAACCTGCAGGTGCAACATCTTCAGAACTTATCATTTCCATATTTTTTAATTTTTCAAAATCTATTTGATATACACCCTGTGAACCTTGTATACTTGAACTAAATGGATTTAGACTACTTGACATTTACTTTAAACCTCGTATCTTTTTTATTTATTCTTTATATATCAATAAACAAAAAACTTAACATTCAATTTCAAAATTTATAAAAAACGTTACAAAAGTTTACATTTATTCTTCGATGAATTCAAGAAGCAATCGTAACACTATGAAGTTGAAAAACTTGTTAAGGTGTCATATAATTAAGAACTTTCATAGGTCTATTGTTAATCCAATTTTTAACATACGCAATTTATTAATCTGTTATTGTATCAAAGTTTGTTCCTTTTGGAAAGAACCTTCTAATTAGTCCATTTATATTTTCCGCTGTTCCTTTCTCATAGCTTGCATATGGCTTACAAAAATATGATTTAATGTTAAGCGTTTTGTTATTTTTTTTATGTTTAAAGAACTTACATCCATTATCATTTCGTATCCTTTTAACTGTATTTCGATACGGCTTCATAGCTCTAATAATGGATGTAGAGGTCATGTTAGATGTTTTTGAGGTCGTTTTTTTAATAATAATTTTACGGGTTAAATCTATCAACCATAAATGTTAAACAGCTTGATTATTTACCGTCTAAAATGACCTATTTCTATTCGTTTATTTGCTTCTTCTATTTTTACATCCATATCTACTCTATTTGAATTTTTTGTTCCTATTCCACAATATATAAATTTTGTTTGTCTTCCATTTGGGCGTCTTAGTAATAGATGCCACAATTTTCTTTTTGGGGGATAAATGTATATGTATATTCTCTCGTGAGAAAGTGGAATATCATGCTCTTTTTTTAGAAGATGAGATATTATTTCTAGAATATATTCATCTCTTAAGTTATTTTTAATAGAATCTTATACCCAAAATAATGATAGATTATGGCTTCTTATCATTTTATGTGGTTCTTTCCACTTATTTTTTACTCTGATGTCTGTTTGAGACCCTAAAGGGCTTCTGGACGATTTAATTCTCTTGATATCGTACTTGAGCTTCTGCCTAATTCTTTTGCTATTTTTCGTATTGATAATCCTTCTCCTTGAAGTATTGTTATTTCATCTAGTTCGCTAGAAGTTAAATGTTGCAACTGTTTCATCTTTACTATCTCCTTTTTTGTCCTATTCTAATACATTTTAGGCGATAGTGTTGCGATTGCTTCTTGAATCCACCTATTAAAAATTTTAATTCTTTAATACAACTACCAATTAAAGAATATAAATATAATGATATTGATAATATTATAAAAGCTTATCATTATGCTACTACAATTAAATCTATAACCAAATTTAATAAAGATATAGATAAGACAGATGCTATTCAAGAAATAAACACTAAATCGTATTTTAATTTTTTAAAAAATAGTTTTAACCAACTTGCAGAAAATGCTGATACTAATTATATTATACTTGATAAAATTTATACAGATTTAGTCGAAATTAAAACTACAGAAGATATAACAGATATTAAAAGTAAATTTAAAGAAATTGAACAACAATATAATGATAAAATACAAAAAGAAAAAGATGAAGAATTACGTATAAAACAAGAAAAAGAACAACAAGCAAAAGAAGCTGCTGAATTAGCTAGACAAGAAAGACTTAGAAAAGAAAAAGAAAAACTTGATGATTTTATCAATAACCTAGCAACAATAGAAAAACAAACAGAACCATTAATATTTAGGGACTCAATTGATTTTAATGCACCTAATTTGGAAGAAGCAAAAACTCTTTCCTTTACAAATTGTCACGAATTTAATGCTCCAAAATTAAAATCAGCATCAACATTACGATTCACTAATTTTCAACAACAAGACTTAATAATACCCGAGCAACTTCGATTAAAAAATGAACTAAATATAAAATCTGATAACATTGAAGCTAACTCGCTAAAGAATATTACAATAAATATGAAAAATGATGGTAATAGTAAAACAATATATAGTTTTAATATTGAAAAACCAAATACAACTATATCAATGCCTAATCTTACTAAGATTAATCAACTTCGTTTAACAGAAGAAACAATATTAAATTCAAGCATAAGTATTCCTAATTTAGAAAAGTGCGAGGTTTTGCAGTTAAGAATTAACTCCGATTATCTTGACTACACAAGCACTTTATCATTAGTAAATGAAAAAAAAGAACTTTTTCAAAAAATTATTAATATTTTAGATAAAGTAAAAACCATAAAGATTATAGGTTCCGATGAAAGTGAACAACGCATAAACGGGAATGATTTAAAAAAAATACTTATACAAAACTGATAACACCAAAATTATTTTAATTCTAAATAACTCAACTATAGTTTAAGCAGATAAATAAAATTATTAAAAATAAAAAATTAAAGCAAACAAATAATCAATGATAGCAATGGTAATAAATGACCAAACAACAGCTTTAGTTGTGGCGGTGCCTACACCTTTAGCACCGCCATTTGCCATAATCCCACAACATAAACTTACTAAAACAATTGAGAAGCCAAATACTGAAGCTTTTAATAATGCTACAAATATATCCCTTAATTCAAGACCTTCCCATATCGACTCAATATAACTTAAAGTACTCACCCCATGTGTTGTAAGCATAGTAGTTACCCAACCACAAATTAACCCAAAAAAAGATGTAATTAAAAAAACTTGTGGCATCATAACAAACCCGGCTATAAGTCTTGGCACAAATATATAGCGTATAGGATCGACCTTTAAAATTCTCATAGCATCTATTTGGTCAGTAACTTTCATTGTTGCAACTTCTGATGCATAAGATGAACCAATCATTGATATTATTGCAAACCCTGCCATAACATTCGCAAGTTCTCTTATCATCACCATTGCAATAAGCATTCCTATATATTTACCCCCACCTTGTTTTACAAGCTCAGGTGCAACTTGCATTGTTATTATAATTGTTGTCATGCCGACGATAGTAAGAGTTATTGGCAAAGAATCAAATGCAAACATTGAGCCTGATTTTATTATTTGGGATAGTCTAAAATCTAATTTAAATATATATTTTAAAGAATTAACAAATTGTATTCCCATAATACCAAGTGTCTCAACAAAATCAAAAATTTGATTTACAAAAATTCGAGACAATTTATAAGTTAGTGTATTTTTAAAATCAATTCTTATCACATTATTTATTTTACATCAAAAATTAACAAAATTTAATATTTTATTATTTTCAAGTCAATTTTTTTTATTAAATCAACTTGTTATGTTCATAGCAAGAAAAAAGGGGAAATATAATGTTACAAAGAACTAATAGTTTAAACGCTGTTAAGGGAATCGTTACAACGACTCTAAACAATGCAGGAAGAATTGCGAATGAGATTAAAGACACTAAAATAGATGTAGAAGAACAATCTTTAAAATAAAATCAAATTAAAGGTGTTCATCCTCAAGAAAATCCAAGTACTTTGACATCAGAAAATTCTGGTGTTTTAAGCTCTGTTATTCAAAAACCTGATAAAACATTAAATCAACGTAAAAAAGAATTAGAACAAAAATCAAAAACAAAAGGTTTAACTGAACAAGAACAAAAAGAACTTAGTGATATAATAAAATTTTTTAAAAATAAACAACAAAGCAAAAAAAAATTACAAAAACAGAATGTTTTAAAAAGATTTTATAAAAATTTGGCAACTCAAAATATGCCTGATTTTGTTAAAAATTATTTTAATATTCATAATAGCTTAACAGTTAAAGAAGCAACAATATCCCAATTAAATGAGGAATTTTCTAAAATTGTGACAAACTTAAAAAAAACTTAACGACAAGAATGGCAAAAAGTTTGAAGATTATGACAAATGGAACGTTTTTTTTCAAAAACATTATAACAGCATAAATGAAAATATTGGACTTGAAGACAAGTTTGAAAAGAAACTAACACTATTTTTTCAATTAACACAACTTTCAAATCTATTCAAAGTAAAAGATAATACTGAAAATGAAAAAGATAAGTATAAAAATATTATAGAAAATAATAGATTTTATTTTTTTAACGAGGATATTGCTACAGAAACATTAAATGTTTGTCAAAATGATCCTCAAGTGTTTCTTTCAACGTATAAATCAAATTTAACAAAAGAATTATTAAAAAATTGTGAAAAATTTGAACTTAAAGATGATAATGGAACACCAGTAGGTATTGCTTATAATATTGAAAAACTTAATGATGACACAGAACATGATAACTTGCAAATTAGACGACTACAAAACTTAGCTGCTCCAACTTGGTGCACTTGTCATGCAAGCAATTGTAAAAACTATTTAAGTAATGCAAATTCTTTTCTTTTTATACCAAATGAGGGTGACCGTATTTTAAGAATACAAGGTCATGTCAATGGAGATACTATTTCGATAAATAGTGTTACTAGTCTTGAAAATGAACACAATGAGCATGGTAATTGTTGGATTTCAGAACAAGATGACTTAACACATTTATGGGCATTTATTTCAACAATGGAACAGAATGGTTATAATATTAAAGCAAAAAACGATATTTTTAATATGGAAGAAATAGCATCTTTAGAAGAAAGAAATCGAATTATAAATAGGTTTCCTTCATTTGCTAACTTATTAAATAAAGTTAAAAATGTTAATGATATTAATGAAATAATGCAAATATTAAATGACTATATTCGTATACAAAACGGTTCTTTAAAAATTCGTAATTGTAGCACAGAAGAAAGAAACAATCTAATAGAAGCTCTTTATAGTACAAGCTTTTTTAGTGAGTTAAATATTAATAGAATACCTTATCCTATAAGATTTAAAAACCAAGAACAAATTAATTTAAATACTATTACAGATCATTCAAGAACAATGACATTAACCAATGTCCATTATTTTAATTGCTTAAATTTAAAAGAACTAAAAGGTAGTATCCAACAAACTAGTACAAGTAATATACCAATAGTTGTTAATGTTCCAAATTTAACAAATGCTAAATCTATTTGGTTATCAAATATTGAAAATATAAATCTACCAAATTTAATTGAATGTGATTTCTTAACACTTGGTAATCAGGATCAAATAACCAATAATACTCCTACTTTACCAGATATCACTCTTGAAAAACTTGAAAAAGTAAATGAAGAATTTTCAGTGTTAAATCCACAAAAGCTTAATTTACCTTCTATAAAATATATAAATAATTTCAAAATAGAAATCGACAAAGAGGACAACTTCAATAATTTTGATTTTATTGCTCCAAATTTAGAAAGAATTGATAATTTAGAAATAAGAGTAGGTTATAATCAAAATGTACAAGAAATAGTTAAAAAACTAAGTTCAATTATAAAACTAGCAAAAAATACAACAGTAATAATTCAAGGTTATAAAACATATAACCAAGAACAAATAGCTGAATTAGTTCAAAAAGCCGAGGTTGAATAATAAAATGAAAATAAAAAAGGCTTAGTTTCCAACAAGTCTTAAAGCTTCTTCGAGAAGTTGTTTGTTGGTGGAGATAAGTTTATTTGTTAACTCAATTTGGACTTTAGCTTGTTGAAAAATTGAAATATTATCACCCATAATGACATTTGATTGTTCAATTAAACCAGATCTAATAGAGCCTCGACCTATAACAGGAAGTCCTGATTCTTCTGTTTCAATAAATATGTTATCTTTAACTTCTTTTAATCCGCCTGTATTATTAAAGTTAAAGATAGCTATTTTATACAAAGGTGTTGTAACTTTTCCACCATCAGCTTTTCCATATAAAATACCGTCTTCTTTTATTTCAAATTCATCGTATTTACCTAAATATTTACCATTATTAGGATCAATCCATAATTTAATATTAGTAGTGGGCAAATCAACAGTTCCGCCATTTAAAGCTGTTTCATTATATATATCAGCATCAACCGGTTTAGTACCCTGCATTATTTCACCCTTATCATTCAAAATATACCCTTGAACATCATAACCGTTTGGATTTTTATATACACCTTCTTTATCAAATTTAAATTCCCCTAAACGTGTATATACTCTCTTACCATCATCACGACGAAGTAAGAAATATCCTTGTCCTTCCAAATATACATTTTCATTTGACGTACCCGGTAATGATTTTCCTTGACCATCTTTTTTGTCAACAGTATCAATAATGGCACTATTTAAAAATGTTTTAAACGTAACTTTATTTTCACGAAACCCTGGAGTATAAGCATTTATCATATTTTCAGCAATTGCATTCATCCAATCACGTGTTGATTTTTGACAATTCATTGCATTTATAAATGAATCATTCATTTTTAATTGTCCTCCTTTTGTTTCTGATTTTGATGTTTGTTTTTTCCACTATTATTTTGTTGATTGTTTCTTTCTTTATAGCTAATATTTTCATATTCAACATCATTTGAATCAAGTTGATTTTTCAAGATTTGTATATTTTGTCTTAAATATTCTTCAGCGGCTTTATCACCAGGATAAAATCTTGCATTTAGTTTCCCATCTTTTGTAACTTGCAAAATAACTGATATATTATTATCAAAGTCCACTCTAACAGGACGTCCATTATTCCTTGAGTCATTTAGCATTTCAATTAATGCATTAGAAATTTTTGCTGATTTTAAATTACTTTCATTAATTTCAAAATTATTATTTTGATTTTTCAAATTAACATCAACTACGTTTGCAAAAAATTCAACATCATCCTTTGTCATATTTATTTGTTTAACATTTCCATATGTGTCTTTGGATAAAACAGACAAAAATACATTCTTTATATTTTTATTATTTTTAACATAATTTGTTTCATTGCAAAAATTATTATTTATTTTGGATAAAGATTCTATATTATTTATAGCATAATTTGTTTGATTTAATAATTCACTTTCAACTTGAGATATAATATCAAAATTATTATTATCTTTTTTATTTAAAGTTTTTGTCAATTTAGATTTATCTATTTTTTCATTGTCCTTTTCAACTTTACTATTTTTAATATTAAATATTAAATTATTCATATTACTATTATCTTTTAAAATATTATTATTTGATTCATTTTCATTATTTTTAGAATTTTGAAACGTTTCAGAAATAATTTTATTAAAAGATTTTTCATTATCCTGGTTATTTAAAACTTCATTTTCCTCAATATCCATTTGATTATTAATAGTTTTAACCATATTGGATGAAGAGGCATTTTTTGAAATATTTGAAATTGAAGTATTTGTATTATTCATAATTTCCATAGTCACATTGATTATCTAAATATTGTTGAAGCATTTCTTCATATTCAAGTTCTTCTTTTTTATTGCGAGTATTAATAAAATGTTTTTGAACAGCAATTTCAGATAGATTTTTTAACTCGGCTTTTTTTTCTTCTTCGATATAAGTTTCACGAGATTTTTCCTTATGTTTTTCTAAAACTTTAACAGCCATTTCAAGTTCCTGAAGTTTTTTTTTCTCTTGGTTTAGTATATCGACAACTTTTTGCTTTTCCTGTTCTAGAATTTGACCTTTTTCATATAAATGCTTTAGAAAGATATCAAAACCTTCTCTCATAATAGGTGGTGATGTATACATAGCATGTTTTGTATTGCGAATATCCTCATTATTTTTATCAATATTTGCTTGTGCTAAATCTACCGCTTCTTGAGCTTTTTGAACAACTTGTAATTGTTCCTCTTTTTTTCGGATACGAAAATCAATAACTTTTTGTAAGCGATAACGAAACGGCATAATAATTAACTTTCACAATTTACTTTTAATTATTATTTTCAAATTGTCAAGTTATTTTATCCACTATTTATATGAATTTATATATCTCTTTTAAAATTTTTATTTTTAAAAGTACAGTTATTATATGTTTTTAGTTTGATTAATAAATCACTTGTCATATTTTTAATTATATAAATTTTCTTAAGTATAGTAACATTCAAACATCTTACTTTACATATTAAGATTATAATGTTAATTGCAAAAATTGCTAATAACATTAATAAAAAAATGATAAAAAATAAAGCTATTATTTCAACCATTTATATATTATAATTTAAGCTATAAAATTTTGAATCATAATATTGGATTAATAAAAATGGACTATATAAATTTTTATTTAAATTTAATTTTTATAAAAGTATTAAGTCAAATATTAAAGTTATTAAAATATAACGCAACATCATTAGCTGGTAAAATAGTATTAAAAGTTAATAAAAATTTCCTAAGAACTTCTCAATATTTTGTAAAAAAAGCGATAATAAATATAACAGGTACAAATGGAAAAACTACAAGTTCTAATATCATATCCTCTATTTTAAAATCATCTAACGAAAAAGTTGTTTCAAATTTTTTAGGTGCAAATATGTTAAATGGAATAGCTACAGCAATAGGAAAAGATTTATCTATATTTAAAAAAGCTGATTATTTTGTTTTTGAATCTGATGAAGCATATTTAACAAAATTATATGATGAAATAAATGCGAACTATTTGCTTGTTACAAATTTGTTTCGTGATCAACTTGATAGATATGGAGAACTTAATAGTACCTTTGAAAAAATTAATGAGGCAATAGTTAAAAATAAAAACCTAATACTATTATTAAATGCTGACGATCCTATGGTAGCAAAACTTGGTGATAATAAAGAAAATAAAGTAATATATTATGGATTTAAAAATGTTATTTTAGAAAACAATCAAAACTATAAAAATTTAAGTCCAAAAGAATCTATAAGTTGTAATTGTGGTAGTGAATATAGATATAATAAAATTTTTTATTCTCATTTAGGTCATTATTATTGCTCAAATTGTCAAAATGTAAGACCAAAAGTAAAATATGAAGCAGAGTGCAAAATTGATAATAATGGTATAGTAATAACTGTCAATAATAAAACGTTTAAAAGTAATCTAACAGGGACTTATAATGCCTATAATGTTCTTTCTGCGATTTGTCTTTGCCTTGAGTTTAATATTGATGAAAAAATAATACAAAAGGCTTTAGATAATTATAATGCTGTATTTGGACGAAATGAAAAAATAAAAATAAATAAAACCAATGTAAGTATAAACTTAATAAAAAATCCAACTGGAGCTAGTGAAGTTTTAGATAGTATTAAAAATAAAAAAAATACTAAACTTTTGCTTATATTAAACGATAATTATGCAGATGGACGAGATGTATCATGGATTTGGGACACAAATTTTGAACTTTTAAATAATTTTAAAAATGATATATATGTCTCAGGTAAAAGAGCTTATGATTTGGCATTAAGGTTAAAATATGCAAATATTGACACAAAGTTAATCCATATTGAACCAAACATAAAAAAAGCTTTAAAAATAAGCACAAAATTATGTGATAACAACAATGAACTTAGCATACTGCCAACTTATACAGGATTACTTGAATTAAAAAAAATAACCCATTGACAATATTCTTTCCCTAAACTACAATCTGTATTGTAACAATAAGGAGAGGTAAAAATAATGAAAATTAATTCACATTGTCAAAACAATAATATATCTTTCGGGGTAAAAATGTGTTTAAGAAACACAAAAGTTCTTAATTTAAAAAAACATATAAGAGAAAATCCTCCTAGAAAGCTTGTTGTTTGCCAAAAAATCCATATGTTAATAGCAGACCATATTGAAAAAACTCGTGATGAACTATCTTTGTCTAGTTGTTTTAATATGCTTAAAGAAAGACTTATAACAAAAAGACAAAATTTAAATTTTATAGATGCTCTTATAAAAAGTGGAAAAACTATTGAACGAGCATTTTATGAAACATGTGATAAATTATTTGATGTACAATTAAATAAAAATAAAGGAGAAGAAGGTCAAAATGTTGATAATATATTTAATAAAAAAAGAAGAATTAGAATGAACTTAGCAGATAGAAAAAAAGTTATATCTTATTGTATAGAACATTGTACTCTTGATGAAAAAACTCCTAATGGTGGGAAAAATAGTATAAATGTGTATAACCATCTTAAAAATAATGAGGGTATAAACTATTCATATCATACAATAGAAAATTACATATATGCTATTTTTAAAATACCTAAATATTATAAAGCTTTCATTTCAGAAACAAATGGTAAAAAAACATTCAAAAAATTTCATGAATATATAACAAAAGAAGATAAACCATCAATTTATAAAGTAGTTTATAATAAATTTGAACTTTTTAAATATGCAAAAGATTTATTTAATGAAAAGTTTCCACAAAAAGCTTTAATATTTGATGAAGAATAAAAATAATTTTAAAATATGCTTTAAAAAAAAATATTTTTATGCAACAATATTTATTAAGAGTATTTTTTATTATTTAAAGTAGATAAAATAAAAGAGGATAAAAAAATGGCAAGAAAAACACCATTATCAAAAATTAGAAACATTGGTATAGCAGCCCACATTGATGCAGGGAAAACCACAACAACAGAACGTATATTGTTTTATACAGGAAAGACACACAAATTAGGTGAAGTTCATGATGGTGCAGCAGTTACAGACTTTATGGATCAAGAACGTGAACGTGGTATTACAATCCAAAGTGCTGCTGTTACATCATATTGGAAAAATCACCAAATAAATATTATAGACACTCCTGGGCACGTTGATTTTACAATTGAAGTTGAACGTTCATTGCGTGTGTTAGATGGTGTTGTAGCAGTATTTTGTGCAGTAGGTGGTGTTCAGTCTCAATCTGAAACAGTATGGAGACAAGCAAACCGTTATGAAGTTCCAAGGATGGTGTTTGTCAACAAAATGGATAGAACAGGTGCAAATTTTTATCGTGTTGTTGAACAAGTTCGAAACAGATTAGGTGCAAATGCACATCCTATCCAACTTCCAATAGGTGCTGAAGATCAAATGAAAGGTATTATAGACCTTATGGAAATGAAAGCTCATATATATACAAATGACTTAGGTACTGATATAAAAATTGAAGAGATTCCAGAAGATATGAAAGAAAAAGCTCAACAATATCATGATGCTCTAGTTGAAGCAATTTCAGAACAAGATGATGATTTGATGATGAAATATTTAGAAGGGGAAACTCCAACAATTGAAGAGCTTAAAAAAGTTTTAAGAAAAGCTGTTTGTGAGAATAAAATAGTTCCTGTTACTTGCGGTACTGCGTTTAAAAACAAAGGTGTACAACTTCTTCTTGATGCGATTGTTGATTATATGCCTGCTCCAACTGATGTAAAAGCTATACAAGGTGAATTGGAAGACGGAACAGTTATAGAAAGACATTCTTCTGATGATGAACCATTTGCTGCTCTTGCATTCAAAGTTATGACTGATCCTTATGTTGGTCGTTTAACGTTTATGCGTGTTTATTCAGGGACTTTAACATCAGGTTCTTATGTGCTTAATGCAACAAACGGTAAAAAAGAACGTATTTCACGTCTTGTGCAAATGTATGCAGACCAAAGAAACGAAATAACTGAAATAGCAGCAGGTGATATTTGTGCTGCTGTTGGCTTAAAAGATACAACTACAGGGGATACATTGTGTGATGAAAAAGCTCATATCATTTTGGAAAAAATGACGTTTCCAACACCTGTTATATCTGTTGCAATAGAGCCAAAAACTAAAGCAGACCAAGATAAAATGGGCATTGCGTTACAAAAACTTGCTGAAGAAGATCCTTCTTTTCAAGTTAAAAGTGATGCTGAAACAGGTCAAACAATTATTTCAGGTATGGGCGAACTTCATTTAGAAATAATAGTTGATCGTTTGATGCGTGAATTTAAAGTAGATGCGAATGTTGGTAAACCACAGGTTGCTTATCGTGAAACAATTCGTGGTACAGCAGACCAAGATTCTAAATTCATTCGTCAATCTGGCGGTCGAGGTCAATACGGACATGTTAAGGTTAAAATTGAACCAGCTGAAGAAAATGCAGGATTTGTATTTGAAAATAAGATTGTTGGTGGAGCTATTCCTAAGGAATACATCGAGCCAGCTCGTAAGGGTATGGAAGAAGCTTTAGAAGGTGGTATTCTTGCAGGTTTCCCAATGATTGATGTTAAAGTTACTTTATATGACGGAACTTACCACGATGTCGATTCTTCTGAAATGGCATTTAAAATTGCAGGTTCTATGGCTATGAAAGAAGGTACAAAAAAAGCCAAACCTTGTATCCTTGAACCTATGATGAAAGTTGAAATTGAAGTACCTGAAGAAAATACTGGTGACATTATTGGTGATATTTCATCACGTCGTGGTAGAATTGAAGGCATGGAAATTATTGAAGGCACTGGTATTCAAAAAATTAATGCTATTGTTCCACTAGCAGAAATGTTTGGTTATGCAACTGATATACGTTCAAAAACCCAAGGACGTGGAACTTTTTCAATGGAATTTAAGTGTTACGAACAAGTACCATCAAATATTGAAACTGAAATTATTTCAAAAGCTGGTGCCGCTAATGCTTAAGTTAAAATAATCAGTTAAATAACAAATAAAAAATAGCTTATCTCTTGAACTAAAACCCTAAAACCTAGACAAAGTAAAAAAAATTGGTTTTAGGGTTTTAATTTTAAAAGAAAATAGAGAGCTTGGAAACATTAGATAGCTCAAGAAAAACAACTTTCACAATAAAAGAAAAATTGCAAAAGCTCAAATAAGAAATGAAATGTTTGAAACAACAGCTAGAATTCCTAGAAAAAAGTCCTGATGCAGGAGTTAAAAGAAGTAACTCAAAATTTTGAATTTATTGATTTTGCATCCTATCCATCATTCGATGTCTTTTTTTATGTGTTTGTTTAATAGTCAATCAAAGTAGTTATTACCACAAAAAAAACAAAGAAAATCTTACCAGAAAAGAAAAATACCTGAAAAATTACTGATAGAAAAAAGTTTAATAATCAAAAAAACTTGCAGGTTATAGGACAAGAACAATGAATTTAGAAAATCAATATGGAATTATAGTAAAAAGAAAATAAAAATAGGCAATGAATGAATAAATATCATACTAAAACTTTTGTTTGTAAATAAAAGCTTTATAAAAGAAAGATATTAAAACAGAAAAAATAGTTTCATAAAAAGATGCAAAATATCTAACAATATCAATAGTATTGAATGTAATTAAAAAATTAAAAACAAAAATAATATTATTCATTCATTTCTAGTAAAGAGAAATTATATAGATAATGCTTCTATAAGAAGCTCCTTTGAGCATTTATAAAATAAGATTGATTACAAAAATTATAAAACATTTGAAGAATTAATTGAAAAAATAAATAAATAAATGAATATATATATTATCACACAAACGAAATGTTTCATAGAACAAACTTTTTTTGACTTTATCTAGTTTGTAGGGTTTCAGTTTAAAATGTATTCTCCTTTTTTATTTAAATTTTTTGAAAAGATTCTTGAAGCTGTAAAAATATTTTCTTTAAATTTATTGGTGTCCACATTTTTTGACCATCATCTTCAACTATTTTAAGTATCCAATCATCACCCATTTCAAAGTTAAATTGGGTTAAATCTTTTTTATTATATAAAGTTGGCAAAAACTCAAAAGCTTCACGAACATTAAAAATAAATTTTTTTGATAAAGTATTTATTTCATCTAAATTCTCTTTAAAAATTTTACCTTCAAATACATACACCTTAGAATCTTGGTAGAAATTTTGATCATTTAAAACTTTTATCAATTGTTCACAACTTGTAATTATAACCTTATCTAGCTTTAAAGAATCGCCTAGTTGCGGCATAGTTACATTTTTAGAATCTAAAAAAGATTGACAATTTTTAGAATAATCAAGTTTATACATTATTTTTACTTCCTAAAATTATACCATAAATACATGATACTATAAAAAATAAAAACTATACATTAATTACTAAAAATGTAACATTTTTTTACAATTAGTAAACGGTGAATTCAAGAAGCAATCGCAACACTATGAAGTTGAAAAACTTGTTAAGGTGTCATATAATTAAGAACTTTCATA
>CALUYS010000013.1 GCA_944325065.1 Candidatus Gastranaerophilales bacterium | reverse complement strand
AATTCTAATTTTTGTTACCACAAAAAAGAATTGCTAATAACCTGATATCAAATTGTTGCAAATCGCTTTTTAAAAAAAGCTCTTTGACAATTTGAAACAAATCGTGTCATCCCGAAAATTTATATTCATCCTTCGCACGTTTCACGTAATAAGCAATTCTAATTTTTGTTACCACAAAAAAGAATTGCTAATAACCTGATATCAAATTGTTGCAAATCGCTTTTTAAAAAAAGCTCTTTGACAATTTGAAACAAATCGTGTCATCCCGACCACGACTTAAGTTCGCACGTTTCACGTAATAAGCAATTCTAATTTTTGTTACACAAAACATAGCAAAATATATTTTATCCAGAAATTTCAATAATGAAGTTTATTGATGTTAAACTAATATAGTAGGGGTGTTTAAAAACATGACATTAACTTTTATAGATTTTTGTTCTGGAATTGGTGGGGGAAGATTAGGGCTAGAATCTTTAGGCTTAAAATGTTTGGCACATAGTGAAATAAATATGGATTCTGATTTTACATATAAGTTGTTTTATTCAGATGAAAATAATTTAGGTGATTTAACAACTTTAGCTTATGATAAAATACCAATAGCCGATATCTTAATAGCAGGTTTCCCTTGTCAAACATTTTCTATTGTCGGTAAAAGAGCAGGTTTTGATGATGACAGAGGTCAAATTATTTATTACTTGTCCAAGATTTTAAAAGAAAAAAAAATACCATATTTTATATTTGAAAATGTAAAAGGTCTTGTAAATCATAGCGGGGGCAAAACATTAAATAGTATTGTTGAACTGTTAAATAATGTTGGATATAAAGTATTTTATAAAGTTTTAAATAGTGTGGATTATGGCGTCCCACAATTAAGAGAACGTATTTACTTTGTTGGTATAAGAAAAGATTTGTGCTTTAAAGAGTTCAAATTTCCTATTACTCAAAAACCAATCGGTCTAAAAAAATTTTTGTTAGACTCTAACAATATAAAACAAGATATTAAGCACCCAACGTTTCAAAAATATTTGAATAATAAATATAACAAAGGTAAAGTCGATATAAACGATATTTTGAAAAAAGATTTTTGTATCATAGATACAAGGCAGTCTGATTTAAGAGTTTACGAAAATAAATGTCCAACCTTAAGGACAGGTCGACATGGACTTTTGTATACAAAAGGTGGAGAATTGTATAAATTACAGGGAGTTGAAGCCTTAATGCTACAAGGTTTTAGTAAAGAATATGTTTTAAAAGCTAAAGAATTAAATAATAATAAATTATTATCACAAGCTGGTAACGCCATGACAGTAAATGTAATCCGTGAAATAGGTAAATGTTTGTTGAAATATATAGGGGTAGATAATCTTGAAAATGAAACTGATACAAAAAGGCTCTCAAACTGCTAAAAATGGTTTTAGAAACGAGCAAGAAATATGTGAAAAATTTAATAATTAGTTTAAAGATACAGATGCTCAAAAGTGGTTTATCATTATGAACTACAATTTAGAAGATATTGAATTTGTAAAAGCAGTTACATTGCATGGATACAAAGCTGATATAAATGTACAGATACAAATAAAATTAAAGTCAGCTATTGATAAAGAAAATATACAGGTAAAACTGGTATCCAATAAAAAAGGGTTTAATCAGGTGGATAAACGTTGGTTATTGCACTATAAAGAAATGTGGAACATTCCTAATGACGTTTTCAAACTGCTACAATATTATACAGGTGAACTTAAACCATATATAGAAAATCCTAAAGACCCAAGACGAATGTTTATTAAAGAATTTAAAGAGTCAGAACAAAGGTTAATATTAAATTGGTTTAACAAAAACAAAATGCTTGTTTTAAGTGATATAATAAAAGGACGTGGGCAATTTAGTGCTGAATGGATTTTAGTTGCTCAAAAGATAGATAATAACGCACGTTGGGTGCTTATTAATATAAATAAAGCTTTACAACATTATTCAGAAGGTGATGCTATTATTAGTCCAAAAGGCTCTTTATATGTTGGTAAAGTTACTATACAACGTAAAGGTGGCGACAATGGTAGAAATACTGCAAATATGTTGCAATTTAAGCTAGATCCAACTGACTTATTTAATAAAAAAAATGTTAGCTCTATTAGGTTTATTTAAAATTTTCTAATAAAAAATTTATAGCATCATCTTTTGTTATAACAGTGCCATCATATTGAGCATTATGTAAAGCATTTATTATAGATGAAAGTTTTTTAGGTGAATTAAGCTTCAATAACTCCATAATCTCAAGCCCATTTATCAGTTTTGGAATTTCTTTGTTATTTTGGCAAAATTTAAACCAACCCTCTTCAAGTTTTGTCAAATTTTTTATGTTATTATTAACAATTTCTTTTGTTATTTCAACACCTAAAGCACTTTTTCTATCTGCTTTTGCAAGAATTATAACATCCAATGTATCCTCATCCATTTTGCGATAAAACCTATCTATTGCTTTTTTGGATACATCAGGACTTGATATTAAACTTGAAGGATAAATATGATGTTTTATCATTTTTTCTACATATCTTATTGCCTTTTTGGGAAATTTTAGCTTTGTTAAATAAGGCACAACAAGTTCACTTCCAACTTCATCGTGCTTTATAAATCTATGTCGTTGGGTGTCCTTTTCAATAACCCAAGTTTTTGGTTTTCCAATATCATGTAAAAAACCTGCAAGCTTTATATGAGCTAGACGTGAAATATTATAACTAAATATTTCATTAAAATGAGCCTTTATATTAACATTTGAACTATCATAAAACTTTTGTATTTGATTTGATGTTTCGATTGAGTGATGGAATAAACACAAATGGTGATGCAAATTCGGGGGCACTTTTTTAAGTTCTTCCACAAATGGAAACAATTCCTTTAACAATTGATTATATTGAAGGTCTAAAAAAGCAATGTTGCTATATTTCCCCTCAAAAAACTTCAACATTTCATAGACTATCCGCTCACTTGAAATATTATTTATTTGACTAGCATTTTGATTAATAAAATTAAGCAATGATTTATCTATCTTAAAACCTAAATTCGAAGCAAAACGAAAAATCCTCAACATCCTTAACGGATCAACTAACATATTTTTGACATCGGATGTTTTTAATATTTTATTACCAAAATCATTCATAGAATTACATTCATCAATTATTTCAAATGTTTTCAAGTTTATTGCAAGAGAATTAATTGTTAAATCACGAGATTTTAAATCCTCAATCAAACTTGTGCCATTTATTTTTGTAATATCAAAAAAATCCTTTTTATTTTGTAAAACAAGACGATAAATTTGATTTTCTTTGTCCAATAATATCGGTTTTACTTTAAAAATATTACCAATTATATTTGCAAAATCATAAGATGAAATATTATTGACAATTATATCTCTATCAAAAGATTCTTTATTTATTAAACCATCACGTAAATATCCACCTACTAAATAAATATTTGCATCATTTGGCGTATTTTCTATAACTTTTTTTAAAATTTCATCTTTGTTTATTTTATTTAATATTAAATTTTTCATCTCAACTTAAAGCATATAATAAATGAGAAATAGAAGCAACACAAGCTGTAGGAGCCCTTAAAATTAAGTTGCCTAAAGTAAATTGAGGTAATTTATATTTATAAAATAACTCAAATTCTTTTTTTGAGAACCCACCTTCTGGTCCAATAACTATTAATATTTTGTCATTTTTATTTATAGTATTTTCTTTAAAATATTCTTTTAATGTATATTTTTCTTCAATTTCTGAAAATATAAAAATTTTATCAAATGATTTATCAATAGCTAAATCATCCAAAGTTTTATTTGGTACAATTTGTGGTAAATTTGCTCTTTCACATTGCTTTGCAGCTTCATAGGCAACTTTTTCCAGCTTTGATATTTTCTTTAAAGCAACATCTTTTTTTATACTTGAATTATCAGTAATAATTGGGAAAATCTCACTTATACCCAATTCCGTTGCCATTTTTATAATATCATATTGATCATCAGAATTTAAAAAACCTTGGGCCAAACAAATCTTATACCGACTTATTCTTTTAGATTTATATGAGTTTATAATTGTTGTTTCAATAAATTTTTTAGAAATATTATTAATTTGTACTTCATAAACAATTTGATTTTCGTCAATAAGTTTAATAATTTCATTAACTTTACATCTTAAGCTTATAGAAATATGAAAAATATTATTTTCATCAAAAATATTGATTTTATTGTTAATTATATATTTTGAGTTGATAAAAAAATGTGGCATATCTCCTCCATAAAGTGTATTTTAAAAATAATAACATAATACATCCAAAAACCTTGAATTTCAAGGTTTTTAATATTTTTTTATAACTAAAGTATGATAAAGTATAACTAAAGTATGAAGATAAAAATCCGTAAACCAATTTGTGGAGAAAAAACATAAGGAGAGAAAAATAAAATGGCAATTCGAGTAAATACAAATGTTTCATCGTTGATTTCACAAAATGCACTTGCCAAAAACACAAAATCATTAGAGAGCACAATGAAACAATTATCAACAGGTTTAAGAGTTAACAATGCAAAAGATGATGCTGCAGGTTTAGCTATTTCAGAAGCTTTAAAAGCTCAAATACGTGGTAATGATCAGGCTATTAAAAATATTGAAAATGCTATAAATGTTATTGCAATAGCAGAAGGAGGTATGCAAAGTGCTACTGATGACTTGCTTCGTATCCGTGAATTATGTGTTCAGGCAGCTAGTGACATATATGAAGCTGATAAAAAACAAGCTATAATGAACGAAATTAAGCAAAGGATTGAAAATATTGATGTAACAGCAGAAACAACAACTTTTGCAGGAAAAACAATGTTGAATGGTTCAGTTTCTAGCTTAGTAATACAAACAGGTGCAAATTCACTTTCTGCAACAAATACTGTTGATATAGGTCCCGTTATGACAAACTTACATATTTCTGCAGGAGGACTTGACATAAAACTTGATATTACATCTTTAGGTAATGGCGTAAGTGCTGGCGGTGCTTTGGATGGTGCAACGTGGACAGGTGATATGATACGTCAATATTTAGACAAACTTGATGCTGCAATTGATAAAATAGCTTCTGATAGATCTATGTTAGGTGCGTATACAAATAGACTTGAATCTACATCTGCAAATATGACAACTATGAATGAAAATTTTGAATCTACTAAATCATCAATTATTGATGTTGATGTTGCTAAAGCAAGTTCCGATATGATTAAATATCAAATTTTACAACAAACTTCATCAAATTCGTTATTGCAATCTAATAATCTACCTCAAATAGCATTATCCCTTTTGGGAAGTTAATAAAAAATTTATTCTCTCCACGTAACAAAAACACAAGGCAAAAATTAATTATGCCTTGTGTTCTTATTTTGAACAAGTTTTTTTAATGCGTCATAAACTTCATTTAATAATTTATTTTCTTCAACTAATTTTTTAATAATTTTTAAAGCTTTTTCTTTTGAAATGGATTCTTTATATGAACGTTTTTCTCGTAATGCTGTATATATATCCGCAGCTGTTATAATTTGTGTTAAAATATCAACTTCAATTTCATTTTGTGGATAACCTGAACCATCCATATATTTATGATGATTTCTTATTATATTTAATGTCTTTTCATCAAATTGTTTACTTGCTTTCAATAATTCATAACCTAATTGAGCATGTAATTCTACAATTTTTCTTTTATCTCCTTCTAAACGACATTTGCTATTTAAAATTTTATCAGGTATTAAAACTTTACCAAAATCATGAAATATAGCACCACGTATTATAGCTTTTTTATCACTAATTGAAAAACAAAAATACGATGACAATTCTTCCATAATTCGATACGCAATTTCCAATGTTGGATTTAAATGTGCACTGGTTATTGATTCTAAATTTTTTATATTTATTTCAAGCTCAATATTATTTTGTTTCAATAAATTAGATATTTTATCATTTCCACGGATTAAATTTAATATTATTTTTTTATCGGTAAATTCATATAACTGTACTTTTGAAAGTAATTTTTCAACACGTTCATTAAAGAAATGTTTTTTTATATAATCAAAAGGTTTAGGCTCGATTTTTAAGGATGATTTAATATGATAATCTATCATATTATTTAATTGGTTATTTGCTACCAATGCTTGTACATTACTATTGTTATATTGTTTTGTTGCCACTTATAAACTCCGTTTCTTATTTTTATATTATTTAGCTTATTACTCTTATATAAAAACCTTTTTATTAAAAAAATTGACTATTATTGTAAAAGTTGCTATATTTTATGTTACATAAGTTTACATAAATCTCCATAAACCTTTATTATAAAGAATTATGGATATGTTAAGGAATATATATTTAATATTTACATTTATTTACATATTATATAAAAGCTTTAGCAACACGTTCAATACATATTTTTTGACTTAATAACCATTCACGATAAGTTATTCTTACAACTTGAAAACCACATCTTTCAATTATAGCCTGTTTTTTCATATTTGTAATATATGTTTTTTTATTGTCTTCAACACCATCAACTTCCACAATTACTTTTTTATCTTTATTTTTATCAATAATTTTTAAATCACAATTAAAATTTGCAAGTTTTACATTTTCAATAACTTCATAACCAGCTTCTTTTAATGTACTTGCAATTTCTTTCTCAAATTCATTTTTATAATTATTATTTGTTACTTTTAAAATTTCAGATTTGTTTTTATTGATATAATTTTGAATATATTCTAAATAGTCTTTTAAAAGTCCATTACTTAAAGTTTTAGGATTTGTTGATATAAATGAAATAACCTTTTTTTTAGCACGTGTTATAGCAACATTAAAGAGATTGGGTTTTTGAAGAAAAGTTAAACTTTGAAAATAACTATTTTGTGCTAACGTCCAAGATATTATAATAATATCGCGTTCATCACCTTGAAATGTGTGAGCTGTTCCGACTTCAATTTTGTGTCTTTCGATTACATCATTTGTCAAAACCATCAATAATGCTTTTTTAATTGCATCAACTTGTGCTCGAAATGGTGAAATTATACCTATTGATAAAGGTTTTTCATTCTTTTCTTCGCTTAAAATAATTTGATATAATCGTTTAATTATAGCCTCAATTTCTATTTCATTTCTCGTGACGCCATAATCGATTTTTCCATTTTCAACTACATTTAGTTCAAGTGACATATTATTTGGGTCATTTTCTTTCATAACTTTTATATTATCATTATAAAATTCTTTATTTGAAAAATTAATAATTGGTGGCAAGCTTCGAAAATGTTCATCAAGTAACACCTGTATATTTGAATAATAATTTGCCAAATCGAACATTGAATTGGTTCTAAATTGCCACATAAGCTGATACTTATCAGGGATTTCATATTTTGCAAAATATGATTGTTCTTTTGTTTTTTCTAAAAATGATAAATGAGGAAGTTGTTTATCATCACCAACAATAACAGCTTTTTTAGCACGATATAAAAGTGGCATGCAACTTGCAATATCACATTGCGATGCTTCATCAATTATTACAACATCAAACAAACCAGGTCTTAAAGGTAATGAATTTGAAACCTGATATGTTGTAATTCCCCAACAAGGAAAAGCTTCAAGCAATGGTTTAAAATCTTCTTCTTCTAATAACTTTGTTTGCAAATTCTTTTTTCTTTGTATTATAGCTTTTGAATGAATTTTTATACGTCTTACCTTATTATTATCTCCTAATAAATTTTTTAAAGAATTACGTCTTTTATTTTTTATTATATTTTTCGCTAAAACGCTTATTTTTTCTCGATTATTTTTTATCTCATTTAAAAATAAATGCAAATTTCCTAATTTATAAATTTTATTTTCTATATCTTTTAGTCTTGCATTAAGTTTGGATAAAGATAGTTCTTCTTTTATTTTTGCCAATTCAACTAAACTATAATCAATTTTTTTTAATCTTAAAAGTTTTTTAAGTTTACTGAATTTCAATTTCAAAAGTAATGATATAAAAATATTTCTTGCATTAAATAAAATTTCAATTTCATTAATTAATTTTTCAACAGAAGCAATGTCATTTGAAGTTAAATTAAGTTTTATAATATTGTAATTATTTTGAACAATACTATTTAACTCATTAAATTCACAATAAACACGACACCAATCATGTTCAAGTTTGATTATATTTTCACATTTATTTTCAAGTTCGGATATCAAATCAAGAAGTTTTTTCATATCTTCATTTTGAGTTAGGATATAATCTTCACAATTGAAATCAAGATCAATTTTGTTAGAGATTAGGTTTTCTAAATCTTGACTTAATTTTTTCTGATAATTAAGTTTTCCAGCTCTTAAGGCTAAAAAAGGAGCTTCAAGTTCATTAAGTCTTTGACAAATAACATCAACAGCTTTATCCATCCTTGATGAGATTAAAACAGTTTTCCCATTTGCAACCAAATGAGAAATAAGATTTACAATTGTTTGAGATTTACCACTTCCAGGTGGTCCAAATACTGAGACTATTGTATTATTTTCAATCGCTTCAATAACCTTTTCCTGAGCATCGCTAATTGGAAGTGGAACAATAGGAAAAAATTCCTCTTTTGTTTCATTTTCAAGATTTGGATTTGTTACTTTTTTATTTGATTTTGACTCTTCATATTCCTCATTTATGCAATTTAAAGCAGTTTCTCGTAAAACTCCTTGTGGTTTTTCTGCTATTTGTGTTAATTCATGTAAAACGCCTGCTGTAATTGCTGGACGTTTTGTTAAAATCAATGCATTTTTTGAAGTTAAACATATTTTTTTCAGCTTTATTGTTTTAGATTTTACTTCAATATTTTCATCATTATCAATAATTTCATCACTTAAAATATTTTTTTCATCTTCATTTTCATAATCATCTTGAATAATTATTTCTTTTTTTTCATTTTTGATAAAACAATCATTTGTAATAATTTCATCTAACAATTCCTTTTCATATTCAATTTCTGGTAGAAGAGATTTCAAAGTAGTTAAAAATATATCTAAAGAATCTTTTGTCAAAGGAAGTTGTGGAACCACATCGAGCAAACCAAAAAGCATTTGCTCATTTGTTTCATCTTCATCATTTGTATCGTTTTTAGAAAGCAAAACTGCTAAGGCACCTGTGTTTAATGAAATTGTTTCATCAACAAATGAACAAATAATATTTTTTTCGTTTCTTTCAAGTTTAACACTTGTGTAAAGCAAAGGTGTTAAAAACTCATTATTTTTTTTCGACTTTAAATTTTTCCCTTCTAAAAATAAAAATCCGTAAATTAAATGTTTATCTTTTTGATTCATTTCAGATTGAATCATAAGCTCAGTTATTTGACTATCCAATCCATTTAAAACTAAATTATTTGGATAATTTTTAAAAAAAACTTCTTCATTGGCTTTTTGATTTAAAAATACACACTTATTGTCTTTATCCTGATTAAGATTACGAAATGTTGAACTTTTAACCTCTTCTCGAACACAATCATGTAAATATAAACTCAAACGTTTAATAAAGCTATTATTAAAAGCATTATTTATAATTTTTGTTGCTTCATTTAGCATTTTATTTCTCTCTAATTATTTAACATAACGATTATAGCAAAAAAAATATTAATTGTAATAATGTATTTTTATAATATAAATATCACTGTTCAATTATTATTATAATTATAAGTAGTTAAATAGTAATCATTTATTTTTAACGTTGCTTTAAGTTATTTAAAAATATAAAAAATACTATACAAAATCAAATTTAATCTTTTCAATATAAACCACCTTTTATTTAAGAATTAATTTTGCACTTTTTTTAATTCTTTTTTTATCAAATTTATATCATAACTTAAATTTTGATAATTTTTTAAAGCTTGTTTTAAATTCAAAATATATTTCTCAACATCATTATCTTTATAACAACGAGAGAGATAATAATACAAATCACCATCAAAATTGTTAATTTCAAGTGCTTTTGAAATAGCCATTTGTGCTTTATCATACATTTGTTGTTTAATATATATTTTAATAAGAATCTTATATGCTTTTATATCTTTTGGATTAATTTTTACAGTTTTATTAAGGTATTCAATTGCATTATTATTATCTTCAAGTAAAAAATAAATAGCACCCAAATTAAAATATGCCCAACTATAATCAGGAAATTTTTCAATAAGATTATTATAAGTTTCAATCGACATATTGATTTCACCATTTTGAAAATAAGAATAAGCTAAATTATATAAAGCAATACTATCCAGTGGATTTAATGACACAGCTTTTTTAAAAGAATTTATTGCTTGATCAAAATTTCCAAGATTTAAATATATTTGTCCAAAATTAAAATAAGTATTTGCATCATTTTTATCAAATTCCAAAACTTTATTAAAATATTTTAATGCTTTATCATATTTTTTTTGATTTATATATAAAAGACCAAGATTATAATTAAAATCAGTTTCATTTTCATCAAGAGATAAAGCTATTAAATAATTTTTTTCAGCCATTTTTAAGTTATTCAATTTTTCCCAAGTTATGCCTAGATTATAATATAATCGAGGGTCATCGTTTTTAAAAATATTAACTAAATCAAGAAGATATTTTAAAGCTTCTTCATTTAAGCCTACATCCAAAAGCAAAACAGACAACTCTCGCATAGCCTGAAAATTTTGATTATCAGCTTTAACAATATCTCTTAATTCATGAATTTTTTCAAATTTGTCCATCTTCACTATCTAGATTACGAATATAATCACATTCTTTATTAGAGCACTTTAGTCGATTATATCTTTTTGTTATATTTTTAACTAAAATACTTTTACATTTAGGACAAAATTCATTAACAGGTTCATACCAAGATACAAAATCACAATCTGGATACTTATTGCAACCATAAAATACTTTACCATATCTTGATTTTCTAGCAACAATTTCACCCTCACAACCATCTTTTGGACATTTTACCCCAATAGTTTTTAAAATAGCTTTACGATTTTTGCAATTTTCATTTGTACATTGCAAATATGGACCATATGGTCCGTGCTTAATAATCATTTGACTTTGGCATTTTTCACATTTTTCATCTGTTTTTTCATTCATTTGACTAATAGTTTCATCAGCCTTTAAAGGCATCATTGTTTTACATTCCGGATATCCACTGCAACCCAAGAATTGGGTACCAAATCTACTAGTTTTCACAAGCATTTTTTTACCACAATTGGGACAAACTTTTCCGCTATCTATTAAAACAGTATCCATATTTTCTTTAGCCAAATTCACAACCTCTAAAAAGGGATGATAAAACTCATTTAAAACATTTGTCCAAACAAGTTTTTGTTCAGCAATTTCATCAAGCTGTGTTTCTAATGATGCTGTAAATTGATAATTCATTATATTTTTAAAATGTTCATCAAGTTGATCAGAAACAGTTCTACCTAAAATAGTTGGTGTCAAAGCTTTTTCAAGTTTTTCAACATAACCTTTTTGTTGAATTTTGGTAATAATTGGAGCATAAGTTGACGGACGTCCAATGCCATATTCTTCTAATGCTTTAACAAGTGTTGCTTCTGAAAATCTACTTGGTGGTTGAGTAAAATGTTGCTTTGAATCAAGTTTTATTAAATTCACCAACTCACCTTTTTCCAAATCTGGCAATTTGTTATTTTTATCGGGATCTTCATTTTCTGTATCATTATATAGTTTTAAAAAACCATCAAAAATAATTTTTGAAGATGATGTTCTAAAAGTATACTCAAGTGCATTTATTTCAATACTTAAATTTGCAACTTTAGCATTTTCCATTTGAGATGATATAAATCTATCCCAAATAAGCTTATATAGACGATATTGTTCATCTGAAAGCAAATGTTTTAAACTGGCAGGTGTTTTTTCAATATATGCAGGTCGTATAGCTTCGTGGGCATCTTGGGTATTTTTTTTACTTTTTGTATAAATATTTGGAGTTTGTGGATAATAATTCTGCCCTATATTATTAATTATAAATTCCTTTGCAGAAGCTTGAGCATCGTCTGAAATACGAGTTGAGTCTGTTCTCATATAAGTTATTAATCCAACAGGTTCACCATCTATTTCTAAACCTTCATATAATTTTTGAGCTATTTGCATTGTTTTCGCAACACCATAACCTAATTTATTAGATGCTTCTCGTTGAAGAGTTGAAGTTATAAAAGGTGCTTGGGGTTTTCTTGTTGTTTCACGTTCTTGCACTTGTGAAACGATATATTCAACACCTTTGTCCTTCAATTTGGTCAATATTTCGTTTGCTTCATTTTCATTTTTTATTTCAAACTTTTTTCCTTTATATTTTGTTAAAGCTGCTTCAAATTTAATTTTTTTAGCTTCAAACAAAGAAGCAATAGTCCAATATTCTTGTGGGCTAAAAGCTTCAATTTCTTTTTCTCTTTCACAAATCATTTTTAAAGCAACACTTTGCACACGACCTGCTGATAGTCTATTATTCTTTAACTTTTCCCACAAAACTGGACTTATTGAATACCCGACTAATCTATCCAGAATCTGACGTGTTTGTTGTGCATGAACACGATCCATATCAATACAACGACAATTTTCTACAGCTTCTTTAACTGCTTTTGGAGTAATTTCATTAAACGAAATACGACAAACTTTATCGTCATCAACATCAAGAACTTGACGAACATGCCACGCAATAGCCTCTCCTTCACGATCAGGATCGGATGCTAAATAAACCTTGCCAACCTTTTGGGCTAAGTCATTTAATTTTTTTACAACATCTTTTTTCTCAGGAATAATTTCAAAAATAGGTGCAAAATTATTTTTTTCATCAAATCCCATCACTTTTGCAGGAAAATCTCTTATATGCCCATAACTTGCTTCAATTAGATATTCATTACCCAAAATCTTACGAATAGTCTTTGATTTTGCAGGTGACTCAACAATCACTAACTTTTTATTTGGGTCAAATTTTACACTTTTTAATGTTTTCTTTTCAACATTTTCTTTTTCTACTTTTTTTGTACGACTTGAAACCGTCTTACCGGTTGTCTTTGCTGCTGTTTTCTTTACGGTCTTGCTTGTTGTTTTCTTTGTTTTCTTAACCGCTTTCTCAACAGTTTTATTATCTTCTTCCTTAACTTTTGGCATATTTAAATTACCGTATATCGACTACCCTCTACTTGTTTTATTAAACCCTTTAATTCTAAAGTTGTCAAATGTAATAAAAGCTCATCTGAATTTAATGAAGTTTTTATCATTATATCATCAAAATTAGGATTATTTAAAATAATGTAATCATAAATCTTTTGTTCATATTTATTAAGTTCAAAATTTTTTAATTTTGTTTTTATATCATCCTTTTGTGTTAATATATCCCAGTTTAAAACATCTAAAATATCACTCGCACAAGTTACCATTGTAGCACCATTTTTAAGTAGATAATAGATACCTTCAGTATTAGGATTTAAAATATCTCCTGGGATACACATTAATTCTCTTCCTTCATTTAAACACATATTAGCTGTTATTATAGCACCACTTTTTAACTTTGCTTCAATAACCAAAGTACCTTTTGAAAGTCCATTAACAATTCTATTCCTATGAGGAAATCGCCAAGCAATAGGTTCAAAATCAGGCCAAGATTCACTTATCACAACACCATATTTATTTATTATATCGTCAAAAAGCCACTTATTTTGCTGCGGGTATAATTTATTAAACCCCCCGCCTATCACAGCTATTGTTGATAAATTATTTTCAATAGCACACTTATGTGCTTCAGTATCAGCTCCAAGTGCAAGACCAGATACAATACATAATTCAGTATGTTTTAATTCATTTATTATATTTCTTAATACTTTCTTTGACGATCCACTTGCATTTCTTGAGCCTACAATAGCTATACATCTACCAAAATTACACCTATTTAAATCACCAAGATAAAATAAATTTAAAGGTGGCTCATTTATTTCTTTTAAAAGTTTTGGATAATTTTTATCTTCAATTGTTAAATAATTTATATTATTTTCAATAATATAATTAAAAACTTTGTCAATATCAGTTTTATCACGACTTTTTAAAAACTTTTGAGCAGAACTTTTCCTTAATCCCTCAATTTCTTTTAAAGAATATTCATCACATTCCCATGCCCGTTTTATATCACCATTAAAATGCTTATATAATTTATTTATAAAATTTGTTGATATATCATCAATAGAAGCAAAACTAATAAAATACTTATCGTTATCCAACATTTTTACGCAAGATAATTAAGTGATTTATTTGCTTGTTGATTTTTTTGAGCATCTAATCTTTGCGATGCAATTATACGACATGCTAAATCATATTTAGCTTGCAAATCAGCGTAATCTTTTTGTGACACAGAAGAAGAATTATTAAAACCTACTGTTGAACGTGCAAAACTTGTATTTTTTATCGCTTTTCCACGTAGTGGCTGAACACCTATATTATTGCGAAGCGGTTGACATTCTTTTTTGTTTTGATTATTTACATTCATTAAACTTAGATTCATAACCAAGCCCCCTTTACAAATTTATTTATAAGTTACGATAAACCTCATAACCATTTTTAAGCACCTATTTATAGTACCATAATTTCAATATTTTTGCAATAGTTATAATAGCTTTTTTATCTGCCCACCTATACTATTTATAATATCTTCTTGCAAAACTGAATATTGTGTCATATCAATTGTCGCAGCTTCTGCTGCTTTAAGATGAATATATACACCAATAACTGATGCTTTTATAATTTTTTCACTAATTGTATCAGTATTTTCATCATCATTTACCATTTGTGCTAAAAATCCTGATATCATGCCTGATAACAAATCACCTGACCCAGCTTTTGATAAAGCACTATTGCCCTTACTTGTATTAATATAAACTTTTTCACCTGTTTTATTTGAAATTATTGTATTTTCTCCTTTTAACAAAGTAATGCATTTATATTTTTGTGAAGCTTTAATTGCTGCTTCAATCCTATTCTTTTGAATATCTTCTATACTTAAATTCAAAAGTCTAGAAAGCTCTTTTGGATGAGGCGTAATTATTGTGTTTTGAGGTAAAACATTTATTTTTTCTTTTGCAATAATATTTATCGCATCAGCATCAATAATAAAAGGAATGTTGGTATATCGTAAAACTTTAATCAATTTTTTAACAAGAAAAATACTTACACTTTTCATTCCAAGCCCACACCCAATACAAACAACATTATATTTATCTATATTTTTAATTATTTTGCTTAGATTGTAAAATTTTGCGAATGCATTATCTACTAAAGATAAGTATATTATCATGGGGCTATAATTTGCAACAATATCAATAACTTTATTATAAGATGCCAATGTAACCAAACCACAGCCTGCCTTAAAAGCACCTATTGATGAAAGATATGCAGCACCTCGATATTCATTTGACCCAGCAATATTTAAAACATGTCCATAAGTCCCTTTATGTGAATTACTTTTACGTTTTGGCAAAATGGTTTTTACCAGATTTTCATCAATATCATAACAATCCATTTTGACGTATTGCCTCATAAGTCACAATAGCTACAGAATTTGAAAGATTTAAACTTCTCGTGTCGTCTTTCATTGGTATAGTGATTGCATTTTCACTATATTTTTTTAAAAGTTCTTTATTTAATCCACGTGTTTCAGGCCCAAACACCAAAAAATCACTTTTCTTAAATTTTATATCTGTGTATCTTTTTTCTGATTTTGTTGTTAAAAAATAAAAATTTGATTTTTTATTATTATCAATTAGCTCATCCAATGTATCAATTTTTATTAAGTTTAGCTTATCCCAATAATCAAGTCCTGAACGTTTCATATATTTATCAGTCATTAAAAAACCTGGTTTGCCTGCAATATACAAATTGCACCCCGCACAAGCACAAAGACGGGCAATGTTGCCTGTATTTTGTGGTATTTCAGGTTCAACCAATACTATATTAAAATTCTCTTCCATAGCTTTATTATACAACAAAAAAAATTGAAACTATACAATCTATAGTAAAATCAAATATTTAAATTTGTACATATTTTCATTATAATTATTTTATTGCACATTCAAAACTTCATATAATAAAAAAGGTAGGGTTTAGTTTCTACAGTGCGTAAAAAACTCCTCTTCTTACATCTTATTTGTTAAATAAAAAATGAAGAAAGGAGGTTGATGCGTATGGTTAATAAAATATTATTTTTTATCTTGTTAATATTTTTAGCAAAGAAAAATAGTATCGAGCTTTTAATTATCTATTTGATAATTAAAGCTCTAAAATAAACCAATTGTAGAAACTAAAAGTTAAATCGGGTCTCAACCGAATTTAACACCCTACTTTTTTATTATAACATTTTTCTTATATTTTTCAATATATGTTAATAAACTTTACATTTATACATATTTTTATTATAACTAAGGAAGATAACTTTGTACATTTAAAAATAAATATAATTAAAAGGTAGGGTTTAGTTTCTACAGTGCGTAAAAAACTCCTCTTCTTACATCTTATTTGTTAAATAAAAAATGAAGAAAGGAGGTTGATGCGTATGGTTAATGAATTTTTGTTTTTAATCGTGCTTTTTAGTTTAACACGAAAAAATAAAAAAGAGCTATTTCTAATCTTAATAATTATTATAGCCCTTAAAAATTAACAACTTGTAGAAACTAAAAGTTAAATCGGGTCTCAACCGAATTTAACGCCCTACCTTTTTATTATATAATTATTTTTACTTTTTTTCAAGTGTTTAATTTATTATTTTAAAAATATTTAAAACTTTGCATACGTGCAAAATTTTTAAAAATTTTGATATTACAATTAATCTTGTAAACAAATTTAAAATTGTATGGAGATTAATTATGCAAATTATTGAAAAAATAAAAACATTAAACAACATGTTCGAATATTTATTATGGATTCTTAAAGAAGATAAAACCGCTACAATCAAAGGCTTACACTCTTTTGTCAAGTCAATGAACAAATTATCACTTGAGATTGAAAATGAAATTAAAAGTATTTAAAAACATATAGAACTAATCGATAAATTATTTTTTATCCTTAGTTCTTTAATTCTATTTCCTAATTTTTTAAGTTCTTCATCTTTATTTATGGACATATTAAAATTTTAACTAATATTCTTCCTGTGTTCTATAAACAATTCAATACATTTTATAAAATATTTTGAATCTTTTTCGCTTAGTTCATTAAGCCTCAATTTTAAAATTTTTAAAGGGTCTTGAACAACTTCGCTGTTAAAATTAAATAACTCATATGCTTCAACTCCAAGAATATTTATCAATTTTTCAAGTGTTGCTTCAGATGGAAAACTTTCACCGTTTTCAATTCTTGATAATGTATTTCGATGAATATTAATTTTATCGGCTAAAGCTTCCTGAGTCAAAAAGTTTGCTTCACGTAATTCTTTTATTCGTTTACCTAAATTTGCTTTTAAAGACATATTTTAAGTTTAGTTGATAAATGAATCTGAAACCACAACTTTGCTATGTGCAAAATTAAGCAATTTAAAACTGTGAAATTCATACATTTAGTTTATGCAATTTTAATATTTTAATTTTATTATAAATGATATCAAATAATCTTGAAGGTATCTTTATGAAATACGATATAGATAGCGAATATTTTGAATTACAAAACGATAAAATCTTTTATTACCTCGTTAAAGGGCTATCTTATCGTGAAATAGCCAATAAATACTATTTAAGAAATAAAAACAAATTCGTCTACAAAATTCGAAAATTAATGCATAAATACAATATTCAAAATCGCAGACAGCTTGTATTTTGGGCTTTTAAAAAAGAGTTAATTATTGAAGAAAAGATTATCAATTTGTAAAATGATATATAAAAAACTTAGCAAAATGGAAAAAGAAATAATGATGATGCTAATCGAAGGACAAAATTATAACTTTATTATGGAATGGTATGGTTTAAGTTATAGGTAATATAACTTAACTAAATCTAAAATTTTTAAAAAATTAAATATTAAACGCTCATCTGAATTATTTAAAAAAGCAGTTATATTAAACATATTAAATCATTAATAACTCAAATAACATTACTCTAAAAAATTACCAATATTGAGCATTAAATAAAAATATGCAAATGATAAACTCTCAAAATAGGGACACAATTGTTAAGGTTTATCAAGAAATGGACAATAATCAAAATGAAATAAAAAAACTGGATGATTTAATTGAAAAAGTTAAAGAAGCACAAAAAATATATTCAAAATTTAGTCAGGAAATGGTTGATAAAATATTTTATGAATCTGCCAAAAAAGCAAATGAAATGAGAATACCATTAGCTCAAATGGCAATTGATGAAACAAAAATGGGAGTTTTAGAAGATAAGGTTATTAAAAACCATTTTGCTTCGGAGTTTGTATATAATAAATATAAATGTGCAAAAACATGTGGTGAGATATTTAGCGATAATGTTAACGGTATAAAAATAATAGCCGAGCCGCTTGGGATTATTGCAGGGATTGTACCGACAACAAACCCAACATCAACAGCTATATTTAAATCATTAATAGCACTAAAAACACGTAATGGAATAATTTTTTCACCGCATCCAAATGCTAAAAATTCAACAATTGAAGCTTGCAAAATTGTCTTAAATGCTGCAATTGAAGCAGGGGCACCAGAAAATATTATAGGATGGATTGAAAACCCGACAATTGATTTATCCAACGCTTTAATGCATCATAAAGATATTGATGTTATTTTGGCTACAGGCGGACCGAATATGGTGAAAGCTGCTTATTCAAGCGGCAAACCTGCTTTGGGTGTGGGGCCTGGAAATGTTCCTGCTTTAATTGATGAAAAAGCTGATATCAGGCAAGCCATATCTTCAATTATCCTTTCAAAAACTTTTGACAATGGTATGATTTGTGCTTCTGAACAATCTATAATTGCACTTGAAAGTATCTATAATCAAGTTGTTGAAGAACTAAAATATAGATGTTGCCACATTTTAAATGAAGAAGAAAAACAAAAAGTTTCAAAAACAATTTTTATTGATGGGAAACTTAACTCAAACATAGTAGGTAAAAGTGCTTGCAAAATTGCCCAAATGGCTGGGATTGATGTTGAACAAAACACAAAAATACTTGTTGGAGAAACAACACTCATTTCATGTGAAGAGCCATTTTCTTTAGAAAAACTTTCACCTGTTATAGCACTTTATAAAGCAGACGATTTTGAACACGGGGTTGAAATTGCAAAAAAACTTGTTAATCTTGCAGGGAAAGGACATACATCCTCTTTGCACACAGATTGCCGTTTTGAGGATAGAATAAATTATTTTAGTGCGAATTTAAACACAGGGCGCATAGTAATAAATTCTCCATCATCACACGGTGCAATAGGCGATATATATAACTTTAAACTTGACCCTTCATTGACTTTAGGCTGTGGGTCTTGGGGTAAAAATTCAACAAGTGAAAATGTGAGCATTCAACATCTTCTTAACTATAAAACAGTTGCAATAAGACGGGAAAACATGCTCTGGCAGCAATTGCCGCCTAAAATATATTTTAAACGTGGTGCTTGTGACTTTGCACTTCAAGAACTAAAAGGTAAAAAAAGAGCCTTGATTATAACAGATAGATTTTTATTTAATGAGGGAGTTGTTTTTAACATTACAAAAGCATTGGAAAATATTAATGTCGATTATCAAATATTTTTTGACATAGAACCAGATCCTGATATATCTACTGTTAATGAAGCTTTAAATATAGCTTTTACATACCAGCCTGATACAATAATAGCACTTGGCGGTGGTTCACCAATTGATGCAGCAAAACTTGTATGGTTACTATATGAACAAGAGCAAACGCAATTTAATGATATAGCACTTCGTTTTATGGATATACGAAAACGAATATGCAAAATTGAACCATTAGGCAAAAAGGCTATTTTTGTCGCTATACCTACAACATCTGGAACAGGGTCAGAGGTTACACCATTTACAATTATAACAAACCCAAAAACACATATAAAATATGCAATAGCCGATTATTCTCTTACTCCAAATATGGCAATTATTGACCCAAATTTTGTTGATGATATGCCAAAGAGTTTAACAGCATCATCAGGTTTTGATGCTCTCGTCCATTCAATTGAAGCGTATGTTAGTATATTAGCTACAAATTTTACCAATTCAAATGCACTTGAAGCTATAAAACTTATATTTAAATATCTAAAACGCTCATATGATAATGGCAAATCTGATCCTCTTGCACGAGAAAAAATGCACTATGCTGCAACTATTTCAGGTATGGCGTTTGCAAATTCGTTCCTTGGCATTTGTCATTCTCTTGCACATAAACTCGGAGCTGCGTTTAACATCCCGCATGGTGTTGCCAATTCTCTTCTTATATGTCAGGTTATTAAATACAACTCAAACGTTTGTCCTAATAAAATAGGACTTTTCCCTCAATACAAATATCCACAAGCACTTGAAAGATACTCTCAAATCGCCGATGAACTTTGTATAAGTGGAGAAAATGAAACAATTAAGCTTGATAATTTAATTAACGAAATACAAAAGCTTAAAGTTGATGTTAATTTACCTTTATCAATAAAAGATTATGGAATAGAAGAAAATGATTTTTATTCAAAACTTGATGAAATAGCATTTCTTGCATTCGACGACCAATGCACAAGTGCTAATCCTATTTATCCATTGATAGAAGAATTAAAACAAATTTTAATTGATGCTTATTGGGGGAATATATAAAAACTTATTTTTAAACTTATTTTTCCATAAAATCTTTTAGATTTTTAAAATATTCTTCATTATTTTTTGAGTATTTTTCATTAAATTCAATATATTTAGTAAACTTATTAAAAGCATGTTCTGAAATAATATGTTCAATTTGACAGGCATTTTGATTGGCTTCTTCTTCATTTAAATTTAAAACATTTTTAAAAAAGTTATATAAAATTTTATGTTTTTTTATAACTTTTTCAGCAATTTTTTCACCACTTGGTGTCAAAGTCAAAACATCATACCTTCCATAGTTGACAAGACCTTTGCTTGCAAGAGATTTTAAAGCTTCTGTAACAGAAGAACGTCCGACATTTAAAAACCTTGCAACTTCAACAGCTTTAACAGCCTGTTTTTCTTCAATAATTAAATATATAGCTTCTAAATAGTCTTCTAAACTTGCAGATATTTTCTTCTTTGCTTGAATTAACACCATAAGTTTAATTTTAACTTTAGTTCAATATATTGTCAACTTTTTAAACTTCAAGATAATGCAGAAAACAACTCGCTATATTGATTTGAACTTCGATTAAACAACTGTTCTATTATTTTATAATCAGCTTCTAATTTAGCCATAAGTTCATCATTTTGGGATTTTAATGTTGAAATTTTATTATTATATTCATCTAGTTTTGAATTGCTGCTTGAATATATACTTGCAAATTTGCTTTTAACAAATGCATCAACTGATGATGTAATTTTTTCAGATATTTTTGATAAATAATTTGTAACAACTTCTTTATTGGTATTTAAAGCAGATAAAAATTTATCAGTGTCTAATTTTAAAACTGACGTATTTAAATTGCTATCATAACTAAAAGTTAACCCAATTGTTGATCCATAGGTTGTATCAACTTGATTAATTATATTATTAAAACTTTTCATAAGCTCATTAATAGCTAATTTATCAGAATATGAAGTTGATGTGCTTGAAAGTTTATTTATTTTACTTACTTCTTTGGCTACATCATTGTATGCATTTATAAATTCATTGATAATTTTTTTATTATTTTCATCAATTTGTTCATTAATACTATTTATTGCATCATCAATACCTTCAAGCGAACCACCTTCATTTGTTGTTGCTTCAATTTTAATATTAGTTTCTCTTATATCACCAATTTCAAAGTCGTCATCATTTTTGACTTCAAAATTAATGTATCCCTTTGCATCTCCATTTTCATCAAATTGTGCTATTGTATAATAAAATTTATTATCCGTTGCATTTTTAGAAATAGTTTGAGGTTCTATAACACTACCATTCTTGTCCCATCCCATAATGTACATTTGAGTGTCACTAATCTTTTGTATTTCAAGAGTATAATTATCACTACTTAATATACCTGATTTTTCAATATTTTCAATATAATTTGTCACACCTGATAAATCTTCAATAACCATATCTGGTGTTGCAGCAGTTGCTTCATTAACTGTTATAGTATATTCACCTAATTTATTTATATCAATCTTAAATGAACCAAGAATATTATTTGGATCATCTGTTGACCTGTTTATTACAGTTGCAGTGTATTTTACACCAATTACTTCATCTGACCCATCAACAACATCAAATCTACTAATGTTTGTAACATCATAAGATTTACCCCCCTTAGTCACAGATATACCTATATAACTAGCATCTGGAAAATATTGTACGTTTTTATTAAGCACAAAATCCCCATTTTCTTCTTTTTTAATAAAACCTAAAGAAGATAAGAAGTTTACATTATAATCATAAGAAGAATCAGAAGCAAAATTAATATCAATATAACTAAAAATACCATCTGTTCTCTTTATATATAATTTATTAGAGTTATAATCAAAATATGAATCTACAGAATTAAGATTATTAATAGCATCATTTAAATCTTTTATTGACCAACTTTGTTTAACATCAAAACTTTCTTCATTTATTAAAATTGTATCATCTTGACGTAAACCTATTGTATATAAATTATAATAATAATTTCCTGAAGAATCTTGCTGTATATTTACAGAAGAAGTATAATAATCATAATAGTCTGAGAGTGTATTTAACCCTAAAATATCAATTATACTTCCACCACTTGTATTAGAACTTGAAAAACTTAAATCAAGATTTTTAAAATCTTGTGCTATTTGTATAGTTACTTGATCATCTGATGATATATTTGTATAAATTATTTCTGGCAAATTTTGTAACTGTGCAAGAAAATCATCAACAGTAGTACCTCTTGATATATTGATATTATGTTCATTATCACCAATACTAACTGTAACTGTTTCTGTGCCTGATTGAGGTACATTGTATCCTGCTATGTGAAAAATCGGTAGTTGACCAAGTTTGTCTTTAGAAAAGGTCATCCTAGTATGCGTAGTTCCTATTGCTTGAACACTTAGAAGATCACTAGGTGTTATAATCGCATAATCACCTGCTTCAAAAGTGCCTTCATAATTTTCTACATTAATAGCAGAAGTGTCATTTGAAATAACACCACCAGGTTGTGCAGCTTGTCCTTTTATTATAAAATCATTTGTTATTGTGATAAGCGAAGAACTACCCTGTGATAAATTAATATTTGGATTAACTCTATTTTTTAACCCTGTTAAATTTTGTGCTTTTGTGGATAAATTTGCAAGTTGTGATTTTAAATTATCAAGATAACTAATTTTATTAGTTAATTCGCTTGAATATGATTCATATCTTGAAATTAGATTTTTATTTAAAGAATTTGCCTTTTCAAGCATATTCGATTTAATTATACTAAGCAAAGAGCTACTTCCAGAACTTGAAAAACCTCCCCATAAAGCTTGTGCTGCATATTGA
Organism: Candidatus Gastranaerophilales bacterium; assembly: GCA_944325065.1. Taxonomy (GTDB): domain Bacteria; phylum Cyanobacteriota; class Vampirovibrionia; order Gastranaerophilales; family Gastranaerophilaceae; genus UMGS1477. The sequence continues at coordinate 28,455 of CALUYS010000013.1, read as the reverse complement.
TTATAATTCAATGGTACAAATGACATTAACAAATTCTCCAAACTTCTTACAAGGTAACAATTCCACAGTTTTTGTAGTAGTAAACATAATGTTAAGTTTTATATATTTTACTTTTTTAAAAAATAATGATATAATTCTTATTAGCTTTATATGGGTTCAATTTTGTTCCTACATCTTTATAAATAGGGTATAAGTTGTTCTTTTAATACCGAAGTAGACCGGGGGGAATGGCGGTTTTAACCTAAAAGACTGCAAAATCAAGATGATAGGCAGGTTTTATTTTAAAAATCTTTAAAATCCACTCCTCATAGCCGGAAATGGAATGTATTTAGGCACTAACCCACCTGCAGGAGACTTGCAGGTAACAAAATCACTCATATAAAGCCCTTCTTATTCATATGGTGGAATTAGTTTTATTAATAAACATATATATGATATAATGATTTTTATAAAGTTAAATTTATTGGAAAAGTTATGCAATCATTAAATGATAATAAAGAAACTAATATTAGTTCATTAAAAGATTCACTTGATGGTCTATTTAATATTAACAATATGATTACAAAACCAACTATTTTAATAGTCGATGATGAAGAAAATAATCTTCAATTACTCGTTAGAACATTTAGGTCTAGTTATACTCTTCTTACTGCTCAAAATGGTGAAGAAGCTTCTAATATTGTTAATGAACAAGGTCAAAATATTTCACTTATAATTACAGACCAAATTATGCCAATTATGACAGGTGTCCAATTCCTAAAAAAAATTACACCTAAATATCCCAATATAATTAAAATTTTACTTACCGGATATTCAGATTCAAATGATATTATTGATGCAATTAATTATTGTAATATTTATCAATATGTTTTAAAACCATTTACACCAACTGATTTGAAATTTATAGTAAGTCAAGCACTAACAAAATATAATTTAGCTAAATCAAATCTTTTAATGGTTCAAGATTTAAAAGATTTATTTTATAATACTTTAAAAGCAATATCATCAGCACTTGACTCAAAAGACCCTTATACACACGGACATTCAATGCGTGTCACAATGTATTCATTAATTTTAGCTCGTAAATTAAATTTGGATGATAAAATGCTTGAAGAAATAGAAACAGCCGGACTTCTTCACGATATAGGAAAAATTGGCATACCTCAAAGTATTTTATGTAAACCAGGAAAATTAACAGACGAAGAATTCGCTATTATGAAATCACATCCTGAAAAAGGTGAAAAAATATTAACTGGTATAAAAAGATTATCAATTATTTCAAACTGGCTAAAAACACATCATGAAAGATGGGATGGTCGTGGCTATCCATTAGGTTTAAAAGGCGAAGAAATTCCATTTTCATCTCGCATCATTGCTTTAGCTGATACTTATGATGCTATGACATCTACTCGTTCATATCGTAAAGCTTTAACACATGAAATTGCTATTTCTGAAATTGAAAAATGTTCAGGTACACAATTTGACCCCAATTTGGCTAAACTTTTTGTTGAAGTTCAAAGTGAAATCCTCGAAGCTAAAAATAATCCCGAGGAATATTATAAAAAATATAGTTATATATATAAAAATTCAAAATTTATATAAAAATAGACAATCTTATTTATACACAAGCACTAAAACCACCGCCACCTGATGAGCAACCACCGCCACTACCTGATGAAGACGAACCTCCACCTCCTCCTGATGAATCACTAGAAGATGATGAAGATGAACCTCCACCACTTGATTCTCCGCTTGATGAAGCACTTGAGGATGTTGAAGATGTATAAACTCCTACAGATGAATTTGAAACTGAAGGTTGTGCAAATAATGAAGCTAAAGAACCAGATGTTTCTGCATTATTGTTGGAAGCTAATGAACCTGATGTCTCTGTATTATTTGAATTTGCCCCTTGAGTATTTGAATGTCGTAAATTTGATGCTGTATTGAAACCTAATGCCATAAAAAACTCCCTTTTTATTTAATTCTTATATATATATATATATAAAAAATAAAAAATGTTAAGATTTCAAATTTTTTATTTTTTGTTACAATTCTTAACATTTTCTAATAGGTGAATTCAAGAAGCAATCGCAACACTATGAAGTTGAAAAACTTGTTCAGGTGGAATATAAGTAAGATTCTTTTTCATATTTAAAGAACTAACATACATTATTATATCTTATACTTTTAATTGTATTTCGATACAACTTTTTTACACTAATTATCGAATTAAACGTGATGTTAGTTTTTTTTAAGTCGTTTTTTAATAATAATTTTACGGGCTGAATCTATCAATCATAAATGTTAAACAGCTTGATTATTTGCCTTTTATTTTTCTTAATTCTATTTTATATGCTTTAAAACGAACTAATTTATATTCATTTATTTTTATTCTTACCTGTTCCACGATAAGAAAATCTTCCTACATTTCTTGTTTGTTTTCCATTTGGGCGTCTTAGTAATAGATGCCACAATTTTCTTTTTGGGGAATAAATGTATATGTATATTCTCTCGTGAGAAAGTGGAAATACCATGCTCTTTTTTTAGAAGATGAGATATTATTTCTGGAGAGTATCCGTACTTTAAGTTATTTTTAATAAAATCTTGTACCCAACGTAATGATAGATATGGATTTTCTCGTTTTTATGCAATTTTTTACATTTATTTTTGACTCTAATCTCTGCTTAAAAGCCCTATTCTATTTACCTCTGTAATAAAGGGCTTCTGGACGATTTAATTCTCTTGATATCGTACTTGAGCTTCTGCCTAATTCTTTTGCTATTTTTCGTATTGATAATCCTTCTCCTTGAAGTATTGTTATTTCATCTAGTTCGCTAGAAGTTAAATGTTGCAACTGTTTCATCTTTACTATCTCCTTTTTTGTCCTATTCTAATACATTTTAGGCGATAGTGTTGCGATTGGTTCTTGAATTGATGTAATAGAAAATATGAACATAATATGAATTTTACATGTTTTGTTAGGGATAAAAATGTTATAATGGAAAATTAAGAAATATAAGTTTTACAAGAGTTTTACAAGATTTAAAGATAAAATCAAGTTCCCCAAAAGTGTATTATGGTATTTCTAAACATAATTTAAAAGAAGTAGATAGAAATTAAAAACAACAAAAATTAGATTTACAAGATATATAAGATTCATTAACGCTTATAAAACAAGAATATTTATTTTAATTTTTCGCTTTTTCAATATCAAGAATTTTAGCTAGGGTTTGAGTATCACCTTTAAGTCTAAAATATTCACTAAATTTAGGTGTTGTTTTTAAATTAAAAGACCGCCCATTTTTATCTTTTGTTTTTGTTATTAACCCTTTTTCAACAAGCTCATTAACGTGATTATAACTATCTGTTCCTCGAAGTTCTTTTAAGTATGTTAAGCGAATAGGTTCTTTTAATGCAATAACGCTCAGAGTTTTTAAAACAGCACCACGAAGTTCAACAGGACATAATTTTTCAACAATATCCAAATGTTCTTTTTTTACTTGCAGAATATAACCGTTTTCATCGTCAATTTCTAAAGCCCCATCGGAACTTTGATAGTCAAACATTAAATTAAGAAGTGCTTCTTCAATATCAACTTCTTCCTGATTTAAAATTTGAGCTATTTCTTTAACGCTCATAGGATTTGCTGCTACAAATAAAACTGCTTCTATTCTTGATTTTAAGGTTGATGGCATTTTTTATATTACCTCTTGAGTTAAGTTATCTTTACGTTTGACTACATATAAATCAGAATAAAATTCATCTTGCACAAGGTCATAATTTTCATTAACACTTAAAAATAATAAAGCAATATATGCAGTTATTTTATCCATTCCAAGAAGTGTAAGTGTGTTTAGTTCCACTTTTTCCTCTGTTTCAAATATTCTAAGCAAGTTTTCATGCAATACTTCTACACTTTTTTCAATGTATTCATCATGTGCGATATTTATAATATCATCAGCTGTAAAGTTTGCATAGGATCTTACACGTCTTTTGGCATGTCTTTCAAGTGTATTTTTTAATGTTCTTTTTTTATCAAGTTCTTCATAAAATTTCAATTGGCGAATTAAGTCTTTTAAAGTTACAACACGATTTCGATTAAGGCGAATTGATGTTCTTCTTTCCAAAACCTCATCAATTGAAATTACATTATTTCTAGGTATTTCTTCTTCATAATTATGAATATCTTCATCATAAAGCTCATCATATTCTTCATTACCAGTGACTTCAAGTGGGTTCTCTTCAAACTGATTTAAATTTATTCCTTCTAAAATGTTAGATTTAAGTTTGAGCAAAATAGCAGCAAATAACAAAGTTCTGCCTGTTAAACGAAGATTGTTAGCTTTAATTTTAAAAATTTGTGAAAGATATTTATCAGTAACATCAACAATATCAATATTCCAAGGGTCAACTTTTCCAGTTTTAGCCATTTCCACTAGAATTGAAATACCGTCAATTTCATTTGTTTGGCATTGGATTAGTAGATCATTTTCTATATCAATTTGATTTTTTAAGTTAATTGCATTTGTTCCATTAATCATATTATATTAGTCTCTTAATTTAACTCCAGTGACTTTAGTTATTCCCTTATCTTTTTGAGTGACACCAATTGTTCTATTAGCTGATTCTATCATAGGTTTACGTAAACTAACTACTATAAATTGCGTATTTTTAGATTGAAGTTGGATCATTTCTGATAATTTTTCAACATTTATACCATCAAGGTGCATATCAACCTCATCAAAGGCATAGAATGGTGATGGCATATAACGTTGTATAGCAAAAACAAAAGCAAGTGCAGTGAGTGACTTTTCACCACCTGACATAAGCTCAAGGCGTTGTTTTTTCTTGTCTCTTGGTTGTGCTTCAATAGTTAAGCCGCCTGCAAATGGGTTTTCATGGTTTTCAAGTATCAAAGTGCCTTCACCATCTGATAGTTTATTAAAGACATCTTTAAAGTTTTCATTTATCTTGTTGTATGTTTGCAAGAAAGTGTCTTTTTTCAATTTTTCATAGCTTGACATTCTTTCTAGAATTTCTTTGCGTTCAGATGACAATGTATCAATACGCACTTGAAGCTCTTCTTTTCGAGTTGAGACTTCATCATATGATGTAATTGATAACATATTTATAGGCTCCATTGATTCCATTTGACGAGAAAGTTTGTTTATTTTGCTATTTATTTCGTCAATTGAATATTTTGGTGTCTCAGTTTTTAATACATCAATATTTGCTTCTTTTAACTTATTTCTCAATTCTTCTTCAATTGGTTCAAGCTCTCTTCTTCTTGATTTAAATGACTCAATCTGTTCTTTGACTCTTTCGATTGAGTTTTCAAAATTATCTTTATTTTTTGTTAATTCTCGAATTATAAGCTCTTTTTCATCACGTTTTTGTTGATACTCTTTTAAATCCTTTGCAAGTTCTTCAATTTTTATGTTTAATTCCTCAATTTGTTTTTTTATCTCAACAATTTCATTTTCATATTTCAATTTATCTTGCTTTAAAATTTCATTATCTTTATGTAATTTTTCAATTTGTATTTCTTTTGTTTTTATTACTTCAACATTAAAATTTATATCACGATTAAAATCATTAACATCGTTTTGAGATTTTAAAACATTATTTTCAAGTGTTTTAATTTCATTTTCGACATTTTGTGTTTTTGATTTTAACTCACCCAATTGTGATTCAGTCATAGTAGATTCAATAATATCAATTTCTTCGTTTAACTTAAGGATTTTTTCATTTAAGCTAAATTCAGTTTCCTCAAGTTTATCAAGTTTTTTTTCCAAAATTGGTATTTGGGGTTCAAGTTCAGCGATAAGTTTTTTATTTTCATCAATTTGTCTTAAATTTAATTCACTATTTTGAACAATACTTTGGTATTCAATTTTAGCTTTTGATAATTCAGTTGTAATACTTGAATAATCACTTCTTACTTTATCTAATTTTTCTTCAAGTGATAGTTTTTTAATTTCAGCATTTTTATATTTATGTTCGATTTGTTTTAAACGATTTTTATACTCTTCAAGTTCTTCATTTTGGGTTTGACTAAACTTTAAGCCGCTTTTATTATTTGAAGAACCGCCTGTAATTGCACCTGACTTATCAAAAACTTCACCATTTAATGTTACCATTTTATATTTACCTATAAGCTTTTGAGCACATTGATAATCTTCAACAATTATAGTTTCACCAAGTGCAAGGTAAAAAGCATTTAAGTATTTATCATCAAATTCGATCAAGTTTATAGCAAAATCAATTACACCATTATCTTTTGGTAATTTTAAAGAATTTGGAGCGGATTTAAGTTTGTTTAATGGTAAAAATGTTACACGACCGGAGTTTGTTGATTTTAAAATTTCAATAGCATTTTTAGCAACATAATCGTCATCAACTACAATATTCCTCATCCTATTACCCATAGCAACCTCTAAAGCAAGTGAATATTCTTTATCAACTTGAGCAAGTTTAGCTAAAGGAGCATGGACACCTTTTATATTTGAATTCATTATAACATCAATAGCTCCACCATAATTTGCAGCTTCATAAGCTTGTTTGGCTCCTTCCATTTGAGCCACCTTTGATGTTGCAATGCGAATGTTATATGCAAGATCATTCATTTCATTTTTTGTTTTATCTAAATCGTTTAAAGTGTTCTGTTGTATTATTTTATAATCACCAAGTTCTTTTTCAAGTTCATCAATTTGAAGTTTTAATCTATCTTTATTATTTTCTATATCATTTTGAGAAAGTTTTTCTAAAATTTCTTTTGATTGTTGGATTTTGTTTTTTATGTTTAATAAATCATTTTCCAAAGGTAATTTTTCTTTTTGTAAATTAAGTTCTTTGTCCTTTAATTCTTCTAATTCTTTTCTTAAAGTAACTCGTTTTTGTATGTGCTCGTCTGCACTATCATTAAGCCCTGTCAATTCCTCTAAAATTTTATTTAACTCATTTTTTTTTGCTTCAATATTTTCTTTTATTTTGTCAATTTCCGAAAGTTTTTGAGTTATTTTATTTTTTGTATCATTAATTTTGTTATTTAAAACTACAATACCATTTTTAGCATTTTCAACTGTTTTTAAATTGTCTTGGATATTTTTGTCAATAAATATAATTGCCGAATTTTTACGTTCAAGAACACCTTTTAATTCTTCAACTTGTTTTTTTACTTCTAACTGTTCGAATTCCCCTTTTTCTTTAACTAACTTTGAAATATCATCAAATTCTTTTTGTTTTACTTCAAGTTCTTTTATAAGATTGGACAAGTTTTTAGTTTCCAAAGCTTTTTTCTTCTCAAACTCCAAAATATTTTCATGCACCATATTTAATGATTTTTTAACATCAAAATATTTAACAATATCAATTTGACTTTCAAGCTTAGTTTTTTCATCTTTTAATTCTTTATATTTTAAAGCTTGTTCACGTTCAATTTTTAGTTCTTCCAACCTAACATTCACTTCATTTAGAATAAGAATAGATTTTTCCACACGTTGTTCAACAGTTTGAAGTTCATTTTGAGCTTGTTCTATACGTCTATCGAAATCAGCAACACCGGCTATTTCATCAATTATTTTACGCCTGTCAAATGATGAACAAGCAGTAATACTTGTTACATCTCCTTGCATCATTACATTATAGCTGTTTGGTGTAATATTATACTGTTCAAGTTTGGTATGAACTTGAGTCAATGTACATATTTTATCATTTAAATAATAAATGCTATTAAATCCTGACGGTGTTTTTTTTATGCGTCGTGCAATTGTAAGATCAGGTTCTTTTTCATCTTCCAAGTCAAAAGTGACTTTTACATATGCTTCATTTCTTCTGGTATGGGTTGAAATTAGGTGAAATAATTTTTCAGCACGCAAGGCACGGGAGGATGATAAACCCAACGCGAACAATATAGAATCTATAATATTACTTTTTCCTGAACCATTCGGACCAGAAATCGTAGTAAATCCCTTTAAAAAAGGGATATTTACCTCATTTGCAAAAGATTTAAAATTATCAACTTCAAGTTGTTTTATATACATGCCAAATTTTTACAATTCCCCATATTTAAAAATATATATTTTTATTTGACTATAAGTATAACGGTATGTCAAAAAATTTACGTTTTTTTACATAAATGTATATCTCTTATTTTTTTCTTTTTAAAAGATTAGATAAATTAAAGAAATATTTTTTTGATTTTTGATTATTTTCATTTAAGCCCAAAATTAAAAGTAAGTCAGTTCTTAGATTGGAAATATCGTCATATTTTTTTAATAATCCATCCATAGCAATAGAAATATCACCTGTTTCTTCAGATACAACCAAGCAGGCGGCATCTGATATTTCAGATAATCCAATTGCAGCACGGTGACGTGTCCCATATTTCCAACTTAACTTTGGATCATCTGTTAATGGCAATAAAGCACCAGCAGCAAGTATTTTATCCTTATATATTATACAAGCTCCATCATGAAGTGGGGTGTTGGGATGAAATATAGTAAGTAATAACTCAGGACTTAATCTTGCATTTAATTCCACACCAACTTCTGAATATGTCTTATAATCTCTTTCTTTTTGTAAGACAATTAAAGCACCTGTTTTATTTTTACTAAGATATTTTACAGTATCAATTAACTTTTGTACTATTATATTTTCATCCATATAATCATCTTTTACTGTAGATTGATTATCGACAAAAAAATTATGAACAAAATTGGTTTGCCCTAAATAACCTAAAAAACGACGTAATTCAGGCTGAAATATGACAATAAGCGAAAAAGCTATTATGCTTAATAGCCCTTTTAAAAATACTCCCCAAATTTGAAGATTTACACGTATTAAAACTTCTGATATTACATATAGCATTATCAAAACAATTATTCCACGAACTAATTGTTCAGCTTTTGTGCCTTTTATAGTTTTTTGATATACAAAATATATTGCAAAAACAATTGTAACAATCTGAAATAGCATTATTGCCAGATCAATATTATCTGAATATTTTATAAAATTATATATTTTAAAGTATAAATTAGTAAAATAATTATTCATTACGAACCATGCTTTTTAATCATTTTTTATAATATTACATCATTTTCAATAAGTTGATTATAAGTTTGTCTTTTTACAATTTCTTTGCTTTTACCGTCATTTAATAAAACAACAGCAGGTTTTAAAGTACGGTTATAGTTGCTACTCATTGAATACCCATAAGCCCCTGTATCATAAACAACAATAAAGTCATTTGGATTGAGTTTTGGAAGTTCAATATCATTTATGAGTATATCACCTGATTCGCAATATCTACCAGCTATTGTAACTTTTTCTTTATTGTCGATGTCATCATCTTCTTTTTTGTTGGCAACTTGAGTTTCATAAATAGCTTGATATAAAGAAGGTCTTGCATTATCAGCCATCCCACCATCAACTGCAACATATTTTTTGTCACTTCCTGGGATTTTCTTTGAAGTCCCGACTTTATATAATGTGACACCTGCTGTTCCAACTATGCTTCGACCGGGTTCAATGCATATTGTAGGTTTTTCTAAATCATACTTACTTGTATATTTATCAATTGAATCGATAATTTGTTTTGCTATTTCATAAACAGATGGAGCTTTATCATCTTTTGTGTAATTAATACCTAAACCACCGCCTAAATTCATTTCTGTAAGTTTTATTCCAAATTTATCATATATTCGTTTAAATTCAGTTAATATTATTTTTACTTCATCGTAATAAACCTTTGTTTCAAATATTTGAGAGCCTATATGGGCATGAAGACCTTTTAAATTAAGATTTTTATAATCTTCAACTATAGATATAATAGCTTCATCAAGCTGAGTTAAATCGAAACCAAATTTTGAATCTAAATGTCCTGTTTGAATATATTTATGTGTATGGCATTCTATACCAGGTGTAATTCTAAGTAATATATCAACTGTTTTATTTTTCGATTTAGCAATTCTATCTAGCATTGCAAGTTCCAAAAAATTATCAACGGAAATAAAACCAATATTATTATCAACTGCCATATTTAATTCTTCTTCACTTTTATTATTTCCATTTAACAGACAAGTTTTTAAATCGCCTAAAACACTTTTTACAGTAAACATTTCACCGTTAGATACAGTATCAAAACCAAAACCTTCTGATGAAAGGATTTGAATAATTGCTTTTGTCATAAATGCTTTTGAAGCATACATAAAATTTGTTTTTTTATAGCTTGAAAAAGCATCCTTATAAGCTCTTGCCATTTCTCTTATTGTTTTTTCACAATATAAATATAGAGGTGTCCCGTATCTTTTTGCCACCTCAACAAGGTCACATCCACCAATTTCCAAGTTTCCTCTTTTGTTTATTTTTGTTGTTAATGGCTTAATATTTTGATTTGGTGTTTTCATTTTCTTTATATACCCTTAATTTACTTCTTTCTATTTTTTTATTAAAACATATTTTGCTTATATTTAAAAGTATTTTTTTATAATTTTTAAAAGTTAATTTATTATTTGTTAAACTTTTTATATTTGCTATAAAATAAAATATTATGATACATATTGATAGTTTGACTTTAAAAGCTTTTTTAAAAGAAAATAGTCATATTTTTACAAATGCATACGTTCAAAAAGTGAAACAACCAAGTCGTAAAGAGTTATTACTTGTGTTGAGAAATGGTGGAAAAAGTTTTAGGTTTTATATTAATATTAATGCTTTTTATTATCATATCGGTTTCTTGAGCTTAGAAGATATAGAAAAACGTCAAATTGAAACACCAAAAAGTGCTTTAATGTTTTGTATGCTTTTAAGAAAATATATTGAAAATAGCAAAATTATAAAAATAAATGGACCAGAACATGAAAGAATCATTGAACTATTTTTTGAAACTATAAATGATAACTTTAAAACACAAAAACTTGTTTTGGCTATTGAATTAATGGGTAAACATAGCAATATCATTCTCTATAATTATGATACAAAAATTATATTAGGTTCTATTCATAATGTTGGAAAAGAAAAAAGCCAATATCGAGAAATTTTTGGTAATTTACCTTATATTTATCCGAATAAAAAAGAAAAAATTGACATAAAGAACATATCATTTGAAGACTTTTTTGAGAAAATATCTACCTCGAAAATTCCTATAAAAAATTTTTTAAATGAAAACTTTTATGATATTACAAATGATTTTGCATCAAAACTTTTATCAACTTTCGATAACTTTAAGCAAAATTGCAAAAAAGATGTTGAAACCTTATATAATAAATTAGTTGATTGTGTTAATTTAAAAGATATTAATCCAAGTTATGATGATAGTTATAAAACATTTTCAATTTTTGGATTTTGTAATAAAAAAGTTTTAACAATAAATGAAATGTTAAATAACTATTATCAATTTTATATACTAGATAATAAATTTAATAGTTTAAAACAAAAAATTATAACTAATTTAAATAAAGAAACAAAAAAATTAGAAACAAATATACTTAATTTGCAAATCGAACTAAACGATACGAAAAAAAATCATATATACAAACAATATGCCGACTTACTTATGATGAATATTTACAATTTGCAGGATTTAAAAAATCAAAAAGATTTAATCCTAGAAGATTATGATACAGCTGAAAAAATAAATATACCACTTGAGGAATCTTTAAATATTGTTGAAAATGCAAATAAATATTATAAAAAATATAACAAGCTAAAAAAGTCCAAAGATTTTTTAAATGAACGTTTGGATTTATTAAATAATAAATTAAACAAGATAAGAGAAATTACTCATTATGTCAATATCGCAAGTAATCTTTGTGATTTGGAGCAAATTTGGGAAACAATAGAAATTAAAAATAGTAAAGATAATGAAAAAAAACAAGACAAAAATAAAAAGAATATGATAAATATTGAAACAATAGAAATAGATGGCTATACCATATTTATTGGTAAAAATGATAAACAAAATGATTATATTTTATCAAAACTATCAAAGCCTAATGATTTTTGGTTTCATATTAAAGATGTTCCAAGTGCACATATTATTGTTAAAAACATTAATAAATTGGAAATATTGCCTAATAGGATAATTTTAAACGTTGCAAAGATTTTAAAAAATATTTCCTATGGACAAAAATCAAGTAAAGTTCCTATTATATATACAATGAAAAAATATGTTGATAAAGGTACTTCAAAAGGTTTAGCTTTTGTTACATATAGCAATGAAAAAGAAATAATTATAGACTAATAAATATAAAAAAACTTTGTCAAAATAAAAAAAATGTAGTATAATTGCATGCACATAAAAAATATAAGAGGAGATATCTATGAAATTACATATGCAGGTATTTATTGCTTTGGGACTTGGAATTAAACGAAATTGGCACATATTTTTAGGGCTCATTTTAGGTATAATACTTGGCATTATTTTAAACGCAAAAAAAGGATATTTTGAAATAGCTAATCCTCTTTTTTATAGTGGAATAATTGCAACATTAGATTTTGTTGGTCAAATTTTTATTCGTTTAATTCAAATGGTAGTAATCCCTTTGGTATTTAGTGCAATAGTTATTGGTATAACAAGTATAGGCGATAGTAAACAACTTGGAAAATTAGGAATTAAAATGTTGTTATATTATGGTATAATTACTGTTTTAGCAGTTGTTTTAGGCTCTATTTTAGCTCTGACTATAAAACCAGGACTTGGAGTACAATCACTTATAAGTGTTCAAAGTGCAAGTGATATTCAGGGTTTTGTTCAAGAAGCTTTGCAAGCACAATCTGGAAATTTATCAAATATATTGTTAAATCTAATTCCTCAAAATCCAATAGCAGCTTTTGCACAAGCTGACATGATACCTATTATAATATTTATTGTAATTTTCAGTATTGCATTGTCAAAAGTTGGTGAGATAAATCGACCTGTAATTTCGTTTTTTGAAAGTATTTTTGCCTCAACAATGAAAGTTACTGATTGGATTATGTATCTTGCAGCACCAGGTGTCTTTGCTTTAACAGCAATTGCAATATCAAATTATGGTATTACTATTTTTGATAGTATAGCTAAATTGTCAGCTGTATTATTAATTGGATTTGGAATACAGTTTTTTATAATTTATCCTTTGCTTATGAAAATATTTAGTAAAGTACCAGTTATGTTATATTATAGTGCAATAGCAGAAGCAATGATGGTAGCTTTTGGGACAGCAAGTTCATCAGCAACTTTGCCATTGACTATTGCTTGTTGTGAAAAACGTGGTATATCAAATAAAGTAGCCAGTTTTGTACTTCCATTAGGTGCTACTTTAAATATGGACGGTTCAGCATTGTTTCAAGTTGTTTGTGTGTTTTTTCTTATGCAAGCATATGGTGTTACTTTAGAGCCTGTTCAAATAGTTTTAATTGCAACATTAGCTATAGTTTCATCAAGTACTTGTGCAGGAATACCAGGTGCTGGTTTAATTACCATTGCTTTAATATTGAACGGACTTGGGTTAACTCCAAACCAACTTGTCGAAGGTTTTGCATTCTTATTTGCGTTTGAACGGATTTTTGACATGTTTAGAACCTTAAATAATGTTACAAGTGATGCAGTTATTGCTGGTATAATTGCAGATAATGAAAATGAATTTAATTATGATCTACTTTTAAACGTTAAAGATAATGATGATGACGATGATGATAGTGAAGATGCCAAGTTTTAATTTCGCTTTATGGACAAATCAACTATAGGATTTTGTGGCTATCCCGACCCATATATAATAAATAAATTGAAAGTTCAATACCCAGATGCTTGTTGGGTTGATTTGGATGTTGAACTTTCCTTTGTTCCTGATTATAAAATTTTGCCACAAGTATATTGTAAAATTATAAAAAATATTGTTAATAATGCTGTTTATTATAAAGATAAATTGATTACAATAATTATGGCAACTGGACGTGAAAAATGTGATAGTGCTGCTTTAGCTTCTGTTATTCTTAAAAATATGGGATTTAATATTATTGAAACAAAATATGAAAATATTGAAACTATAAAAAAAGAACCAATTATTTCGACGTCAAGTTTGCCATTAGTTGAAAAAATACAACTTATTACAAAAGAAATTATTGAGCCTATTGACAAAACCAAATTAAATCGAGTCAATCCAAGATTTGGTTTTTGGGGAGTACCGCCAAATGATTTATCAATATTAAATCTATTTCCAGATGATACTCATGTTTATGGTTGGACAAGATGTGTTGAAATGGGAGTACCAGCGTGTTATGAAACAGAAATAATGGTTGATGAAAATGTTCCAACTGTTTTTTATTCTCAAGCTTTTTGTGCTAAAGCATCGCTTGCAAAGTATTTAAGTTTTAAATATAATGGGCTTTATGTTGATATTGATGATATTGCTACAAATTCTATTGTTGCAAAGATAGAGGCTTTTATTAATTTAAGATGAAAAAAATGTTTTTTGTTGATGCTGGAACAACTTGGTCAAAACTTGTTGTTTTAAATGATAATAAAGAATTTTATAATGAATACAAAAATTATTTTGTAAAAAGTTCAGACATTAAATCATATTATATTTTACCTTCTAAATTAATAAAACAAATGAATATATCATTTGATTATACAACAGGTCATATGGCAAAGCTAAAAAATAAAAATCATAATAATCATTATAATGAAATTATAGCACTTGCAAATGGGGTAAAAAAAAAGATAGAAAATGAAAAAGAGGCTATAATTTTGGATTTGGGAAGTCGTGATTCCAAATGGATACGTTTTACTAATGGTAAATTTTGTGATTTAGATTGGAATGTGAGCTGTGGAAGTTCAACAGGTGCAACAATCGAAATGCTACTTAAATTTTATGACTTAAAATCTTATGATATAAAATATCAAAATGAAAAATATAATTTTACTTGTGGTATTTTTGCATTTGAGAAAATAATGGATGACATTTCACATGGTTTAACTCCTAATGATGCAATAAGTCGTCTTATTCACGGTATAGCTTATAATAGTTTTTGTTTTGCAAATAAACCTCAAAAAATATATCTTTCAGGTGGCTTTTGCAATTTTAATGCTTATTTAACAAGTTTAAAAAAATATTGTGAAGTTGAAACTTTAGGTCGTTTTCTTTTATGTGAAGGTTTAATTAATATACAAAACCCTTAAAAAATTTGCCATATTTGTATTTTAATTATAAAATAAAAGATAATGGGAGAAATATTTTTGTAAGGAGAAAATTATGGGTATAATGGAAGGTAAAAAGGGGTTAATTTTTGGTGTAAGTAATAAACATGGTATTGCTTATGGTATTGCAAATGAGTTGTATAAACAAGGGGCTCAATTAGCTTTCACATATGCAAATGAAGCTATGGAAAAACGTGTTAAACCTATAGCTGATGAAATGAACTCAAAAATGTGCATTGAATGCGATGTGACTAAAGAAGACGATTTAAAAAATACATTTTCAACTTATGAAAACATTTATGGTAAGCTTGATTTTATGCTTCATGCTGTTGCTTTTGCAAATAAAGAAGATTTAATGGGTGAGTTTATTGATACATCAAAAGAAGGTTGGGATCTTGCATTGGGTGTAAGTGCTTATTCGCTTGTAAGTATGTGTCGAAATGCTCGTCATCTATTCAACGAAGGTGCGGCTGTTTTGGCTTTAACATATTTAGGGTCTACTCAAATGGTTGCAAATTATAATGTTATGGGTGTAGCTAAAGCTGCTTTAGAATCTTCAGCTCGTTATCTTGCTACAGATTTAGGTAAAAATGGTGTTCGAGTAAATTGTCTCTCAGCAGGTGCTGTTAAAACTCTTGCTGCAAAAGGTATATCTGGTTTTGATAAAATGCTTAAAGCTGGTGTTTTAAAATCACCTTTGAGTAAAAATATTACTTTAGAAGATGTTGGTAAATCAGGGCTTTATCTTCTTTCTGATTTGTCTTCAGGCGTCACAGGGGAAACAGTTTTTGTTGATGCAGGTTGTCATAGTGTTTATTCTTCACTTGATGAAATGGAAGCTATGCTTGGATAATTTATCTTTTTTATTTTTAAAATTGCCTAAAACATATTTCAATTTTTAAATATTAATATGGTTTAGGCGTTTTTTATTCTTAATATTTTTTGAGATATAATAATATATGTCAAAATATTATGGTATAAGATTATGGAAGAATTGATAACATTAAATTTTAATGAGTTTACAAATAAAGTTGAAGAAAAGTTAAACAAAAAAAACGACAAATTGTCATATCTGTGCGAAATTCTTGATGTTTTTTTACACGGCAATAATTGTATAAATAAAGTTGATGTTGAAAAACGTTTATATATTGAAAATAAAATAAAAAATGAAAGAGATAAAAATTCAAATTCAATAGTGCTTGCTCAAATAAATACACAAGCAGGAAACATCTCAGGAAATGCAAAAAAAATAATAAATTATATAAAAAGTGCAAAAAACATCAACGCTCAAATGATTGTTTTTCCAGAACTTGCATTAATGGGATATCCTATACACGACACTATTGACAGATACCCGTTTATTGTTGATGAAAATATTCGTTACTTAAAACAAATAGCAAAATTTACACAAAACATAACAGCGATAATCGGTTTTGTTGAAAAACGTGAAGATATTAACAGAAATTGTGGTAAGAAATATTATAACTCTCTTGCAGTAATTAAAAATGGAAAAATTAACTCAATTGTTAGGAAATGTCTTCTTCCAAATTATAGTGAATTTAATGATTATCGCTATATTGAACCTTCAAAAGTTGTAGGATGTCAATATCAAACAAATTTAATAAATAATGAAACCTCAAAACAAAAGAAAGCAAAACTTTTAGACGTTAATGATGTCCATTATGCCTTGTCTATTTGCGAGGATTGTTGGAATGATATTGAGTTTTTTGAAAATAATTTGTATAATTTTGATCCGATATATGAATTGTCGAAGTTAAATCCTGATATTTTTCTTAATATTTCAGCTTCTCCAACAAGAAGCAAAAAAGAGCAGTTAAAGCATAATATGCTTTCTTTTTTATCAAAAAAATATAAAAAACCTTTTATATATTTAAATCAAGTTGGTTCAACGGATGATATAACATTTGATGGTGCAAGTCGAATTTATGATGAGAATGGGGATTTGATAGTTCGCTTGAAATCATTTGTTGAGCAATTTTACCTGTTTGAATTTAAAAAGAATAAAGAGAAAATAGAAGTTGAAAAAAAACGAAAAATTTATCCTTTGGTTATGGGATTAGATAAAACATTAAATGATGAAAAAAGGTTCACCTTGAACTATGAAAATGATTTAATGCGAACTTATTTAACTATAAAGTGTGCTATTTCTGAATATTTTGGAAAGAATAATTTAAAACACGCTGTTTTAGGTTTGTCTGGTGGTTTGGATTCATCGGTTTGTGCTTGCTTGGTATCAGATGCAATAGGAAAAGAAAATGTTTATGGTGTTAGCATGCCGTCAAAAATTACAAGTGATGAATCTAAAAATGATGCAAAATTGTTGGCAAAAAATCTTGGAATAAATTTTATTGAGGTGCCGATAACATCAATGGTAGATGAAATTAATGGCACTTTTAAACCTTTATTTGACAATATTCAAAAAAAATGGGATTTTAGATATAAAAAATCATATACAATGGATAATATTCAAGCAAGAAGTCGAGCTATAATATTGTGGGGTATTGCAAATGAATTTGAAGCTTGCATCCCTATTGCAACATCTGATAAATCTGAATTGTATATGGGGTATGCAACAATAAACGGTGATATGTCAGGAGGCTTTGCACCTATTGCTGATGTACCTAAAACAAAACTTTTTGCTCTTGCAAGGTTTTTGAATGAAAACAGAACAAAAAAAAATGCTATTCCAATTGAAATAATAAACAAAAAACCAGGTGCCGAGCTTGCAATTGATGAAAAAACAGGCAAACCACTTGTTGCAGAAGATGCTTTAATGCCTTATGAATTCCTAGATGAAGTTATATGGAGAATTGAAAATAAACACGAAAGCTACTTTGATATGCTTGATTCAACATTCCTTTACGAAACAAAAAATAATATTTCACAAGAACAAAAACAAAAATGGCTTGAAAAGTTTTACACAAGAATGTCAAAAGCTTTATATAAATGGACAATAATGCCACCATCTTGCATTGTAGAACCCCGTTCTATCAATAAAAATGATTATCGGCAAAGTATTATTTCAAATAAAATAAATTTTTGTGATTTTAAAACCGATGATGAAATATTTAATGAACTAAATAATTTAAACTATTTTGAATGAGTTTTGCGGTTGGAGCTGCTCGTTTGAGTTTTATTAGCTTTACCGTTATTTTTTAAACAGTTATTAACAGAAACACGTTTGACAGAATAAACTTCAGGAATACTTTGAAGTGAAGTTATTACACGACGAAGTCTATCTATATTGTCAACCTCAATCCCTAAATATAGTATACCTATATTTTTTGCTTTATTTGATTTAATATTAGCATAGCTTACATTAGCATTGCATTCTGTTAAGGTTGTTAAAATTTCCTTTAACATTCCTAATTTATCCTGAACATCAACACGTATTGAGGTTATATAGGTTTTATTTGAAGTATTTTCAGCCCAAGTAATATTCATTAACCTTTCCTGTGGAACATTATATAAAGAATTACAATCTTTACGATGGATAGATACACCCTTTGAACAAGTCACAACACCAACAATTTCTTCACCACGAACAGGTGAACAACATTTTGCAAAAGTATAAAGCATACCTTCAAGCCCAACAATGTCATCCTTTGTTTTACGTTTTTTTCTTGTTTGAATAAAACTTTCGTTATCTTTTAATTCTTTTTCAGTTTCTTCATCTTTTTTAAGTCGGTTAATAATTTTAACAACCGTAGTTTCTCCATATCCTAAAGCTGCAAGTAAATCTTCAGCAGTTCTATAATTCATCTCCAATGCAACTTTATTTAATTCTTCACTTTTAATTTTTTCGTCAAAAACATTTTTGGTTAACTCCGCTTCAAGAAGATTACGACCAATAATTATATGTTCTTCACGTTTATTTTTCTTAAACCACTGTTTTATTTTGCTTTGAGCTGCTTTTGATTTTGCAAAATTAAGCCAATCAAGTCTTGGAGTTGCATTTTTTGATGTAAGAATTTCAACAATATCACCATTAACAAGTGCCGTATCAAGTTGTGCAATACGTCCATTAATAAGAGCACCAACCGTTTTACTTCCAACATCAGAGTGTATGCGAAATGCAAAATCAATAGCTGTAGCACCTTGTGGTAAATCAAAAACATCTCCCATAGGAGTAAAAACAAAAACTTCATTTTCATAAAAATACGATTTTACTTGGTCTACAAATTCATTAGTATTATTAGCTTCTTTATCTAGCTCAATAAATTTTCTCATCCAGCTGAATTTGATATCTTCTTCTTTATTATTTATTGCAGGACCACCTGCTTCTTTATACTTCCAATGTGCGGCAACACCATATTCTGCCACTTCATGCATTTGTCTGGTTCTTATTTGGACTTCTAATGGTTTTGAACGTGGACCTAAAACTGATGTATGTAGCGATCTGTACATGTTTGCTTTAGGCATTGCTATATAGTCTTTAAATCTTCCAGCTATGGGTTTAAATTGAGAGTGAATTATGCCTAAAACTTCATAACACTCTCGTTCTGTTTCAACAATAACTCGAACAGCTGTTATATCATACAAATCGTGAAATGCCATATTTGTACGTTTCATTTTATTGTAAATACTATAATAATGTTTTGCCCGACCTTGAATTTGTGCATTTATTCCGTTAAGTTTTAGTGTTTTAGAAATACTTTCAATGAGCATTTGAACAGTCTGTTCTCGTTCTTGTTTTTTTTGTGAAACAAGCTGGGCTATTTCAAAATATTTATCAGGATGCAAATATCTTAATGATAAATCTTCTAACTCAGCTTTTATTTTACCAATACCTAGTCTATGAGCAAGTGGTGCAAATATATCCAAAGTTTCTTGTGCTATTTTTTGTTGTTTCGCTTGGGCCATATAATTGAGTGTTCGCATATTATGGAGTCTATCAGCAAGTTTTAAAAATATAACACGTATATCATTTGCCATCGCTATTATCATACGACGAAAGTTTTCAGCTTGTCGTTGTTCTTTTGATTTAAACTGATATTTCCCTAATTTTGTCACGCCTAAAACTAAATTTAAAACATCATCTCCAAAACGTTCTTTAATTGCTTCGGGCTTTGTATCTGTATCTTCCAATACATCATGAAGCAACGCAGCAATTATCGTCGATTTGTCAACAATCAAATCTGCAAGTATTTTTGCAACAACAAGTGGGTGAACAATATACGGTTCTTCACTTACACGATATTGACCTTCATGTACTTTTTTTGCATAAAAATATGCCTGTTCTATTTCTTCTATATCTTTTTTATCACGTTTTTGTTCAACTAAAATTTCTTTTAATTCTTCAAATGAATGTATTTGCTGCATTTTAATCTATTCTATCCATTATATTTATCTTTCTTTTCTTCTATTTTACTATTTTTTTATTTAATTTACCAGCCTTTTTAATACAATTGTATTATAATCTTTTATATGAAATTAAAAAATATTATATATTATGTTGCAATTTTAATAATTATTTTTATATTTATTTTGTTTATTACATTAAAACATGATACAAAAACAGGGAATGTTAATCGAATATTATCACCAAATAAATTGTGTATTAATTTTGACAATAAAACAAATTGCGAAGTTGTTTATATTAATGGTATATATAATTTTAAACAAAATGAAACAAACCTTGGGTTTAATAAACTTTATTATTTAGCACTTGAAGAAAATATTTTAAAATATTTAAATACAAATGTTAAAGATAAAAAGATTATTTTAAAAAATTATATGAAAACAAAAGAATCTGATTATTATGGCGATATTTATATTGATAATCAAAATTTAGCTATTACCCTTCTTAAAAATGGTCTTGCAATTATAGATCCAAATTGTTATAAAAAATATGAATATTCAAAATATCAAGATATTTATAAAGTCAAAAATAATTTTGATATTTTAAAAAAACATAATTATTATGTTTTAAACACAAAAAATAATATTTATCATAAATTTACTTGCAAATATATTTTTGATATTAAAAAACCAAAAATTATAAAAGATATTAGAAATTATAACCCCTGTCATAACTGTATTTTGAAGGATTCTATAAGACAATATAAATACAAATTTATTGATGAAAAGTGTTATAGTGATATTTGTTTTTATTATTCAAATTTTATAAATAAAGAAAGACCAAGTTCTAATTGCGACAATAAAATGTGTAAAGTTGTTTTAAATGCTATCAATAATGCATTATCAACAATTGATATAGCCATTTTTGGTTATGAAAATGTACCTGATATTGAAAAAGCAATTTTAAATGCCCAAAATAAAAAAAATATTAAAGTTAGAATTGTATATGATTTAAATTCAAAGAATGAAAGCTATTACAATGATACTATAAAATTAATTTCAAAAATTAAATATTCAACATCTGACAATACAGATTCAAAAGATGATAAATTGATGCATAACAAATTTATAATTATAGACAATAAAGAAGTAATAACAGGTTCAACAAATTTGACAGATAGTTGTATAAATGGTTTTAATTCAAATATTTTAGTTTATATAAAAAATAAAAATGTTGCAAATGCATATTTAACTGAATTTGAACAAATGTATGATGGTAAATTTCATAATAAAAAAAATCTTAATAATTTTGAAAATATAAAGATGAATAATTTTGATATAAATATTTATTTTTCACCAAAATATGATGTAATCACAAACAAAATTATACCATTAGTCAAAAATAGTAAAAAAAATATTTATATCCCGATTTTTTATTTAACACATAAAGAATTAATAACAGCGTTAATCGAAGCACAAAAAAGAAATGTAAATATATTTATATTAATGGATGCCACAAGTGCAAACCACAAAAGTTCAAAAGTTGATTTATTAAGAAAAAATAGAATAAAAGTTAAAGTTGAAAATATGGCAGGTAAAATGCATACAAAAGCAATGGTTATTGATGAAAAGTATGTAATTTTAGGCTCCATGAATTTTAGTTTCGCAGGTGTCAATAAAAATGATGAAAACACAATTATTTTTAAAGATAAGTTTATAGCAAAAGATATAATAAATTATTTTATGTATAATTGGGAACGTATAGATGAAAAATGGCTATACAAAATCCCAAAACCTGAATCTTTAGATAGTATAAATTCGTGTTGTGATGGAGTTGACAACAATTATGACGGATTCATTGATAAAGCTGATAAATTTTGCAAACTTAAACATTAAACCTAAAGTGCATGATATCACCATCTTGAACAATATAATCTTTTCCTTCAAGTCGAACAAGACCTTTCTCTTTTGCAGTGTTTAAAGAGCCTGAGGAAACAAAATCATTGTAGGAAACAACCTCAGCACGAATGAAGCCTCTTTCAAAATCTGTATGAATGACTCCTGCTGCTTGCGAAGCTGTGTCACCAGCATGAATAGTCCAAGCACGCACTTCTTTAACACCAGCTGTAATATAAGTTCTTAAATCAAGTAAATGGTAAACCGATTTTATCATACGTTCAATGCCTGATGATTCAACACCAAGCTCATTTAAATAATCTTTTGCTTCTTTTTTGTCAAGTTGGGATAATTCCGCTTCAATTGCCGCAGAAATTATAACAACTTCAGCATTATGTGTTTTTGCATATTCTTTAACTTTATTAACATAATCATTACCATTTTTTAAATCAAACTCAGAAACATTTGCAGCATAAATAACAGGTTTTATTGTCAAAAAGTGCATTTTTTTAATAGCTTCAAGTTCATCACCTTCAAAATTATCGTAAATATTTACAAATTTGCCATCTTCAAGTAGTTTTGACATTTTTTGAAGTACGTTATTTTCAATTATTGCTTCTTTGTCTTTTGATTTAACATTTTTAGCAATTCTTGCAATTCTTTTTTCGATAGATGATAAATCCGCCAAAGCAAGCTCAAGATTAATAGTTTCAATATCAGAAATAGGGTCAATTTTTCCGTTAACATGAATAGTGTCTGGATCATCAAAACAACGAACAACTTCAATAATGGCATCAACTTCACGAATATTTGCCAAAAACTGATTGCCAAGCCCTTCACCTTTGCTTGCACCTTTTACAAGTCCTGCAATGTCTACAAATTCAATTGCTGTTGGAATAACAGTTTGTGTTTTGACTAAATCTTGTAAAATATATAATCGTTCATCAGGAATAGTTACGACACCAACATTAGGTTCAATAGTACAAAAAGGATAATTAGCACTTTGAGCATTCACACTTTGAGTCAATGCATTAAATAAAGTCGATTTACCAACATTTGGAAGCCCAACAATACCAGCTCTTAACATATCTTTTCCTCATTTTAATATAATCTTTATTCTATTATTGAGAATAATACAAAATCATAAAATATTCAAATAAATACACATAATTACATTTTGCAAGAGTTTAAAAATCAACCGCAACAATATGAAGTTTGAAAACTTGTTCAGATGAAATATAAGTAAGATTCTTTTTCTTATTTAAAGAACTAACATACATTATTATATCTTATACTTTTAACTGTATTTCGATACGGTCTTATTTGACTACTTATCAAATTGGATGTGGTGTTAGATGTTTTTTTAAACCGTTTTTTTTAATAATAATTTTACGGGCTAAATCTATTAACCATAAATGTTAAACAGCTTGATTATTTCTTTTTTATTCTTCTTAATTCTATTTTATATGCTTCAAAACGAACTAATTTTTTTTATTCATTTATTTTAATTCTTTCCTGTTCAACGATATAAAAATCCCAGTATTCTTGTTTGTCTTCCATTTGGGCATACTAGTAATAAATACCATAATTTATTTTTTGGGTAAAATAACCATATTTTAAGTTATTTTTAATAAAATCTTGTACCCAACGTAATGACAGATATGAATTCTTTCATTTTTATGCAATTCTTTTCATTTATTTTTGACTCTGATGTCTGTTTGAGAGCCTATGTATTTACCTCTGTAATAAAAGGCTTCTGGACGATTTAATTCTCTTGATATCGTACTTGGGCTTCTGCCTAATTCTTTTGCTATTTTTCTTATTGATAAACTTTTGCAATGAAGTATTGTTATTTTATTTCGTTCTATAAAACTTAAATGTTCTAAAATTGTTTTATATTTACTATTTCCTTTTCCTTGCTATTCTACTTCATCTTAAGTAATAGTGTTGCAATTGTTTATTAAACTTATTTAATAAATAAATTCTTTTTGTAGTATTATTAATCAATAAACAAAATATTAAAATCATTTATCGGAGAAAGTAATTTAAAAAAAATGAATAAACTTTCTCCAAAAGGCAAAAAAAATTTTTGAATTTTATAAATTATATTATAGAAATAATATAAAATTTGATATAGGAAGTAGTTTACGAACTTAAGAATAAGAAAAATAGCTTTATAATAAATATACTCATATTTATGGTGAAAATAAGACAGGAATTCACCAAAATAGCAAATAAGAAAAAGTAATAGCTATTGATATAACGATTGATAATAATTTAATTAATAGCGAAAAATATACAAAAGCAGGGTTGCTTTGAGAACAATTAGGATGATTCTAAGATGGAAATATAATTGATAAATACTGACACTTTAAATTGAATGAATAAATTTAATCAAAAAAATATACAAATAATAATTTAAGTGGTATTAAAGAAATGTAAGTAATGTTATTAAAAATTATGAATGCTATTTATCGTACTAAAAAAAAATAATAAATACTTATTGCTTATAGAAACTTACATCAAATTGAACCAATAAAAATTAGTAACAATTTTCTTATAGAAATAATTAAAAATAGATAAATTATTTTTATTTCTTTAAATTTCCAATACACAACTTGACAACATCTTTTAATTTTTCAACTTCAAGAATTTTTATTTTGAAATCTTTAAA
Source organism: Candidatus Gastranaerophilales bacterium (assembly GCA_944325065.1). Taxonomy (GTDB): domain Bacteria; phylum Cyanobacteriota; class Vampirovibrionia; order Gastranaerophilales; family Gastranaerophilaceae; genus UMGS1477. The sequence goes on along the minus strand of CALUYS010000013.1, from coordinate 3,385 downwards.
TTTTTTATTTTGTTGTTTTGGAATAATAATACGATTAAATCCTAACTTTTGTGCTTCTAAGATACGTTTTTCAATATTAGTTACATTTTTTATATAACCAGATAGTGATATTTCACCTAAAAGAACCGTTTTAGGGTCAAAAACAACATCATAAGCACAAGATAAAATAGCAACAGCAATACCTAAATCAGAAGATGGTTCATAAATATTTAACCCACCAGCTACATTAACATAAACATCTTGCTTACTTAAATTTAATCCAAGTCTTTTTTCTAACACAGCCAAAATTTGAAGTAAGCGGTTATAATCAACACCATTAGCAACACGCCTTGGGGATGGATATGGAGTTACACCAACAAGAGATTCAATTTCAACAAGCAAAGGACGATTGCCATCATTTGTCGCAACAATAACGCTACCTGAAATACCATTATCATCTTCTTTATGTTTATTTAAAAATAACTCACTTGGATTTAAAATTTGTCTTAACCCAAATTCTTCCATTTCAAACATTCCAAGTTCATCAGTTGCACCAAATCTATTTTTATTGCAACGCAATATTCTATAAGATTTATACTTATCACCTTCAAAATAAAATACACTATCTACCATGTGCTCAAGAATTTTTGGACCAGCAATATTGCCATCTTTAGTAACATGCCCAACAATTATTATCGTTATATTTAATGTTTTGGCGATTTGCATAAATGATAACGTGCATTCTTTTATTTGAGAAACAGTTCCTGAAACAGAACTTAAAGTTGATTTAAATATAGTTTGAATACTATCAATAACTAAAATATCAGGCTTTAAATCATTAATTTGCATTTCAATTAATTCAAAATTAGTATTGGTATAAATATATAAGTTATCAGAATTAATATTTAAACGATTAGCACGAAGTTTAATTTGAATAGCCGATTCTTCAGCAGAAACATATAGCAATTTTAAACCATTTTTAGCCAACTTTGAACAGACTTGAAGCAAAAGTGTCGACTTTCCAATGCCAGGATCTCCAGCTATTAAGTTTAAAGAACCTAAAACCAAACCACCACCTGTTACACGGTCAAATTCATCAATACCACTTTTTTGACGTTTTATATTATCAATTTGATTAAAATTTATACTTGATAATAATTCAGGCTTTTGATTATTAAAATTTTTAATTGACAAACTAGATGTTTTATTATTTTGACTACAAACTTTTTCTTCAACAATAGTACCCCAACTAAAACAATCAGGACATTTACCTAAATACTTTGCAGTTTCATACCCACAATTTTGACAAATCCACTTAGTTTTAACTTTTTCCATATAAATATACCGATTTATTTTTGTAAAATTTGATTTATTGAAGCTATATAAATATAATGATAATCTTTATTTGGATACCATTTTTCAATTATTTGCTTATCTATAAAACAATTTTCTTCAAATTTTTGTTTATATAAATTTGAACAGAAAAGAACAATTTTTGACTCATAAAAATAAGGAATGTCAGAATTTTCAACGATTGTCAAATCCGAATTGCTAATTTTATCCTCATCACGCCCTGATACAGTACCAAAATAAGACAAAGTTTTTTTATATTTTTCATTAAAAAAGCACAAAGAAAATTTATTTGAAGAATTAACAAAATCTATTGTATATCTTTGAGGTCGAATAACAACAAATGCAACAGGTTTTCCCCACATAATTCCAAGCCCACCCCAAGAAGCAGTCATCGCATTAACTTTTTTATTTTGTTTATTTTTTGAAGTAATTAACATCCATTCATTACCAATTAAATTAAAAGGATTTTGATTAAAATTATCAATATCAAATTTTTTAAACATAAAAATTCCCCACAAAAAATACTTAAAGCATCTGTTCTAAAGCAGCTATTTTCATTAACTTAACATCAGGAGAAAAACCTGTCCAAATCTCAAATGCTTTAGCAGCTTGAAAAACAAGCATGTCTAGACCATTAATAGTTCTTATTCCAAGTTTCATAGCATCTTTAATAAGTTTAGTTTTAATAGGATTATAAATAATATCGTAAACAATTGCATCTTTACTAAAAGTTTCAAGTAAAGTTTCACCAACAGGAGATAAATCCATGGAATGTCCACGCATACCAACAGGAGTAGCATTTACAAGTAATTTATAAGGTTCAAGTGTTTTCAAATTTTGCATTTGAAATAAATTTACTTTAAGATTTGAAAAATTAATACGAAAATTAGACAAAAATTCATTTGCATTAATAACATTCCGTACATAAACATCAACACATTCAAGATCAATTTGAGAAAAAGCAGCTAAAATAGCACGAGAAGCACCACCTAAACCAATTAAAGCAGCTTTTTTACGTTTCAAATCAAAATCAAAAGGAATAGCATTTTTAAATCCATAAACATCGGTATTATAACCTATTAATCTTTTATCCGTTGTAATTTTAACAGTATTAACTGAAGAAATAAGGTTAGCTAAATTGTCAACATCGTCTAAAAATAAAGTAATAGGAACTTTAAATGGAATTGTAACATTGAAACCCAAAAAATTTTGAGATCTAAAATATTTTACCTGATTAATTAAATACTCAGGCTCAGTATCAAAAAGTAAATATTCACCTTCAATACCTAGACTTTTCATAGCTGCACTATGAATAACAGCCGACAAAGAATGTCCTAAAGGATGTCCAATTAAACCCAATTTTATATTTTTAATTTTATTTTGTATCATATAATAATTTTACAATAAAAGTTTAAAAAGTAAAATATTATAATAAAAAAAGCGAGAATTGTATTCTCGCTTTTTTAAAAAAGGATCTGGCAACTAGCTATTTTGCCAGGAGGTCACCCTCCAAGTATCGTCACCGCAAGCAGTCTTTACGACCGTGTTCGAGATGGGAACGGGTGGAATGCTGCCGCTTTGTCACCAGAAATTCTTTTTACATTGAAATTTTCAATGCTATTTGTACTCTTAAAATTACATAATGCAATAAACTTAACGTAATTATCAATTTCCTACACAACCGAAGTTGCAAAATCTAGGAAAAGCCCTCGTCCTATTAGTATCAGTCAACTACATGTGTCGCCACACTTACATCTCTGACCTATCAACCAAATTATCTACTTGGGGACTTACTCGGATTGCTCCGATGAGAGAACTCATCTTATGGTGGGCTTCGTACTTATATGCTTTCAGCACTTATCCACTCCGAACACAGCTACTGGGCGTTTACCCTTGGCAGGATAACCCATACACTGGAGGTTCGTTCTTCCCGGTCCTCTCGTACTAAGGAAGACTCCATTCAATTCTCTTGCGCACATACCGGATATGGACCGAACTGTCTCACGACGTTCTGAACCCAGCTCGCGTGCCGCTTTAATGGGCGAACAGCCCA
>CALUYS010000012.1 GCA_944325065.1 Candidatus Gastranaerophilales bacterium | reverse complement strand
TTTACAAGCGTTAACAAGTTAATATTTCGTTACAATATATCCTAAAATTCTTTTATTCTAATTTGTGATATAAAATTAAGAATTAGCAAAAAAAATAAAAACTATTTCTAATTTCAACCAAATTTAACAGGTAAGTTCTTTAAACTATTTAATAACTAAACACTTAAAAAGAATACCACTCAATTTAATATATGATAAATTAGGATAAATATTTTTAATTATAATTTACTGTTTAAACGGAAAGTAAAACCCAAAGAAACTTACCTAATCTTGATAAAAAATACAAATATAAAGTTTGTTGTAGTAAGAATATAAATATTTTTATTATATATTTTTTAAAATCGTTTTAAATTAGAAATATTTGCATCAACGGCTTTTTGTCCAAGCTTACCAAAATCAATCATATAAATATCGCTTTCTTGCGATTCACTAATTATATCATCAATTTTCCCAATGCCAAATTGTGGATGAAAAACTCTATCCCCTATATTAAATTTTAAAACAGCTTTATTTTTCACGCCAATTGCTTCCATCTGACGCTTTTCTTCAAGCATTTTTTTTATTGGATTATTTTCTAAAATATCTTTAATTTTTGCTTCATCTAATTCTTTTTTCAATTTTGCTTTTTGTTCAATTTCTTGCAGTTTAACAGGTGCTATAAAATTTTTACCAAATGACCCATTTCCAAATTTTGTACTTGAAGAAAAATTATTGCTTGTATCTTTTGATTTTTTAATAAAAACTGTTTTGCTTTTTATATTATTTGGCACGACAAAAGATTTTCCAAAACTATTTGTAGATTTTATTTTGTCAATAGCACTTTTAAATGTATTTTCGTTTGTTTTTGCATAAAACTCCATTTGGTTGGCTTGCTGATTTTTGTTTTCAATTAAATGTTGAGGTATTTCATTAAAAAACCTACTTGGATTATAGAAGTGGCATTCACCCCACATTTGTCGACTTTTTGCATTTGTTAAAAATAATTTTTGTTTAGCTCTTGTTATTCCAACATACATAAGTCGGCGTTCTTCTTCCATTTCAGTATTGTTATTTAATGATCTGCTATGTGGGAATATTCCCTCGTCCATACCAGCTATAAAAACAGTATCAAATTCAAGCCCTTTCGCACTATGAAGTGTCATTAAAGTAATACTGTCATCACCTTCATTTTCATTTTTTATACTATCTAAATCACTCACAAGTGCAACTTGAGATAAAAATTCACCCAAAAAATTATCGGCTTCCTGTGGTTCAAATGCTTGTGCAACATTTATAAGCTCTTGAAGATTCTCAATACGACTTTGAGCTTCTATTTTATTTTCATCTTCTTTTAATTCTCTTAAATATCCACTTTGTTCAATAACAAAACCAATTATTTCATTTAATTCAAGTGTCACTTTTGAAAAATCAATAAGTTTTAAAATGGTATTAACAAAATCTTTTAGTTTTAATTTTATTCCAGCACTAAATTCATTATATTTATCAATATTTAAAAGTGTGTTAAAAATTGACAAATCTTGACTTTGAGCTATTGACTCAAGTTTTTTTATAGTAGTAGCTCCTATACCACGTTTAGGTACATTTATTATACGCTTTAAACTTTGACCATCATTTGGATTATACATAAGCTTTAAATATGCAATAATATCTTTAATTTCTTTTCTGTCATAAAATTTTAAACCACCCACCATTTTATATGGCAAACCTTTAGAAATCAATGCTTCTTCAATAGCACGGGATTGGGAATTTGTCCTATATAAAACTGCAAAATCTTCCCAACTTTTGTTATCGGTTTTTAAACTTTCTATTTTTGAAGCTATATAATTAGCTTCATTTGATTCGTTAATTGCTTCATAATGTTCTATTTTCTCACCTTTTCCCATATTGGAATATAAATTTTTGTCAATACGTTGTGAGTTATTTAGAATAACATAATTAGCTGCTTCCAAAATAGTCTCAACGGAACGATAATTTTGCTCTAATTTTATTAATGTTGTATTACGAAAATCATTTTGAAAATTTAAAATAATTTTAAAATCAGCTCCTCGCCAACTATATATTGATTGGTCAACATCACCTACAACACATAAACTTCTTCCTTCAAGTTCATTTTCCAATAAATTATTGGTATAAATACTTTTTATTAAAGAATATTGTGAAGGGTTTGTATCCTGAAACTCATCGACTAGGATATGTGAAAAACGAGAAAAATATTTTTCTCTAACTTCATCATTATTTTCAAGCAATTTAACAGTTAAAAGCAACATATCATCAAAATCAATTGCATTATTTAAAATAAGTTCTTTTTCATATTGTTCATATATTAAAGCAATTTTTTCACTTTTATAATCACGTGCTTTTGTTTGAAAAGCATAAGCATTTTGCATTTTATTCTTCGCATTTGAAATGATAGTTTTTACAAGTTTTGGGGTATAAATTTTATCATCTAAATTCAATTTTTTTATACTATTTTTAATAATAGTATTGGAGTCTGTTTCATCATAAATAACGAAATTATTATCCCAACTTTGTCCTTCTTCTGTTTTATATTTATCAATATCATACCTCAATATACGTCCACAAATACTATGGAAAGTTCCAACCCACATTTTTTTAACAGTATTATCACCAAGAATTTTTCCTAATCTTTCACGCATTTCTTTTGCAGCTTTATTAGTAAATGTAACAGCCATAATTGAATATGGATTTACACCATTATGGACTAAATTTGCAATTCTTGTTGTCAACACCCGAGTTTTACCGCTACCTGCTCCAGCTAAAATAAGCATGGTACCAAAACATTGATTAACAGCCTGTTTTTGTTCTAGGTTTAATGTATTTATAATATTTTCCATTGACAATTTCCCAAAATAATAGTATTTTAATATATATTATAGTATAAAAAAATTATTTGTTTTGATTTTATAGTGAAAGAATAAAGGATAGGAAAATTAACGTATGGCTGATGAGAAAGAAAATAAACCTTCAATTATGGTACCAATAAGTGATTTGGATACAGTTTCACAAGAAGATGCCAATACTTTTGATGAACTTGCTTTTGAGTTAGCAACTATTCAACAACAAGCTAAAAAAATTGCTATAATAGGTAGTCGTAATTTAACTATAACTCATCAACAAATTATTGAAATGCTTGCCACAGCGTTAATTCGTCAGGGTAATTCAATTATTACTTCAGGAGGTTCAAGTGGTACTAATGCTGCTGTTATTCGTGGTGCTATGAAATCAAATCCAAGTCGTTTAAAAGTTATTTTGCCTCAAACAATCGGGCAACAACCTTCTGATGTTCAAGATCAACTTATTGGCGTCCCAAATATAATAGAACACGCTGATAGAGCTATGATGACTTTAGCGGATGCTTCTCGCATATGTAATCGTGAAATTATTGATGATTGTCAACAGCTTATATGTTTCCTTTCTCACACTTCTTCTACACTTCATAAAGCTATTGAACACGCTGAAGAAAGTCATAAAGTTGTTACTGTATTCTATTTAGATTAATATTTAATATAGTTATAATAAATATGGCAATGTGATAATGCATTGCCATATTTTGTATTAATTTTTTAATATGATTCTTTAAAACCAACCACCCGAACTAGGTTTAACAGGACGAATTATACAACCAAAATTATTATCACAAAGTTTTATTTTTTGGGGGTATCCATCACCATTTTCTCTATAATAAGTAGGATTTCCTTTTCCATTGGGACCAGTTACTAAGACTCCAGATGAGGGCCATCGACATCCACAATATGGTGAAAATTCCTCTCCTGTATAACTCATTGCTTCACAAAAGGTTAGTGGCCTTTTTTCCATACCTTCATAATAATTAACTTTTTCTATTTTAAATGTTTTAGGATTACGGGTTATTACATCAAATTTTAAGGGTGTATTTGAATTGTTTGCTAAATATCCAACAGGAATAATTCTGTCCTCAAATTGCTCGAAAGCAAAAATGTTTTTGTTCATTTCGCCTTTTTCAAATGGAGTATCAATTGATACATAGATAATGTGATTGTTTTTTTCATAATTAAATGAATCATTTTCATTATATATTTTATTTGATAAAGCTTTTTTTGCTTCAACTTTTTGACCTGATTGTTTAAAATAATTTGTCCATTTATTATATTGATTAACAAGACTATTTTTAAGTGCAGTATCATTATTGGCTTTAAATATTATAGAATTTTGAAATTTAAAGGTATCAACGTTTTCAAATGTTGAGGAAACAACTTGGGGATTTGTTTCAAAAGTTTTATTTTCCCATACTTTATAATCAATAGCTTTCTTTAAAAAATTCAAATACGTTTGACAAGGAGAATTTAAATAATCACTCATATTACCAAATTGATAATAATATCTAAATCTTCTATAAGCAACATTCGCAACATCAATGCGCTTAGACGTTAGCGGTGAATAGTTATATGCAAAAGCGGCATTCGCATAAACTTTTAGTGGTGAATCTGACGTTAAATTTAGTGGAGCAGAAGCAAGAGCACTTGCTAAATTTCTATACTCACTTTTTTTTCTATAATATGTCCATGAAGTCCCACTTGACTTTTGTGGTTGATATGAATGGTGAGCTTCATCAACTATAGCAGTATTTCTACCATTACTTGGACGATAGTAAAACCAATAAAAGGTCATACGCTTTGAAGAGTTTTGAACCTTATAATCTTTTGTAGTACTACTTGTTTTTGTATAACTTCTCCCATTCGGCAATGTTATAATTGATTTTCCATTTATTGGAGGTGTTAGTAGTCCTAAATATAACTTACTTTTATTTTTTGTTGTACCACAACATGATATATTTGTTTTATTTGAAAAATTATAATTTTCATTAGTTGGATCATTCCATAAATTCATTGCATCCTTACAATATGAAATATGGTAGCCTTTTACTTCAGATGAACTTGTAGCGTCATAAATAATAATCTTATCTTTAAGATTATCCCAACCTGATCCTCCATTTGCAAAGTTTGCTTTACATATGTCACCTTGCGTAGCATTTAAAGTAAAATTATATTTATGTGCTTTAAATTTTAAAATATTAAAATAAATATTGTTTGTCGACTTAAAATGAGTTTTTATATTTAATGGATTACGATTATCGATTTCAATATTTTCAACACTCGAAGTTGTACAATTATATAATTGTTCATCAGTATTTGGTATTGCTAATTCATTAAATACTTTTTTAGGTTTATATCTACAAGTAAAATTGTTTAGATTTTTAATTTCATCACAATAATTATAATCACTAATCGATTCATTTTCTTTTAATGTAGGGTTATATGTTGCCGAAAAAGAACCATCAGAATTTACAACATGATTAAATGTCCGATTACAATTATAGACAATTTCTTGATCACCTGCATCATCTAACATAGCACAATTATTTTTACCTCTTGTATTTATATCTTTTGCAAACGTTTCGCAATAACTTTTTGCATCCATAGAAGCTATAACATCTTCAGCATTCTTATCAGGATTATCTTTTTTAATTTTTTCTAATAACCACTTATTTTGATTTTCCAAATTTTTGTATAGATAATAGACATAAGTTGGCACTTTTTTTTCAAGATTGTGTTGAATAACTTTTGTAGTAACAATATATAAAAAGCTTAATATAGCCATAACAAGAATTACTTCGACAAAGGTGAAACCTAATCTCCCTTTATTTAAAGCACTTTTACCCCCCCCCCTCGAGGATTTGCACATTATTCAACATTTTTTTAAACTCCTTTTTTTCTAATTATTTGTTAGAAATTATATCATATTTTATATACTTTTTAAATTATTAATTTTTATTAAGAAATAAATAATACAAATAGCAATAAATTTTAAAAAAAATACTTTATTTATTATATAGTTGAATTAAAGTATAAGGTTTGGTAAGTTATGTCGGTTAATTATACAGGATTAAACACAAATCAAAATTTTACAAGTTTCTATGATAACACTTCTGACACAAAACGATATGAACGAGAACAAAAATTAAATCAAATGAAACAAAAAAGTGTCGAAAAAGTTGAAGACTATGAAAATACAAAACGTATAAAAAATTTATTTAAAAAACCTGCTTTTAAGTGGGCAATTGGCATAGGAACTTTTGGACTTTTATGGTTATCAGGTAAAGGCATTGAATATCATCTTGCAAGAAGTGGAGATGGTAAGAAAACATATTTAAGCTTTCTTGGATCAATCGGCGATAACATTTCAGATGGTTTTAAAAACGGAATAGATGGATTAGGTAAAAGATTTAAATGGTTTAAAAACTTAACTGATAATATTTCAACAGGCTATTCTAATATGAAAGCTAATATAAGAAAATGGGCGAAAAATAATACATTTTTTAGCTGCTTTATTGACCCAGGTAAAGAAAGTCATGCTACTTTCTCATTGGCAAAAAGTATGGAAGGAGGGGTATCAACTCAATATATAAATGAACTTGCTGATGTATTTTTTAGAAATCCTTTAGGTGGAAAAAGTGATGGTCGTGTTTTTTACAAAAAAGATAAAGCAAATTCTATTACAATGGAAGCCCTTGAAAATTGTCTTAGAAAGGTATGTGGTGATAAGTATTTAAGTTTAGAAGATTTAACTTCAAAAGCTGTCAATTCTGCTTCAGGAGCTCGAGATGATTTTGAAAAAGTTATACGAGAAATATATGATTCACAACATTTGAAAGGTAAATGGTGTTATGGTTCAATGAATTATGGCAAAGGTGGACTTGAAAATTTAAAAAAAGCTAGGACATTACCTCAAAAAATATCTTGTTTATGGAATACAGTTATACAAACAATAACCGGTCGTAAATGTAATTTTGATACAGCTCTTCATAAATTAGATGTAATTCAAGGACGTGACAATATTGCGAAATCTAAATTAGGCAAAGGTCTTGCAAAAACAGGATTATACGCAACTGAAGCAATAATGAATAATACAGCGGGATGGTTTGGTTCAATGGCACTTCAGGCATATTTTCTAAGTAATGTAATTGAAGAAACAGCAACTGCTGACAAAGAAGATCGTGGTAAAGTTCTTGCTGAAAGTGTTTTCCGTGAAATAGGCTCATTAATGACTTTAGGCTTTTCAATAAATGTTATAAATAAATTTGCATCACTTCGTGGTATTGGAATGTCATCAGCACAATTTCAAGCTCTTCAAGATCAGACTAATTATATAAATAATACTATTTTTAAAGGCCCAAATGCGAATGCGATATCAAGCAAAGCTATTCAAAATGGGAAATGGAAAGTTGGTGGTGCAACACTTGCAGAAGCTCATAAAAATTTAAAAGAATTGAAAAAGATTGAAAAGGGTGCTTTAAAATGGTATCATTACCCTGCTAAATGGCTTGGTCATATATGTCATTGGGGACGTGGAAATGTTAAGCCTGTCGAACAAGGATTTTTGGGTAGTATTAAAAAATTATTCACATATTCACTTCCAGGCTTAGTAGGTGGTCTTGGCAGAGGCATTATTGGTACTTTTGTAATTGATGATAAGAAGACAAAAGTTCTTGAATATATCCCTCATAAATTATTTGGTAAACCAAAAGATAAAACGGAAATTGCTAAAAGAGATGCCATAATGGAAAGACAAGAAAGAATCCAAGAAAATCAGATTATTGTTAAAGAACTTGCAGGAAGATTATCTCAACATCCTGAATTAAGAGAAGTTATTCAACAAAGTCCACAGCTACAAGAAGCTATAAATAAAGATCTATCTTTACTTGTTCAAATGTTAGATGAAGCTGATGAAAAGAAAAAACAAATCGAATATCAAAAACAACAACAGAAAATTGAAGCACTGCAAAGAATGAGTTCATATACAAACCAAGGTTAAAACTAAAATATCGATTATGAATAACATTAATAATATAAATTTAACAAATACTAACAAAAATGAAATATATAATTCTAAAAGGTCATATATTCCATCACCTTTTCCTAAGAGTTTTTTTGAAAATTCAACAAATAATGATGAATACATAAAAACACCAATAAATGCTCAATCAATAAATAAAATTGAACATAACTATATTCCATCACCTTATCGTCAAATAAAGATATATGAAATAAACCCCCAAACTGAATACGTTTTACAAAACAGTCAAGATGCAATTAATCATGCAATATCACTGATAAATGGTGGATTTTAAATTTGTTGCATAATATTTTATTTATAATTTTAAACATTAAAATATTAGTTTTTAACATAATCAAATATCTGTTGTATTAATATGGTTTTCGTTATTAAATATAGTTATAATTTACTATAATGGAAGTTTGGAGCTAAAAAAAACAAATGATTAAAAAAATTATTTATTTTGGAATAATTGTGATATTAACCATTTTGCTTATAAATTATTTTGGAACTAAAAATATGTTCCAACTTTCAAATAACGATTCAATTAATGCAACTGAACTTGTAAACAACGCAAGATACAATCCAAAACGTTTATATTTAAGTACTTGGCGTTTAGTAAAATCAAAATATTATGACCCCACTTTAAATCGTCAAGACTGGTATCGTTGGAGAAGTCGATATATTGATAAAATAAAAACTCAAGAAGATGCATATGTTGCTATTAATACAATGCTTGCTAGTTTAAATGACCAATATTCAAGATTTATGAGTGAAGAAGAATTTAAATCTCAAAATGAGGAAATTGATGCAAAAATATCAGGTATTGGTGTTACAATTTCATCAATTTCAGGGAAAATTGTGATACTTGATGTTTTAAAAAATACACCAGCTAATAAAGCAGGGATAAAACCAGGTGATATTTTGACAAAAGTAAACGGTAAAGATGTACACGGATTAGATTTAGCAGATGTTTCAAAACTTATTCGAGGACCAATAGGAAGTGTTGTTGGTGTTGAATTTATACGTGATAAAAAGAAAATATCCTACAATATTCAAAGACGTGAAATTGAAATACAAAGTGTTGAAAGTGAAATGATTAATAATGATATTGGTTATATTAAAATTTCAAGTTTTATTGGATTAAATGTAGCTGAACATTTTTTGCAAGCTATTGAGCAAACAAAAAATTCAAAAGGTTTAATAATTGATTTACGTGGAAATACAGGTGGTCTTTTGCCAAATGCATTACTTATAGCAAGTTTGTTTATTCCAAATGGCGAAATAGTATCCGTTGTGGATAGAAATGGTTCAATAATGCCTTTAAATGCACAAAGGCAAGATTTAATTGTTGAGAAACCAACTGTTATTTTGGTTGACGGAGCTACAGCAAGTGCTTCTGAAATATTATCAGGTGCCTTAAGCGATTATGGCATTGCAACTTTAGTCGGTCAAAAAACATTTGGTAAAGGTATGATCCAAAAAATATATCCACTTCCAAATAGAACTGGTTTAAACTTGACAATTGCAAAATATTTAACTCCAAAAGGAACTGATATTAATAAAGTTGGTATTGTACCTGATTATAAAATTGAATATACATATAAAGACCATCTTAATCATAAAGACCCACAACTTGAAAAAGCCAAAAATATTTTAAATTTAAAATGTAAAACTTGTATGAATATCCCTTAAAAAACAGGTTGAATATTCTTACTTTTATATGTTAAAATAAAATTTATATGATAGATGCTTTTAGTTTAGCTAAAATTAAATTAATAATAAAAAATATAATATTTAGCCCTGATGTTACATATATTCTTCAGGCTTTTATATCGCTTGCACTTGTTATTGGTTTAATATATCTTAGTGCATATGTTTATAAAAAATTAACAAATGTGGCATCAAAAAAGATAAATAATACAAAAAACGATATAATTGATAAAAATAAATTAAATATTATATCTTCTTTACCATTGGGAAGTAATAAAAGTTTATGTGTAGTTGAAATTAATGGGAAAACATTACTTTTAGGTGTATGCGAACAAAGTATATCATTAATTAAAGAATTAAATCTAAATGAAAGTGCAATTGAGAATAAGAAACAAAATATTCAAAAAAAAATAAACAATCAAAGTGAAGAAAAAGAAGAAGAACAACAACCTATTATTAAAAAAGATAAATCAACAAAAGAAGATTTAAATGAGCTTATTCGTATATGTAATAAATATTTATAATTAAAGGAAAAGCATATTAATGGAAAAAAAGGTTAAAATAGAGAAAAAATTTATAGGTAGTAATGAGCCTTGTTTTATAATAGCTGAAATAGGTATAAACCATAATGGTTCGATTGAAATAGCAAAAAAAATGATAGATGTTGCTAAAACAATGGGGTGTGATGCTGTTAAATTTCAAAAGCGTACTATTGATATTGTTTATACAAAAGAAGAGCTTGACATCCCTCGAGAGAGTATTTTTGGTAATACTAATAGACAACTTAAAGAAGGACTTGAATTTGATTATGAAGCTTATTGTGAAATAGATAAATACTGTAAAGAAAAAGATATTATTTGGTTTGCTTCTTGTTGGGATGAAGCATCTGTTGATTTTATTGAGCAATTTAATGTTCCTTGCTATAAAATAGCATCTGCTTCATTAACGGATGATAATTTATTAAAATATATAAAAAGTAAGAATAAGCCTATATTGCTTTCAACCGGAATGAGTAGTTTATTTCAAATAGATCACGCCATTAGGATTTTAGGAGAAGATAATCTAGTTTTATATCATACTACTTCTACATATCCTACAGATTTAAATGAAATTAATTTAAATGTAATAAAAGAATTAAAGGAACGATATAGCTGTCCTATTGGATATTCAGGACATGAACGTGGTGTAATGCCAAGTGTATTGGCTGTTGCATATGGAGCAGTCAGTGTTGAAAGGCATATTACACTTGATAGAACAATGTTTGGAAGTGATCAAGTTGCAAGCCTTGAACCTCAAGGATTGTATAGACTTGTTCGAGATATTCGCCAAGTGCCGGTGGTTTCTGGTGATGGTGTTAAAAAGGTTTATAATTCTGAATTACCTATAATAAAAAAACTTCGTAGGAAAGTTACAGTCAATGTCTAAGAATTTTAAGTTTAACGACAAAATTAAATTGGTAATATCTGATTTTGACGGTATCTTTACAGATGGTTCAATATTTATTAGTGATGATGGGCAAACTTCATGCAAAAAAATATCGTATAAAGATATTATGGGAATTTCATTACTTATAAAAAATAATATTGATTTTGCTATAATTTCAGGTGAAAAAAGTGGTGCAATTTCATATTTAAAAAATAAATTCCCTAAAATTATTGTATTTGAAGGGATACGTAATAAGTTAAATATTCTAAAAAATATAATTAATGAATATAATATGAATTTAGATAATATTGTTTATATTGGCGATGATATTAACGATATTGAATGTTTGAAATTTGTAAATAATAAATTTACAGTTAAAAATGCAAATTATAAAGTAAAGCAAGTTGAACACATTCAAATTATTGAGAAAAGTGAAAATGGAAATGGAGCTTTTCGTGAGTTGGTTGATGAGGTTATTCTAAATAATGAAAAATTTTGTTAAAAACTTTTTTAATAATATAAAAAAACTTGATAATTCTGTAAAATTATATGAGCAATCCTCAAATAAAGTTTTTATACCTTCATATTCATTTGTAAATTTAGGGATTGCATTAACTGAACTTGGTGATTATAAAATGGCATATGAAGCATTTAAAACATCCTCAAATATGGCAAATGCTTGTCCTAATGCACATATAAATTATGGTATATCAAATCTTCAAACAGGCAATTACGACGAAGCAATTACGAATTTTTATGAAGCTATTGAAATTGATAAAAATAATCCAAAACCTTATATCTTGCTTGGATTTACAATGGGAGAAAAAAAAGATTACGAAAAAGCATTTCAATTTTATGAAAAAGCAAAAAAAATTAATCCCAAAAACCCACTTTTATATCTAAAATGGGGGATAACTTCATTACAAATGCAAAAACCTCAAGATGCTATTACATTGTTTAAGTTATCATATCAATATGATAATGAAAATATAGCAGCACTTTTTTTATTAAGTGCAACTCAAACAGAAATAGGACTTTTTCATGATGCGTATTACAACTTAAAAACAATATTAAATATGACACAAAATCATTATGATGCTATTAATCTTATTTCATATTGTGCTTTAAAAATAAAAAATTATAATGAAGCTATTGATTACGCAAATATGTTTTTAAAAATTAATAAAAATATTCAAAGTTTTATAATAATAGCTGAAAGTTTATATGAACTTAATCGAATTGATGAGGCATTAAATGTATATGAAACGGCTATGAAAGAATTTGAAAATATTTTAGGAAATGAATTTTTTGTTTCATATTCAAAAGCTTTAATAAAAAATAAAAATTATGATGAAGCATATAATTATTTAAATAAGGTAATAGAGCATGATAATAATTATGCTCCTGCATATTACTATTTAGCAAACTTGCATATGGAAAAAGGTAATTTAAATGAAGCTTACATCTGTTATGAAAAAGTACATAATATAAATCCAAATGATATAAATACGATTATAAATATGGGGTTAATATTAATAAATATGCAACAATATGATAGGGCAATAAGTTTGTTAAATTCACTACTCCAATTAACCGACAATTGCATAAATGTTGAAAATCATATAGCAAGTGCTTATTTTTTAAAACGTGATTTAGATAATGCAATTATTTTTTATAATAAAAGCTTAAATAAAATACCTAATGACATTAAAAGTTTAAAAGAATTAGCAAAAATTTATATATATAAAAATGATAATGAAACAGCTTTAAAATATATAAAAAAAGCATATAAAGTTAATAAAAAAGACGAGGATGTTTGTTATATGTATGGTAAAATATTTGAAAATATACATCATCCAAAGTTTGCTATTGAAAAATATGATGAAGTTTTAGCTATAAATAAGTTAAACAAAGATGCAATATTTGGCAAATTAAAAGTTTTAATAAGTTTGGGTAAAAGCAAGGATGCAGACAATTTCCTTGAAGAAGTCAAACCAATTTTGGATGAAAACGATTATGAAACTCAAAAAAAGTTAATAAAAATATAAAAAATGCTTGATTATTATTACAAAATAGAGGATAATAATATTTGCGAATTTAAAATAAAAAAACGAGGCGAAAAAAGTGGGTATTGTAGTTCAAAAATTTGGCGGGACATCATTAGCTGATACAAATAAAATAAAAAATGTAGCAAAAGCAGTAATAAAAGAAAAAAATAATGGTAATGATGTTGTCGTTATTGTTTCAGCGATGGGTCATACAACAGATTATTTAGTCAAGCTATCAAGTGAAATATCTGAAAATCCAAATAAACGTGAAATGGATATGCTTTTATCAACGGGTGAACAGGTATCAATAGCTTTATTAACAATGGCTATACAAGAAGAAGGATATGATGCAATAAGTTTAAATGCAACACAAGTTGGAATAATAACAGAAAATGTGCATTCAACTGCTCGAATTATCGATATTAAAACTGATAAATTAAATAAAATATTAAACGAAGGAAAGATAATAGTAGTTGCTGGTTTCCAAGGTGTAACAGAAGATGGTGAGATTACAACACTTGGTCGTGGTGGTTCAGATACTTCTGCAGTGGCGATTGCAGCAAGCTTAAAAGCTAATAGATGTGATATCTATACTGATGTTGAAGGTGTTTATACAACAGATCCAAGGATTGTTCCAAATGCGAGCCGTTTAAAAATGGTATCATATGAAGAAATGCTTGAACTAGCAAGAACAGGTGCTAATGTTCTTCATCCGCGTGCTGTTGAAACTGCAAAAGTTTATAATGTTCCACTTCGAGTTCGCAGCACTTTTAAATTAGAAAATTTAGGAACATATATTATAGGGGTTAATGAAATGGAAATTAATAAAAATGTAACGGGTGTAGCTGCTGATACAACACAAGTTCGTATTGTAATATGTGATGTCCCCGACCAACCAGGCAATGCTGGTAAAGTTTTTGAAAAACTTGCTCAAAGTAATATAAGTGTTGATATGATTATACAGTCATACGCTCGTCATAATCTTAATACCAATGATATAGCTTTCACTGTTGATAAAAATGATTTAACTAATGCTTTAACAATCCTTGAAAATGTTAAAAAAGAATTAAACGCTAGCAATATATTTGTTGATGAAAACATAGCAAAAGTATCAATTGTTGGTGCAGGCATGATAGACCATCCAGGGATCGCTTCATCTATGTTTAACGCACTTGCAAAAGCTAATATAAATATTAAAATGATTTCAACAAGTGAAATAAAAATAAGTTGTTTAGTTAATAAAGATGATGCTAAAAAAGCTATTCAAATTCTTCATTCAGCTTTTGCATTAGGTAGTGATGAAATAGCCGAAGTTAAAGGTGATTTACCTAATTTTGTATAATTATTTATATAATATTCGTCAATAATATTATAATAATGTATAATTATTTATATACATAAATATGTATATTGTTGGGGATATTTTAATAAAAATGAATAATGAAATAAAAATAGTTAATGCGAAAGAAAATAATTTAAAAAATATAAGTATAAACTTACCAAAGGATAAACTTATTGTTTTTACAGGGGTTTCAGGAAGTGGTAAGAGTTCGTTAGCTTTTGATACAATTTTTGCAGAAGGACAACGTCGTTATATTGAAAGTTTGTCAACATATGCTCGTCAATTTTTAGGTCAAATGGATAAACCTGATGTTGAATCCATCGACGGACTTTCACCTGCTATATCGATAGACCAGAAATCAACAAGTAATAACCCAAGAAGTACTGTTGGAACAATTACTGAAATTTATGATTATTTAAGACTTTTATTTGCTCGAATTGGACATCCTTTTTGTCCAAAATGTGGTGAACCAATAAAACCACAAACTATTGATGAAATAACAAATAAAATTTTAGACTTACCTATTAATTCAAAATTACAAATCATTTCACCAATAATTAAAGGTAAAAAAGGAGAGTTTTCAAATCTTTTAAAAGAGCTAAAAGATGAAGGTTTTTTAAGAGTCAAAATAGATAACCAAATATATTTGCTTGATGAAGATAACGTTAAACTTGAAAAAACTAAAAAACATACAATAAGCATAATTATAGATAGAATAGTTGTCAAAAAAGAAGCAAAAAGTCGGATAACACAAAGTGTCGAACTTGCTTTACAAAAGTCAAAAGGTCTTGTAATTGTTGATATAGTTGATGAAAACCGTGAAATAATTTTTTCGGAAAAGTTGGCTTGTCCAAAATGCAATTTAAGTTTTGAAGAATTAAACCCACGTATATTTAGTTTTAATGCTCCCTATGGAGCTTGTGAAAGTTGTAATGGTCTAGGTGCTCATTTTCAAATAGATGAAAATTTAATAGTTCCCGACAAAACAAAAAGTATTCGAAAAGGAGCTATATATCCTTGGGCAAAAACTGGAAATCCATACTATACAGATATTTTAACCTGTGTATGCAATCATTTTAATATTAATATGGATAAACCGTTTGAAGAATTAACTAACGAAGAACAGAATATAATTCTTTACGGTTCAAAAGGTGAAAAAATAAAGTTATATTATCAAAGTTTTAACAAAGACGGTTATGATACACGTAATACCCCATTTATCGGGGTCATTCCTTATTTTATGAATAAATATAACGAAACAAACTCGGATGATATACGTGAAGAAATACAAAAGTATATGACGCTTATTCCTTGCAAAGCTTGTAATGGAGCAAGATTAAAAGATTTTCCATTAGCTGTAAAAATAAACGATGTTAATATATATCAACTCACACAAATGAGTATTGATAAAAGTTTAGAATTTATCTCAAATTTATATTTAACATTAAACGATTATGAGATGAATATTGCCAAACAATTATTGGATGAAATTCGAAATAGATTAAAATTTTTGTTAGATGTGGGTTTATCATACCTCAATTTATCAAGAATGGCATTAACACTTTCAGGAGGTGAGGCACAACGTATTAGACTTGCAACACAAATTGGATCAGGTTTATCAGGTGTCTTATATGTTCTTGACGAACCATCTATAGGACTTCATCAAAGAGACAATGACAAACTTATTAAAACACTTTTAAAACTTAGAAATTTAGGCAATACATTAATCGTTGTTGAACATGACGAAGATACAATGAAAAATGCAGATTATATTGTCGATATCGGTCCTTATGCAGGTATAAATGGTGGAAAAGTCGTTGCAAGTGGCAATTTAGATGATATAAAAAAATCAAAAGAATCCTTAACCGGACAATATTTAAGCGGAAAAATAAAAATTCCATTTAATATATGTGCTCGAAAGGGGAACGGAAATTTTTTACAGGTTAAAAATGCACATTTAAATAACTTAAAAAATATTAATGTAGACATACCATTAGGTAAAATAGTTGCAATAACTGGTGTTTCAGGAAGTGGTAAATCGAGTTTACTTCAAGATTTGATTTATGAATTTGCACTTCATAAACTTCGTGGCAATAAACCAAAACCACAAGGTGTTGATGATATCTTAGGATTTGAGAATATTAACAAAATTGTTGACATTGACCAAAGTCCGATAGGCAGAACACCAAGGTCAAACCCCGCTACATATACTGATGTCTTTGGTTATATTCGAGATTTATACTCAAAAACAAACGAAGCAAAACTTAGAGGCTATAAACCAGGTCGCTTTAGCTTTAATGTTAAAGGCGGCAGGTGTGAAGCTTGCAAAGGTGATGGTGTCAATAAAATTGAAATGAATTTCTTATCTGATGTATATGTAAAATGTCCTGTTTGCGAAGGTAAAAGATATAATCGTGAAACTTTAGAGGTTAAGTATAAAGGTAAAGATATTTCTGATGTTTTAAATATGGATGTTAAGGAAGCATTATTGTTTTTTGAAAATATTCCTACAATAAAAACCCGTCTTCAAACTTTATATGATATAGGTTTAGACTATATAAAACTCGGACAAAGTGCAACAACATTATCAGGCGGTGAAGCACAGAGAGTAAAACTAGCTTCGGAATTAAACAAAAAAGCAACTGGTAAAACTTTATACATTCTTGATGAACCATCTGTTGGACTTCATTGGTATGATTTAGATAAACTTATTCAAATACTCAATAGGCTTGCCGATAATGGAAACAGTATCTTAATTATTGAGCATAATTTAGACCTAATCAAAATAGCTGACCATATTATTGACCTTGGTCCTGAAGGCGGAATAAACGGCGGTGAAATTGTAGCTCAAGGCTCCGTTTTTGAAATAATGCAAAATAAAAACTCATTTACGGGCGAATATTTGAAAAAATTATATGATGAGCAAAAGTAATATTTGTATATATTTTTTATTCACTTATACAAACTTTTCTTAACATTTCACTTTCTAAGTAGCAAATTATTTTTTACGGTTTTTATATAAGTGTATGCATTTTGTATAAAGTTAATAGAAGGGAATGAGAAATGAAAATTAACAACATTAGTTTTGGAGTAACAAACAAACGTAGCTTCAAGATTAAAAAAAGATATGAAGCAAGCAACAAGTTTTGGCATGAAGATGAATAACCAAACAATGAATCAAAAGGATAAGATTTCGTTTGGTAGACCATTTGATTTCTTTACCGACGTTTTGGATTTTTTCTATGATATTGCCGAAGGATTTGGAGAATTGACAACATCAGCTCATGAAGGGATAAAGGAGATTTTTACAGAACCAAACACCCCACGAGAACGTAAAGCAAGACAAATTGTTAATAAATATGCAACAAAGTCTTTTTCAACAGCTGCAACCATAGGACAAATTCCATTTGCTGATGCGGCTTTTATAGCTAACCAACAAGGTGAAATGGTTAAAGAAATTGCATTGAGTGCTTATCATATGAATGAAAGAGAATTACCAAAAGTATTAAAAAATGTTGGATTAGGAGCAACTTTGGTAGGAGGTAATCTTGCAAAAGGAGCTTTAGAAGCTGTTGGAGAAGGCGCAAAAGAAGTTGCAGCTCGAGGAGTTGCTGAAACAACTGCACAAATTGCAAGTCAAATTCCTGGTATTGGTACAATTATAAAAACGTCTATTGCTACAACTGGCACAAAAGCCATTGGAGAAGCTACAATAAAATATTGTAAAAGACACGCATAAAAATGGAAGATGAGGAAAATTTTTGATGATAACTTTTTCGGGTAATTATAAAAACAATAATATTAATACTTTTAAATGTAAAAATCCAAAAATTGTGATATTTGAAGAACCTAAAACGAAAATAATAAAAGATACTGCTTTTTTTGCTGCCGAATTAGCAACAATTAAGGTTGCAAATTCAGGCTTTAAAAGTTTAAAGCAATTGACACCATTTGAAGCAATTGGAGGTGGTTTATTGGCTATTGCATTAGCTTTTATGAAGTCGGGTGGCAAAAAATTAAAACAGGAAATAAAAATTGAAAATAATAAAAATGAAAAAGAAAAAGTCAAAGAAACTTTAATCAAAAATACCATTTTTGAAACAATTATTGTGCCAACACTTGTATTATTAGGGTGTATGATATCAGGCAAAAAGGAAAATATGAAAAACAATGCAAAAGAAACTTTGGCTTGTTTGGGGATTATCTCAGGTTTAAATCTTATTTTTAGCGGGTTAATAAACAAATCAATATATGATAAATATAATAAAAACTTGCAGCAAAAAAATTGTTCGTAAAGGAAATTAGGCTATTTAGGAGAACTTATTATGATAAATTTAAACCATATGCAAGTTTATAATAAATATAATACTTTTGGACAAAATAAAAAAAATAATCAAACACAATATTTAAATAATAATGGAGCGGATATTAAATTAAAATATCCGTTTCATTACGGTAAAAATATATTGATTGATTTGCCGACTGCAATATCAGTATATTTAAGTTTAAAAAAGGATGAAAAATTTTTAAAAACTTTACTTGTGTTAGCATCAATTGTTTTGGCATTTGTAAATATTGGAGAAATAAATATAAAGAAAGATAATAAAAATAAAGAAAATAATCTAAAAAAAGTTAAGGGAATGCTTGCAATAAAACAACTAACTGAATTAAGTTTTAGCTTACTTTCATGTTTTGCTATAAATAAGTTAAGCAAAAGAAATTTACCCAATAAAAAAGCAATGAACGTTGGTCTTGGTATTATTACAGGATTGGGGGGCAATTGCAAGTATTGCAAATAATGCAATTGTCTATCAAAATTATAAAAAAGATAATAAAGAGCAAATATCAATTGAAAATCAACTCTATAAATAAAACCATAACATTCAAAAACAATAATAATCAAGATGACACGGTAATCCATAGTCCCGAAGACAATGATTATGTTTATTATGCAATGAAAAATCCGCAAATTGTTAATGACAGATACGGTCAACGTCAAGTTGAAGCATTTAATCTTGCAATACCTAATTGGGAAAAAAGCGATATATTTGTCCATCATTTTAAACAGGATACTATGTGGTCTCGAGCAAACGCTAAATACGACATTACGGGAAGAAAAAATGAAGTAGCTAATTGGATGCAAGTAGTTTTTGGTTTTATGCTCAATATTATTTTATTAAATTTGTATTTTAAAGATAAAAAGAAATTTATGGACAAAGTTCTTAGCAACACTTTTTGTAAAATAGTTATACCACTTAGCTCTTTACTTATATTTTTAAATTCTATTGATTGTTTAAGATATATAATTAAAGGTGAAAGATTTTCAAAATATCTCAAAAATAAACTAAAAAATAATAAAATTGATAAACAAAATTATAAAACAGGTAATACAAAATTTATAGATAAGGACAGAATAAAAAATTATGATAGTCTTGAAACAATAAATAAATTTTCATTACTAAAAAAATACAAAAATAAAAATGAGTATAATAAAGATAACATGTTGTCAGTTGACACACTTTATGAAATTAAACCTTTGCTAGACCCTGACATGAGAATGTCTGATGAAGAATTTATGATAAGAAGTCTTCAAAATATTGCAGCATCAATACCCGAATATTCATCATGTGTAATCATACCAAGTGATGCCGAAATAATAGCAAGAAAGAGAAAAGAAAAAGAACTAAATACTGACGTTCCTTTGCAAACCTATAAAATATGGCAAGATTGAATACAATTAAATAATAGAGTATTTTGATAAAAACAGGATATGACATTGACCCAACTAATTAAAAAAATCAAAAAAGTTTTTACGATAACTATCAATTGTACGGTAACGTAATTTATAGTTTTTTTCTTTATATTGAAAAGCTTCCAAATAGGCTCGAGCAGTATCAATTGATGTGAAACAGGGGATTTGATACATTTCGGCAATTGTTCTAATTTGAAAGCCACTTCTTTGAGAGTCTTTGCCCAACGTTGGTGTATTTATGACAAAAGAAAGCCTTCCCTCTTTCATACGCTTTTGAAGTTTATCTATCATAAATTTTTCAATCATTTTTGAAGGCACACCATTTTTTTCCAAAAACTTATGAGTCCCCCAGGTTGCCATAATTAAAAAGCCTAAATCATAAAATCCACGAACAATATCAAGTGCCGGTTCTTTATAATGGTCATTTAATGATACCAATATTCTTTGTTTATCTTTTGGGAATTTATAATTTGCAGCTATAAATGCTTTTAAAAGAGCCTTTTTATAACTATAATCGACACCTAAAACCTCACCAGTAGATTTCATTTCAGGTGCCAAAGCTGGGTCTATGCGGTTAAGCTTTTGAAAAGAAAATATAGGCATTTTTACACATACAAGTGATGTTTTTTTATTTAAACCTATTTTATATCCTTGCTCTTTTATTGATTTACCTAAAATTGCATTAACGGCAATATCTACCATAGGAATATTTGTAACTTTACTCATAATTGGCACAGTTCTTGAAGCCCGTGGATTAACTTCAATTACATATGGAATATCTTTGTGTATAATAAATTGAATATTCATTAATCCTTTTATTTTCAACTCTCGAGCAATTTTGGCTGTATATTCAACCATTTTATTTTTTATTTTTTGACTTATGTTTATTGCAGGATAAACGCTTATGCTGTCACCACTGTGAACGCCTGCTCTTTCAATATGTTCGCAAATTCCGGGGATTATAACATCATATCCATCAGAAACAGCGTCAAGCTCTGCTTCTTGACCTTCTATATATTTATCAATAAGTATTGGGTGACCGTTTGAAAATTTTAACGCTTCATTTAAATAAGTTTCCAATTCATTTTGGTTATATACAACTTGCATACCTCTCCCACCAATAACATAAGAAGGGCGAACAAGAACAGGAAAACCGATAATCTTATCCATGTCTTTTGCTTCTTCTAAACTATAGACCCCAATCCCTTTCGGTTGTGGAATATTAAGTTTTGAAAGAAGTTTTTCAAATTGCTTTCTATCTTCAACAACATTTATTGAATCTAATGATGTACCAAGTATCTTAACTCCTCTTTTTTCAAGTTGTGATGCAAGATTTATTGCTGTTTGTCCACCAAACTGAACCATAACACCATATGGTTTTTCTTTTTTAACAATATTCATCACATTTTCTATATTCATTGGTTCAAAGTATAACCTATCAGCAATATCAAAATCAGTCGACAATGTTTCAGGATTTGAATTTATCATAACTGATTGATAATTATTATTTTTTATAGCCCAAGAAGCATGAACTGAGCAATAATCGAACTCAATACCTTGCCCAATGCGTATTGGACCTGAGCCTAAAACAATTATATTTTCTTTGTTTTTTGTTTCTTTTTTATTTAAAATATCATCTAATTCACAAATTTCATTGTAAGTTGAATAAAAATATGGCGTAGCTGCATTAAACTCAGCAGCACAAGTATCTACCATTTTAAAACAAGCCTTAATATTATTTTCTTCTTTTAATTTCTCAATTGTTAATTCATCAACTTGAGCAATCCTGATAATTTCTTCATCCAAAAAACCAAATTCTTTGGCTTTTTTATAAATATTAACATCTAAAATACACGTTTCAAGCTGTTTATATAAATCTATTATATTTTTAATTTTAAATATAAACCATTTATCAATTTGTGTGACATTATTAATTGTATCTATATCGAAATTTTGATATAAAGCACAAGCTACACGAAATATTCTCATATCATCTTGAATTTTTAAAGCTTCAAATAAGTCATCGTCTGAAAGTTTTTCAAATCCACGATTTAAAAGCCCTGTATTTTTATCCTCAAGAGAAGTTATTGCTTTTTTAAAAGAACTTTCAAAAGTTCTACCGATTGCCATAACTTCACCTGTAGCTTTCATTTTTGTACCTAAAATTCTATCACCATAAGAAAATTTATCAAAAGGCCATTTAGGAATTTTTGTAACAACATAATCAATAGCAGGCTCAAAAGCTGCAACGGTTTTCTTTGTGACTGCATTTTTTATTTCGTGCATATTATATCCGATTGCTATTTTAGTTGTTACTTTTGCAATGGGGTAACCAGTTGCTTTTGAAGCAAGGGCTGATGAACGACTTACACGTGGATTGACTTCAATCACATAATATTCATTTGATGTCGGATTTAAAGCATACTGAACATTACAACCACCTTCTATTTTTAAAGCACGTATTATTTTTATCGCTGAACTACGAAGCATTTGGTATTCTTTGTTGTTTAAAGTTTGACTTGGTGCAACAACAAAACTGTCTCCTGTGTGTATGCCAATCGGATCAATATTTTCCATATTACAGATTATTATACAAGTATCGTTTGAATCACGAATTACTTCATATTCTATTTCTTTAAACCCTGCAATGCTTTTTTCAACCAATACTTGATTTATAGGGCTTTGAGATAAACCAATATTTACAATTTTTTCATATTCTTCATAAGTTTTAGCAATACCACCCCCACTTCCTCCAAGAGTATAAGCAGGTCGAATAATAATGGGTAATCCTATTTTTTGATAGAACTTATCTGCTTCTTCAAAACTTGAAACAATTGCACTTTCAGGTACTGGTTCATTTATTTCAAGCATTAAATTTTTAAATAGCTCTCTATCTTCAGCCATTTTTATTGAATCAATTGTAGTGCCTAGAACTTTTACGTTATATTCCTTTAAAATACCTTCTTTATCAAGCTCGCAAGCCAAATTCAATGCAGTTTGTCCACCTAAAGACGCAATAAGTCCTTGTGGTTTTTCTTTTTTTATAATTTGAGTTAATGAATCTAAAGTCAAAGGTTCGATATAAACTTTATCAGCTATCATTTCATCAGTCATTATTGTAGCAGGATTTGAATTTACAAGTACAACTTCTAAATTCTCTTCTTTTAATGTCCTACAAGCTTGGACACCTGCATAATCAAACTCAGCAGCCTGACCAATAACAATGGGGCCGGAACCTATTACTAAAACTTTCTTTATCTTTTCATTTATTGGCATTATTAATTTTTTCCTTTTTATTTCATTTTATTTCTATAACATCAAGTTGAACATGTTTCTTGTATTTTGGACGTAAATTATTTACCTTAATTTTGTTTTCTTTTGTTATAAAAAATTTTTTGACATCTGCATGTTTAAATTTATTTCGCATATCATACTCGACTTGCATAAATTTATTATCCATTAATTTTTTCCTTTTTATAATCTATATCATTAATCCATTTATCAAAAATCACTGAAGCATCTAATGGTCCTGGTGATGCCTCAGGATGAAACTGTAAAGCTTTTATGTTATACTTTTTAGATTCAAATCCTTCAATTGTATTATCATTTAAGTTTCGATGAGTTACCTCAATGTCATAAGGGAGATTTTCATCCATTACTTTATATCCGTGGTTTTGAGAAGTCATAAAAACTTTCCCAGATTTTAAATCAATAACAGGATGATTACCACCACGATGTCCAAATTTTAGTTTATCAGTTTTGGCGTTTAATGCAAGTGCTAATATTTGATATCCTAAACATATCCCAAATAATGGTATTTTACCTATTATTTTTTTTATATTTTCAATTATTAAACTGCAGTCTTTTGGATCCCCTGGACCATTTGATAATAATAAAGCATCGAATTTATAACTTAATATTTCATCTGAAGTTGTATTATATGGTAATAATGTTAATTCAATATCTCGTTTTAGAATTTCATTTATTATATTATTTTTTATACCAAAATCCAAAACGCCAAGTTTTAAAGTTTTTGAGACATCTTCTTTTGTATATTTAATAATATTTTTTCTTGAAACTTCACTTACAACATCCTTTGGAATTTTATACTGTCTTATTTTATGCAAAAGTTCATCAAAATTGTGATTTTTAGTTGTGATTGCACACATTTTTGAACCTTCATTAGCTAGTTTTTTAGTTATAAATCTTGTGTCAACATTTGAAATACCAATTATATTATTATCTATCAAAAAGTTTTTTAAGTTTTTTTGAGAATTATAATGTGATTCATGTTCACATAAATTTTTCACAATTAACCCTTTTGCATAAATCTTTTGAGATTCAACATCGTTAAAATTGACACCATAGTTTCCTATTTCACTATATGTCATAGTGATTATTTGATGTGCATAAGATGGATCAGTAAGAATTTCAGTATAACCAACCATTGAGGTATTAAAAACTAATTCACCCAAACTTGTTCCATCTGCACCAAATGAAATACCTTCTAGTATGATTCCATCTTCAATTATTAAGTAAGCTTTATTATTTGTCATAATTTATTCCTATAGTTATATGCTAAAAAGAAGAAGATAATCTTCTTGTATTTACATAAATTTCTTCAGAACGCAAATCTGCTTCATTTAATATTTGTTCATTTTTACTTGTTTCGATTTGTAATTTCCATTTTTTATTAACTTCTTTTAACTCTTCTAGTTTTTTCCTATTGCTAGGTAGAGTAGAATTAAAATCATCTTTATCCAACCTTGATAATATTTCATCATTTTTTTTTGTTTCTTCATCTAATTTCTCACTATTGCTTTTAATAAAAACGTCACAAGATGGCTTTATTTTCTCAATTTTTTGTTTTGATGAACTTATCCAAATAGGCTTATCGTCTTTATAAAAATCAATGATTTTAGTTTGAGGACAAAACTTTACACATTTAATTCTACCTTGATTAAGCATTTAAAATCTCCTTATATATTTTAGTCATTATTTCAATTTTATTGTTTTCTTTTGTGATGGCACGACCTAAAACAATATAATCTGCACCATTTTTTATAGCTTCTTTGGGCGTTGATATTCTTTTTTGGTCATCAAGATTGGAAAATGAGGGGCGAATCCCCGGACATAAAACTTTAAATTCTTTCCCACAAGCTTCTTTTATTCTTTTCACCTCAAGTGCTGATGCAACAACACCTGTTAGACCTGCTTCTTTTGACAATTTTGCTAAAGTTATAACCATATTTTCAGCTTGGTTTTCTATGTTAAATTCATTGTGTAAAATATTATCATTTATACTTGTTAGAATTGTAACACCTAAAATAATAGGCTTAATTTCATTTTGATTCGTCTTTTTAAAATAAGCTTCATTTGCAGCATTAATAGCTTCATTCATCATTTTATAACCACCAAGAGCATGAACATTAAAAAAACTTGCTCCATTTTCAATTATATTTTTAGATGCTTCTTTAACTGTATTTGGAATATCATAAAGTTTTACATCAAGAAAATATTTAACATTTTCTTGATTCATAAACTTAATAATATCATTACCACATTTTGTATAAAGCTGAAGCCCCACTTTAAAAACACCAACATAGTCTTTCAATTCATTAATAAGCTTTTTAGCCTCTTCCATTGTGTCAACATCAAGTGCAAGTACTATCTTTTCTTTTATACTTTTGTCTATTAGAATTGTCATTGTTGAATTTCCTCATTTTCAATCATATTCAATTTGCCATTTATAATAGTTCCAACGGCTTTGCCTTTAAACTCCATTGCGTTAAATGGTGAAATTTTGCATTTTGATTTAAATTTATTTTGGTCGACTTTCCATTTTATATTTTCATCAATAATTGTCAAATTTGCCCAAGAGCCTGTTTTTAAATTGTTAAAATCGTTGAGCCCCAAAATTTTTGCAGGGTTTATCGCCATTTTTTTAACAAGTAATTCTAAATTAAACTTAGATAAAGTCGCACCAATAACCGTTTCAAAACCCACAATGCCGTTTGGAGAAATAGTATAATCTTTTATTTTCTCATCTATACTATGTGGAGCGTGATCCGTTGCAATAACATCGATAGTTTCATCAAACAACCCCTCAATCACCGCTTCCATATCCTTCTTTGTGCCAATTGGTGGATTCATTTTATATACCCCATTTTTAAAAAAATCCTTGCTTAAATTATCAGTGTTAAATGTAAAATAGTGAGGTGCAGTTTCACATGTAACTTGTATTCCTTCTTTTTTTGCTTTACGAATTAAATCAATAGAGGCTTTTTTAGAAATATGTGCAAAATGGAGCCGACCACCCACTTCTTTCAAGATTTCTAGCTGCCACTTAACTTCCTTTGTTTCATTTTCGCAATGAGAAATAATAAGCTCTCCTGTTTTTAATGCATTTTTAAATAATTCTTTGTTCAATAGTGGCATACCATCGTCAGAAAAAGCAATAGCTCCATTTTCTTTTAACTTTTTAAAATCCGTTAAGTTATCGCCATAAAGATTATTTGTAATAGCACAAATAGGGAAAAAACCGATTTTTTTATCGGCTTTTTCAATCATTTTATTCAAAATAAAAATATTATCATTAACAGGATTTGTATTTGCCATGGGACAAATACCCACAATTCCACCATTTAAAGCTGATTGAATTCCAGAATTTATGTCTTCTTTATATTCAAACCCAGGCTCTCTTAAATGACAATGCATATCAATAATTCCAGGAATTATTGTATATTGATTTAAATCGCAAACTTCGGAAGAATTCTGTGACAAATCATTCCCTATTTGAATAATTTTGCCATTTTCTATTTTAAGAGTAATATTTTTTGCTTTAATTATCATTTTTAAACCGTTTCATTATCATCTTTTAACATTTTTTCAAGTATTGCCATACGAACATATACACCATTTGCAACCTGTTCTAAAATAGTGTTTGCATTTTTTGTGTTTAATAATTCATTTGATACTTCTATATCTCGGTTTTGCGGTCCCGGATGAAGAAGGAGTGCATTTTTAGGAAAATTATTTGTGTCCAAACGATAATTTTTAACATAATGTATAATAGGGACAGTGCCATTAATACGTTCATTTTGGATTCTTAATGCAATAACAGCATTTGCATTTTTTAATCCTTCTTCCAAATTATTATACCAATTTACGCCTTTAATATTTATATCTTGAAAATATGGAGGTGCTATTAAATTTATATTCATATTAAGTTTTTTAAATAACTCAATATCAGACTTTGCAACACGTGAATGCATTATATCACCCACTATCGCAATTGTTTTACCATTTAATGAACTATAATGACGTTTTAAAGTATAATAATCAGTTAAAGCCTGTGTCGGATGAGATTTTATTGCACAACCAGCATTAACAACTTTAATTTTAAAACTTTCATTATTTAAAATTTCATTAAAAAATTGCTCATTTCCACTTCGCATTATTAACACATTAATACCCAAAGCTTCAAGTGTTTTTATAGTATCGAAAAAAGATTCATTTTTTTGTATTGAAGATGTTTCTTTATTAAAATTAAATATTCTTAATCCAAGATTATGACAGCCCATTTCAAAGCTAAATCGAGTTCTTGTTGAATTTTCATCAAAATATATTGCAGCATTCTTACCCACAACAGATGACTTTATTTTATTTAATTGAAAATCACGAGCAAGCTTAAATATATCATCAATTTGTTTTAATGTTAAACTATTTATATCAATTAAATGTTTAAAAGTCATATTAAACCATATCCTTTTTTTCAACACGACTTCCTGGTTTCACAATTTCAACACCTGCTTTACACAAAGGACAATCTATTGGGTCATAAACTTTTGGAGTTTGTTTTAAAAGCGAAGTAAAGTTATATGGTGTCTTATCACAAGTTCTATCAACAATACATCCATAACCAACAACATTGACATGGTATTCTTTTATTGCTTCAATTGTTTCACCTATTGTTTTTGCTGTTGTAACGACATCTTCAATAATAAAAACTCGTTCATTTTCTTTTAGGCTATAACCTCGTCGAAGTTGTAAAATGCCGTCTTTTCTTTCAACAAACAAATTTCGTTTATTCAAATTTTTTGCAATTTCATACCCAAAAATTATAGCTCCAATTGCTGGTGATATAATTGTATCAATTTCATTTGCATTTATTTTCTCACATAACATTTTAGCAAGTTTTTCAACAACATGTGGATATTGATATAATTTTGCACACTGATAATATGTATCGCTATGAAGCCCCGATGTCAAACAAAAATGACCTTTCAAAACTCCCTCGTATTGTTTCAATATTTCCATCACATCGTTATTATTTTCATTATCCATTTCTCAATGCCTCACATAAACTTTCAATGGTTTTAAAATTATTTTTTTGCATAAAAAGCTCAAGTTCATCAACCAAAGATGAACAAATATCAGGTTTTGTAAAGTTTGCAGTACCAACCTCAACAGCACTAGCCCCAACCGATAAAAACTCAAATACGTCATTTAATGAATATATTCCACCCATACCAATGATTGGGATATTGACAACTTTTGAAATACGATTTATAAAAGAAAGTGCTATAGGCTTTATACATTTTCCCGATAATCCTCCTTCAACAATTGATTTTAAAAAACGACCATTTTCAAAATTTAACTTTACCCCCATACCTTTTACAGTATTTATTGCAGAAATTGCATCTGCACCTGCTTTTTGAACAGCTTGTGCTATTTTTTCAGGAGATGTCACATTTGGAGTCAATTTAATGATTAAATACCCAGAATATTCTTTTTTAAACCTTTTTATTAAATCATATAAAAGGTTCTCATCTGTACCAAACTCCATACAACCTGCTTTAACATTTGGACAACTTACATTTAATTCAATAGCTTTTATATGATTTTCTTCACATATCTTTGCACAAGTAACATAATCTTCAATGCAAGCACCTGCAATATTTAAAATATAATCAAGATCTTTAGGCTGATTTTTTAAAAACTCATAAATACCTATATTTTCAAGCCCAATTCTATTAATCATACCACCATAAGTTTCAAAAAGACGTTCACCTTGATTTCCACCTCTGACTTCCAATGTTACACCTTTTGTAACAATAGCACCAAGTTTTTTTACATCATTAAATACTGTATACTCAAAATTATACCCATAAGTTCCAGAAGCCGCTATTATAGGATTTTTAAGTATCAATCCATTTAAATCTGTTTCCAAACTTACCATATAATACTTTCTCCTTTAAATACAGGCCCGTCTTTACAAACAGTTACATTTCTAATTATTTTACCGTCTTTGATATTTATTGTACAACCTTTACAAACTCCGATGCCACAAGCCATAACTTTTTCAAACGCAATTTCATTAGAAATTTTTAATTTTTTACATATTTCATAAACTTTTTCCAAAACTATTTTAGGACCACAACTATAAACTTTTTGTATATTATTTTCCCATATTATTCTTTCAACATCATCAACTATACTTCCACCTATTTTTATATAGTCATATTTGTTAAAAACTTCATCTTCTGACTTAAAACCAGCAATAAAAATACTTTTTTCTATTTTCTTTTTTAAGAAAAATAATGGAGCAACTCCAATTCCTGCTCCAACAAGCAAACTGTTTTTATCATTTTCAATATTAAATCCATTGCCAAATGGACCTGAAAAAATAATTTCATCATCTTTTTTCAATGTTGTTAAGTATTCTGTCCCTTGACCTTTTTTACGATAATATACAGTTATTTCCTTTTTTTGACAATTAAAATTTGCAACTGAAAAAGGTCTACGAAGTGTTAAATTTGGACATAATATTGATACAAATTGACCTGGATTAATATTTTTTATATCACCTGATAAAAATTCCAATTTATAAGTTTCATTTGCAACTTTTTCATTTGATATTACTATTCCTATATGATTTTTGTTTTCTAATGTCATTATTAATATCTTTTTCCTTAGTTTAATTAAAAAAAAAGAGAAAAGTAACGAGTGTTATTTTTCTCTTCTTTTATAATCAATGTTTAAACTTAAATTTCTTTGCTTAAATTTACTTTTCATAATTTTTAAAATATCAAAAGCATATCTAAAAGTCAACTTAAAGTTAACAAATATTAAATATTAATGTTTTTGGATAATTTTGTATTTTAATTTTTTTATTATAAAATTCCATTATGAATACAAATTTAAAAATTCCTAAAATACTTGTTATTGCTCCTAATTTTTTAGGTGATAGTGTATTAAGTGAAATATTTTTTAAAAATTTAAAAAAATTTTATAAAAATTCTCAAATTGATGTCATAACAAAAAACAATGTAAAACCTATTTATGAACTTTTTCCTCATGTTAATAATGTTTTTGGATATGTCGATAAAAGTATTATAAAAACAAGAAAATTTATTAAAGAACAAAATTATAATATTATTTTTCTTTTAAAAAGGTCTTTATCTTCAGCATTAATGACCTTTAACGTCAAAGCTTCACAAATTATAGGATTTGATACGCAATTTAGAAAACCTTTTTTAACGAATCCTGTTAAATATATAAAAGGTGAAAAACCTGAAGCCTTTGCATTTCTTGATTTGTTATACAATATAAATATCCCTATTTCTAACTTTAATTTGGAAATGTATGAAGATATTAATTCAAAAAACAAAATAATTGATTTATTAAACATCGATAACGAAAATAAAAAAATACTTATAATTGCAAAATCTACAAGAGATGATAAAGAAATTAATAGTGATGTTTGGATTAAAATAATTGATTATTTGAAAAAAAATAAAAATGTCGCAATATACTTTATTGGTCTTGAAAAAGAAAAAGAGTATTATAATAACATAGCCGCAAAAATTGTAAATAACACTTATGTTTACAATTTTTGCGGCATATTAAATTTAAAAGAATGTATATCACTTGTAAACAAAATGGATATGGTACTTGGAGTAGATACTGGATTTTGTCACGTTGCAAGTGCTTTTAATATTCCTACATTATCAATTTTTGGACATACCCCAATAAATCAATGGGGATTATTAGGGAAAAAAAGCATTAATTTTTCTCTTAACTTAGATTGTTCACCCTGTAACAACCCAAATAAATGCAAGAAACAACATTTTTGCATTAAAAATATTACATTTTTAGATTTAAAACCAACTATTGATAAACTTTTAAATACTATTTAAAAAAATTTCCATCTTCTTTATGAACATATTCATTAAAGAAATTTGTTGTAGATTTATCATTTTCTTTATGATCTTGCATTTCAATATTTTTATTTTGTGAATGCTGAGGATTATCTTGAATCGAAGAATTAATACTTTTTTCATTTTGACTATTAAGCATTTTTTCGAGTTCTTCATCACTTGGCAGATGAAATCCCATACCGCCTTCACCAGTAAAAATACTTCCATTTATATCAAAATCTTCTTGTACATCATCTTGCTGTTTTTTACGTTGACGCATATAACCTGTGCCGCCTGATGAACCACCATCATTTTTCTTACCTTTTGCACTATCAATACCACTAGTTCTATAACTGCCACCAAAATTATTAAATTCTATTGACATAAAACAATATTCCTTTTTATATTTAATTAAATCCTTAGCAATTTATTTGTCGACAAAAATAAATAAAACTTTAAAATAAAGAACATTTATCATAAATTTTTAAATATTTATATGCAAGTTTTGACGCACATCTACCACGACTTGTTCTTTCAAGAAATCCTTTTTGTATTAGAAAAGGTTCATAAACTTCCTCAATAGTTTTTACATCTTCATATAAAATAGCAGCAAGTGTTTCAATACCAACAGGTCCGCCTTGAAATTTTTGTATTATTGTTTCAAGAAGTTTGCGACTTATATCATCTAAACCATAATCATCAACATTCAAAGCATTTAACGCTAGTTTTACAATATTTATATCTATTTTATTATTATCATTAACAATAGCATAATCACAAACTCTTTTAACAAATCTATTTGTAATACGAGGAGTTCCACGTGAACGTCTGGCTATTTCATATGCAGCATCATCACTTATTGTTATATTTAAAACATTTGAAGTCCTTTTTGCCACTTTTGCCAAATTGTCATCATTATAAAACTCAAGACGATGCACTATACCAAACCTATCTCTTAATGGCCCAGATATTGACCCGATTTTTGTAGTCGCTCCAATTAACGTAAATTTTTTAACAGGAAATCTTATTATCTTTGAAGTTTGAATTTTCCCAGAAGTTATATCAAGTATAAAATCCTCCATAACCGGATATAATAATTCTTCAGTCACCCTATTCAGCCGATGGATTTCATCAATAAATAAAACATCACCTTCTTCAAGATTCATTAAGATGCCTATTATATCACGTGGTCTTTCTAATGTGGGAGCTGATGTAATTTTTATATTTGCCTTTAACTCATTAGCAATAACTTGAGCTAATGTAGTCTTTCCAAGTCCTGGTGGGCCATAAAGTAAAATATGGTCTAAAGACACATTACGTTTTTTCGATGCTTTAATCGCAACTTTTAATAATTCTTTTATGTTGTCTTGACCTATATAATCATCAAATCCTTTGGGACGTATATTGTTTTCATAACTTGTATCATAATCAATTTTTGATAAAACTATATCTGAACAAGTGTTAATATTTCTCTCATTAGTTTTTTTTGTTATTTCTTTATCTTTTATTTTATCCTCAAAAATTGCCATTTCTAATGAAAATCTTTCTTTTCTGCTTTGTAATAAGTTTTATCTACCGTCTGAGGCTTGTTATCTTAACTTTTATATAGCTATGTAACTATAGCGATTTTTATAGACTTCGTTTGTTTTTTGTATACTGTCTGTATATAAAACAATACCACAAACTTAGATTTAGCTTATCCTTTTAAAAATCTAATATAAATATAACATGAACTTAAAACTAATGCGATAAAAGTAAAAGCAACACCATATTTTAAATATCTAATAAATGAAATTTTATAACCTTTAGCATTTGATGTTTCAGATACTATAACATTAGCTGCTGCCCCAATTATTGTCATATTCCCACCCAAACAAGCACCTAATGACAAACACCACCAAAGAGGATGAGCATAAGCTACACCTTCAACTTGTTGAATATGATAAATTAAAGGTGCCATTGTTGCTGTATAAGGTATATTATCTATTATACCTGATAATATACCAGACCCCCATAAAATAATCATGGCAGTAGCACTTTCACTACCATTTGTCACATTTAACAACCAATCAGCCATAACTTTTATCGCACCTGATGCTTCCAAACCACCAATTATAATAAACAATCCAATAAAGAAAAATATTGTATTCCATTCAACACTTTCAAAAATTTCTTTTGGTTTTTCAAATAATAACAAAAAACTTGCTCCTAACATTGCAATTAGATATGTTTCGATATGAGTTATATCATGAGTTACAAATCCTAAAATAACAAGAAGAAGTGTCACGCCGGATCTTGTAGCAAGTTTTTTATCGATTATTGTATGACTATTATCAAGTTTTGCAATAGCTTCCATTTTATCATCAGTTGTTGTCAATCGTTTTCTATTTATCATAACTAAAATAGCAATTGTAACAATCATTATAACAATTACAACAGGAGTAAGTTCATAAATAAAATCCATAAAAGAAAAACCAGCTTTGCTTCCTATTATAATATTTGGAGGATCGCCAATTAAAGTAGCCGTACCACCAATATTTGAACATAAAATTTCAGTAATCAAATATGGCACAGGATCAATATCAAGCTGTTTAGCAATTGCAAATGTAACAGGCATTATTAAAATTACAGTCGTTACATTATCTAAAAAAGCTGATACAATAGCTGTAAAAATTCCCAATGCAACCAAAATACGCATAGGTCTGCCGCCTGTGTGTTTTAATAATTCATTTGCCATAAAATTAAACATACCGCTTTGTGCTGCAATATGGACAATTATCATCATTGATACAAGAAGAAATATTACATTAAAATCAATAAAGTTGGCAAAATAATGAGGATTAATTTCACTAGCCCCGCGACTTTGAGCAACAAGACCTAAAAGAATTGTAACAGCAGCACCAACCAATGCTATTGTCACTTTAGGTATTCTTTCAATCGCAATAAATATATAAGCAATAAGCAAAATAACACCTGAAACAATCATTGCATTATTTTCTATAAAACTCATGAAAAATTCCACAATATAACTCCTTAAAATCAAATTATTTAAGGTTAATTTTAACTTAATTTTTCAAAAAATGCAATAACAAATAAATCAGGGTCGATAAACTTTGTTTTTTTTATGCTTAATTTTTTAGCGTTATTAATATCAAAAACATCACACCCATTAGCCCAGCTTTTTGCCTTATTATCCGATATCACTTTGGGAGATATAAAATGATAAAGCTTATCACATAAATTTTCTTTAATAAAAGCACCATTTAAAGTTCCACCTGCTTCAATAAGAACATTTCGGATACCTTCTTTATATAAAAAATTAAGTACAAATTCTAAATTAATATGTTTTTTTGACTTGTCACAAGGAGCTTTAACAATAGTTACATTTTTGTTGAAATAAATATTTTTAAAATTATCATTCAATGTAAAAAGATATACTTTAACTCCATCATCTTTATAAACATTATAATCATTTGTTGTTCTCAAATTAGAGTCAAGAACAACACGAATTGGGCTTTTATAATTTTTAACACGACAATTTAAATATGGATTATCATTTATTATAGTGTTAGCACTCGTTAAAATTGCATCATAACTATTTCTTATTTTTTGAACAATCCTTCTTGCTTTCGGGCTTGTAATCCATTTTGATGAATTATTTGAAGTCGCAATCTTGCCATCTAATGTTGTAGCTGTTTTTATAGCCACAAAAATTTTTTGTTCTTCCATATTTTTGATAAATGTTGCATTTAATAATTGACATTGCTCATTTAATACATTTTTTATGACTTCAATTCCAGCTTCTTCAAGTTTTTTAATCCCATTTCCTCTAACGATTGGGTTTGGGTCAACCATTCCTATTACAACTTTTTTAATATCTGATTTAATAATTAAATCAACACAAGGCGGAGTCTTTCCATAATGAGAACAAGGTTCTAAATTAACAATTAAAGTTCCATTTTTTGTCTTTTCTCCTGCCATTTTAATTGCTTCAACTTCAGCATGTAAACTCCCGTAACATTTATGATAACCATACCCCACAATATTATCAAATTCATCCAACACATAAGCACCAACCATAGGATTAGGTAGAGTTTTTCCGATGGCTTTTGATGCAAGTCGAATACACTTTTTCATTATATTATTATATTTTTTCATTTTTTATTATTTTGCTTTTTTGTACCAAGTGACTTAAAAAACTCATTTGTCAAAATATTTGAATATTTTTGACTATCGTTATAAGCGATAAATACAAGATTTGAATCTTTTAAATTGTTAGAAGCTCCAATGATACCTCTTATCCTGCCGTATGTTGGCATATTTATAACTTCGGTTTGAAATGTAGCATACGGCATTATAAAATTAGCAGTTTTTAAATTGTTTTTTTGTATAAACTTAAAATTTTCTAAATGAATAAAACATGTTTGGGTATTTTTATTGAACTCAGTCATTTTTCTTTCTAAAATCCCATTTTTAAAATCTTCTTCTTTAAATAGTCTATTTTTGGGACATTTTATTATATAAAATTTTTGATTTGCACCAATATGAGAAATACTTATCAAGTTATACTGTAAAAACTTAAAAACATAATTTATTTTAAATTCATCACTTATTTTTGATAAATCAACAACACTTGCAGCACGTTCAATTCGTTTTATATTGTCAACATTTTTTGAGGGAAAATATTTAAAAAGCCCTAAATAATTTAAACCAAAGATAATTAAACCCAACACTATTAATTTGAAAATCAAACGCATATATAAAATACCTTTATAAGCTCTACGTCTTTTATAATAAAAAAGTTTATGTTAATATTATAATCATGGAAAAAAACAAAATCAACAACCTTAATTCTTACGAAGTTGATATTGAAAAACTATCACCAGGTATGAAACAGTATATAAATATACGACGTAAAACGAAACCTGACATAATTCTTTTATACCGTATGGGTGACTTTTATGAAACATTTTTTGAAGATGCAATTACAATTTCTCGAGATTTAGATATTGTATTAACATCACGTGATGCAGGGAAAATTGGCAAAGTACCCCTTGCAGGTATTCCTGTTAAAAGTGTAGATGTTTATGTTGCAAAACTTTTAGAAAAAGGCCGCAAAATTGCAGTATGTGAACAACTGGAAAAACCCGAAGATGCTAAAGGTATAATAAAACGAGATATCGTCAAAACAATAACAGCTGGAACTTTAACAGATGATAATCTTCTTGTTTCCAACTCAAATAATTATCTTGCTTCAATATGGGAAGATGAAAAAACAGGTCTATTTGGCTTTGCATATACAGATATTTCAACAGGTGAATTTAAATGTACACAAGCAAATTTAAATCAACTTATGGCAGAATTATCACGTATTTCACCTGCTGAAATACTTGCACTTGGTATACCTCAAAAACTAAAACCGTTTCAAATAGTACCCGATGAAAAAATTATACTTCCAAATTGTATAACCCAATTTTATAATATTACAACTTTGCCCATTGAAGCTTATAATGTTAAAAATATTGAAGATAATTTAGAATTGTTATTTAAAATAAAAAGCATTAATGCATTTAATATTGATACCTGTAAACTTGGTTTTATAGCTTCTTCAGCTATAATATACTATATTTTAAAAATACAAATGCATAATTTACCAACATTTTCAACAATTATTCAATATAATCTTAACGATTATGTAATTATCGATTCAAACACACAACGTAATTTGGAAATATTGGAAACAATGAGAGAAAAAAAACGTCAAGGTAGTTTACTTTGGGCTATTGATAGAACATCAACTAATATGGGTGGAAGACTTATTAAAAAATGGCTATCTCAGCCATTACTTGATATTAAAAATATCAAAATTCGTCAAGAAGCTATCAGTGAAATTATTTCAAATAATAATGCTCGGACTAAATTAAAAAAAATATTATCAAATACAAACGATATTGAACGAATTGGTATGAGACTTGCAAATAATACCATTAATCCACGCGATTTTGTTAGATTAAAAAATTCATTGATGTTACTTGAAGATTATAAAGAAATTTTAAATGTTTTGAAATCACCTATTTTAAATTGTATTAAAGATTATGATGAATTAATTGATTTTGCATATATTCTTGATAAAACAATTAATGATGCCCCTCCAAATGTTATAAAAGATGGTAATGTTATAAAGACAAATGTAAACTCTGAACTTGATTTCTTTCGTAACAAACTTAATAATTCAGATAAATTTATAAAGGATTATGAGGAAAAATTAAAAAATGAACTGGGTATAAAACTAAAAGTTGATTACAACCGAAATGCTGGGTACTTTATTGAAGTTACGACTTCTTTTTTAAAAAAAATCCCGCCATATTTCATAAG
This sequence comes from Candidatus Gastranaerophilales bacterium, assembly GCA_944325065.1. Taxonomy (GTDB): domain Bacteria; phylum Cyanobacteriota; class Vampirovibrionia; order Gastranaerophilales; family Gastranaerophilaceae; genus UMGS1477. Next base: position 16,077 of record CALUYS010000012.1, on the reverse strand, counting down.
AAAACAAACGTTAAAAGGTGCTGAAAGATTTATAACCCAAGAATTGAAAGAACATGAAATAGCCATCGTACAAGCATCCGTAAAAGCTATTAATTTAGAAATTGAAATTTATAATAACCTAAAAAATTATTCAAAAGAATTTATATCAAAAATTTTTGATTTAGCACAAAAACTATCAGTTATTGATGTTATTGTATCGCTTGCTATTGTTGCTATTGAAAATAACTATACAAAACCTCAAATTGTCGATGGTTATGAATTCGAAGTTATTGAAGGACGTCATCCTGTTATTGAAAAAATGATACCAATGGGTGAATATATAGCAAATGATTTTAATTTATATAAGTATGGTAAAAATACAAGATTTATGGTACTTACCGGACCAAATATGTCAGGTAAGTCGACATATATGCGTCAAAATGCATTGATTGCTATTATGGCACAAATGGGTGGATATGTTAGTGCAAAATATGCCAAAATAGGAATTTTTGATAAAATATTCACCCGTGTCGGGGCAAGTGATGATTTATCAGTCGGTCAATCAACTTTTATGCTTGAAATGACTGAAACTGCTTACATATTAAATACAGCAAGTGATAAAAGTATGATTCTTATTGATGAAATAGGAAGAGGAACGTCTACTTATGATGGTGTAGCTATTGCTTATGCAGTTGCTTGGTATATTTCCCAAAACATTAAAGCCAGAACTATTTTTACAACTCATTATCACGAATTAAATGTACTTGCAAACTTATATCCTGAAATTAAAAACTATAAAGTTTTGGTTGCTGAAAATGATGGCGAAGTTGAATTTTTAAGAAAAGTAGTAGAAGGTCAAGCTTCAAAAAGCTATGGCATTCACGTTGCTAAAATGGCCGGGCTTCCAAATGAAGTTATTAAATTTGCAAATAATGTTATGATAAACATGCAAAAAAGCTATTCTAGCAACTTAACTGCAAGTAAAAAAATTCTAAGTCAAAAATCACAAATAAGTGGTCAATTAAAATTTAATATTAACGATTAGAATATAAATGACAACTGAAAATAAAAATAATAAAATAAATCTTTTTGATATTTTTTACGTATTTTTAAAAATAGGCATTGTGCTTGTTGGTGGAGGATATGTTATTTTGCCACTTTTAAATAGTGAGATAGTCGAAAAGAAAAGATGGATGAGTTATGATGATATTTTGGACAAGTATTGCCTTTCTCAGTGTATACCTGGAATAATTGTAGCAAACACTGCTTTATTTGTTGGCTATAAGTTAAGAGGATTTTTAGGTGCAATAGCAGCAATAGTCGGTGTAACAATAAGTGCTTTTATTACAATAATCTCAATTGCAAACATTTTATCTATTATTTTTAATAATATAATAATTAATAATATTTTTGATTACGTAAACTTAAGTGTTATTGTTTTAATTTTAATAACATTAAAAGATATGTTTCCAAAATGCATTGTTGATAAAACAACATTTTTTTTATTTGTATTCTGTTTATATTTAATCTTAATTTTAAAAATTACACCATTTGTAATAATATTTATAAGCATATTTTTAGGTTTTATTGTTTCTTTAATAAAAAAACTTAAAGGAGTTAATAAATTACAATGAAGTTTATTTTATTATTTTACGAGTTTTTTAAAATAGGTTTATTTTCACTTGGAGGTGGGCTTGCAACATTACCTTTTTTATTTTACTTAACTCAAAAATATAACTGGTTTACATCAAATGAGCTAATGATAATGCTTGGAGTTTCATCTGCGACTCCAGGGCCAATAGGATTAAATATGGCAACTTTTGCAGGATTTAAAACAGGAGGATTTTTAGGTGCACTTATTGCTACAAGTGCTATTGTTTTGCCTTCCTTAATTAATGTTGTTATTCTTTCAAAACTAATAAATAAATATTGTGATAATTTTTATTTTAAAACAATATTATATTCGTTAAAACCTGCAGGATGTGCTTTATTGGCTTCTGTTTTTTTAGACTTGATGAATAATTTAATATTCAATAATAAATCATTAGCTTCAACAAACTATGAATATTTAATTATATTATTAATATTTGGATTTTTGGGATTATATTTAAAAAAAGGACCAATTTTTTTAATTATATTAAGTGCTATTTTTGGAGTTATAAAAACATTTTTATCTTAGCTTTTAATTTTACCTATATATTTGTCAGATACTACTTAACTTATGTCATAATTTTATTATATAGCTCTAAATATTCTTTATATTTACTATCTAACTCCCTACATAATTGACTGATTTGTTTTTCTTCTTGTTCAGTTGGTAATTCAATTTGAATTTTTTTTAACCAATCTAGCTTCAAATCGGCTCTTGCACCTCCTAAACAATAATGGTTAATAATTTTTTTATATTCTGTTTTTTTTAATAATTTTAGTAGGTAATAATTTGGAATTTTTTTATTATTTAGATAAAAAACAGGATATATTTGAGGTACATACATATTTTTATGTAAATTAGGCACAATACCTATACTTCCAATATTAACTCTATGAGGATTATATACAAAATCATTGTTATAAACCCTTATATATTTTTGAGATAATTCAAAAATTTCCTCAGCTGTATATATTTCGTTTATATATATACCATTTTTTGTTACTGATAATATAGCGCATTCTTCTGATAAATTTTTAAATTTTTTAATATTAAATTTTTCATTCCTTTCTACAATAAAATCCGATAAAGTTTTCAAAGTTTTTGTATATAAATTTTGAGGTTTATCTTCCATATACATATATGGGAACAAATTATAATTATTTAACTTTATCATATCATAAGATACATTAGTAGCTTTTCCTTGTTCAATATATCGATAATCTGGATTATCATTATAACTCATTAAAAATTTAGTACAATCAGAAGGCCCCTCAATTGGTTTTCTTTTTGAATCTAATTCAAAACCATCATTGTCTATTACATAAAAATATGCTTGTTGAAAATGTTTATTTTTTGATATTTCTTCATCTGTTCTTTTTCTTGCATAAATTATACTTGTTTTTGTAGGAGTATATGGATTAAAGACTCCTCTTGGAAGGGAAATAATAATAAGTTCCATTGACTCATTAATGATTTCTTGTCTAATTTTTGACACATCTTTTAAGTCATATAAAAAAGTATCTGGCACAATGACACACATTTTACCGCCTTTTTTTGTCGATTCCCATAGATGTTGAATAAAAACACTATCCCCTTTTTTGCTTGGGAATTTATAGAAATTACCTTCATCAACATTTTGTGAATAGGGTATATTAGAAACAGTTATGTCAAAATATTCTTTTTTAATGTTTTTTTGTAATAAACAATTATCTTGTACTATATTAGAATGACCATCTCCAAATAGAACCATATTCATTTTAGATATTCTAGCAGTTGATGTTAATTCACAACCATATATTGATTCTTTTTGTATTACATCTTTTACTTGTTGCTTTGTCATATCTGAATTTTTTGCCAAATATTTATAGCATTCCAATAGAAACCCTCCTGTACCACAACAGGAATCATATATTTTATTTCCAAATACCGGATTAAGCAATTGTATAATCATTTTAATAATGTGTCTTGGTGTATAATATTCGCCCAACCCCTTATTTCCATTTGTAACGTTTTTTAAAAAATATTCAAAAGCATCCCCTTTCACATCACTATCTATTTGAGTAAATGGTATACTATCAATTAATTCTATTAATTCAATTAGAATCCCTTCATCTTTAATATTTAAAGAACTTTCGAATACATCACCATATTTTTGTTTAAGCTTTGGTTTGATAGTATCCTCCAAATACGATTTTACCTCAGATGATGAAAGTTGAAAGTTTTCTTTCATTATTTTGGGAGTTTTTGACATGAGCTTCTTCCAATTACATGCTTTTTCGATGTCAATGTTTGATATCGAAATTTCTCCGTAATCTTCAAAATCATCTTTTAATTTAAGAAATAATAAATCTGAAAATACAGAAAATCTTTCATATCCATCTCTCAATCCTGCTTTTCTTAATAAATCATTTGCTTTTTTAAATTTTTTTAACAATTCATCTTTTGAAATACCAATACCGTTTGGAATTGAATCTATTTCAAAATTATTTTCAATAAGCTTAATTAATGTTTGTTCATTAACAAAATCTGATATTTCAATATTATCAATTTTAATAGCTTTTTCATCTTTTGTAATTGCTAAAAAGGAATTACCATTGAATAAAAATATAATCGGAATATTTAAAGGTTTAGCATAAAACTCAATTGCTTGTTTTTTTGCTATATCTATTGAAATAGAAGGTCTTTTAGCTTCAATTAAAGCAAGAATTCTATCTGTACCAGATTCATAAATCAAAAAATCAGGATTTTTTGAATCAAGCAATTTATCCTGATATTCCATTTTTGCTCTTTCTCTATATATATTGCAATTAGGATTCATTTCATCGATACAATATTTCAAATTCTCTAATTTTTTTTCTATTAATTGTCTTGTATATGCTTCAAGAGGAGCTTTTACTATATACTTACTGACCATTTAAAATCTCCATTTTGTTATAAGTATAATTGTTATTATAACATAAAATCTTAATTTTTACTTAATTATACTTAAAAATTTGTTTTAAATACTAGACCAAGTAAATGGTGCAATATATGCAACTTAGTTAATTTAGAACAATAACTTTATTTAATATTCACTAAAATTACAGAAAAACTTGAAAATTATTAAAATAAGTAGTACAATCATATTATAAATTTTAAAGTCAGGAGAATATATAAATAAAATGAACCAAATAATAAAAATTGCTTGGGATTTAAATGAACAAACAGATAACAGATATCGTCTTGTATACGAAATAGCTGAATTAGCAAAAAGACTTGTTGATGAATATCAATTAAAACGTCCAAAAGATGAATTTGGATTTGAAGATTATAATTTTGATAGCTCAATAAAAAAAGAAAATCCGGTTGAACATGCTATTATGGTAAAGGCATCAGAAATTGATGAAAGTCGTCTTGTTGGTTAATTTTTTTTAGCATAAATTAAAGTGATTATTTAAAATAAAAAAATGGAGGGACAAGCTTATGGAATGCATGGAATATGTATTTTTAAACGGTGAATTTAAGTTGATAGATGAAGCTAAATTATCAGTTAAAACCCATGCTTTTCTATATGGAACTTCTGTTTTTGAAGGGATACGTGCTTATTGGAATGATAAAGATAATCAATTATATGTATTTCGAATGAAAGAGCATTATGAACGTATTTTAAATAGTGCAAAAATAATGCATATGCAAACACCATATAGCATTGATGAATTGTGTAATTTTACTGTTGAGCTATTGAAGAAAAATAAACATAAAACTGATGCGTATATAAGACCAACTATTTATAAATCTTCAGCAAAAAAAATAGGCCCTCATTTAGAAGGTATTGAAGATTCAACAATGATGTTTACTATGGAACTTGGTAATTATGTTGATATAGATAACGGTTTAAAAGTATGTGTATCGAGTTGGAAACGTTCTGATGATAATGCTATACCGCCACGAGCTAAAATAAGCGGATGCTATGCAAATACTGCTTTAATAATCACAGATGCAAGGCTTGCAGGTTTTGATGAAGCAATTGTTTTAGGACCTGATGGACATGTAACAGAAGGTTCTGCTATGAATTTATTCCTTGTTCAAAAAGGAAAACTTATCACTCCAAAAACGACAGATAATATTCTTGTTGGTGTTACTCGTAATACAATCAAAGAACTTAGTATTGATTTAGGTATTGAAGTTATCGAACGTGAAGTTGATAGAACTGAGCTTTATATTTCAGATGAAGCATTTTATTGTGGAACAGGAGCTCAAATAAGTCCTATTGTGTCAATTGATAACCGTAATTTAGGTAATGGTAAAGTAGGTGTTATCACTAAAAAACTTCAAAATGCATATTTTGATGTTGTTAAAGGAAATAACGAAAAATATAAAAAATGGTGTACACCTGTTTATGATTAATTTTTTGGGTAAATGCATTCAAAATCTCATAACAAGTTTTAAATATATAAAAAATGGTAATTTATCTTTTAGTGCAACTATTGAACAAGCAGCTTCAATAAGTTATGATTCGTTGTCAATTGCAATAACAATTGTTTTTATAGCATCGACTGTTATTGCACTTCAGATTTCAAAACAGTTTTTAATGTCAGGTGCTGAAGCTTATGTAGGTGGTTTCATAGCTGTAGCTATGATAAGAGAAATAGCTCCAGGTTTTGCAGCATTAGCTATTGGAGCAAGAGCTGGTACAGCTGTTTGTGCACAAATAGCAAATATGAAGGTTACAGACCAAATTGATGCAATAAAAACACTAAAAGTTGATCCTGTTGGTTATTATTTTGCACCACGTATTTTATCTGCAGCCATTACTGTTCCTATGGTTGTTATTCTAGCCGAACTTATTGGTATTATTGGCGGATTAATAATTGCATATTTCACAATAGACCTTCATCCATATCGTTATATGAATTCTGTTTGGCTGTTTATTCAACCAAAAGATATTTATATAAGTCTATTCAAAGGGGTTATATTTGGTATAGTCATTGCTTGTGTATGTGCAACACAAGGCTATATAACAAATGGTGGTGCAGCCGATGTCGGAATTTCAACAACTAAATCTGCTATAAAATGTACAATTTATTTACTTGTTGCTGATTTTATTATTAATCTATTATTTTATTTAGGTTAAACTCAAATATCTATTTATAATTATACATACTTTTGGTATGGTAAAATAAATAAAGTAACTTCTGTGACAAACCTTCAAAAGTTGTATGAAACGAACTATAAAATTGGTATATCATTATAACAATAAAGAAGTTGATGTCACAAGTGTTAATAAAAACAAGCTAAAAAGCGTTAATAATTATTTTGTTTATATTAATAACGCTTTTAAAACTAAAAAATTATGGGGTTTAAAATATGGGACTTAATTAAATCACACATTTTATTTTTATTATACACTTTTTTTTAGTTTTTGCAACACTTAATAAAATCTCTATAATTATACGTATTTTCTATATAACAATTTTGTTGTACATTTAAATTTAAAAATATTTATAAAAAAGTAAGGTTTAATTTCTATAATATGCAAAAAACTCTTTTTCTTTCATCTTATTTTATAAGAAATCGAAGCAAGGATAATGATGTGCATGATTAAAAAACTTATTTCATTTTGGTTATTTAAAGTAGGAAGTAAAAATAATGTTGAGATTTTAATTATCTATTTGATACTTAAAAAGCACTAATAAAACCATCTGTAAAAGCTATAAAGTTAAAATCAGGTACCAACCTAATTTAATATACTAATTTATTATATCATCTTTCTTCTGTTTTCAATATATCAAAAACTACATATTTTCAAAATTAAACAAATCTTTTTCATTTACATTTAATGCTTCAGCAATTTTAAATAAAAGTTTTAAGCTAACACATTTTTTAGCGGTTTCTATTTTAGCTATATGTTCCCGCCCTACATCAACTTTTTCAGCCAACTGATTTTGAGTATAAGAATTAATATTACGATATTTAGCAATATTTTTTCCTAAATTTTGTAATTTTGTAGCCTCATTTGTCATATTTTTATTTTTATATATAATAAAAATATGTCTGTAGTCTATAAGAACACAAAAGGAACTAAAAAATGAAAACCCAACAAAACCAACTACTTGATATAGTCATAGAAATAAACAAAAATTTTAAAATATTATTTACAATACTTAATAATGATAAAACGACTATTAATTTAGCTCATAAGCAATATATTAAAGCACTTTATCAATTAATGCTTGATTTTGAAGATAATCTAAAAAATGCAAATTTATAAATATTATTCGAACCCCACATTTTCCAAATGCTCGATTTTTGAATTGTCAAACCCAATAATTGAAACAATATCAAGCTGATAGTTTAAATAGTTTTGACTTGAATGTTCCAAGTAATTTAACATTGCCATATAAATCCGCTTTAGCTTATTGGGGCTTATTGACTCCAACGGATGACCATAATTTAATGTGGAACGTGCTTTTACTTCTACGAATATTAAAACATTATTTTTAGAGGCAATAATGTCTATTTCTGCAAACTTTGAATAATGATAATTAGTTTCAAGAATTTTATAGCCGTTTTTTAAAAGATAATCACAAGCTATTTTTTCGCCTTTAGCTCCTTTTGAACGATTATTAATTGTCATCTTTCATATCATCAATATTTGTTATAATAGTCTTAACATTTCCTAAAGCAGTAAAGTTTTTAGGTTCCAAGGTAATTATAATTTTATCAGCATCAATTGAGCGATTTTTTTCAACAATTTTAGCACGTCCTAAAAACACTATTTTATTAAACTTATTCGTTGTTTTATTTGGGAAAACAGTAACTTTTGGTCCATAAGCCTTATAGTCATCATAATATATAGTTACTTTATTGCTTGCAAGTATTGTATTTGATGGTTTATTATACTGTTGATATTGTGCCCATACTTCGATTTGTTTACCATTATCCATAATCATCTTTGAATATGTATTGCCAATTGATACAATCTCTTGATTTGAAGCAGTATATACAAATCTATCAGCATAAGCTCTGTTATCTTTCTGATTTATTTTTGCATTACCAATTAACTGCATTTTTCTAACATCGCCTTTTTTATTAACATCAACAATAGCTTTATCTCCAAAAGCCACCATATCCTGATAGTGAACAATAACAGAGCCGCTTGCTCTCATTTGTTCAATTTGAGTGTCATACTCTTGAGTATCAGCATTAATAATTAAAACAGGTTGATTATTCACCATAGTAACACTTTGAGTATCACCACTTGCTTTAACAACTTTATTTAGCAACGATGCTTTTATTATTTTTGCTTTTATTTCACTTTTTTTATTACCATTTTGTTGAAAAGCATAAGGACTATCGGGGAATATTGCTTCTTCAAGTTTATTTGTTTTGGGATTAATTTTCCCAACAGCACGAGGTCCAACTAAGGTCATGTCATTCATTTTAATTTTAACATTCCCTTCTAGATTAATTTGATTCTTTTCAACATCAAGCTCTTGCTTATTTGCATCAATAAAAAGATTGGCTGCAAATACAACATTTACTGATAAAAAAGTTAAAATAAATATATATATTATTTTCTTCATTTTAAAATATTCCCATTTTTACCATTACTATAAACCTTTGTTTCGACATTACCAATAACTTTGAATAAAGTCATATTATTAGTTAAAACGGCTTCTTGTGATTTAATAATAAACTCATTTGGTTTAATAACAACAACATTATCTTTTGCTTTAATATCTTTATCTTTACCTTCCCATTGGATTAGATCAGCACGAATTGAAGTCCCATCTTTATAAACAATATAACTATCGTTATAAATTATTACTTTTTTTGTTTCAGTATCGTATGTTCCTCGTGTTGATTTTCCAGATGCAACAACAACTCCATTTTGATAAAAATTGGCTATAATATTTGTTAAAATAATAATTTTGCTACTACTTTCATACTCACCTTTATCTGCATAAAGCTCCCAAAGTTTTTTTCCTTCTTTTGTTTCAGTAAGCAAAAGACTGTCAATTGAAACTACTTGTTTTTCTAAATCGTTTGAGGAAATATCTCGTTTTATACTTTTGGTAATTATATTAGCTGCAACAAATGCCCAAATACAAGATATAAATATTATAAGCAAAACACTTACAATAGCAACTTTTCTTTTTTTTATGCGTTTTTTTTTATTTTTCATCGTATAATAATTTTAACATAATTAAAAAATAAAAAGCAAGGATTGAACCTCATCGCTTTAATTTACAATTTTAGTAAAATCACCAAGTATAAAATAAATATTTTTTGCTTTTGTTAAAAGTGCTATACGATTATTCTTAACACTTTCCTCTTTATCCATAACAAGAACATTATCGAAAAAATTAATAATATATGGAGTTAATTCTTTTAAAAATATAGCTATTTTATCATAATCTTTATTGTCAACAAAAGAATCTAATTTATTATAAAGATCTTTTTCACTTTGGTTTGTAAATAAAGATGTATCGATATTATCATTTTTATCATCTTTTAAAATGCGAATTATTCTGTTTGCATTTTCACAAAATACATCGAAATCACTATTTTTAGTAAGTTTTGTAACAACCTCAAGTTTTAATATTAAATTATTGATGTTCTTTATTGAATTTTCATTTGATAAAACACAATCAAGAACATCATAACGATAGTTTTCATTTAAGTATATTTTAAGTCTTTGTTCAATAAACTTAATAATTTGATTTTTAAGTTGAGTTTTATTATCAATTTTACAAGGTGATATATCAATAGTTTTATCAATTAAAGAAACTAAATCAATATTTAATTTATTATCTAAAATAGTTCTTACTATTCCTAAAACTTGACGTCGGACACCAAGTGGGTCAGCAGAGCCTGTAGGTTTTTTGCCTTGAGCAAATATCGAAACAATATTGTCAATTTTATCAGCAATTGAAACAATTTGCCCTTCAATCTGAGTAGGTGTCTTACTTTTTGCATTAAGCGGGAAATAATGTTCGCAGATTCCCAAGGCAACATTTTCATTTTCATTGGATGATTTAGCATAATTTTGCCCGATAAAGCCTTGAAGTTCTGTAAATTCAAAGACAAGTTTTGTTGCCAAATCACATTTTGCAAGCTTTGCAGTTCTTAAGATGTCTTCTTTTTTATTATCCACCTTAAGCATTGTGATTAAAAATTTTGAAATTTCAATTAAACGCATAGTTTTATCAAACATATTCCCACAATTTTTTTGGAAAGTCATTCCCTTTAACTCATCTAACTTATCTTCAAGTTTAGTTTTAATATCATCTTCATAAAAGAAAATAGCATCTTCAAGCCTTGCTTTAATAACACGAACATTACCATCAATAATATTTGAAACATCATCACCTAGATAATTAGCAACAGTAATAAATTTATTTAACAATTTACCATTTTTATAAAGCGGAAAATACCTTTGATGAGCTGCCATAACAGTAACTATAACTTTTTCTGGAATAGAAAGATATTTTGGATCAAAAGAGCACAAAACAGGCTTAACCCATTCACAAAGTTCACAAACTTCTTCCAACAATTCCTCGTCAAAAACAACATCTGCATCAATAGTTTTAGCAAGTTTTATAGTTTCATCAATAATAGTTTGTTTACGCTTATTTTCGTTAACAATAACATTATTTTTAAATAAAATATTTTCATATTCATCAATTGATGGAATAAAACAAGAATCTGATTTAAAACGATGTCCACGAGAATATTGAGAAGATTTTACTTTTGCAATTGAAATAGGCAATTCTTTATTATCAAGCATAGAAACAATCCAACGGATAGGTCTTTGAAATTTGTAGGATAAATCTGCCCACCTCATAAAGTGATTACCTTCCAATGAAAGAAATATTTTTTCAATATTTTCAGTTATAATTTCTGATGTTAAACGTCCTTTTATATTTATTTTAGATTGAATATAGTCATCTTTAACAAAAATATCATTAAGTGTAATATCATTTTTTTTCATAAATCCTACAGCTGCATTGGTTGGTTTATTATTTTCATCATAAAATACAGAAACTTTTGGCCCTTTAATTATTTTTTGGACATCCTCTTGTTTCTGAGCAATGTTTTTGACAATGACCGTTAAACGTCTTGGGGTTGCATAAAACAAAATATTATCAAAAAATATGACATTTTCTTTAAAAAGTTTTTTAAAAGAATTTTCAAGTTGTTTTTTAGCACTCAGTATAAACTTATAAGGCAACTCTTCTGTTCCTACTTCAATCAAATAATCCATAATATATTACACCTTTCAAATAAATTTTTACTTTATAAATAAAATTATATTACAAATTAACAAAATTGTAACAATATAAATTTTAAATTTGTATAATTTTTTTGTTTATGTTAAAGTTTATATTATTGATATAATAAAAAAATAATAAATTAATATGGTAAAGGAGATAAGAAGTTGAAAACTTATGAGTTATTGGCAATTATAAGGCCAAACATGGATTCGGAAGAAGTTGACAGTATTATTGACAAATTAAGCGAATTAGTAAAATCTTATAATGGAGAAGTAAAAAATATAAACAAAATGGGGCGGAAAAAATTGGCTTATGAAGTACAAAAATTTAGAGATGCATATTTTACAGCGATACAACTATCAGTTCCTGAGCAAAAAGTTGCAGAATTTAAGCGTCAATTAAGATTAAATGATGCAATAATTAGAACAATGTTTATGGAAATGTCAAAAGTTGGAGTATAAAAAAATATGAGTTTAGCAAAAGCTACTATTTCAGGCACAATAATAAAATCTCCAGAGAAGAGGTTTACATCAAACAATGTAGCAATAGCCTCTTTTCCACTTGATTTTTCAGAAGTTGATGGCGAACAAAATATTATTTACGTTCGAGCTATTGGTAATTTAGCTCAGAAAGTATTTGAACAGCTAAAGAAAAATGACAAAGTGGTTGTTGAAGGGCGTCTTTTAATGATAAGTATCAAGTCAGAAGATGGACAAACAGAACGTAAAGTCGCTGAAATAGACATAAGTTCGTTTGAAAAAATTCAAAGTATTAGTGCTTCAGCAAATAATAATTCCAATAGTATTCAAGAACAGAGCAATCAGGTTGTGGAGTTTGCTGAAGAAGAGTTTAGTGATGAACTTTTAGGTGAAGATGAAATCCCCTTTTAATTAATTGTATATATAAAACTAAAAGTAAAGGTAATAAAAAAAGGAAAAAATAATGGCAAGAGAACAACAAGATAAGAAAAAAAGAAAAAATTGTACATTTTGTGCAGATAAAGTAACAAGTATAGATTATAAAGATGGACAAAAGTTAAAAAGATATTTAACAGAAGCTGGTAAAATATTGCCACGTCGTATTACTGGAACTTGTGCTGAGCATCAAAGAATGATAGCACGTGCTGTTAAACGTTCTCGTGAAGCATCAATCATTGGTTATGTATTAGATAATTAATAATGTTTTAATGCAAAAACAGCTTAATCATTACTTATTTTTTTTGTTAAGTTGTTTTTGTATTTTTGTATTTTTTTACGGAGATAAAAATGCCACCTTGTTATTCTTATCAAAACAATATACCTACAATGTCTGAACGCATTATAGCAGTTCTTTCTTATGTTACAAGTGGTATTGTTGGCATTATTTGGTTGCTCTTAGCTACAATAACTAAATCCAATTTAAAACCATTTTTAAAATACCACATAATGCAGTCTATTTTTTTAATGCTTTTGTATTACTTGGCTGCACATTTATTAATATTCATATTAAATATTTTGGCATATGTCCCTTTTTTCAATGCAATTATAAGTACTTTAAACTTTTTCTTGAATATATCATTAGTTAATTTGGGACCATTTCATATGTCTATAATTAATATTTTTATATTTTTATTTATAATATATTTATCAATTGGTACATTAAGAGGCAGATACGTTTATATACCTTGGGTATCAAATGTTATTAAAGGTAATATCTTTTAAGTTATTTTTATTATTCTATATTATATAAAAAATGTATATTGAAACTAAAAGATTAATTTTAAAAAAGATGGATATAAATGATTATGATTTTTTATGTTCTATTTTAAAAAATCCAAATGTAATGTATGCATATGAACATGCTTTTTCAGATGATGAAGTTAAATCATGGCTTCAAAAGCAGCTTAATAGTTATTTTGAACATAATATTGGTCTTCTAAAAGTTATTTTAAAAGAAACAAATGAAGAAATTGGACAATGTGGAATAACAATTCAAAATATTAATGATACTAAGGTTTATGAAATAGGATATTTATTTAAAGAACAATTCTGGCATAATGGTTATGCAACTGAATCGGCAGCTGCATGTAAAGATTATGCTTTCAATAATTTAAATATCAACGAAATATTTTCTATTATTCGTGATACAAATAAAAAATCCCAAAATGTTGCAAAAAGAATAGGTATGACATTTAAAGGAGAATTTATCAAACATTATTACAATATTGACATGTTACATTTTATATATTCAATTTGCAAATAACACTTATTTATATTATAAAATATAATAATAAATATAATTTAAAAGGTACAAATTATGAATATCGAAACAATAGCAGTTAATGGTGGTTTAAATCCAAAAGATAGCCAAAATGCAATAAGCCCACCGATATATCAAACAACAGCATTTGAATTTGAAAGTATTGAGCATGTTTCAAACCTTTTTGATTTAAAAGAAGAAGGTCATATATATACTAGAATATCAAATCCAACAACTTCAATACTAGAAGAAAGGTTAAACAAACTTGAAGGCGGTGTTGGTGCATTGTGTGTATCATCTGGTCAAAGTGCAAGTTTAATAAGTATTTTAAATATAACAAGTCAAGGTGATGAAATCATAGCTTCTTCTTCAATATATGGAGGAACTTTTAACTTATTTAAAGTAACATTAAAAAAATATGGAATTAATACTATATTATGCAACTCAAATGATGCAAATGAATATGAAAAATTAATTACTTGCAAAACAAAATGTATATTTGTTGAAAGTATAACAAATCCACAAGTTTCAATATGTGATATTGAAAATATAGCGAAGATTGCTCATAAATACAATATACCATTAATTGTAGATAACACTATAGCAACGCCATATTTATTAAGACCATTTGAATTTGGTGCCGATATAGTTATTTATTCAACAACTAAATATATTTCGGGAAATGGAAATGCAATGGGTGGAGCAATAATCGATAGTGGGAATTTTAATTGGGCAAAGAATAAGGAAAAATTTGCTCAACTTATTGAGCCTGATGAAAGTTATCATGGTGTAAGTTATGTTGAAAATTTTAAAAAAGCAGCTTATATAGTTAAAGCACGTGTACAACTACTTAGAGATTTAGGTTGTACAATAAGTCCGTTTAATGCATATTTAACTCTTATTGGGCTTGAAACTTTACACTTGAGAATGCAGCGGCACTGTGAAAATGCACTAAAAGTGGCAACATATTTAAAAAATAATAAAAATATAGCCTGGGTAAAATATCCAATGTTAGAAACTGATGAAAACTATAATCTTGCACAAAAGTATACCCCCAAGGGAGCTTCATCAATTGTAAGTTTTGGAATAAAAGGTGGTTTTAAACAAGGTGTAAAATTTGTTGAAAATCTAACTCTACCATTTCACGTTACTAATATAGGGGATACAAAAACAATTGTTACCTACCCATCAGTTTCTACTCATAAACAGCTATCACAGGAAGACAAAATTAAATGTGGTATAGGCGATGATTTTATCAGATTATCTGTTGGATTGGAAAATGTTGATGATATAATTCAAGATTTAGACAAAGCTTTAAATATAGCTATAAAGTAATTATTCAATAAAACTTTCATCTAAATTGATAGAGTCCTCACTTGCAAGTTCAAGCAATCTATAAGTCATATATGCCCCAAGTGCAACAGCTTTAGGGTCAAGGTCTGTATTATTTGTTATTTCAATAATTGAAGTATTTATTTCAGGGTTTTGTTCTTTAATATAATGTATCATTTGTTTCCTAAAAGCATTCACATCTTGAAATATTTCAGCAAAAGCTAATGATGAATGTTCTTCACTTACTAATGGTAACATAGTTTCTCCTTTATTTATTTTTTTTAGTATACAATATTTTATTTTATATTACCAGCATTTTAAAAAAAATACTTGATTTTTATTTTTTAGTGTATAATAATATAATTATAAAATATATCGCGGGATGGAGCAGTCTGGTAGCTCGTTGGGCTCATAACCCAAAGGTCGTTGGTTCAAATCCAGCTCCCGCAACCAATTAATTAAAGAGGGTTTCAGGTTTTTTGAAACTCTCTTTTAATATATTTTACTAATATACCTAGATATGTGTAATAAAGTGAGTGTTTTGCGTATGACAGATGGTGCGATTATTTCGGGCAATCGGCTTGTGTAGCGGATTTTAGGGGTAGGAAATAATCAAAC